>NZ_JBIUVC010000007.1:0-371048 GCF_044742755.1 Streptomyces sp. NPDC087845
CCGCTATGAACGCAAGGCCGAACACTTCCTGGCCTTCACCAGCATCGCCTGCACCCTCATCTGCTACCGCCGACTCACCAAATGAGACGACCTCTAAGGATTCAGCATGAAAATCGACTGGGCAGCCCTCGGCTCCGTCTTCGGTGTCTCCCTCGTCGTCACCGTCGCGCTGGTGGGCCTCTTCACCCTGGGCATCGTCGGCCTCTCGAAGCAGCCCGAACCGGCGGCGCAGGGCGGCTCCGGCGGCTCACTGCTGCTGGCCCGCGCCGGCGCGTACGTCTGCTTCGCGCTGTGCGCGGCGGCGGTCACGTACGGGATCTATCTGATCGTCGCCTGAGCACTCCTCCGCTCGTCCCCCGTCGGGCCGGACACCCCTCGTGTGTCCGGCCCGCTGTGGTGTGCCCCGGCCCGGTGTGGGCCTCAGCACACTGCGCCGCCGCAGGTCAACGGCAAGTTGACGGGCGTTTGCACAGCGTGGTGGACTGCCGGAGCCAATTACGGCGACAGCAGAGGAAGCCGGTGCGAATCCGGCGCGGTCCCGCCACTGTCACCGGGGAGCAGTCCCCCACACCGGAAGTCACGGCACGCGCGAGCGGGCTGGAAGGCCGGGGAACTGCGGATCCGGGAGCCAGGAGACTCTCGTCGCCGGTCACGTCGAACCAGGGCGCGGACCCTGAGTGAGGACATATCGCCATGCCTGGCTGCCGTGCGTCCGATGCCGTGGCGCTCTCGACGAGAGCCACCTGTACGAAGCTCCTCCGAGGCGTGACGGCCGGTTGAGCCGTGCGTGCCGACCGCATCTTCGCGTACGGCGCCACAGTCGGCCTGATCGGCGATCTGCTGCTCGGTGACCCCCGCAGGGGGCATCCCGTCGCTGCCTTCGGACGGGCCGCGGCGGGCGTCGAGCGCCGGCTGTGGCGCGACCACCGCGGGTGGGGCGCGCTGCACACCCTCGTCTGCGCCGGAGGCGCCGCGGGTGGGGCCGCGCTGGTCACCCGTGCCGTACGCAGCCGCCCCGCCGCCTCCGTCGCGCTGACCGCCGCAGCCACCTGGTCCGTCGTCGGCGGTACGTCCCTGGGGCGTGAGGCCCGGATCATCGGCGCCGCCCTGGCCGCCGATGACATCGGGCGTGCCCGCGAGCGGCTGCCGCATCTGTGCGGGCGGGACCCGTACTCCCTCGACGGACCGCAGATCGCCCGTGCCGTGGTGGAGTCCGTGGCCGAGAACACCTCGGACGCCGTGGTCGGCGCCCTGGTGTGGGGTGCGCTGGCCGGGGTGCCCGGCCTCGTCGGCTTCCGGGCCGCCAACACCCTCGACGCCATGGTCGGCCACAAGTCGCCCCGCCACCGCCGCTACGGCTGGGCCTCGGCCCGGCTCGACGACCTCGCGGGCTGGCCGGGTGCCCGGCTCACGGCCCTGCTCGCCGTGGCCGCGGGCGGGCGGCCACGTGCAGCGGTACGGGCCTGGCGGGCCGACGCGGCCCAGCACCCGAGCCCCAACGCGGGCCCGGTGGAAGCCTCGTTCGCGGGTGCGCTCGGCGTACGGCTCGGCGGGACGCTCGCGTACGGCGGCCGGGTCGAGCACCGTCCGGTCCTCAACGGGGAGACGGGCCGGACCGTGGAGACCGAGGACATCGAACGCGCGGTACGGCTGTCGCGCCGGGTGGGCGCGCTGGCCCTCGGCGTGTGCGTGGCGGGACGACTGGGCGCGGGCCTCGCCGCACGGCGGATCGCCGGACACCGGACCGCGGGAACCCGTATGCCGGGAACGCGCATCACAGGACGGAGACGGACATGAGCGGCGGGCTGCTGGTCGCCGGAACCACCTCGGACGCGGGCAAGAGCGTCGTCACCGCGGGCATCTGCCGCTGGCTCGTGCGCCGGGGCGTGAAGGTGGCGCCCTTCAAGGCGCAGAACATGTCGCTGAACTCGTTCGTCACCCGCGAGGGCGCCGAGATCGGCCGCGCCCAGGCCATGCAGGCGCAGGCCGCCCGGGTGGAGCCGACCGCACTGATGAACCCGGTCCTGCTCAAGCCCGGCGGCGACCGCTCCAGCCAGGTCGTCCTGATGGGCAGGCCGGTGGGCGAGATGAGCGCCCGCGGCTACCACGGGGGCCGGCAGGAAGCGCTGCTCTCCACGGTCGTGGACTGCCTGGAGCAGCTTCGGGGCACGTACGACGCGGTGATCTGCGAGGGGGCGGGCAGTCCGGCCGAGATCAATCTGCGGCGCACGGACATCGTGAACATGGGCATCGCCCGGGCGGCGCGCTTTCCCGTGGTGGTCGTCGGCGACATCGACCGCGGCGGCGTCTTCGCCTCGTTCTTCGGTACGACGGCGCTGCTCGACGCCGAGGACCAGTCGCTGATCGCGGGGTACCTCGTCAACAAGTTCCGGGGCGACGTGTCCCTGCTGGAGCCGGGCCTGGAGATGCTGCGCGGGATCACCGGACGGCAGACGTACGGGGTGCTGCCCTTCGCCCACGGCCTCGGCATCGACGAGGAGGACGGGCTGCGGGTCTCGCTGCGCGGAGCCGTACGCGAATCGGTCGTCGCGCCGCCGTACGGCGACGAGGTGCTGCGGGTCGCGGTGTGCGCCGTGCCCCTGATGTCGAACTTCACCGATGTGGACGCGCTGGCCGCCGAACCGGGCGTCGTCGTCCGGTTCGTGGACCGCGCCGAGGAGCTGGCCGACGCGGACCTCGTCATCGTGCCGGGCACCCGCGGCACCGTGAAGGCGCTGTCCTGGCTGCGCGAGCGCGGCCTCGCCGACGCCCTGGTGCGGCGCGCCGCCGAGGACCGGCCGGTCCTCGGGATCTGCGGCGGCTTCCAGATCCTCGGCGAACACATCGAGGACGAGGTCGAGTCGGGAGCCGGGCACGTCGACGGCCTCGGCCTGCTGCCCGTACGCGTCCGCTTCGACCGCGAGAAGACCCTCGCCCGCCCCGTCGGCGAGGCGCTCGGCGCCCCTGTCGAGGGGTACGAGATCCACCACGGCGTCGCCGACGTACGCGGCGGGGAGGCGTTCCTCGACGGATGCCGGGCCGGTGCCGTGTGGGGCACCCACTGGCACGGTTCGCTGGAGAGCGACGCGTTCCGCCGCCGCTTCCTGACCGAGATCGCGCGGACCGCCGGCCGTCGCTTCGTCCCCGCCCCCGACACCTGCTTCGCCGCGCTGCGCGAGGAACAGCTCGACCGCCTCGGCGACCTCATCGAAGAACACGCGGACACCGACGCGCTGCTGCGGCTCATCGAGTCGGGCGCGCCGGCAGAACTTCCCTTCATCGCCCCCGGAGCACCTGGAGCACGCGCATGAACGCCCCTATGAGCACCGTGCTGTTGTTGTCGACCGCCGACACGGACCTCCTCGCCGCCCGCGCCTCCGGCGCGCCGTACCGCATCGGCAACCCCACCCGCATCGACGCCCACGAGGAACTCCCCGCGCTGATCGAGGGCTCCTCCGTCGCCGTCGTCCGTCTCCTCGGCGGCAAGCGCGCCTGGGAGGACGGGCTGGCCGTCCTCAAGGCGTCCGGCGTCCCGACCGTGCTGCTGGGCGGCGAGGCCGTCCCGGACGCGGAGCTGATGGCCGAGTCGTCCGTACCGGCCGGTGTGGTCGCCGAGGCGCTGCGCTACCTCGTGGAGGGCGGCCCCGGAAACCTCGTGGAGCTGGCCCGCTTCCTCTCCGACACCGTCCTGCTGACCGGCCACGGCTTCGCCGAGCCGCAGAAGATGCCCGAGTGGGGCCTGCACGGCGACCGTGCGTCCGTCGAGGGCCGCCCGACCGTCGGGGTGCTCTTCTACCGGGCGCACCAGCTGTCCGGGAACACCTCGTTCGTGGACGTCCTCTGCGACGCGGTCGAGGCCCGCGGTGCCAACGCCCTGCCGGTGTACTGCGGTTCGCTGCGCGGCGCGGACGCCGGTCTCTACGAGCTGCTCGGCAGGGCGGACACCCTGGTCGCCACGGTCCTCGCGGCGGGCGGCACCCGCGCGTCGGACGCCTCCGCCGGGGGCGACGACGAGGCCTGGGACATCGGCGCGCTGGCCGATCTGGACGTCCCCGTGCTCCAGGGCCTGTGCCTGACCTCGTCGCGCGCCGCGTGGGAGGCGTCGGACGCCGCCCTCTCCCCCATGGACGCCGCGATGCAGGTCGCGATCCCGGAGTTCGACGGCCGGCTGATCACCGTCCCGTTCTCCTTCAAGGAGCAGGGCCCGGACGACGTGCCGGTGTACCGCGCCGACCCCGAGCGCGCCGCGCGCGTCGCCGGAATCGCGGTGCGCCACGCCGTCCTCAAGCACAAGGCGAACGCCGAGAAGAAGCTCGCCCTCGTCTTCACCGCCTACCCGACCAAGCACTCCCGCGTCGGCAACGCCGTCGGCCTGGACACGCCCGCGTCCGCGGTACGGGTCCTGGACGCCCTGCGCGACGCCGGCTACGGGGTCGACGGGCACCCCGACAACGGCGACGAGCTGATCCACCGCCTCATCAACGCCGGTGGCCACGACGTCGAGTGGCTGACCGAGGAGCAGCTCGCGGCCGCCCCCGCGCGCGTCCCGCTCGCCGACTACCGGGCCTGGTTCGACACGCTGGAGCCGGAGCTGCGCGACTCGATGCTGGAGCACTGGGGCGAGCCGCCGGGCTCGCTGTACGTGGACGGGGACGAGATCGTCCTCGCCTCGCTGCAGTTCGGGAATGTGGTGGTGCTGATCCAGCCGCCGCGCGGCTTCGGCGAGAACCCGATCGCGATCTACCACGACCCGGACATGCCGCCGTCGCACCACTACATGGCGACATACCGCTGGCTGGAGAACTCGTTCGGCGCCGACGCCGTCGTCCACATGGGCAAGCACGGCACGATGGAGTGGCTGCCGGGCAAGGGCCTCGGCCTGTCCGCCGGGTGCGGCCCCGACGCCGTCCTCGGCGAACTGCCGCTGATCTACCCGTTCATCGTCAACGACCCGGGCGAGGGCACCCAGGCCAAGCGGCGTGGGCACGCCACGGTGGTGGACCATCTGGTGCCGCCGATGGCACGTGCCGACACCTATGGCGACCTGGCCAAGCTGGAGCAGCTGCTCGACGAGTACGCGCTGGTCAGCGATCTCGACCCGACGAAGGCCCCGGCGGTCCGGGCCCAGATCTGGACGCTGGTGAAGGCCGCCGAGCTGCACCACGACCTCCATGTCGACGAACAGCCGGGCGAGGACGACTTCGACTCGTTCGTCATGCACATCGACGGCTACCTCTGCGAGATCAAGGACGTCCAGATCCGGGACGGCCTGCACATCCTCGGCGGCGGCCCCGTCGACGAGGCACGGGTCAACCTGGTGCTGGCCGTGCTGCGCGCCTCCCAGGTGTGGGGCGGAACGGCGAACGCGCTGCCGGGGCTGCGGGCGTCGGTCGCCGAGCACTTCGGGCTCAGCGAGAAGGAGTTGCTGGCCGAGCCGGGCGCCGCGGTGAAGGTGCCGGCCGAGCTGACCGGACTGGTCGACGGCCCGGCGCGCACCGGTGCGGACGCGATCGACCTGCTGGAGCGGCTGTGCCGCCGGCTCGCGGAGGGCATGGAGGAGCGCGGCTGGGACCTCGCGGCCGCTGCGGGACTGGTGCGGGACGTCCTGGGCTTCGAACTCCCGGCCGCCGTAGCCGTGTTGGGCTTCGCGTGCGAGGAGGTCGTGCCGCGGCTGGCCCGGACGACGGACGAGATCGACCACATCCTCCGGGCGCTGGACGGCGGCTTCGTACCGGCCGGCCCCTCGGGCTCGCCCACGCGCGGGCTCGTCAATGTGCTGCCGACCGGCCGCAACTTCTACTCGGTCGACCCGAAGGCGATTCCGTCCCGGCTGTCGTGGGAGGTCGGGCAGTCGCTCGCGGACTCCCTGATCGCCCGGTACCTCGCGGACACGGGCGACTATCCGAAGTCGGTCGGTCTGACCGTGTGGGGCACCTCGGCCATGCGCACACAGGGTGACGACATCGCGGAGATCCTGGCCCTGCTCGGCTGCCGGCCGGTGTGGGACGACGCATCGCGCCGGGTGACCGGCTTCGAGGTCGTACCGGTGGGCGAGCTGGGCCGGCCGCGCATCGATGTGACCGTACGGATCTCCGGATTCTTCCGCGACGCGTTCCCGCATGTGGTGGGGCTGATCGACGACGCGGTACGGACGGTGGCGGAGCTGGACGAGCCGGCCGACGCCAACTACGTGCGGGCGCACGCCGATGAGGACACGGCGGACCACGGCGACCGGCGGCGGGCCACGGCACGCATCTTCGGGTCCAAGCCGGGGGCGTACGGGGCGGGGCTGCTGCCGCTGATCGACGCCCGGAACTGGCGGTCGGACGCGGATCTGGCCGAGGTGTACGCGGTCTGGGGCGGTTACGCGTACGGGCGCGGGCTCGACGGGCGGGCGGCGCGCGGCGACATGGAGACCGCGTTCCGGCGGATCGCAGTGGCGGCGAAGAACGTCGACACGCGCGAGCACGACCTGGTGGACGCGGACGACTACTTCCAGTACCACGGCGGCATGGTCGCCATGGTGCGGCATCTGACCGGCGAGTCGCCCGAGGCGTACGTCGGCGACAGCGCCACGCCGGACCAGGTGAAGACGCGGACGCTGGGCGAGGAGACGCACCGGGTGTTCCGGGCGCGGGTGGTGAACCCGCGGTGGATGGCGGCGATGCGGCGGCACGGGTACAAGGGCGCTTTCGAGATGGCCGCGACCGTGGACTACCTGTTCGGGTACGACGCGACGGCGGGTGTCGTCGACGACTGGATGTACGAGAAGTTGTCGGCGGAGTACGTCTTCGACCCGGAGAACCGGGAGTTCATGCAGAAGTCCAACCCCTGGGCGCTGCGCGGGATTTCGGAGCGGCTGCTGGAGGCGGCCGAGCGGGGGCTGTGGGCGGAGCCGGACGCGGAGACGCTGGAGCGGTTGCGGGCCACGTATCTGGAGCTCGAAGGCGATCTGGAGGGGGACGGGTGAGCGGGCTGCGCGCACCCGCCGACCGGGGGATCCGCCCCCGGAACCCCGCTCCGCGAACGCCGCAGGGGCCGACATCACACCGTTCACCCATGGAGGCACCGTGAGTACGCCGTACCCCTTCACCGCCGTCGTCGGGCAGGACGATCTCCGGCTCGGGCTGCTGCTGAACGCCGTCTCGCCCGCCGTCGGCGGTGTGCTGGTGCGCGGCGAGAAGGGCACCGCGAAGTCCACCGCCGTGCGGGCGCTCGCCGCGCTCCTGCCGGAGGTTCCCGTCGTCGCCGGGTGCCGGTTCTCGTGCGACCCGGCGTCGCCCGATCCGGCGTGTCCCGACGGCCCCCACGAGGCCGGGGCCGGCGTGTCGCGGGATGCGCGCATGGTGGAGCTTCCGGTCGGCGCGTCCGAGGACCGGCTCGTCGGGGCGCTCGACATCGAGCGGGCGCTCGCCGAGGGCGTGAAGGCCTTCGAACCCGGGCTGCTCGCCGACGCCCATCGCGGCATCCTGTACGTCGACGAGGTCAACCTGCTCCACGACCACCTCGTGGACCTGCTGCTGGACGCGGCCGCCATGGGTGCTTCGTACGTGGAGCGCGAAGGCGTCTCCGTACGGCACGCGGCGCGTTTCCTGCTGGTCGGGACCATGAACCCCGAAGAGGGGGAGCTGCGGCCCCAGCTTCTGGACCGGTTCGGGCTGACCGTCGAGGTCGCCGCGTCCCGCGAGACCGACCAGCGGGTCGAGGTCGTGCGCAGGCGCCTCGCGTACGACGACGATCCCGCCGGTTTCGCCGCCGAGTGGGCCGCCGAGGAAGGCGCGTTGCGGGCGAGGATCGTCGCCGCGCGTGCGCTGCTTCCCGAAGTGCGCCTCGGGGACGGGGCGTTGCGGCAGATCGCGGCCACCTGCGCGGCCTTCGAGGTCGACGGGATGCGCGCGGACATCGTGATGGCGCGGACGGCGACCGCGCTGGCCGCCTGGGCGGGGCGTACGGATGTGCTTGCCGAGGACGTACGGCAGGCCGCCCTGCTCGCGCTCCCCCACCGGCGTCGGCGCAACCCCTTCGACGCGCCGGGCCTGGACGAGGACAAGCTCGACGACACGCTGGAGCAGAACAGCGGCGAGGACGACGACCCGGACCCGGACGGCCCCGGTGGCGGCGGCCGGCCCCCGCAGGGCGACGGGCCCGGCACGCCGCCGCAGCCCGAGGGCGAGGCCGGTGACACGCCCGCGCGGTCCGTGCCCGAGCAGGGGCCGGGGCAGCAGTCCTCCGGGGGCGGTGAGCAGCAGCCCGTACGTGCTGCCGAGCCGTTCCGTACGAGGACGCTGAGCGTGCCCGGCCTGGGCGAGGGCGCGGCGGGGCGGCGGTCCCGGGCGCGCACCGAGCACGGGCGTACGACCGGTGCGCGGCGTCCGCGGGGCGCCCTGACCAAGCTGCATCTGGCGGCGACCGTGCAGGCCGCCGCCCCCCATCAGCGGGCGCGGGGGCGGTCGGGACGGGGGCTGGTGGTCCGGCGGGACGATCTGCGGCAGGCGACCCGGGAGGGGCGCGAGGGGAACCTCGTGCTGTTCGTCGTGGACGCCTCCGGATCGATGGCCGCCCGGCAGCGGATGAGTGCCGTGAAGGGGGCGGTCCTTTCGCTGCTGCTGGACGCCTACCAGCGGCGGGACAAGGTCGGGCTGGTCACCTTCCGGGGCAAGGACGCCGAGGTGGTGCTGCCGCCGACGTCGTCGGTGGACGCGGCGGCGGCCCGGCTGGAGGCGCTGCCGACCGGCGGGCGTACGCCTGTCGCGGCCGGGCTGTTGAAGGCCCATGAGGTGCTGCGGGTGGAGCGGCTGCGTGATCCGTCGCGGCGGCCGTTGCTGGTCGTGGTGACCGACGGGCGGGCGACCGGGGGGCCCGAGCCGGTGGCGCTGGCGTCGCGGGCGGCGCGGCTGCACGAGGCGGAGGGCATCGCGTCCGTCGTCGTGGACTGCGAGTCGGGGCCCGTACGGCTCGGGCTCGCGGGCGCCCTCGCACGTGATCTCGGCGGCACCGCCGTGACGCTCGACGAGCTGCGGGCGGACTCGATCGCCGGGCTCGTCAAGGATGTTCAGTCGACCAGCAGGAGGGCCGCGTAATGCCGCAGGGACAGCCGACCACCGTGCCGGACGACGGGCTCACCACCCGTCAGCGCCGCAACCGTCCGCTGCTGGTGGTGCACACCGGCATCGGGAAGGGGAAGTCGACGGCGGCCTTCGGGCTCGCGCTGCGCGCCTGGAATCAGGGGTGGCCGATCGGCGTCTTCCAGTTCGTCAAGTCGGCGAAGTGGAAGGTCGGCGAGGAGAACGCGCTGAAGGTCCTCGGGGCGAGCGGCGAGGGGGGCTCCGTCGCCTGGCACAAGATGGGCGAGGGCTGGTCGTGGGTGCAGCGCGACAAGCAGCTGAACAACGAGGAGGCGGCGCGCGAGGGCTGGGAGCAGGTCAAGCGCGACCTGGCCGCCGAGACGTACCGGCTGTACGTCCTCGACGAGTTCGCGTACCCGATGCACTGGGGCTGGGTCGACACCGACGAGGTGATCGAGGTGCTGCGGAACCGTCCCGGTACGCAGCATGTGGTCATCACCGGGCGCAACGCGCCCGCGGAGCTGGTGGAGGCCGCCGATCTGGTGACCGACATGTCGAAGGTCAAGCACCCGATGGACGCCGGTCAGAAGGGTCAGCGGGGCATCGAATGGTGAGGGGCCCGCGGTGAACGTTCCGCGTCTGGTGATCGCCGCGCCCTCGTCGGGGAGCGGCAAGACCACCGTGGCCACGGGGCTGATGGCGGCCTTCGCGGGGCGGGGTCTCGCCGTGTCCGCGCACAAGGTCGGGCCCGACTACATCGATCCGGGGTACCACACGCTGGCCACGGGGCGGCCGGGCCGCAATCTCGACGCGTACATGTGCGGTCCGGAGCTGGTCGCTCCGCTGTTCGCGCACGGTGCGCTCGGCTGCGATCTGGCGGTCGTCGAGGGTGTGATGGGGCTGTACGACGGGGCGGCGGGCCACGGTGAGCTGGCGTCGACCGCCCAGATCGCGAAGTTGCTGCGGGCGCCTGTGGTGCTGGTCGTCGACGCGTCGTCGCAGTCGCGGTCCGTGGCCGCGCTGGTGCACGGGTTCGCCTCGTGGGATCCCCAGGTGCGGATCGGCGGGGTGATCCTGAACAAGGTCGGCTCGCAGCGGCACGAGGCGCTGCTGCGGGAGGCGCTGGACGAGTCGGGTGTGCCGGTGCTGGGGGTGCTGCGGCGGACGGAGCGGGTGGCCGTGCCGTCACGGCATCTGGGCCTGGTGCCGGTGGCCGAGCGGCGGGGCGACGCGGTGGACGCTGTCGCGGCGATGGCGGACCGGGTGCGGGCGGGATGCGACCTGGACGCGCTCATGGCGTTGGCGCGGTCGGCGCCCGCGGTGCCGGGCGCGGTGTGGGACGCGGTGGAGGCGGTGGGCGGCGCCCGGGACGGGGCCGCTCCCCGGCTCCAACGGGTCGCCGTCGCGGCCGGGGCCGCGTTCACGTTCTCCTACGCCGAGCACACCGAGCTGCTCGCCGCCGCCGGGGCCGAGGTCGTGCCGTTCGATCCGTTGCGGGACGAGGCGCTGCCCGAGGGCACGCGCGGGCTGGTCGTCGGGGGCGGGTTTCCCGAGGTGTACGCCCCCGAGTTGTCCGCCAACGAGCCGTTGCGCAAGGCCGTTGCGGAGCTGGCGGCCTCGGGGGCTCCGGTGGCCGCCGAGTGTGCGGGGCTGCTGTATCTGGCGCGTTCGCTCGACGGGCTGCCGATGTGCGGGGTCCTCGGCGCCGAGGCACGGATGTCCGAACGGCTGACACTGGGCTACCGGGAGGCCGTGGCGGTCTCCGACAGTGTGCTGGCGGCGCCCGGGACGCGGGTGCGCGGGCACGAGTTCCACCGGACCGTGCTGGAGCCGGGCGCCGGGGCCGCACCGGCGTGGGGCCTGCATCAGCCGGAGCGGCGCGTGGAGGGGTTCGTGCAGCGGGGCGTGCACGCGAGTTATCTGCATACGCATGGGGCTTCGGCGCCCGGTATGGTCCGCCGATTCGTTGAGAGGTGCAAGGGATGAACCACGGTCACGGTACGAGCAGGCTGGTCGGCGTCGGCGTGGGCCCCGGTGACCCGGAGCTGGTGACCGTCAAGGGCGTGAACGCGCTGCGCGATGCCGCGGTCGTCGTCGTGCCGGTGATGGACACCGGTGAGCGGGGGCGGGCGGAGGCGACCGTGCTGCACTACGTGGCGGCCGACAAGGTCGTGCGGGTGGTGTTCGCGCTCAATGAGCGGACGGACCGGGCACGCCGGGAGGCGGCGTGGGACGCGGCGGGCGAGCGGGTCGCCGCGTTGCTGCGTACCCATGGTTCGGTGGCGTTCGCGACGATCGGCGACCCCAATGTGTACTCGACGTTCACCTATCTCGCGCAGACGATAGGCGAGCTGCTGCCGGGGACGGCCGTGGAGACCGTGCCCGGGATCACGGCCATGCAGGATCTGGCCGCCCGCAGCGGTGCGGTGCTGACGGAGGGCACGGAGCCGCTGACGCTGGTGCCGGTGACGGCGGGGGCCGCGGCGCTGAAGGAGGCCCTCGAAGGTCCCGGGACGGTCGTCGCGTACAAGTTCGGCCGGCTGGCGGCGGAGGTGGCCGCGGCGCTGCGGGAGACGGGGCGTACCGAGGACGCGGTCTGGGGTTCCGCGCTCGGACTGCCCGAGGAGTCGATCCGGCCGGCGGCGGAGCTCGCCGAGGGACCGTTGCCGTATCTGTCGACGCTGATCGCGCCCGCGCCGCGCGACGGCGGGCGGGGCGGGAAATTGTGAGGTGCCCGGGTGCGGCGCGGTGGTCAGTCCGCGATGCCCACGACCAGCCAGATGAAACCCACCCCGGCCACCGTGCACAGCAGCGTGGAGCGGGCCGGGTGTTCGTGGTGTGCCTCGGGGAGGATCTCGGCGGCGGCGAGGTAGAGCAGTACGCCGCCGAAGAAGCCGAGATAGCAGCCGAGCGGTTCCTCCGGAAGGGTGAACAGCAGCGTCGTCGCGGCGCCCACGACCGGTGCCAGGGCGTCGGCGAACAGCATGAGCAGGGCCTTGCGGCGGGCGTTCCCGTACAGGCTGGTGATCGTGTAGGTGTTGAAGCCGTCGGCGAAGTCGTGCGTGATGACGGCGAGGGCGACGGCGGCTCCCATGCCCGCGCCCACCTGGAAGGCCGCGCCGAGCGCGACGCCGTCCATCAGGCTGTGGCCGACCATCGCCGCCGCCGCCGTGAGTCCGACCTGCGGCACCCGCTCCTCGCCCGCGCCGTGTGCCGCCTGGCGCACCGCGAGCAGGCGCTCCACCAGATGGGCGACGAGGAAGCCGCCCACGAACAGCAGCAGGGCGGCGGGGACGCCGAAGACGGGCTCGCCCGCGGCGCCGACCGCCTCCGGCAGCAGGTCCAGGCCGGCCACGCCGAGCATCAGTCCGCCGGCGAAGCCGAGCACCAGATGGCGGCGGTCGGTGACGCGTTGGGCGACCCAGCCGCCGGCCAGGGTCATCAGGAACGCGCCGAGCGCGACGAACACCGCCATGCGCTCTTGCTAGCCGATTGACCCGGGTGCGCGCATCTCTGCGCGCACCGCCACCCGTCCCACCGTTCCGTCCCCCTGTCCCGTTTTCCGAAAGGACCCCGTCCCATGTCCGAAGCAGTCGACGCAGCCGGCGCGGCCGCCCCGCCCACCCACGGCAAAGTGACGTTCGTCGGTGCCGGCCCCGGCGCCGCCGATCTGCTGACCTTCCGGGCGGCGCGGGCCATCGCGGATGCCGACATCGTCATCTGGGCGGCGAGCCTGGTGCAGGCGGAGGTCCTGGAGCACGCCCGGGAGGGCGCGCAGATCCTCGACTCGGCGCAGATGTCGCTGGAGCAGGTCGTCGCCGTGTACGAACGCGCGGCCGCCGAGGGGCTGAAGGTGGCCCGCATCCACTCCGGCGACCCGGCGCTGTGGGGCGGCACGCAGGAACAGGTCGACCGGTGTGCCGGGTTGGGGGTGGCGGTCGAGATCGTGCCGGGGGTGTCGTCGTTCTCGGCGGTCGCGGCGATCGCGCAGCGGGAGCTGACGATTCCGGAGGTCGCGCAGTCCGTGATCCTCACCCGTCTCGGCGGCGGCAAGACGCCGATGCCGCCGGGCGAGGAGGTACGGGAGTTCGCACGTCACGGCACGACGATGGCGCTGTTCCTCTCGGCGGCCCGCTCCGGGCAGCTCACTCAGGAGCTCCTGGAGGGCGGCTATCCGACCTCGACGCCGGTCGTGATCGCGTACCAGGCGACCTGGCCGGAGGAGCTGGTCCTGCACTGCACGATCGAGACGCTGGAGGAGACGGTCAAGGAGCACAAGCTCTGGAAGCACACCCTCTTCCTCGTCGGTCCGGCGCTGTCGGCGTCGGGGACGCGTTCGCACCTCTACCACCCGGGGCACTTCCACGGTTTCCGCAAGGCCGACAAGGCGGCGCGGGCCCAGTTGCGCGCCCAGCGGTCCGGCTCGTGACCGGAACCTCCGGTACCGGGACCGCCGCGCCGGTCCTGGTCTTCGGTACGGGGACGGGCGAGCCGCTCGGTCACGAGGCCCGTCGGGCGCTGGCCGCGGCCACGCTGGTGGTCGGCGCCCGGCGTCACCTGGAAGCCGCGGGGCGGGAGGAGCGGACCGGGCGGGCCGAGCACGTCGTCCTCGGTCCGCTGGCACCCGCGCTCGACCGGATCGCGGAACACGCGCCCGGGGACGGGGCCCGGGTGGTCGTGCTGGCCTCCGGCGACCCCGGATTCTTCGGGATCGTACGGGCGCTGGCGGAACGTTTCGGGGCGGCCGCGCTCGATGTGCGGCCGGGCGCGCCGTCCGTCGCGGTCGCCTTCGCCCGGCTCGGGCTGGCGTGGGACGACGCGGTCGTGGTCAGCGCGCACGGCCGCGACCCGAGGACCGCGGTGAACGTGTGCCTGGCGCACCCGAAGGTGGCCGTCCTGACCGGGCCCGGTGCCGGGCCCGCCGAGCTGGCCGCCGGGCTGGCGCACGGAACCGAGGGGCGCACCCTGGTCGTCGCGACGGCGCTCGGCGATCCGGAGCGGGAGCGCGTCGAGCGGCTGACTCCCGCCGAGGCGCTGGCCCGTGACTGGCCGGATCCGGTGAGTGTGGTGCTGTGCCTGGACGAGTCCCGGGTGCTCTCCCCGGTGCGGACCGTCGCGGGAGCGGCGGCCGGGCCCGGCCGGTGGGCGCTGGACGAGACGGAGTTCGAGCACCGCGACTCGATGATCACCAAGTTCGAGGTCCGGGCACTGGCGCTGGCCCGGCTGGGGCCGCGCACCGGTGACCTGGTGTGGGACATCGGTGCGGGTTCGGGTTCCGTGGCGGTGGAGTGCGCGCGGCTCGGCGCGGCCGCCGTCGCGGTGGAGAAGACCCCGGACGGGGTCGGCCGGATCAGGGCGAACGCGGCGGCGCACGGCGTGTACGTGCACGCGGTGCACGGCTCCGCGCCCGCCGTGCTCGACGGTCTGGACGAGCCGGACGCGGTGTTCATCGGGGGCGGTGGGCGTGAGCTGCCCGCCATCGTGACGGCGTGTGCCCGGCGTGCGCGGCGCTCGGTGGTGGTGGCGCTGGCGGCGCTGGACCGGGTGCCCGAGGTGCGTGCGGCGCTGGCCGGTGCCGGGCTCGTGCCCGAGGGGGTGCTGCTGCAGTCCTCCCGGCTGGCGCCGCTGCCCGGTGAGGTGACACGGCTCGCCGCGACCAACCCGGTCTTTCTGCTGTGGGGCACCCGCCCCGCGGTTCGTGCAAGTGAAGGAGCAACCCAGTGATCGGCCTGATCTCCGCCACGGCGGCGGGCACCGTCGCCCGCGACCGGCTGGCCGCGGCCTGGCCCGGCCGCACCGCGCTCTACGAGGGACCGGTGCGCGAGGCCGTGCAACGAGCGTTCGCCGAGTGCGAGCAGCTGGTGTGCTTCCTGGCGACGGGGGCCGTGGTGCGGCTGCTCGCGCCGCTGCTGTCGGACAAGTCCTCGGACCCGGGTGTCGTCTGCGTCGACGAGGCGGGCCGCCATGCGGTGGCGCTGCTCGGCGGGCACGGTGGCGGGGCGAACGCCCTGGCCGAGGCGGTCGGTGAGGTGCTGGGCGCGGCGCCGGTCGTGACGACGGCGACCGACGCGACGGGAGTGCCGGGGCTGGACATGCTGGGCCTCCCGGTGGAGGGCGATGTGGCGGGGGTGTCGCGCGCGGTGCTCGACGGAGCTCCGGTGGAGCTGCGGGCGGACGCGGTGTGGCCGTTGCCGCCGCTGCCGCCGCAGGTGTCCCCGGGTGCCGAGGGGCCGGCGGTGCTGCATGTCACCGACCGCATCGTGGAACTCGGCGCGCGGGCGGCCGTGTTGCGGCCCGCGTCGCTCGCCGTCGGGGTCGGTGCGTCGAGGAACGCGCCGGTCGAGGAGGTCGTCGGGCTGATCCGGGAAGCCCTGGGCGAGGCCGGGCTCTCGCCGCTGAGCGTCGCGGAGCTGGTGACGGTCGACGCGAAGGCGGACGAGCCGGGGATCGTCGAGGCCGCCGCACGGTTCGGCGTACCGCTGCGCACGTACACCGCCGACGAGCTGGCCCGTATCGAGGTGCCCCATCCGTCGGCCGCGCCGCTCGCCGCCGTCGGAACGCCGTCCGTCGCGGAGGCCGCGGCGCTCGCCGCGGGGGGCGAACTCCTCGTGCCGAAGCGGAAGTCGAACCCTGCGGGACGGGCCGCGATGGCCACCTGCGCGGTGGTGCGCCGCGGCCCGCGCGGACGGCTGGCCGTCGTCGGTCTCGGACCGGGCGCGCGTGATCTGCTGACCCCGCGGGCCCGCGAGGAGCTGCGGCGGGCCTCGGTGCTGGTCGGGCTCGATCAGTACGTCGACCAGATCAGGGATCTGCTGCGACCCGGCACCACGATCCTGGAGTCGGGGCTCGGCGCCGAGGAGGAGCGGGCCCGCACCGCGGTCGCCGAGGCACGCAAGGGGCATGCGGTGGCGCTGATCGGCAGTGGTGACGCGGGCGTGTACGCGATGGCGTCGCCCGCGCTCGCCGAGGCCGGTGCCGACATCGATGTGGTGGGTGTGCCGGGTGTGACGGCCGCGCTGGCGGCTGCCGCGATCCTGGGCGCCCCGCTGGGTCACGACCACGTGTCGATCAGCCTCTCCGATCTGCACACGCCGTGGGAGGTCATCGAGCGCCGGGTCCGGGCCGCGGCCGAGGCCGACATCATCGTGACGTTCTACAACCCGCGCAGCCGGGGCCGCGACTGGCAGCTCCCGAAGGCCCTGTCGATCCTGTCCGAGCACCGGGAGCCGGCGACCCCGGTCGGGGTCGTACGCAACGCCTCGCGCCCGGACGAGAGCAGCCGGGTGACCTCGCTCGCCGCCCTGGACCCGGCGACGGTGGACATGATGACGGTCGTGACGGTCGGCAACACCGCCACCCGGGAGATCGCGGGCCGCATGGTGACACCGCGCGGCTACCGCTGGCAGTCGGCCACCGCGGCGCAGGGAGGAGAGAAGTGAGCCGGCCCTGGGAGAGAACCGTCCACCCCATCGAGCAGGAGTCGTTCCGGCGGCTCCGCGCCCGCCTGGACACCTCGCACTTCGCCCCGCTGACCCGGGCGGTCGTGGAGCGGGTCATCCACTCCGCGGCGGATCTGGCGTACGCGACCGATCTGGTCTGCGACGAGGCGTCGCTCGTCGTCGCGCACGCGGCGCTGCACGCCGGTGCCCCGGTCGTCACCGATGTGGAGATGGTCGCGGCGGGCATCACCCGCCGCGAGACCGTGTGCCGCCTGAAGGAGGCCAGGTCCGGTCCCGGACTGACCCGTTCGGCACACGCGGTCCGGCTCGCGTACGAGCAGGTCGGGCCGGGCGCGATCTGGGTGATCGGCAACGCGCCGACCGCGCTGGAGGAACTGCTCGTCCTCGATGCCGCGCCCGCCCTCGTCATCGGGCTGCCGGTCGGTTTCGTCGGCGCGACCGAGTCGAAGGCGGCGCTGCGCGAGAGCGGTCTGCCCGCCGTGAGCAATGTGTCCGAGAAGGGCGGCTCGGCCGTGGCCGCGGCCGCGCTGAACGCCCTGCTGTACCACCCCGTACCCCCCACCGACACCGAGGAGAACCTGTGACCGCCCCTGCCACCCCGTCCAACCAGCCCGCACTGCTCGTCGCCGGCCACGGCACCAGGGACGAGGGCGGGGCCGCGGCGTTCCGTGACTTCGTGACGGAACTGGGCGAGCGCCACCCCGGACTGCCGGTGGCGGGCGGCTTCATCGAGCTGTCCCCGCCGCCGCTCGGCGACGCCGTGACCGAGCTCGTCGGGCGCGGTGCGCGGCGTTTCGCCGCCGTGCCGCTGATGCTGGTGTCGGCCGGGCACGCCAAGGGGGACATTCCGGCGGCGCTGGCCCGTGAGAAGGAGCGCCACCCCGGCATCTCGTACACCTA
This sequence comes from Streptomyces sp. NPDC087845, assembly GCF_044742755.1. Classification (NCBI taxonomy): domain Bacteria; kingdom Bacillati; phylum Actinomycetota; class Actinomycetes; order Kitasatosporales; family Streptomycetaceae; genus Streptomyces; species Streptomyces sp. NPDC087845. The sequence goes on from NZ_JBIUVC010000007.1 coordinate 17,426, forward strand.
CGGCCGCCCGCTCGGCCCGCACCCGGCACTGCTGCGGGTGCTGGAGCGCCGGGTCGACGAGGTGCTGGGCGACACCGACCGGTCCGAGGTGACGGTGCTGCTGGTGGGGCGCGGTTCGACCGACCCGGATGCCAACGCCGAGGTGTACAAGGCGGCGCGGCTGTTCTGGGAGGGCCGCGGTTACGCGGGGGTGGAGACGGCGTTCGTGTCGCTCGCGGCGCCCGACGTACCGTCCGGTCTCGACCGTTGCGTGAAGCTGGGTGCCGGGCGCATAGTCGTTCTGCCGTACTTCCTCTTCACCGGCATCCTGCCGGACCGGGTGCGTCGTCAGACCGAGGAATGGGCCGGCGCCCACCCGGAGTCGGACGTCCGCCCGGCCGAGGTCATCGGTGGGGCCGAGGAACTGTTCGATCTGGTCATGGAGCGCTATCGGGAGGCCGTCGAGGGCGATCTGCGGATGAACTGCGACTCATGCGTGTACCGAATCGCGCTGCCGGGCTTCGAGGACAAGGTGGGGCTGCCGCAGCAGCCGCACTTCCACCCCGACGACGACGGCCACCATCACCACCACCCCCACGGCGGTCATGCACACTCCCACTGAAAGTCCCGACGCGACAGGCGCGGGCACGCACGATCTGCGCCACCACGGTGACGCGGAGGTACGGGGACGGGGACGGGATCTGACCGATCTCGCCGTCAACGTACGGGCCGATACGCCCCCGGCCTGGCTGCGGGCGCGTATCTCCGCGTCGCTGGGCGCGCTCGCCGCCTACCCGGACGGCCGTCCGGCGCGGGCGGCGGTCGCGGCCCGGCACGGGCTGCCGGTGGAGCGCGTGCTGCTGACGGCGGGTGCGGCGGAGGCGTTCGTGCTCGTCGCACGGGCGCTGCCGGCCCGCCGTCCGGTCGTGGTCCATCCGCAGTTCACCGAACCGGAGTCGGCGCTGCGCGCGGCGGGGCACGAGGTGCGCCGGGTGCTGCTGCGCGCCGAGGACGGTTTCCGGCTGGACCCGGCGGCCGTGCCCGAGGACGCGGATCTGGTGGTGGTCGGCAATCCGACCAACCCCACGTCGGTCCTGCATCCCGCGGCCGTGCTGGAGAAGCTGGCGCGTCCGGGACGGACGTTGGTGGTCGACGAGGCGTTCATGGACGCGGTGCCGGGCGAGCGCGAGGCACTGTGCGCTCGCGTGGACGTGCCGGGGCTCGTGGTGCTGCGCAGCCTCACCAAGACCTGGGGGCTCGCGGGGCTGCGCGTCGGTTATGTGCTGGCCGGCCCGGAGACGATCCACGCGCTGGAGGAGGCGCAGCCGCTGTGGCCGGTGTCGTCCCCGGCCCTGGCGGCGGCCGAGGCGTGCATGGAGCCGCGGGCCCTCGCCGAGGCGGCCGCCGCGGCGGAGCGGATCGCGGTGGACCGGGCCCATCTGGTCGCGGGACTGCGGGAGTTCACCGAGGTGCGGGTGGCGGAGCCGGCCGAGGGTTCCTTCGTCCTGGTGCGGCTGGAGGGGGCCGCCGAGGTCCGGGAGCGGTTGCGGGCGCTGGGGTTCGCGACGCGGCGTGGCGATACGTTTCCGGGGCTGGGCCCGCAGTGGCTGCGGCTGGCGGTACGCGACCGCGCGACGACCAACCGCCTCCTTCAGGCACTCGACCAGGCGCTGCAGACGCTGACCGCGGTCACACGCTGACGGGCGGCTCGCGGGGAGCGGCGTTCCGGCACGCGAACGCCGCTCCCCGCGCCTCCGTCAGTTCTGGGCGCGACGCCTGGCCACGACCGTAGCCCCGGCGCCCACCGCCAGCAGCAGGGCCGCACCGCCCGCGATGTACGGCGTCGCGGAACTGCCGCCCGTCTCCGCGAGGCTGGAGTCGGCGGCCGGGGCGTGGCCGGTGCCGGTCTGGGGCTTCACACCGCCGCTGTCACCGCCACCGGTGGCACCCGAGGTGCTGCCGGACGTACTGCCCGCCGTACTGCCGGACGTGCTGCCGCCGGTCGCCCCGCCGTTGCCGGAGCCTCCGTTGTCCGAACCGCCGCTGCTCGCACCTCCGTTGTCCGAACCGCCGTTGCTCGTACCGCCGCTGTCGCCGCCCGGCCCGGTCGGCTTCGGCGTCTCGCAGGTCGCCTCGGCGAGCGTGACCTCGCCCCGTACATCGGCGACGTTCAGCTTGAGCGGGTTGACGGAGACCTTCAGCTGCAGTGCGGCCGCCGCCGCGGTGCGCGAGGTGGTGTGCGTCTTCGACAGGTCGAGGGTCACCTCGCCGACACCCGGCACCTTCACCTGTGTGGTGCCGCCCGCGGTGAGGGTGATCCGCTTGCCGAGGACCGACACGTGCCCCAGCAGGTTCGACTCGGCGACCGGCTTCCGGCCCACCTCGCAGACCGCCCTGGAGGTGACCTTCTCGACCTCGATCAGGGGGAGCATCGGCAGTCCGGGCACATGGACCCGGACCTTCGCCAGATTGCTGTACCCCTCGGCCTTCTGCTTGGCGACGGTCGCCCTGGCGGTGGCCACATCGGCGCTCAGCACGCTGAACGGCTGTCCGTTGTCCACCCCGTCGAGCCGCACACTCAGCGCCGTCCTGTCGGCGCTGGCGGGTGCCTGCACTTCATTGAGCGTGGCCTTGAGCGGCAGCTCGATCGTCTTGTTCAGGAGCGAGACGTCGAGTGCGGTACGGAGCACGACCGCGCTCGCCTTCCCGTCGCCGGTGGTCGTGGTGGTCGCGGTGGTGGCGTGCGCCGGGACGGCGGCCAGCAGGGCGACAGGAGCGACGGCGGCCGCCAGGGCGGCCAGGCGGAAGGTGTTGCTGTTCAAGATGGTGGAACCCCCACAAGAGACATGGAGCCACCGGCGCCGTCCAATGGGGGACATCGCGAGCGCCGGTGACCTCGACCCCGAAAGCTTTACGCACAGAGGGTGAACCGGCAGACACCTGACGTGAGTTCACCCCAAAGGGGGGTTTCCGCGCCTGTATTCGAATATCTCGGTACGTTCGTTCCTCGGAGTCACCCGATCCGCCGAGCGCGGACGGCACGTGGGCCGACTGCGCCGGGGTGCACGCAAAGGTGATTCAACGACACGGCAGCGCCGCAGTAACTGCCTGTCAACACGGCACACCCCGGCCGGGAAGCCGCCCCGTGCGCCGCGCTCAGCCGATCACCCGCCCGTTCAGCACCACCCGTCGCGGCGCCGCCAGCACCCGCACGTCCGCCCGCGGGTCCTCGTCGTACACCACCAGGTCCGCCGGGGCGCCCTCCTCCAGCACCGGCCGCCCGAGCCACCGACGCGCACCCCAGGTGGTCGCGGACAGTGCGTCCAGGGCCGGGATGCCCGCCTTCACCAGCTCGGCGACCTCGTCCGCCACCAGCCCGTGGGCGAGCACCCCGCCCGCGTCGGTACCGACGAAGACCGGAACCCCGGCGTCGTACGCGGCGCGCACGGTGTCGTAACGCCGTTCGTGCAGCCGTCGCATATGGGCCGACCAACGGGGGAACTTGGCGTCGCCGCCCGCCGCGAGCGAGGGGAAGGTGGCGATGTTGACCAGCGTGGGGACGATCGCCACACCGCGCTCGGCGAAGAGCGGAACGGTGTCCTCGGTGAGCCCGGTGGCGTGCTCGATGCAGTCGATCCCGGCCTCGACGAGATCGCGCAGCGAGTCCTCGGCGAAGCAGTGCGCGGTGACCCGGGCGCCGAGCCGGTGCGCCTCGGCGATGGCCGCCTCGACCGCCTCGCGCGGCCAGCAGGCGGTCAGATCGCCCACCTCCCGGTCGATCCAGTCGCCGACCAGCTTCACCCAGCCGTCGCCGCGCCGCGCCTCCTGGGCGACGTACGCGACCAGTTCGTCCGGCTCGATCTCGTGGGCGTAGTTCCGGGTGTACCTGCGGGGCCTGGCGATGTGACGGCCGGCCCTGATGACCTTCGGGAGGTCCTCGCGGTCGTCGATCCACCGCGTGTCGGCCGGCGAACCGGCGTCCCGCAGCAGCAGCGCACCCGCCTCACGGTCGGCGAGGGCCTGCTTCTCACTGGTCGCCTCGTCGACGGCGCCGTGGAGGTCGAGCCCGACGTGGCAGTGGGCGTCGACCAGCCCCGGCAGCACCCAGCCGGTGACGGTCACCGCCCCGTCCGCGCCGGCCGGCCTCCCGTACGAGATCCGCCCGTCGACGACCCAGAGCTCGTCCCGGACGTCCTCGGGTCCGACGAGCACCCGCCCCTTCACATGCAGCACCTGCGGTGCCCTGCGATCAGTCATGAACAGCACTGTACGAGGCACCGCTCGGCGCCCTGGGTACGCTTCGACGGAAGCACCGTCCGTACGCGGCACCACAGCACACCGACCCGATCCGATCCGAAGAGAGCACCACCGTGACGCACCCCTTCCTCGACCTCGCCCCGCTCACCGCCGCGCATTTCGCGGCCGTCGAGAAGCGGGTGGCCCGCCTCCTCGCCACCGAGCAGGACGTGGTCATCATGCAGGGCGAGGCGCTGCTCCCCCTCGAAGGCTGCATCCGGGGCGGCGCCCGGCCCGGTTCGACCGCGCTGAACGTCGTCACCGGGCCGTACGGGCAGACCTTCGGCAACTGGCTGCGGGACTGCGGCGCCAACGTCGTCGACCTGGCGGTTCCGTTCCACACGGCGGTCACCGCCGACCAGGTGGCACGGGCGCTGGCCGAGCACCCGGAGATCGACTTCGTCTCCCTGGTGCACGCGGAGGCGGCGACGGGCAACACCAATCCGGTCGCCGAGATCGGTGAGGTGGTCCGTTCGCACGGGGCGCTGTTCATGCTGGACGCCGTCGCCTCCGTGGGCGCGGAACCGTTGCTGCCGGACGTGTGGGGCGTCGACCTCTGCGTGATCGGCGCGCAGAAGGCGATGGGCGGCCCGGCCGGGGTGTCGGCGGTGTCGGTGAGCGAGCGGGCCTGGGAGCGGATCGCGGCCAACCCCCAGGCTCCGCGCCGCTCGTACCTCTCGCTCCTGGACTGGAAGGAGCGCTGGATCGACGGCGGCCGCAAGGCGCTGCTGCACGCCCCCGCCCAGCTGGAGATGCTGGCGCTGGAGGCCTGCGTGGAGCGGATCGAGGCCGAGGGCCTGGACGCGCTGATGGCCCGGCACGCCTCGGCGGCCGCGGCGACGCGTGCGGGCGCCGTGGCGCTCTGCGGGGGCCTCACCCCGTATGTGCACGAGGCGAGGGAGGCGGCGCCGGTCGCGACGACGCTGCGCGCCCCGGCGGGCGTGGACGCGGCGGAGCTGGTCGCGCGGGCGCTCGCGGCCGACCCGTCGCTGCCGCTGATCGCGGGCGGGGGTGCGCTGTCCAAGGAGATGATCCGGGTCAATCACTACGGTGTGGATGCGACGCGGGGCGCGGTGCAGTCCTCGCTCGCGGCTCTGGGGGCGGCGCTGGCCGATGCGGGCCGGCAGGTCGACTTCGAAACTGCCCGCAAAGCCGTTTCGGAAACCTGGCCGAACGAATAGGTCCGGGCCGGCACGCCAATATTCCATAAATGCGGGGAGCTGCTCAATTCCGAGCAGCTCCCCGCATTCTTCTGCCCGCTTTCCCGAACCCTAAACACCCGAGTTTCCAGGACCTCGACGCGACCCCGATCCACACAATTCCGTTGCGTCACCCGAGAGTTACGACCTTGTGACCGACTCCACACCACGCCCGTAATGCCGGATAAATAGCACCCAAAACGGAAGAAAGCGCGACCGGATCGCGCCGGGGCACGCGCCTGCGTGATAACACAGCGGACCGCGCCACCCAACCCCTTGCGTCGATGCAATTTCGAAATTTGCTAGGTAAATTCAATTTGCATGACCGCCGCACCAGCAGATTTTGCACGTGCCCGAAGCGAATTCCTCACCATCGACATCCCGCGAGTGGAGGACGGAGCCGCGATCTGGCGCATCGCCCGCGACTCCGAGGTCCTGGACCTCAACTCCTCGTACAGCTACCTGCTGTGGTGCCGTGACTTCGCGGCCACGTCCGTGGTCGCCCGCGACGAGACCGGCGCGCCCGTCGCCTTCGTGACGGGGTACCTCCGGCCCGACCGTCCCGACACGCTCGTCGTCTGGCAGGTGGCCGTCGACCGGGGCCACCGCGGGACCGGCCTCGCGGGAAAGCTCCTGGACGCGCTGACCTCACGGGTCGCCGCCGGACAGGGCCTGGCCCGGGTCGAGACGACCATCACCCCGGACAACACCGCGTCGGACCGGCTGTTCACCTCCTACGCGCGGCGCCATGACGTTGCCCTGGAGCGCGAGGTCCTCTTCGACGGCGGGCTGTTCCCCGAGGGAACGCATCAGCCCGAAGTGCTGTACCGCATCGGCCCGTTCCACGCCTGAGCGCCCCGGCCGACCCGCTGAGAGCCTGTCGGCTGCTGCCGCGCCCGAGCGGCCCGGCCCGTTCCGCTCCCGAGCACACCCGCACCGCCGCCCGTCACACACCCCCCTCAAGCAGGAGAATCCCTGTGACCATCACCCCGCCCGCGCTGAGTGTCTTCGAGACCCTGGAGTCGGAGGTACGGAGCTACTGCCGCGGCTGGCCCGCCGTGTTCGACCGTGCGCAGGGCGCCCGTCTCACCGACGAGGACGGCCACAGCTACCTCGACTTCTTCGCCGGCGCCGGATCGCTCAACTACGGCCACAACAACCCGGTGCTGAAGCGCGCGCTGATCGACTACATCGAGCGCGACGGCATCACCCACGGCCTCGACATGGCCACCACCGCGAAACGGGCCTTCCTGGAGTCCTTCCAGAACAACGTGCTGCGCCCGCGCGACCTCCCGTACAAGGTGATGTTCCCCGGCCCGACCGGCACCAACGCGGTCGAGGCGGCGCTGAAGCTGGCCCGCAAGGTGAAGGGGCGGGAATCGATCGTCTCCTTCACCAACGCCTTCCACGGCATGTCGCTGGGCTCGCTCGCCGTCACCGGCAACGCCTTCAAGCGGGCCGGGGCCGGCATCCCGCTGGTGCACGGCACCCCGATGCCGTTCGACAACTACCTCGACGGCCGGGTACCCGACTTCCTCTGGTTCGAGCGGCTCCTGGAGGACCAGGGCTCCGGCCTCAACAAGCCCGCCGCCGTGATCGTCGAGACGGTGCAGGGTGAGGGCGGCATCAATGTGGCGCGCCCCGAGTGGCTGCGGGCCCTGTCCGATCTGTGCCGCCGCCGCGACATGCTCCTGATCGTCGACGACATCCAGATGGGCTGCGGACGCACGGGGGCGTTCTTCTCGTTCGAGGAGGCGGGCATCACCCCCGACATCGTGACCCTGTCCAAGTCCATCAGCGGCTACGGACTGCCCATGTCGCTCTGCCTGTTCACACCGGATCTGGACATCTGGGGACCGGGCGAGCACAACGGCACCTTCCGCGGCAACAACCCGGCGTTCGTCACGGCGGCGGCCGCGCTGGACGCCTACTGGGCGGACGGCCAGATGGAGAAGCAGACCCTGGCCCGGGGCGAGCAGATCGAGCAGGCGCTGCTCTCGATCTGCGACGAACACGCCCGGCTCGGTGCGCGGTTCCGGGGCCGTGGCCTGGTCTGGGGCGTGGAGTTCACCGACAAGGCGCGCGCCGCCGCGATCTGCGCCCGCGCCTTCGAGCTGGGTCTCCTCGTCGAGACCTCCGGTCCGCGCAGCGAGGTCGTGAAGCTGCTGCCGCCGCTGACCGCCACCCCCGAGGAGCTGGACGAGGGCCTGCGGACGCTGGCCCGCGCGGTCCGCGAAACCGCCTGACCGGCCGGCCGCCCGTCCGTCCGTCCGGGGCCGTCCCGTCCCGGTCGGACACGTACCGAAACACCACCGCAGAGAGAAAGGCACCGACCCACCGTGATCGTCCGTTCGTTCAGTGACATCGAGAACACCGACCGGCATGTGAAGGCCGCTTCCGGAACCTGGGAGAGCAAGCGCATCGTGCTCGCCCAGGAGAAGGTGGGTTTCTCGCTCCACGAGACCACCATGTACGCGGGTACCGAGACGTCGATGTGGTACGCGAACCACATCGAGGCCGTCCTGTGCGTCGAGGGCGAGGCCGAGCTCACCAACGACGAGACCGGCGAGAAGCACTGGATCACCCCCGGCACGATGTACCTGCTGAACGGCCACGAGCACCACACCATGCGGCCGAAGACCGACTTCCGCTGCGTCTGCGTCTTCAACCCTCCGGTCACCGGACGGGAGGAGCACGACGAGAACGGTGTCTATCCACTGCTGACCGAGGAGGGCTGAGCCATGGCCACCGATGTACGCACCGATCTGTACCCCACCCGCGGCGCGGCCGAGTTGATCACTCCCCGCCAGGACCCGGTCATCTGGTCGGCACCCGGTGCGCCGGGACCGGTCGCCGTGAAGGATCTCCAGGGCTTCGAGCGCGACGGCTTCCTCACCGTCGACCAGCTGATCGCACCGGACGAAGTCGCCGTCTACCACGCCGAACTGGACCGGCTGATCGCCGATCCGGCGGTGCGGGCCGACGAGCGCTCGATCATCGAGCCGACGTCGCAGAAGGTGCGGTCGGTCTTCGAGGTCCACCGGATCAGCGAGGTCTTCGCCCGGCTGGTCGCCGACGAGCGCGTGGTGGGCCGGGCCCGCCAGATCCTGGGGTCGGACGTGTACGTCCACCAGTCCAGGATCAACGTCAAGCCGGGCTTCGGCGCTTCGGGGTTCTACTGGCACTCGGACTTCGAGACCTGGCACGCCGAGGACGGGCTGCCGAACATGCGGGCGGTGTCCGTGTCGATCGCGCTGACCGAGAACCACGACACCAACGGCGGGCTGATGATCATGCCCGGTTCGCACAAGTCGTTCCTCGGCTGCGCGGGCGAGACGCCGAAGGACAACTACAAGAAGTCCCTGAAGATGCAGGACGCCGGCACGCCGTCCGACGAGGCGCTGACGAAGCTGGCCGACCGGCACGGCATCAAGCTCTTCACGGGCCGGGCGGGTTCGGCGACCTGGTTCGACTGCAACTGCATGCACGGCTCGGGGGACAACATCACCCCGTACCCGCGCAGCAACGTCTTCATCGTCTTCAACAGCGTGGAGAACACCGCCGAGGAGCCGTTCGCGGCACCGGCCCGGCGTCCGGAGTTCATCGGGGCGCGGGACTTCACACCGGTGAGGTGACCTACCGGCGGGCCCGGGGGACGGGGTGGCGGGACGGATGCCGTTCCCCCCATCCTGTCCCCTGCCCCGTCCCCCGGCCCGAAGTCGGTGGACCGGGACGGCCACCTGCGGCAACAGTGGTGCCCATGACTTCACTCGTACGTCACATCACGATCGACTGCGCCGACGCCTACGAACTCGCCGGCTTCTGGTCCGGGGTGCTCGAAGCGCCGCTCTCCGACGACGACGCCCCCGGAGACCCCGAGGCACTCGTCGCGGCCCCCGGTGCCGCGCTGCTGTTCATCTCGGTGCCCGAGCCGAAGAGCACCAAGAACCGTCTGCACCTGGACCTCCAGCCGCAGGACCGCACCCGGGACGAGGAGGTCGAGCGCCTGCTCGGCCTGGGCGCCACCCTCGTGGCCGACCACCGCAAGCCGAACGGACGGGGCTGGGCGACACTCGCCGATCCCAACACCTGTGACTACCAGTTCTGAGGATACCCGCACGTCAACCCCAACGACAGAGCCCCGCCCGGCACTTGGCCGAACGGGGCTGCCTACTGTCTAGTCAGTCGAGGCGTGCGCTGCGGGGTCAGGCTGAATTCAGCGCTCGAACATGACCGAGGCGAACTCAATTTCCGAAGCCGATTCGCCAGGGGGAAGCGTCCAGACAGCATCACCCCTACAGCGCCCGCCGACGAACAGCTGAGCCTGAGCGGTGGTGTTGTTCTGCACCTCCCCGTCAGCAGAAGTCCCCACCGTGTAGCACCGCCCATCCTCGGGGCTGTTCAAGAAACGCGGGATGTCCCCCGGCTGTGTGTGGTAGATGAAAGTCCCGCTCGCTGCCTGTGCGCTGAGCGGGAACCCGGCAACGAGCACCATCGCGGCACCAGCGGCCACCAGTGCCCTACCGACGATCTTCATGCGTACCCCTATCTGTGTCCGTTGATCGCTACGCTCCGTGACTTTCCGCGTTCCCTGCGTTTGATGCAGCGATACAGCGTTGATCACCCGGACGGAGCACGCAGAAGCCCCGCCCGGCACTTGGCCGAACGGGGCGTCCTGTTGTCAGCGTGGGGCGCTAGGGGGCGCGTAGTGCGTCGTCGGGGGTCGGGCCCGCACCGAGCTTCACCGCGTGGTCGGGGCAGGCGTAGAGGGTCGTTCCGGGGCCGCTGCTGCTCTCGATGTAGCGGACGGGAATCGGGGCTCGCGTGACGGTCTGACACTCGATGCAGAACGCGACGTGACCCACGAGCACAACCGGGAACAGCTCGTCGGCGGTCATGCAGCTGTCCGCTCACGCTGCACGAGACTCCCGAGCGGCATGGTCGGAAAGTCGTAGTCCACGCCGAGCCGCGCGAATGCGGCAGCGTAGACCCGCTCTCGCTGTAGCTCGGGAAGCTCTCGCGTGCGCTCGTCCCCGAAGATCGCCCGGACTTCCTCGGATGATGGGGCGGTCCACGGACGGGACCAAGGTGATGCGGGGGCGGGTTCGGTCGGTGCGGAGAGGTATGCGACGGAGTGACGTCCGGGCCGGCGAGGAATGAGGATGGAGAGCATCCATGCGAGGGTGCGGGCGATAAGATCGCGCATGTCGTTCAGCTCCTGTAAGGCTGTTCGATGGAGCCCCGGCGGACCGATTCCAGCGGTCTTCCGGGGCGTTTTCATGCCCGACGTTAAACAACCAGTCCACCCCTGTCCACCCCGTTGGGTGGCTAGGGATGCAAGTTCACCCCGATTGGATGACAGGTACCGTTTGGTTGGTGGAATTCGACCCCATGCGCCCGAAGTGGCAGCAGATCGCCGAAGAGATCACCCGTCGCATTGCGAGCGGGGAATATCCGGCAGCCCATCAACTCTCGGAGGTCCGGTTGGCGTCCGAGTTCGGCGTGAACAGGGACACGATGCGCAAAGCAACGAAAGCCCTGCGCGAGTCCGGGACGATCACCACTGTCCCGAACATGGGAACTTTCGTCCGGTCCACCGAGGGCGGCCAGGACAGCGAGTAGGCCCCGCTCTGGGAACAGTCGGGATGGGGCACGTCCCTGCCGGGATTCCGCGTTGGGTGGGGAGACCTCGGATGCGGCTACGTCCGGCAGGGACGTGCGTTCAGGGGAGGCGCGGGCTACGCCCGGCCTTGCGGTACCGCTCCAGCTCATCCAATGCGGCGTTGACCGTGGCGGCCATCCGGCGGGCCTCTTCCAGGGTGATCCAGCCCAGCGCGATGCGGTGCTTGTCCTGTTGGCAGGTATCGCACGGCTGGTCGATGTCGATGCTGGGGAAATCGACCCGGACCCGCCGTAAGGCGTTCACGAACGCTGCCGCCACCTCTTTGGCTTCGTCGTGGTCGGGGTTGTCGAAGTGGGAGGTGTCTACGGGGAAGTAGTCCACGGCGGAGCCTGCCTCTCAGGGGATGCCGGTTGTTGTCTGCCGCGCTGCCGGGTGGCGTGGAGTTCGGCCAGGGCATCGAGCTGTCGGCAGTGGTAGGCCGTACCGGGCAGCAACCGCCGGTAGTGGACGTCCCACGGCTCACCAGCAGGACGTACCACCCGCACTACCCCGCCACGCACAGAGACCACCGTGCACGGCATGTTCTTAACCCTGTCGAAAACGATCTGCCCGGCCTTGATTTGCTTTGGAGACCCGAACAGGCGCCCCGGTACGGGAAGCTGCGCGATGCGCTGTCGGGACTCTCTCGGTATGTTCGCCACACCTGCGGAACGGGGCGGCCTCGCCCTTGCGGCGGTCACCCCAACCCCCAACGACTGCGCTTGTTCTCGGACTCGACCATGGGTCGCAGGCGCCGGATCGTCTGACTCTGGGACCGGTCATCGACCCGTTCGCCGGCCGCCTTGGCCCCTTCCGTCACGTCCGGACACAGGGGCGAACAGCACGTACAACGGGGCCAGTTGAAGACCGAGCGGATCGGAGGATTGCCCCCGTTCGGGTAGTCGTCGCCGGGGGTCACCACGGCCGTACCGGCTTCCCGTCCGTACTGCGGCGGTGCGGATGCTCCGCGATCATTTCCCCGAACCTGCGGACACTCCACGCGTCACCCCGGCCCCGCGCAGCCTCACGAGCGTTACTCGCAGCGGCACAGATACGGCACCCTTCAACGGGCACGGTCTCAAGCCCTGTCATCGGAACAGCCAAGTCTCTCGCCTGTGCGTTCACCGGTCCAGCCGCCTCTGCAACGCGGCTTGCACGGCGGTGAGAACGCCACGGGTGGGTCTCACGTACGGCCCTCGGTGCACGCCTGGGGGTAAGGGCGTCCACTTGGAGAACCACGACTCGTCCGGGGTGTTCTCCCAGCGCTCACGGCTCCGGGTGGCCTGGTCGGCCAAAGGCAACGCGATCCGGCGGGGAACCAGTTCTCTCCCCGCCGTGGTACTGACCTGCTGTGCTTCCTGGTGCATGGCGTGCCTTCCGCTCCAGCGATCCCTACTCGCTCTAGGCAACCGGCCGGTCACACTCGGCGGTACCGTGTGGAAGAGAGCAAGAGTTAAGAGCGTTAAGCAGTCGCAGCACAGGAGTTGGGGCCAGTGACGACACGACAGCCGAACACCGGACTTGAGCGGCTGTACCGCGAAAGCGGGTGGACCTTGCGACAGTTCGCCCAAGAGGTCAACCGGATCGGGACCGAACGCGGAACCCCCCTGAAGTACCAACAGCCTTCTGTTCACCAGTGGTTGAGTGGTCATCTGCCGAAGGAGTCCGTCCGGCCTTTGATTCTGGAAGCGCTCGCCCGGAGATTGCTTCGGCCCATCACGCACAGTGAGGCAGGCTTTCCGCAGGTTCTCGGAGACCAGGAAGCCAACCACCCCAGTACGGTTGAAGGGCTGCTCGACCTGGGGAAGAAAGATATGGACCCATCACGCCGAAGCATTCTCGGGGTTGGCCTATTCGCTGTCGCACTGACTGTTCCCAACTGGCCCGATGTGGTGGGTCGAATGGAAGCTGTTCAAAAGGGCCATGTTCAGCGCATAGGAATGACAGACGTTCAGACCGTCGCCGCAATGACTGAGCGAATTTCCGATCTAGACGACCAGTTCGGCGGGCGAACAGCTCGCCCTATGGCTGCCGCATTCCTAGTGAACACTGCGACCCCATACCTGCGCGCAGAGGCGCCGGGCAGCGTACGCAAAGCAATGATGGGCGCCGTTTCGGACCTCTGTTACCTCACTGGCTACATGGCGGTAGATGAGGGTCTACACGGATTGGCCCAGCGCTACTACCTCAAGGCATTGGAACTCGCTGGAGCCTCCGAAGATCACTTGACTTTCTGCACAACACTTCGGGGGATGAGTGTTCAGGCAGTCGATTTGGGGCACGGGGCAGAAGCAGTGCGACTTGCGGACGCCGCTGCCGCCGCCTCACCGAAGGCGGGCCCGCGAATGCGGGCATTCCTGGCCGGCCAACAGGCCCATGCGGCGGCTCAAACCGGGGACCGGGTTTCCGCGCATTCCTATTTGAAAGAAGCCGAAGACGCCATGGAAAAGGCCGAATCACAGTCCAAAGCCTTTGGCTCTTACGACCCGTCATCACTGCTATACCACACGAGCCAAGTGAAATTTGAATTGGGGGATGTGGCGGGATCGATTTCGGCAATGCAGCAGTCGGATCAAATCCGCCAGAGCGTCTATCGCCGTGCGCGTGTCCGACATCGTTGCACACTAGCCGAAAGGCAACTCGACCTCGGACACCTTGAGGCAGCCTGCCAGACATGGACTCTCGCGCTGGACGATTACCCGAGCCTGCAATCCGGTCGCGCAGACGAGCGCGTCAAGACTATGCACAGCCGGATTAGGCCATACCTCAAAAACCATGCGGCCCGAGACCTCTTCGAGCGGGCACGGCTAGTGACCCCTCCGCAACTAATGCCCCGTTGAATTCCGGCATTCGGCAGAGCGCAGAACGACGAAAGGCCCGGTACCTCTCGCAGTAGGCGAAAGATACCGGGCAAGGGGTGGGAGGCCGGGTTTATCGTCGATCCCTACAGGGCCGAATCAACAGGCTGTACCGCTATTCACACACGTAACGGGAACGCCGAGTCTCCGCACAAACGCTGCAACTAGCCATCCGAGTTTTTGTGCTCCCTGCCGCTCAGGATCGGGAGGAGAGGGGAGTACCCCCCTGGTCAGAACGGCGGACGTTCGTTCGCCTCGCGCCGTGACCGTGCTTCCGCAGCGAATCCGCCCGGCTGATTGCGCGCGGTCTCTCGGTTGTGACATCCGATGCACAACGGACGCAGATGCTTCGCAGCGTCAGGGTTCGCCTCGCCCCGTGCGATCAACTCGCGCCGCGACAACGGGAAATGGTCGGCAACGTTCGCCGACTGCCCGCAGAGCACGCACCACGGGTTCGCGTACAGATACGCGCGCCGGATGCGCTGCCACCACGTCGAGTAAACGGCACCGCCACGCGACGCTCGGTTCGCGTTCGCTTCCCTGGTGTGCTTCGGACAGCGACCACCACGGGGGGTCAGCTCGGGGCACCCGGGGACAGAGCACGGGGGGCAGGGTCTGCGGGGCATGGGGGATTACCTCGTTGGGGGTACTGGATTAACTCATTAGGGGCGCTGAGTGCGCGGTACACACGCGCCCATGCCAATCTGACCGGGACCGAAATCGTTTAGCCGATCGGAGTTACCCCATGGGCATCAAGGACGAAATGCGGGCCAAGGCTCAGCAGGCCAGGGATACGTTGCAGGGCGGGCAGGACGAGGCTCAGGAGCGAGGCCAGAACTTGCGTCAGCGCGCGGAGGATGCAGAGCAGAACGTCCAGGCGTCGTTCGAAGACTCGGACGACAGCTAAGGCATAGACGTGCGGCCCCCGCTCCGGTACAGCCTTCCGACACTGCGCCGGGGCGGAGCCATGTCCAGGCTCGGGACACCCGGGGGTACCTCTAATGAGTGAGGGGGATCGTTTCTCCATGGGCTATTCGAGTGGCGAATCCATAGTCATCATCGCCCGCAGATTTCAGACGAGATAAGTTTCGACTAGAAATTCTAAGACCTTACACCCGGGAGGATGCATGTTCCGTAAATCGGCACTCGCTATCGCAGCGGTAGGTATCGCCGCGACTGTCCCACTGGCCGACCCCCTCAATGTGGCCGATGCCGCAACGACAGCAGTGCGCACTACGACCACCCATGCCGCAACCAATGTGGCACCGGAAGAGACCTTCCGTCTCAAAAACAAGTCGGCCAACGAATGCCTTGACGGCAATGCTGACTACTTTCTGTACCCGTGTAACAGTGGCCGTTTTCAGCAGTGGCAATTCCAGGATGCAGGACAGGGGAAAGTGCGCATCTACTGGGACGCAAACAGGAAGTGCATCACTAGCGGCTTCGGCTTTGTTGACTGCAACGATCGAGATGCCGCTAAGTTCACTATTGAAAAGGTGAAGCTGAATTACGAGTTTCTCAAAATTCGATCCGTTGCTTCCGGGAAGTGCCTCACCTCGGACCGTAGTATCGTCTTCGGCTGGACCATCAAAAATGAGTCGTGTTCCGGCGACGACCATCAGCTTTGGATTAAGCAATAAGGCAAGCCCGCAGCGGCAGCTTGCCCGCTTCATACGGCCTCGCAGAAGCGATTTGGCTTCCTCCCTCGTGCCGCAGCCCGCCCCGGCACAGTGCACCACCACTGTGCCGGGGCGGCGGTGCGTCAAGGGCCCGTACGCACGGAACCCCCGAACTCGGTACGCGTCTTCAGCCCATGGCAGCCGTGGCACAGCACTTGAACGTTGCCGTCTATGTCCTCGCCACCGAGGGCGAGGGGCCGCACGTGGTCCACGTCCACCCCGTTCGCGGGGAAGTCGCCCAAGCACCAGTCACACCAAGGCGCGGGACTTGCCGAACCTATAGGGAGGGCAAGCCCCGCACGGATGACCAGCTATCCGGCCGTGGGCGGGTCCGGCGGACGTACCGGCGGATCAATGGGGGTTCCGTCTGGATGGCGGGGTGTGAGATCCACCAGCGTGGGCCGGCCACGTTCCCCCGCGCCGCGCATCGGCTGAATCCCGTGCGGCATCCAGGTCCCGCCGTCATCGTTTCCGGTCGGCGTATCGGACCACACGGGGTGTCCGTCAGCGTCGCGCGGGAAGTACGGATAATCCCCATTCGGTCCGGGGTCGAGAGCGTCAGTCGCCATGATCAGTCCGTCCCCGAAATATAGGTGTCGCGCTTGTCGGTCAGTTCCTGGTCGAACTCGGCACCGAGTTCGGCAGCCTTTCGGTCTGCGTGCGACACCATGTCTTCCAACAGCATCGCGTCATACCAGCGCTGTTCGGGAACGGTCTGCACCTCACCCAATGCGGTCTGCGCGCGCTGTGCCTCAGTCAGTACGTGCCCGCGCTTGTGGCGGGCTGCCCGGTATTCGACGTATGCCGCGAACCAGGGCTCTGCGGAAAGGGCAGCGAGGAAGGTTTCCCGCGCGGTGTCACCGGAGTTGTTGACATCGTCGGCGCGTTCGCGCCACGTCTCGACAACCTCACGGTTGTACTCTGCGGCGCGTTCCGCACGCCGTGCCGATTCCGCTTCCTGGGCTGCCCGCAACTGTGCTTCGGCGTCCACAAGGGGGGCGGATGCCTTCTCTGCCTGTGCCCGCAGCTTTGCGACTCGCTCGGCTGCCTTCTGAATGTCGGTCGTCATAATCAGTTACCGTCCTTCGTCACGTCGCGGCCGTGCTCGGCTGCAATCTTCTTGTCGTTCTCGTAGTAGCCAAGGCTCATCCGTACGAAAGTTCCCATCGTCTCGAATACTTCGGGGCGCGAGTCGCGCAGTGCGGCGAGGTTTTCCATGCGCTCGTCCCACTTGAATACGTCGGCCCGGTTCTGGCCCTTGTCTCGCTTTCCGTCCAGGAATTCGGCGCGGTTGAGATATTCGTTCATAGTCGCTTCCTTTTTTCTGTGTGCGGGCATCAAAAAGCCCCTGCGTATGCCACGTCAGGGGTTCGCGAGTGAAGTTGTGAGCGAGGGGCGCGTTACGCGGTGGTCTTCCTCGGGGGCCTGATCAGCGCACGCGCGGCCATCTGCGTTGCCTGGTAGATGTCCGTGCGGCATTCCGCCGAGCAGTACAGCGGACGGCGGCCCCGCCCGACGTAGTGCAGCTCGTTCGAGCAGTCCGGGTGTGCGCAGATGCCGGAACCTGTGTCCTCGGCGCGCTGCCGTGCGTCGGCGACGAGAGCAAGCGTTGTGCGTGCGGCGGCCTGGTCGCCGTTCACGGCGTCCTGTGCGGCGCTCTCAGCGCGTCGCAGCAGCGCGCAGACCTCTACGTGTCGTGTGGTGTCCATCGTTCCTCACTGGGGCAGGGAGAGCGCCGTACAGGCTCTCTCGGTTGTGGCGGGAGAGCGGCGGGTTCCCGCGCTCCCGGCGTCGGCGGTCCGCGAGCGTGTGCCGCTTCCTGGTCCGCGAGTAGTAGGGACCAGTGGTGTCCCGCCATACCGGACTAACACGTCAAGTCTGACTAATTGACCAGCAAGTGTGATGCAGGCAACATTTCAACGCGGATGATTCGGCCTGCTGTACGCCCCTCGGCGGACGGACAGCGCTGGTGCTGAGATGACGAGATGACCCCCGATCTCCTTTCTCTCTAGGTTTTCTCTAGCTACCTCAAACACTGTCGAAGTTCGACACCTCAACACCTTTTCGCCTCCCGCCGTTGAGCGACCCCATCCGAGGGTGAGCCGGCGAGGGGCCCACGCGCCCGTGTGCGGGCAGCAGAAAGCCCCGGCGGTCCGCGAGGGCACCGGGGGCTAACGCGGAGCCGTAAGGGGCTTACGCGACCACCGGGGGGCGCGCGGGCTCGTCATGCGTGACGGTCTCGACCAGGCGCACGCTCGCGCCCCGGGTCGGCCCGTCTCCGCGTACATCCGAATCCAGCGCCGACACGACGTCCGCGAGGGCTTCCGCTGCGGGGTCCAGCTCACCGGACATGGTGAAGTCCACGCGCCGAGTGTCGAGCTTGCGCCACCCTCCACGGACACCGCGTCGCACGTCGAGCCGAACACCCGCTTCAACGAGCATGGCCCTTCGTCCCGCCGTGTCCTTCTCGGCCCACTCGTCCGCGAACGTCCGGCCGGTCGGGGTGACGATGCGTTGTGGTTCGACCTTTTCGGCTGCTTCCAGCATGGCTATGCGGTTGTCGAGCGCGTCCGCCCGTCGCTGCCACTCGGCCGCAGCGTGCTTGGACTTCTGGCGTCCATGCTGTTCCTGGTGCTCTACGAACTCCGCAAGCGTGGAGAGTAGTTCGGGCTCGGGGTCATACCCGGGAATCTCGACAACGCGTGTCGCCTGGACCGGACCGACCACCCGCAGGAACTCGGCTTCAACGTACTCGTCCACCCACGATGCCCGGATGTTCGCGGGCAGTTCGCACAGGTCGCCCCGAGCGTGGCTGTTGCACTTGTAGAACGGGTTCACGCTCGCACCGTTCTTGGTCGGCTTAGACAGGTACATGCGCCCCCCGCACGAATCGCAGTGGATCACGCGCAACAGCAACGCGTCCGTGTCCTTACGCTCTCCGTTGTCGATGCTGCGGGAGTCGAGCAACGCGCCGATGCGGTCGAACTCCTCGCGCGTCATGACCGGCGTTTCCGTGCTCATGATCGGGTCGCCCTCGGCGTCGCGCACGGGGCGGCCCTTGTGCATCTTCCAACCGAGCAACGTCGGATTGCGGAGCATCCGGGAAATGACAGCGGGGGTCCACTTGAACACGTCGCGCACGACGTGCGATCCCTTGGCCCCGCCGGTCTTCCCGCCCTTCTTGCGCTCCATCTTCACTGCCCAGTGATCACGCGGGCTCGCCTTACCGTCCACGTTGAGACCGGCAGCCACCGCCGAAACGGTCGCCCCCTCCAACAGCTCTCGGACGATCCGTTCAATGATCGTCACCGCGTCGGGGTCCGGTACGAGCGTCCAGCCGATACCGCCATGTTCCTTGGGCATGGGGGCGGGCATGTAGCCGTAAGGCGGACGGCCACCGCCGCGCCACCGAAGCGGCATTTTCCGGATGGCTGCCATAGCGCCGGTAACGCGGTCCTTGATGCTCTGCGCTTCCACCTGAGCGGCAAAGGCAAGCATCATCATTTGGAATTCCGCCATGGGGTCCATGGGGTCGCGGAAATCAAAGACGAGCTTGCCCCCGCCGATGCCCTCGGCAAAGACCAACATCTTCCGGTGCTGCTTCGCCCACTTGGCAAGGTCGTGCATGTCACTCATGGACCGGATGGCACGGTCAAAGCGCCACCAGACAAGTACGTCGTACAGCTCGGGGCGGGCGAGCCACTGCCCGAGGGCGGGACGGTCGAACGGGGCAATCTTGCTTGCCGACACGTCCAGGTCTACGGCCTCGCGTACCGCGTCACCGGACCCAAAGTCGATGTTGAGCTCTGCCGCAACCTTGTCGTCGGCCTCGCGCTGCCGTTCGGGGCTGGTGGTCTCGTCGGTCAGGACGGACAGGCGCACGCACCGCACACCCCGGAGGGTCCGCGTTTCGTAGACCGTGCCCGCGAGGGGGTTTCTGCGTGTGGTCTCTTGCATGGACCCTGTAGGGACCAGCGAATTCCCGCTACCGGGCTTGACCAGGGCCGATGCCACCATGACGACACTCCAGAACGTCTAGTTCTGAGTGTTGGGAGACCCGGAGGGCAACGAGTTCTGTGTCGAGTGCAGCGCGGCCGAACGGGCCGCACTGACCGGGACCCGGCTCCCGGTCACCGCGGACGACGTGACCACCGCGGTCCGCCTCGCGGTCGACGCGCTCCGTGAGTCCCCGGCGGACGACTGGCAGGTCCCGGCCGGTGCGCTGGAGTGGAACTGCTGGGAGACCGCGGAGCACCTGAGCGACGATCTCTTCTCCTACGCGGTCCAACTGGGCCCGCGGCGGCCGCCGCTGGACGCGTACGTCCCGTACCGCTTCGGCGCCGACCGCGAGGGCGGTCCGGCGAACGCCCTGTCCGCGGACCCGGCGGCCGGTCCGGCGGGGCTCCTCCACACGCTGGAGGCGAACGGCGCGCTGCTCGCGGCGATGGTGCGGACCACCTCGCCCGAGGTCCGCTCGTACCACTCCTACGGGGTGTCCGACCCGGAGGGCTTCGCCGCCATGGGCATCGTGGAGACCCTGGTGCACACGCACGACCTCGCCGCGAGCCTGGACGTCCCCTGGACGCCGCCCGCCGGACTCTGCGACCGGGTGCTGGCCAGGCTGTTCCCGGACGCCCCGAAGGACGCCGACCGGTGGACCGTCCTGCTCTGGGCCACCGGCCGCGTCGAGCTGCCCGGCCGGCCGCGGGTCACGTCGTGGAAGTGGCACAGTGCGCCGCTGGACGAGGCCGGTCAGGGGTAACGGGAGGCCCGCCCGGACCGCTGTCCCAAGGCGCTGCTGTCCCGGCCACCGTGCCGGGACGGCCGGGGAAGTGCTCTTCTCGGGGGCCTGCCGATCCGGCGGTCAGAGCTCCGCGTCGAGGAAGTCCGCCCACATCGCGCCTTCCTCGCTCCCGTCGGGCCGGGGCAGCGTCATCTCCGCCCAGATGACCTTTCCCTGGGGGGTGTAGCGGGTGCCCCAGCGCTCGGCCAGTCGTGCGACGAGGAACAGGCCGCGGCCCCCTTCGTCCATCGCGGCGGCATCGCGCAGATGGGGCGAGGTGCTGCTGCTGTCGGCCACCTCGCAGGTCAGGGTGCGGTCGTACAGGAGACGTACGGTGACCGGCGCGGAGCCGTAGCGGAGGGCATTGGTGATCAACTCGCTGAGCAGCAGTTCCATGGCGAACGCAAGCTCGGACAGACCCCAGTCGTCGACCTTCTCGACCACGGCGGCGCGCATCCCCGCCACGGCGGCGGGATCGAACGGTACGTCCCAGTCGGCGACCCGGTCGGGCGGGATCGCCTGTGTCCGGGCGATGAGCAGCGCCACGTCGTCCTTCGGCCGACTGGGCAGGAGCGCGTCGAGCACCGCCTGGCAGCTCTCCTCCGGCGACCGGTCGGGGTGGCACGCCAGGGCCTGCCGCAGCAACTCGATCCCCACGTCGATGTCCCGGGTGCGGTCCTCGATGAGCCCATCGGTGTAGAGGACGAACTGCGTGCCCTCCGACACCTCCAGTTCCGCCGTCTCGAACGGCATACCGCCCAGGCCCAGGGGCGGGCCGGCCGGCAGGTCGGGGAACGACACACTGCCGTCGGGCCGGACCAGTGCGGGCAGCGGATGCCCGGCCCGCGCCATGGCGCAGTGGCGGGAGACGGGGTCGTAGATCACGTACAGGCAGGTGGCTCCTATGATCCCCGCGTCGGCGGTGGACTCCGCTTCCTCCTGGTCGATGCGCCCGACCAGGTCGTCGAGGTGGCGGAGGATCTCGTCGGGCGGCAGGTCGAGCGTGGAGAAGTTGTGCACGGCCGTGCGCAGCCGTCCCATCGTCGCGGCCGCGTGCAGGCCGTGTCCGACGACATCCCCGACAACCAGCGCCACCCGGCTGCCCGGGAGCGGGATCACGTCGAACCAGTCGCCGCTCACCCCGGAGAGTGCGGGCAGGTAGCGATGGGCCACCTCCAGCGCGCTCTGTTCGGGCAGCGCACGCGGGAGCAGGCTGCGCTGCAGGGTCGCGGCCACGGCGTGCTCACGGGTGTAGCGGCGGGCGTTGTCGATGCTGACGGCCGCCCGGGCGACCAGTTCTTCGGCCAGGGACTGGTCGTCCTCCTCGAACGGCTGGGGCTTCTCGGAGCGCCAGAAGTTGGCCATGCCCAGGATGACGCCCCGTGCCTGGAGGGGCACGGTGATGAGCGAGTGGATGCCGCAATCGATGATCATCCGGGTCCGCTCCGGGTCCTGGGCGAGCCATCCGGATGCGGTGGACAGGTCGGGCACCAGCACCGGCTTACCGGTGGCGAAGGCCCGTGCCTGCGGCGTGGAGGGGAGAAAGTCGATCAGCTGACCGGCTTCGTAGAAGGGGTGGTCGTCCCGGATGCCGTGTACGGCGGCGCGCCGCATGTCCGTGTCCGCACTGGTCGGCTCGTCCCCGTGGAGGACCGGGTCGGCCAGATCGACGGTGACGAAGTCGGCGAGCCGGGGGACCGCGACCTTGGCCAGTTCCTCGGCCGTGCCCATCACGTCGAGGGTGGTCCCGATGCCGAGACCGGCGTCGTACAGCAGGCGCAGCCGCTCGCGGGCGCTCTCCGCCCTGCCGGACAGCGCCCGCAGCTCGGTGGAGTCACGCAGGGTCGTGACCGTCCCCTGGGGGCCACCCTGGCTGTCCGTGGGCCGCTGGTTCACCGCGAGCAGCCGGCTCCCCGCGAGGTGCACTTCGTCCGTGGCCGGGCGTCCCGAGGCCAGCAGTTCCACCATGCCGGGATCAAGGCCGGACAAGTCCGGGATGCGGCGCCCCTCGGCGTCGAGCGGCAGATCCAGCAGCCGCCGGGCCTCGTCGTTGGCCAGCAGCAGCCGGCCGTCCTCGCCGACGATGAGCACGCCTTCGCGCACCGCGTGCAGCACGGCGTCGTGATGCTCGTACATACGGGTCATCTCGGCAGGGCCCAGACGATGGGTCTGCCGCTGCAGCCGCCTGGCCACCAGCGCCGTCCCGCCCGTGGCCACGGCGAGCGCGGCCACTCCCGCGCCGAGGATGATCGGGATCTGCCGTGCCACCACGCCGGCCACGTGCTTGACCTTCATGCCTGCGGCCACCAGGGCCACGACCTTGTGCGCGTGATCATGGACGGGGACTATCGCCTGCACCTCTTCGCCGAGCGGGCCCTTGACGCTCTCGGTGTACACGCGGCCCGCCAGCGCCGGCGCGATGGTGCCGACGAGCCTCTTCCCGATCAGTTCCGGCCGGGGATGCGTGTAGCGGACCCCTTTCGTGTCCGTCACCACGATGAAGTCGACACCGGCCGCCTTCCGCCCCGCCTCGGTCAGCGGCTGGAGCACCTTGGAGGGGTCAGGTGCCTTCAGCGCGGCCAGGAGGCCCGGTGAGTGCGCGAAGGTCTGCGCGACGGCGACGGAGCGGTCCTTCGCGTCCGCGCTGCTGTCGCGCCGGGACTGCACTACGAGCGCCAGCACCGCAGCGGCCACGAGGAGCGCGACCACAGCCACCTGCAGGGCGAAGACCTGGCCTGCGAGACTCCGGGGATACTTACCCGCGAGTGACCGAATCTGTGCGCTCCGGAATCGGCCGAAACGATTGACCACAGTGCCCTTTGTAACACCGTGGGGTCGCATGTGCGTGCGGTCGGGGCCCACTCGGGACGGGAGCACGCGACCGCGCCGACGCCGATCCGGCGGTTGCGGGACCGGATCGGCGCCACGGCGGCACGGGTGCGGACGGCCCGGACCGGCGGGGAGGGCCCGGCCGTGTCGGTCCTCCCCGCCGAACCGGTGTGCCGCCGTTCGGTGCAAGCGCCGTCGTGCCCGGCCGCCGGTCGCGCACCCCGGCGGTCCTTACCGTCTTCACGGCCCTCACGGCCCTTACCGTCTTCACGGCCCTCACGGCCCTTACCGTCTTCACGGCCCTCACGGCCCTCACGGCCCTCAGGATCTTCAGGACCCTCAGGGCCTTCAGGACCCTCAGGATCTTCAGGACGAAACGGTGTCCAGTGCCGGGTAGTCGACGTACCCCTTCGCGTCCCCGCCGAAGAAGGTCGACGGGTCCGGGGTGTTGAACGGGCCGCCGGCCTTCAGCCGGGCGGGCAGGTCCGGGTTGGCGATGAACAGCGCGCCGTAGGAGATGATGTCGGCGATCCCGTCATCGATCACCGAGTGGTCGGCCGGCCCGGTCGGCCCGTCCGTCAGCACGTTGACGACGAAGGTGCCGGAGAACTGCTTGCGCAGGGCGAGGGTCAGTTCGCGGATCTCCACCGCCTCCAGGACGTGCAGGTAGGCGAGGCCGATCGGCTCGATCTCCCGCACCAGCGCGGTGTAGACGGCTTCCGGCGCGGGCTCGGCGATGTCGTTGTACGCGTTTCCCGGAGAAATGCGCAGCCCCGTCCGCTCCGCGCCGATCTCGGCGGCGACGGCCTTGACCACCTCGACGGCGAACCGGATACGGCCCTCGTCGGAGCCGCCCCACTCGTCCGTGCGGAGGTTGGTGTTGGGCGCGAGGAACTGGTGGATGAGGTAGCCGTTGGCACCGTGCAGCTCGACCCCGTCGAAGCCGGCGTCGACCGCGTTGCGGGCGGCCGCCGCGAAGTCGGCCACGGTCTGCCGGACCTCGTCGCCGGTCAGCTCGCGCGGTGTGGTGAAGTCCTCCAGTCCCGCGCCGGTGTACAGCCGGCCGGCGGGCTTGACCGGGGAGGCACTGACCGGGGTGAGCCCGTCCGGCAGCAGGACCGGGTGGCCGATCCGGCCCGCGTGCATGAGCTGGGCGAAGATCCGGCCGCCCGCCGCGTGCACGGCGTCCGTGACCCTGCGCCAGGACGCGACCTGCTCCGCGCTGTGCAGTCCCGGGGTGCCGGGGTAGCCCTGGCCCACCACCGAGGGCTGGATGCCCTCCGTGATGATGAGGCCCGCCGAGGCACGCTGGGCGTAGTACTCGACGACGAGATCGGTGGCGGTGCCGCCCTCACCGGCCCGGCTGCGGGTCATCGGAGCCATCGCGATGCGGTTGGCGAGCTGGGTACCGGACAGGTCGATCGGGTCGAATGCGGTGGTCATGGAAGCCCCCAGAGAATTATGTGGTCGACCAAGTATCTGCGACTCGCTCACTGTAGCCCATTACTTGGCCGACCAAGGTAAAGTTCACGGAAGGCGGCCGGAGCCGGCGTCGGAGCAGCCGGCCGGGGCGCTGCCGATCAACACGTTACGGAGACCCGATGAAGGCCGAACGAGCCGATTCCACCGAACCGGCCGGACCCGCCGACCCCGCCGGTCCGTCCGGCCCGTCCGGTTCATCCGGTCCCGCCAGTCCCGCCGGTCCCGCCGAATCGACCGGCGTCGCCGGATCGGCCGATCCCACCGCCGACCCCGCCTGTACCCGACTGCCGAGCGCCGCACGCGGCGGCCCCGTCAGCCACGCCGTCTCGCGGATCGCCCGGCTGCACCGGATCGCGGCGGGCAAGCTGCTCAAGGGGCTCGGGCTCTACCCCGGCCAGGAGTTCCTGATGATGTGCCTCTGGGACACGGGGGCGGTGCGCCAGTCCGAGCTGATCAAGGCCATGGACCTCGATCCCTCCACCGTCACCAAGATGCTCCAGCGCCTCGAACAGACCGGGCACGTCCGCCGCTGCCCCGACCCCGACGACCGCCGGGCCGTCCTGGTCGAGGCCACCGACGACAGCTGCGCCCTGCACTCGGACGTCGAGCGTGCCTGGACGAATCTGGAGGAGCACACCCTCGCCGGACTGGACGCGGCCGAACGTCAGGAGCTGGCCCGGCTGCTCGCCAAGGTCGAGGAGAACCTCAGCCGGGAGACCGAGGACTGCCCCGAGCGCCGCTGATCCCTCTACCTTCCCCGGCCTTTTCCCCGGCTTTCTTCCTCCTCCCCCGGCCTTCCTTCCCAGCCATTTCCTTCTCCCCGGCCTTCTTCCCCGGCCTTCTTCCTTCTCCCCCGGCATCCGCGCGGGTTCAGCCGGAGAGCACGTCCAGGACCCGGTCCACGTCGGCCTCCGTGTTGTACAGGTGGAAGGTCGCGCGCAGGCTTCCCGCCCGGTTCCCGACCACCACCCCGGCCCGCGCCAACTCCGGCTCCCGCTCGCCGAGTCCGGGGACGGCGACGATCGCCGACTCCCCCGGCACCGCCTCGTGCCCCAGCCCGGCCAGCCCCGCCCTCATCCGGGCCGCGAGCCCGGTGGCGTGGGCGTGGACGGCGTCGATACCGACCTCGCCCAGCAGCGCGAGGGAGTGCTCGGCGCCG
Organism: Streptomyces sp. NPDC087845; assembly: GCF_044742755.1. Lineage (NCBI taxonomy): Bacteria > Bacillati > Actinomycetota > Actinomycetes > Kitasatosporales > Streptomycetaceae > Streptomyces > Streptomyces sp. NPDC087845. The sequence continues at coordinate 43,352 of NZ_JBIUVC010000007.1, forward strand.
TGGTACGGGAGGAAGGCGGGCGGTTCGTCGTAGCGGCGGGCGGTCGGGGAGAGCCGCTCGACCGGGCCGTACGTACTGCTGCTGGGGTCGTCGGAGGCGATCCACGCCGCGAAGACGGGCGGAAGGGTGCGCTGCGCCTCCTCGGTGACGGTGAGGAACGACGTACCCCGGGGACAGAGCAGGAATTTGAAGCCGCCGGTGACGGTGTAGTCGTACGCCCCGGCGTCCAGCGGAAGCCAGCCGGCCGCCTGGGAGGCGTCGAGCAGCGTCCGGGCCCCATGAGCGGACGCCGCCGCGCGTACCGCGTCGAGATCGGCGACCCGGCCGTCGGCGGACTGCACGGCCGAGAAGGCGACGAGCGTGGTGCCGGGCCGCACCGCGTCGGCCAGTCCGTCCAGCGGGACATAGCGCACCTTGAGATCGCCACGGACCGCGAACGGGCTCACGACGGAGCTGAACTCCCCCTCGGGCGCCACGACTTCGGCCCCGGGCGGCAGCGAGGCCGCGATCAGTCCGACGTGCACGGAGACCGAACTGCCGGTGGCGACCCGGTCGGCGTCGATCCCGACGAGACGGGCGAAGCCGGTCCGGGCCGCTTCCACCGCTTCGAAGTCACCGGAACCGGCCCTGCGGCCCGCGGCCAGCGCCTCGACGAGCGACTTCACCGCCTCCACGGAGCGGCGGGGCAGCAGCCCGCAGGTGGAGGTGTTGAGGTAGGTGGTCTCGGGCGCGAACTCGTCGTCCACCGAACGGCTGAGCGAAGTGGTCTCCATGCGTCCAGCCTGCGGTGCCCTTGACCCGAGGTCAATCAACCATGCGCAGAGTCAAGGGGGACAGCCCGGCGGTGCCGCGGGCTCGGCCTTCACGGTCGCCCCGCGGGGGCGCGGCGTCCGTCCGGCCGGCTCAGGCGTTGCTTCCGTTCTGCGGGACCTCGCAGGCACCGTCGGCGTCGCACGCCGCGGCGTCCCCGCCGATCGCGGTGAGCGGCCGGTCCTTCCACGCCTGTTCGAGTGCCTGGGCGAACACCTCGGCGGGCTGGCCGCCGGAGATCCCGTACCGCCGGTCGAGCACGAAGAACGGCACGGCGTTGGCCCCCAGCTCGGACGCCTCCCGCTCGTCGGCCCGCACCTCGTCGGCGTACGCCTCCGGGTCGGCGACGACGGCGCGCGCCTCTTCGGCGTCGAGCCCGGCCTCGACGGCCAGCTCGACCAGCACGTCACCGTCGAAGACGGAGCGCTCCTCGGCGAAGTTCGCCCGGTAGGCGAGGCTCAGCAGCTCGTCCTGGCGGCCGCGGGCCTTGGCCAGGTGGAGCAGCCGGTGGATGTCGAAGGTGTTGCCGTGGTCACGGCCCTCGGCGAGGTAGCCGAGCCCTTCGGACTGCGCGTTGGCCGCGACGTTCGCCTCCATGGCCTGCGCCTCTTCACGGGTGCGCCCGTACTTCTGCGCCAGCATGTCGATCACCTGCGCGGTGTCCCCCTTGGGGTACGCGGGGTCGAGCTCGAAGGACCGGTGCACGACCTCGACCTCGTCGCGGTGGGCGAATCCCGCCAGGCCCTTCTCGAAGCGGGCCTTCCCTATGTAGCACCAGGGGCAGGCGATGTCGCTCCAGATCTCGACGCGCATGTCTCTTCTTCTCTCCGTGTTCCCGTATGTACGGCTCAGGCGACGCGGAGCCACCCTCCGCTCCCGTACACAACGCGCGAGCGGACTCTCTCATTCCCCGGTGGGGACCCTGGCGGCCCCGGTTCGGACCCTGGGCCCTGGCGGCCCCGGTTCGCGCCATGACGGTCTCGACGGGGCTGAGCCCGGTCTCGGCGTGGAAGCGCCGCGAGAGCATCTGTACGGAGACACCCGCGTTGCGGGCGGGGTCGGTGGGGGGCGGCGGTTCGCCGAGGTGCCGCACCGCCCACGCGCGGGTGCAGGCGAAGGAGGCTCCGCGCCCGGAAGGCAGCGGGGTGGTGCGCGGCGTCTACGGTGTCCGGGCCGGGGAGGCGCCGGTCCCTGGCCGGCCGGCGCCGGGCTCGGCTATTCCGCGGTGCTGAGTTCCCAGAACCGGAAGACGGTCGATGTGTCCAGGCAGTTCTGCAGGCCCCGGACGTTCTCGTGGGCGACCGCGTACTGCTTGCCCTGCCAGAGAGGCAGGAGCGGCAGCTGACTCGCCACGATGTCCTGCAGCTTCATGAAGTCCTGCCGGGTGTCCGCGCGGTCGGTCATGGACGAGGTCTTCGGGATGATCCGGTTGATTATCTCTTTGTTCTCGAAGTTGTTCGACAGGACGTTGCCCTTGCCGAAGAACGGCTGGGTGAAGTTGTCGGGGTCCGGATAGTCCGGCACCCAGCCCTTGACGTAGACGCCGTACTTGCCGTCGGCGATGTCCTTCTCGTACTGGTCGAACGGGACGGACTTCATCCTGGCGTCGAAGAGTCCACTCTTGTTCAACTGATCGGCGATGGTCTGGAGTTCGTCGTCGGTGGCGGGTCCGTAGCGGCTCGGGGTGGACCAGAGGGTGAGCTTCACCTTGTCGGTGATGCCGGAGTCCCGCAGGGCGGCCTTCGCCCGTTGCGGCTGCGGGCTGTCGCCGTACGTGTCGAAGAAGGAGGTGCCGTGGCCGGTGATACCGACCGGGACGATCGAGTAGAGGGGTGCCGCCGTGGACTGGTAGACGTGGCTGACCAGGGAGTTGCGGTCTACGAGATAGGCGATGGCCTTGCGCACGGCGAGCTTGCCGACCACGGGGTCGGCAACGTTGAAGACCATGTGCTGGACTTCGGCGCTGTTCCCCTGGACCACCTCGATGCCGTCCTTCTGGGCCGTGGGCGAGGCGTCCAGGGCGGCTATCGCCTTGGCGGTGAGGCCACGGTAGGCGATGTCGACCTTGCCCTTCTCCAGGGACGTCCTGAGGGCCTGCTGGTCGCCGTGGAAGAGCTGCAGCGTCACGCCGGAGTTCTTCACCTCGGCGTTTCCGCGGTAGCCGGAGTAGACCGAGAAGTCGGCCTTCGACTTGTCGATGGAGTCCAGCTTGTAGGGGCCGGAGCCGACCGTCTTGCCGCCCTCCAGCAGGCTGTCCTCGGGGTAGACGTGACGGTCCACGATGGAACCGGCGCCCGATGCGATCTTGCTGGGAAATATCGCGTCCGGCACCTTGAGGTGGAAGACGACGGTCTTGTCGTCCGGAGTCTTGATCGACGAGATGGTGGCGAGCAGCGGTGCCGGGCCCGCCGGATCGTTGATCTTGATAGCCCGGTCGAAGGAGTACTTGACGTCCGCCGATGTGAGGCTGTTGCCATTGCTGAACTTCAACCCGCCACGCAGGGTGCAGGTGTAGGTCTTGCCGCCGTCCGAGAAACTGCACTCCTCGGCGGCCTCCGGCACCGGGATGGAACTTCCGGGCGGGAAGCTCAGCAGGGACTGGAAGACGTTGTTGAACAGCAGCCAGGACCCCGGGTCGTACCCCGCGGCCGGATCCGTCGCCAGAATGCCGTCGGACATCCCGACGACCATTCTGTCCTTGGACTCGAACGGCCAGATCTCGTCCTCGGAGCCGCAACCCGCCAGCAGCACCATTGCCAATCCCCCTGCGAACAGGGCACTCGACCGCCTCGTACGAACCTTCACAGAACGTGCCTCATACTCTCGGCCGGCCTCATGGGTGTCCCGCGACAACCGGATCGGTTCAGGAAGTACTGCGAACGCCGCGACCGTCCAGCACTGCCAGCCCGGCCGGACGCGGTGGTGCGGGACCGAACAGCCTGCCCGGACTCGGCGTTCACCAGTGAATTCCATGCGTACGGACTGGCTGCCAATTTTCCAGCCGGTGAACGAAAAGGGGCAGGTCATGGTCGGTCTCGTGGTGCGGCCAACAATCTAGTAGTACACGGTGTCGCGCGATGGCACATCGTGCGCCAAAAAAATCTCGCTGAATGCCGGTACTGTTGGCCTGGTATGCCTGGTATCAGATCATGGTGGCCGAGCCGACCGACCCGGTCGCCACTCCGCCGGAACTGATCGGCGAGCGGCCCCGGATGGGCAGTACACGGGCCGCGCGGCGGCCTCGCGGGTCACCTTCCTGGAAACCACGGCCTGCCCGACGGCCCCGGTCCGCCGCCACGTTCCATCACCACGTCGCCGAGGCCGAAAATCGTCGGATCATCAACGGAACAGCCGTGCTCCTGACGCCCATCGGCGGGCCGTGGATGTCCGTCGGCACTGGCGAAAACCGGACGTGTACGAAGCGTACGCCCTGACACGGACATAGGACACGTACGGGAGTTGATCGACGAACACCGGCGAAGTCGCCGGGGCACGCACCGCCCTGCAACGGGCCGCGCGCACCCCGGTGTCCTCAGATCATCGGCGTCCTCAGATCTTCCCGGCGCCCGTGGGTGTCGCGGAGACCTCTGCCCAGACCGTCTTGCCGGACGGCGGGTACGGACGCACACCCCAGTCCGCCGCGAGAGCATCGACGATGATCAGCCCCCGGCCTCCCTCGACGGCCTCTCTCAACACGGCGGGCAGGAGGCGTTCCCCGCGCGGGTCCGTGACCTCGATCCGCAGCCGTGCGGTCGGAAGGGGGACCAGCCCGAGCCGGAAGCCCCGCCCCTCCAGCCGCCCGTGCGTCACCGCGTTCGCCGCCAGTTCGGCGACGACGAGCGCGGCGGCGTCGGTGCGCTCGGCGCCGCGCGGCCAGCCCCATGCCACCAGCTGCTCCACGGCAAGCAGCCGGGCGAGGCGGGCTCCACGGCGGGTCGCGCTGAACAGCTGTGTGAACTGGTGTGCGGAAAGCGACTGTTGGGGAGTTTCGATCTCTACGGATTCACTCGTCACGCCACTCAGCGTGGCCAAGTGACCGTACGCTGACCAGCAACGACAGCGGTACGTAGCGTGCGCGTACCGATACGTACGGCGACCGGTACCGGTTGTCCGCCGTGACGTGACGGCGCGCGCGGTCGGCCCATGGAACGAAAGCGGGCAGCAATGGAGCTGGACGGTGCGATCGGTGGCGACGACGACTCGGAGGAGGCCGCCGACCTGTTCCGGGTGATCGGCCGCCAGGCCCGGCTGCTGCGGGAGCGCGCCGGCCTCACCCAGCGGGAGCTGGGCGACCGGCTCGGCTACAGCGAGGACTTGGTCCGTTCGCTGGAACGCGGACGCAGGACACCGCAGCCGGACTTCCTGGACGCGGCGGACGACCTGCTGGAGGCGGGCGGACTGCTGCGGGCGACGAAGGAGGACGTGGCGCGGGCGAAGGCACGGGCCCGGGTGAAGCATCCGGCGTGGTTCAAGGACTATGCGAAGTTGGAAGCGGACGCCGTCGAGCTTTCCTACTACAGCAACCACACGGTACCCGGCCTGTTCCAGACCGAGGCACATGCTCGCGCCCTGTATGCCATGCGCAAGCCATTGCTGGACGACGAACTGATCGAGCAACGCGTGGCGGCGCGCCTGGCAAGGCAGGCGGTGTTGACGAACCGACCGGCTCCGATGGTGAACTGCGTCATCGAGGAAGCCGTTCTGCGACGCCCGATCGGCGAATGGGACGTTCACAAGGAACAGCTCAACGAGCTGATCAGGCTCGGTGGACTGCGTAACGTAGAGCTCCAGGTCATGCCCTTGGACAACTCTGAACACGCAGGTCTGGGCGGCCCGTTCATCCTCCTCACGCCGACGCGCAAACCCCAGGTCGGATACCTTGAGGTACAGAACATCAGCCGGTTGATCACCGACCCGGAGGAGGTCCGTATCCTGGCTGCACAATATGGATGCATCCGGTCCCAGGCACTCACCCCACGCAAGTCCTCGGCTCTGATCGAAAGGTTGCTGAAAGACCAATGAAGCCCGACGTCCGCGTTCAGAGCCCGGCAGACAGCTCGTGGATCAAGAGCAGCTACAGCTCCAACGAGGGCGGCGAGTGCGTCGAGGTATCCATCACCGAGCAGGCGATCCTCGTCCGCGACTCAAAAGACGCGTCCCTCCCCCACCTGACGCTCGGCCCCACCGGCTGGACGCGCTTCGTCCAGTACGCGGCCGGGGCCTGAACGACCGGTCGCCCGGCGCCGACCGCATGGCGCCGGGCGCTGGTCCGCGTCTCACGGCCCGACCGTGCCGCCCGGGTTCAGCTGCCGTCGCGCAGGTCGGCGACTCCCGTCGTACGGAACGCGATCCGGTCGAAGGCCGCCTCGCAGCCCTCGCCCGTCGGCGACTGGACCAGGAAGCCGATCGACGCCTCGGCCGCCCGTTCCGGTTCGCCGAGGGCGAAGACGCGGACGAAGGTCCACTTCTCGCCGTCGGGTGAGGCGTGGAAGGCGAACGCGTTGCCCGCGCGGCTGAGGCGGAGCCAGCAGCTGTCGCCGTCCACGACGAAGGAGTTGACGTCGTCGGAGTGGCCCCGGGTGACGACCGTGCAGACGGTGGGGAGGTCCGGGGAGAGTTCCAGGCAGATCTTGGCCCACTCCCGTTCGCCGACGTGGAGGTAGAGCACTCCGGCGTCGAAGGCGGCGGCGAAGCCGACCCGGACCCGGGCGATCAGCTGGAAGTCGCCCCGGGGCGCGGGACCGAGGAGGCGGGGTGCGTCGCTCGCGGAGTCGAGGGCTTCGCCGCCCGGTGGTACGAAGCGGTCCTGGCGGGCGCCCGCCCGGCCGGTCAGTACGCCGCTCTCGTACGTCCACTCGGCCTCGGGGCCGAACGGGTGCAGCGCAAAGGGGAGTTCGGGAAGGTGCGGGGTCATGCGCGTCGGCCGTCCACGCGGCGGGGCAGGTTCAGGGGGTTGTCCTCGCGGAGTTCCGGGGGGAGCAGGGCCTCGGGGGTCGTCTGGTAGGTGACCGGGCGCAGCCAGCGTTCGATCGCGGTGGCGCCGACCGAGGTGGAGGTGGAGGTGGTGGCCGGGTAGGGGCCGCCGTGGTGCTGGGCGGGGGCGACGGCGACGCCGGTCGGCCAGCCGTTGACGAGGACCCGGCCGGCCAGCGGGGTGAGGGCCGCGAGGAGTCCGGGGGCGTCGGCGTCGGCGCCGTCCGTGGCGATCTGGAGGGTGGCGGTGAGGTTGCCGGGGAGCCGGGAGAGGACGGCGGTGATCTCGTCCTCGGAGGCGTAGCGGGCGACGACGGTGACCGGCCCGAAGCACTCCTCCAGGAGCGCGTCGTGCGGGCCCTCGGTGGTGAGGAGGTGCGCCGGTACGGTGAGGAAGCCGGCCGCGACGGTGTGGTCGCCGCCCGCGCCGGGGGTGACCGGGGCCTCCACATCGGGGAGTCCGGCCCGTTCGCGTACACCCGCGACGAAGGCGTCGCGCATGCGGTGGTCGAGCAGGACTCCGGCCTCGGTGTCGCTGACCGCGTCGGTCAGGGACTTCAGCAGCCGGTCGCCCTTCTCGCCGGCCGGGGCCAGGACGAGGCCGGGTTTGGTGCAGAACTGGCCCGATCCCATCGTCATGGAGCCCGCGAGCCCCGCGCCGATCTGCTCGCCGCGCTCCGCGGCGGCCGCCTCGGTGACGACGACGGGGTTCAGGGAGCCCAGTTCGCCGTGGAAGGGGATGGGCACGGGGCGGGCTGCCGCCGCGTCGAACAGGGCGCGGCCGCCGCGTACGGAGCCGGTGAAGCCGGCGGCGGCGACGAGCGGATGCTTGATCAGCTCGATGCCCGCGTCGAAGCCGTGCACCAGGATCAGCACGTCCTCCGGCAGGCCCACCCGGGCCGCCGCCCGGCGCAGTACGGAGGCGCACAGTTCGGAGGTGGCGGGGTGGTCGGGGTGCGCCTTGACGACGACCGGGCAGCCGGCGGCCAGTGCGCTGGCGGTGTCGCCACCGGGGACGGAGAAGGCGAGCGGGAAGTTGCTGGCCGCGTAGACGGCGACGACGCCGAGCGGGATCTTGTAGCGGCGCAGGTCGGGCCAGGGCGGGGTCCTGGTGGCGTCCTCGTGGTCGATGTGGATGTCGAGGAAGGCGCCCTCGTCGACGACCTCCGCGAAGGCCCTCAACTGGGCTGCCGTACGGGCGAGTTCACCGGTGAGCCGGGCCGGGCCGAGTGCGGTCTCCGCGTCGGCCGCCTCGATGATGTGCTCCCCGGCCTCGGTGAGCAGCTCGGCGGCCGTACGCAGGAACGCGGCGCGCACGGTGCGGTCGGTGAGCGATGCGCGCACCGCGTGGGCGGCCCGGACCGTACGGTCGACCTCCTCGGCTGTAGCCTCCACCGCAACCTGCTCACGCGGGTTCCCGGTACGGGGGTCGACGCTCCAGACTGGTGCTGCTGCCACCGTGATTCCTTCCGCTCCGCTGCCACACATCAGAAGTTGTTCGGTATTCTGAACAGAGTTCCTGAACGTGAATATGTGGCGACTCTATTTCCGGGCGTTCGGTGTTGGCAAGGAGTCGCCGATTCCAAGGGGCCGCAGGATTTCGCAGGTGGGTTGGAAGGGGCGTAGGACGATGTCGGCTGCCGAGTCTGGTGGGGCACAGGTCAAGTCCGCTGTGCGGACGGTGGAACTGCTCGAATACTTCGCCGGGCGGCCCGGCATGCACTCGCTCGCGGCGGTGCAGGAGGCCGTCGGCTATCCCAAGTCCAGCCTCTACATGCTGCTGCGCACGCTGGTGGAGCTGGGCTGGGTGGAGACCGACGCGACGGGCACGCGGTACGGGATCGGCGTACGGGCCCTGCTGGTCGGCACCTCGTACATCGACGGCGACGAGGTCGTCGCGGCCGCCCGTCCGACCCTGGACCGGCTCTCCGACGACACGACGGAGACCATCCACCTGGCCCGCCTCGACGGGACGAACGTGGTGTACCTGGCCACCCGGCAGTCCCAGCACTATCTGCGCCCCTTCACCCGCGTAGGCCGCCGGCTGCCCGCCCACTCCACCTCGCTCGGCAAGGCGTTGCTGGCCACCCACAGCGACGAGCAGGTCCGCAAGATGCTCCCTCAGACGCTGCCCGCGCTGACCGAGCACACCATCACCGACCGCGAGAAGCTCATCGAGGAGCTGCACCTCATCCGCGAGCAGGGGTACGCGGTGGACCGCGAGGAGAACACCCTAGGGCTGCGCTGCTTCGGGGTCGCCGTCCCGTACCGCACCCCCGCGCGCGACGCCATCAGCTGCTCGGTGCCGGTCGCCCGGCTCACGCCCGCGCACGAGCAGATGGTGAAGGACGCGCTGTTCGACGCGCGCGACCGCCTCACGCTGGCCACCCGGAGGCTCTGACATGCGGGTCTCCCTGCGAGAGGTGCGCGACAGCGACCTGTCCCTGTTCTTCGCGTTCATGTCCGACCCGGAGTCGGTCAGGACGGCCGCCTTCACCAGCGAGGACCCCACCGACCGGCATGCGTTCGACGCCCACTGGCGACGGATCCTGGCCGACGGGTCCATCGTGATGCGGACGGTGGTCGTGGACGGCGTGGTGGTCGGCAACACCGGGGCGTACGGGCCGCCGGGCGGCCGCCAGGTCACCTATTGGATCGACCGGGCGCACTGGGGCCGCGGGCTCGCCACGGCCGCGCTGCGCGCGCTGCTCGACGTCGTACCGGAACGCCCGCTGCACGCGCGGGCCGCGGCCGACAACGCCGGTTCGCGCCGGGTGCTGGAGAAGTGCGGGTTCGCCGTCACCGGCAAGGACCACGGGTTCTCGCACGCCCGGGGCGAGGACACCGACGAGCTGCTGTTCACCCTGCCGGGGTGACCCGGGGGCGTCCCCCCACGGCCGCGCCCGGCCGCACATGAGGAATCGGTGAGAAGCGGCACATCTGGGAACACCGCGCCGCGCCCCGCTCGTCCCTCCCGTGGGATGAACAAAACGATCAGGCACACCTCGGTCTTCTGTCTGCTGCTGGTCCTCGCCCTGCTGGTGCGGGCGACCTGGCTGCAGGCGTACCAGGCACAGGCGCTCGCAGACGACGAACACAACCGGCGGAACACCATCGCGCAGTACGCGCAGCCGCTCGGGGACATCATCGTGGCCGGGAACCCGGTCACCGGATCGAAGAGGACGACGGGCGGCGACCTCGCGTACAAGCGCACCTATACGCAGGGCGAGCTCTACGCGGCCGTCACCGGCTACAGCTCGCAGGCGTACGGTGCCACGCAGCTCGAAGGGATCTACAGTCATGTGCTGGACGGCACCGACGACCGGCTGAAGAACCCGATGGACGTGGTGACGGGCAAGCAGGCGGCCCCCGGCAACGTCCTGACGACGATCGACCCCGATGTACAGAAGGCGGCGTACGAGGCGCTCGGCGACGACAAGGGTGCGGCGGTCGCGATCGACCCGAAGACCGGGCAGATCCTGGGCGTGGTCTCCACCCCCTCGTACGACCCGTCGAAGATCAGCGGGACGGCGGACGGCGACGCCTGGAAGAAGCTGCTCGACGACAAGGAAAAGCCACTGGTCAACCGCGCGCTGCGGCAGCCGCTGGCACCCGGTTCGACGTTCAAGCTGGTGGTGGCGGCCGCGGCGCTGGAGGACGGACTGTACAGCTCCGTCGACGAGCGCACGGACAGCCCCAATCCGTACCCCCTGCCCGGCACCACCACGAACCTGGAGAACGAGAGCGCCTCGGCCCCCTGCGAGAACGCCACGCTGCGCACCGCGCTCCAGTACTCCTGCAACAACGTCTTCGGGAAGGTCGCCGTCGACCTCGGCCAGGACAAGGTCAGGGCGATGGCGGAGAAGTTCGGCTTCAACACCGAGAAGCTCGACATGCCGGTGCGGGCCTCCGAGAGCGTCTATCCGTCCGGCATGGACAAGCCGCACACGGCGATGTCGGGCATCGGCCAGTTCGAGGTCACCGCGACACCGCTGCAGATCGCCATGGTCTCGGCGACCCTCGCCAACGGCGGCGAACTGGCCGCACCGCACATGGTGTCCGAGGTGACGGACTCCAAGGGCAACACGCTGCAGGACTTCGCGGACGGGCACACGAAGCGGGTCGTCTCGCAGTCGACCGCCGAGCAGTTGCGCAGCGCGATGGTGACCGTCGTCGAAGAGGGCACCGGCACCAACGCCCGGATCTCCGGCGCCGAAGTGGGCGGCAAGACGGGCACCGCGCAGAACGGCGTGGGCAACAGCAAGTCCCCGTACGCCTGGTTCACCTCGTACGCGAAGGACAAGTCCAGCGGCAAGGAGGTCGCGGTGGCGGTGGTCGTCGAGGACTCGGGCGCGGCCCGCGCGGAAGTCAGCGGCAACGGCCTGGCGGCGCCGATCGCCCAGAAGATGATGAAGGCGGCGCTCAAGGGGTGAGAAGGAGCGACGTCGGCGCGTCGCACGGCGCTGTCCGGCACGGGCGCCCCGGGCCGGAACCGGGGTGGGCGCCGCACAGGACATGGGTGACGGGCCCTCCCGTCTCGCGTACCGGGTCTCCTCCATGACGTGCGAAGTACGGCTGCGCGGCGTGCGAAGTACGGCTATGTGGCGTGCGAAGTACGACGCGATGAAGCCAGAAGGGGCCTGACCGTCTCGTCCACGCTTCTGGCAGAAGAACTCCGCGGGCATCCGGCATGTGCCCTACACCCGGTGTGGGGCCGGCCGGCGCGGCCGGGTGCGGAGTAGGGCATCCGCCCGATGCCGCCGAGTGGCCTCAGTGACCAGCCTGAGCAGGTGACGCAGGTACGGGTCAGGAGGGCTGTGGTGGGTGCGATGGCACGGTCGGCGACGGTGCGGGTGCTGCGGGACCGTACGGCGGGGCTGTTTCTGACGGCGGTCGTCGTCTCCGGTTTCGGAACGTCCGCGATGTGGCTCGCGGCCGGGGTCTGGGTCAAGTCGCTCACCGGCTCGGACAGTCTGGCGGCGCTCGCCGTCTTCACCATGTGGCTGCCGGTGCTGGTCGGGCCCGCGCTCGGGACGATCGCCGACCGGATCCCCAGGAAGCCGCTCCTCGTCCGGTCGAACCTCGTCATGGCGGCGCTGCTGACCTCGCTGGTCGTGGTCGATTCGGCGGGGCGGATCTGGATCCTCTTCGCCGTGCTCGTCCTGTACGGAACGAGTTTCGTCCTGATGGACGCGGCCGAGTCGGCGCTGGTCGCCGGGGCCGTCGACGCGCGGCTGCTGGGCGATTTCAACGGACTGCGGATGATGGCGAACGAGGGCATGAAGCTGCTGGCGCCGCTGGTCGGCGCGGCGCTGTACGCCCGGTTCGGGGGCGGCGCGGTGGCACTGCTGGACGCGGTGTCGTTCGCGCTGGCGGCCGGGGTCTACGCACTGCTGCCGGCTCCGGTACCGGTACCGGTACCGGCCGCTCCGGCCGACAAGCGGGGAGAACTCGCCGCGGGCATGAGGCAGTTGTGGAGATCGCCGGTGCTACGGCCGCTCGTGCTCGCGGGCTCGGTGACGATGCTGTGCGCGGGACTGAACGGAGCCGCGGTCTATGCCGTCGTCGATGACGGTCTCGGGCACTCCCCCACGTACGCGGGGGTGCTGTACGCCGTGCAGGGCGCCGGATCCGTCGCCGTCGGGCTGCTGGCCGGGCCGCTGCTGCGGCGGCTGCCCGAGCGGGTGTTCACGGCGGCCGGAATCTCACTGTTCGCGGTGGCGGTGGGGGCGCGGGCGCTGCCGTACGACGCGGTGGCGCTGGCGGCGAGCGCGGCCATCGGGATCGGGCTGCCGTGCGTGCTGATCGCCGCGATGACGGCGGTGCAGCGGGAGACCCCGGACGCCGTGCTGGGTCGTACCACCGCGACCGCCAACACGCTGTTGATGGCGCCGAACGCGGTGGCGCTGGCGCTCGGCGCGGGGCTGGTCGCGCTCGTGGACATCCGGGTGCTGCTGCCGGCGACCGGCGCGGCGGCGCTGCTGACCGCGGTCCTGCTGGTCACGGGCCGGCGGATGGGACCGCCCCTGCCCGAACGGAGCCGAGAGCCCGGGGACGGCTGACGGACACCCCCACCGGCCCGGCCCCCTCACCAGCCCGGCCACCTCACCGACCCGATCCCTTTCACCGGCCCGGTCCGCTCACCGGCCGGGTCCCTTCACCGGCCCGGCCCTTTCACCGGCCGAGGCGCGACAGCGCTCCGGCGACGGCCCCGCGGTCCGGGCCGGAGGCCAACCCGGCGTGATACAGGCGCAGTTGGTTCGCGCCGAGCGATGCCGCGTGCGCGGCGTCCCGCTCCAGCGCGGCGGGACTGCCGCCCATCCCCGTGACCACGGTGAAGTTGGCCGCGAGCACGCCCTCGCGCCCGGCGAACGGGCCGAGTACGGCCTCGCGCGCCGCGTCGCCACCGGTGCAGGGCAGCACCACACCGTCCGCCACGGACAGGATGTGCTCCGGGTCGACACCGACGTTGGCGCCACAGCGGTACGGGGCGGGGTCGGCGTGCAGCAACACCTGGAAGCCCGGCTCCGCCGCCGCCCGCACGGCGGCGACCGCGGCCTCCTGGAGCGTACGGGCGACCCGGCCGCGCCACTGGAGGGTGGCGGCGGCGAGGTCGGCGCCGAGCAGCTTCTCGATGCCCGCCCGCCCGGCCTCCGGGGAGCCGGAACCGGACCAGGCCGGCTCCAGCGCGCGGCGTACGGCCGCCGCCAGTTCGTCGCCGTCCAGGCCGTGTTCGGCGTACCCGGTCCGACAGGCCGGGCAGAAGCAGAGCGACATCAGGTACTGCGCCGCGTCCCCGAGACCGACGCCCGCGATCTTGTCGTGGGCGTGCAGATGCGCGAAGCCGTACCAGCCGCAGGACTCCAGCTCCGTGCCGCGCGCCCCGTCCCGCACCGCCGCCTCCGCCGCCAGAGCGACCAGGTACTCGCCCACCGCGGGCTGGGCGATGCAGGGCGCCCACGGGTAGCGGTCGCCGTAGGCGTTGACCACCGAGGTGCCCGGATGCTCGGCGCCCATCCGGGAGTTGTGCGCGAGGACCACCCAGGTGTGCACCTCGAGACCGGCATCGGTGAGGGCCTGTGCGGCCTCGGCGTACGGATCGTCCGAGGCCACCCAGGACTGTTCGTACGGACGCAGCTCGCGCCCCGCCCACCGTGCGGCGTCCGGCGGGTAGAGCACCGCGGCATGCTCGGCGGTGACGATGCGGCTGCCGGGGTGGCGCGGGGTCAGCGCCCGGGTGGAGTGGTAGGCGGCGGCAAGCGTCACCTGCTGGACGCCCAGGTCCGCGACGCGGGCGGCCGCGTCCGGGTCGCCGACCACGTCCCACGGGTAGAGGAAGGCGGAGGTCTTCATCCGTGCCGCTCCTGCCCGTACTTCTCCAGCAGGGCGCGGCCGCGCGCGATGATCCCGGTGAGCTCCTCGATGTGGGCGGCGGGAGGCTCGCTGAGGGGGGTCCGCACCTCGCCCACGTCCAGACCGCCCAGCCGGACCGCCGCCTTGACGAGCGAGACCGCGTAACCGCGGCCCTGGTCGCGCAGCTCGACGAGCGGCCGGTAGAAGTGGTCCAGGAGCCCGGCCACCAGTTCGTCGTCGCCGGAGTCCAGCGCCCGGTAGAAGGCGAGCGCGATGTCGGGTGCGAAGGCGAAGACGGCGGAGGAGTAGAGCCTGACACCGATGCCCCGGTAGGCGAGGCCGGTGAGTTCGGCGGTGGGCAGCCCGTTGAAGTACAGGAAGTCCCGGCCGGGCCGTTCGGTGCGGACGGCGCTGACGATGCGCTGCATCAGATCGAGGTCGCCGTAGCCGTCCTTGAGGCCGATGACACCGGGCGTCCCGGCCAGCGCGACGACGGTCTCCGGGGTGAAGACGGCGTTGTCCCGCTGGTAGACGATCGTCTCCAGGCCGGTGGCCGCGGCGAGCGCCGTGTAGTGGCCCAGCAGTCCCGCCTGGTCGGCGACGACGAGATACGGGGGCATCGCCAGGAGCCCGTCCGCGCCCGCCTCCTCCGCGAGCCTCGCGTACTGGATCGCGAGCGCCGTGCCGTATCCGGCGCCCGCGACCACGGGCACCTCTCCGGCGGTCTCCTCGACGGCCGCGGCGACGACGAGGCGGAATTCCTCCGGTGTCAGCGCGTGGAACTCGCCGGTGCCGCAGCAGGCGAAGACGGCCGCCGCACCTGCGTCGATGCCGGTCCGCACATGCGTGCGGAAGGCGTCGAGGTCGACGGCGCCGTCCGGTCCGTACGCGGTGACGGGGAAGAAGAGCGGCCCGGCGACACGGCCGAGTCGGGCGGCAAGAGGGGCTGAGGTCACGAGCGCTCCCTGAGCAGATTCAGGCGTGCACAATTCTGATCGGTGTCCATATTCATGAACGCCTTCACGCTAAAGCAGCCGCCCGGCGCAGGTCAAGGCGGTGGCCCGCAACCCGTCCGGGCCCGACGGCGGAGCCTCCGACGCCGTACAGATGCCGGAGGCAGGAATCGACAGCTCCGCAAGAGAGGGCCCCGACACTTGACGCGATGCGACCGAACTTCTTAGCTTGTCCATGCATATGAATGCCGTCCATGGAGTTGACGCCCCGTGTGCACGCGCCACGGGTGCCGCAGGGCCCGTGCCCGGCGCGCAGCTCGCGCGCCGGCGCCTATGTACCGAGGAGATCCGCGTATGCCCGCTCCCCGCACCGTCCTGCTGACCGGCGCCGCCGGCGGCCTCGGCACCCTGATGCGCGGACTTCTGCCCGCGTACGGCTACGAGCTCCGCCTCTTCGACATCGCCCCCGTGGCGGGCGAGCCGGACGCGATCACGGCCGACCTCGGTGACAAGGAGGCGCTGCGCGAGGCCGTGCGGGGTGTCGACGCGATCATCCACCTCGCGGGCATCTCCCTGGAAGCCTCCTTCGACAAAATCCTGAAGGCGAACATCGAGGGGACGTACAACCTCTACGAGGCCGCGCGCCAAGAGGGCGTGCGGCGCGTCGTGTTCGCCTCCTCCAACCACGTCGTCGGCTACACCCCCCGCCCGCTCCCCGGCGATCCGCTGATCCCCATCGGCGCCCCGCGCCGTCCCGACACCTTCTACGGCCTGTCCAAGTCCTTCGGCGAGGACCTCGCCCAGCTGTACTGGGACCGGCACGGCATGGAGACCGTCTCCGTGCGCATCGGCTCCTGCTTCCCGGAGCCGGTATCCGTACGGATGCTCTCGGTCTGGATGAGCCCCGAGGACGGCGCCCGGCTCTTCCACGCCGCGCTCACCGCCGAGGACGTGCGGCACACCGTCGTCCACGGCTCGTCCGCCAACACCCGGCTGTGGTGGGACCTCACGACGGCTCGTTCGCTCGGATACGAGCCCAGGGACGACTCGGAGCGTTACGCGGCCGGGCTCATCGCCGACCAGGGCGAACTGGACCCGGACAACCCCGACCACGCCCACCTCGGCGGCCACTTCTGCACCAACCCGCCGATCTGGCCGCGCTAGCCAGGACTCATCGGGCTCCCGCCGGTACCCCGGTCCTGCCGCACCCACCCCGTCGCCGCACCCGCCACACCCGCCGGCCCCCGGTCCGCCGTTCCCCCGGTCCGCCGTTCCTCCCGGCCCCTCCCGTCCCGCCGCGTCAAGAGTGCGCCAAAGCGGCCGAAGCGGGCGAAGGTAAGGGAACGGCAAAGCCCGGTCGTTCGTTACCCCGTGCATGACCGCTATGACCCCCGGCTCGAACATCCCTCTCTCCGCCGCCCGCGTGGCAGTGGACGTCTCCGCCCCGGTGCGGCTCGACGTTTCGGGCCTGCTGCTCACCGCCGACGGCAAGGTGCGCTCCGACGACGACTTCATCTTCTACAACCAGCCCGCGGGCCCCGGGGTGACCTACCGCTCCGGCGGCGGCACCGCACCGGACGCGATCGTGGTGGACACCAGCGCGGTCCCGCCGGGCATCGAGAAGATCGTCGTCACGGCGAGCCCGGACGCGGCGGGCCAGACCTTCCAGGGCATCGAGCCCACCGCGACCGTGCGCAACGCCGACGACAGCAGCGTGCTCGCCACGTTCACGCCGCCCCGCCTGGGCGCCGAGACGGCGCTCGTGGTCATCGAGGTCTACCTCCGCAACGGCGCCTGGAAGGCCCGCGCGGTCGGCCAGGGCTATGCGAACGGACTGGCCGGAATCGCCACGGACTTCGGCGTCTCGGTCGAGGAGGAGCCCGCCGCCGCTCCTGCCGCCGCACCCGCGCCCGCCCCCGTCGCACCCCCGATGCCCGCCGCCCCGCCCGTGGACCCGCGGATCGCCGCGCCGCCGGCCCCCGCGGCCCCGCCGGCCGCCGCGCCCGCCGCGCCCGCCGCGCCCGCCGCCTCCGGCAAGGTCAACCTCGACAAGGGCCGGGTCAGCCTCCAGAAGAATCAGACGGTCTCCCTGGTCAAGGGCGGCCGGCCGCTGCTCTCCCAGGTCAAGATGGGCCTCGGCTGGGAGCCCGCGTTCCGCGGCAAGGACATCGACCTCGACGCCTCGGTGATCGCCTACGGCCCCAACCGGAACCACCTGGACAGCTGCTACTTCGGCAAGCTCTCCATCCTGAACGGCGCGATCAAGCACTCCGGCGACAACCTCACCGGCGAGGGCGCGGGCGACGACGAGGTGATCGTCGTCGACCTGGGCCGGATCCCGGCGGAGGCGACCGGCCTGGTCTTCACGGTCAACTCCTTCACCGGCCAGAAGTTCACCGAGGTCGCCAAGGCCTACTGCCGGCTGATCGACGCCGCCACCGGCGAGGAGCTGGTCCGCTTCGACCTGACCGGCGCCGAGCCGCAGACCGGCGTGATGATGGCCAAGCTGATCAAGCAGTTCTCCGGCGAGTGGGAGATGACGGCCATGGGCAACTTCGTGAAGTCGCGCACCGTCCGCGGCATGGTGAAGCCCGCCGCCCAGGCCCTGTAACGCCGCGACAGTCTCCGGCGAGACTCTCCGGTACGGCTTCAGGGGCACCTGCGAGTGCCAGGTGCCCCTGAAGCCGTAGAGCGCGACGGACGCGGACGCTGCGCGTGCTCGCCGGCTCTCTCAGAGCTTGGTCAGCTTGGAGTACGGGCTCAGGATCCTCCCCTGCCGCCCCGAGAAGTCGATGAGCACCGCGTCGTTGTCGCCCTCGATGGCAAGGATGCGACCGAGTCCGAACTGGTCGTGCGACACCCTGTCGCCCACATCGAACAATTCGACCGGTGGGGCCGCCTGGGCCGGGCGGTTGAAGGGACTGGAGGGCAGGTGGCGCCGGGATCCGGCTGACTGTTTCATTACCTTGAGTATGCGCCCTGGGAAGGCCCGACGCCATGCCCGTCCGCTCCTGGGGGCGTACTGATGCCGGATTCGTAATCAGCGATTCCGGGGCCGGTCCGCGTCCGGGCCCGCCTCCAGCAGCGGCACCGTGCGGAAGGCCGCGTCCGAAAGACCCCCGAAGGTATGACGGTTCCGGCCCCCCGGTGGAGCGTGCCCGACCCGGAATCCGGCCGGGTTCCCGGTGCGGACGGGCACTCCGCACGGCACGGCCGCGGCGGCGTCCGCGGCGTACGGGAGCGGCACCCGGGCTCCACGGGGCGCGGGGGAATCACCCACGTGAGCGACTCCCCCGCGTGCCGGTGGTACCGGCCGTCAGTGGCGGTTCGGCTGACGCTTCCACGGACCGGTGATGGCGAGCATGATGCCCGGCGTCTGGATGTTGGCGTACAGCGTCCTGCCGTCGGGCGAGAACGTGACACCGGTGAACTCGCTGTACTCCGGATCCTCTTCGGTGCCCGCGTTCAGCTCGTTGCGGGCGATCGGGTAGGTGCGGCCGCTCTCGGTCGCCCCGAAGAGGTGCTGGATGCCGTCGCCGTCCTCGGCGATGACCAGACCGCCGTACGGCGAGACGGTGATGTTGTCCGGGCCGTCGAAGGCGCCGTCCTTCGACGGGTCGGCGTTCACCCCGAGCAGCACCTTCAGCGTCAGCGTGCGGCGCTTCGGGTCGTAGAACCAGACCTGGCCGTCGTGCTGGACGGGGCTCTCACCGCGGGCGAACGAGGAGACGATGTACGCACCGCCGTCGCCCCACCACATGCCTTCGAGCTTGCGGGCACGGGTGACCTCGCCGTCCGCGAACTGCTTGCGCACCGAGACGGTCTTCGCGTCACGGTCGGGTACGTCGACCCAGTCCACGCCGTACACCGTGCCGATCTTCGTGGCGCGGGACAGGTCGTCGACGAACTTGCCGTTGCGGTCGAAGCACTTGGTGGCCTGGAGGACACCGGCGTCGTCGGCCAGCGTGCGCAGCTTGCCGCGGCCGTGCCGGAAGCCGTGCGGCGGAACCCAGCGGTAGAGGAGGCCATTGGGGCCCGAGGCGTCCTCGGTCAGGTAGGCGTGGCCCTGCTTGGGGTCGATGACGACGGCCTCGTGGGCGTAGCGGCCGAACGCCTTGATGGGGCGCGGGTCGCGGTTGGCGCGCTTGTCGTACGGGTCGACCTCGAAGACGTAGCCGTGGTCCTTGAGCAGGCCGTTCTTGCCGGCCTTGTCCTCGGTCTCCTCGCAGGTGAGCCAGGTGCCCCACGGGGAGGCGCCGCCGGCGCAGTTGGTGGACGTGCCGGCGATGCCGACCCACTCGGCGGTGCGGCCGTCGCGGCGGGTCTCCACGACGGTGCAGCCGCCGGCCGCGACCCGGTCGTAGACGAGGCCCTCGGTGAGCGGCACCGGGTGCTCCCAGTCGGCCCGGGTGCCGCTCAGCTCGTGGTTGTTGACGAGCAGGGTGACGCCGCGGGGGCCCTCGAAGGTGGCCGTGCCGTCGTGGTTGGACGGGGTGTACTCGCCGGTCTCCAGCCTGGTCACACCACTGTGGGTGATGATCTTGTACGAGAATCCGGCGGGCAGCGCGAGGAGGCCCTTGGGGTCGGCGATCAGCGGCCCGTAGCCCGGCTCGCCGTGGTGTCCGTGGCCATGGTCGTGGCCGTGGTCATGGCCATGGTCGTGGCCGTGCTTCGATTCCGACGCGGCCAGGGCGCCGGGTGCGGTGGCCAGCGCTGCGACGGTACCGGTCAGGGCGATGCCGGCGCCGGTGAGGGCGGACTGTCTGGTGAATTCCCTGCGCGTGAAGGGCATCACGTACTCCTGGGGCGACTGGGCGGGTTGTTGGCGCGCCCACAGTCGCGCCCCTGTCCGAACACCAGTTGAACTGCGGGCGACGCCGAAGGGCATCCTTCCTGTGCAGTTGGCCGGATGCGACTCAGTTGGCCGGTTGCAGTCGCCCCGAGCGGTCGTCGCGCCCGGTTGCGCGCATCAGGCCCCCGTACGCGACCGCGCCTTGAACGCCGCCTTCCGGGCCTCCTTGGCCTTCTTCTTGTCGCTGTGCAGCCGCCCCATCGCTTCGAGGACCTCCGCGGTCGCCGGGTGCTCCACCCGCCACGCCTCGCCGAAGAAGCCGCTGTGCTGACCCGCCAGGCCCTCGACCAGGTCCTGGAGCTCCTCCAGGTCGCCCTCGGCCTCCAGCTGGGCCGCGATCGTGTCGATGGCGAGCCAGAAGATCATCGATTCGGGCGGCGCGGGTACGTCCGCCGCGCCCGTTTCCGCGAGCCAGACCCGGGCGAGGCCGCCCAGCTCGGCGTCGTCCAGCACCGCACGCACCGCGGGCTCCGCCTCCGCGCCGACCAGGGCGAGCGCCTCCTGGCAGTGGAGCCGGCGCAGCGGCGCCTGCCGGTCCGTTCCGCGGGCCGCCGCCAGGAGTTCGGCCGCGGCACCGTCCGCGCCGCGCCGGGTGAGCCACAGCTCGATCTCGCCGCGGGCCGCCGTCTCGGGGTAGTACGCGATGCCGCCGAGGAGCACGTCGGCGCCCTTGTCCGCGAGGTCGCCGAGCGCCGGGGCGTCCACCCCCGCCTCCAGCATCCGGGCCCGGATGCCGTACAGGCCGAGGGGGGTCAGCTTCACCATCCCGTACCGGGTGACGTCCTCGTCGTCGGCCGCGGCGGCGTCCTCGCCCTCCTCGACCAGCAACGCCTCGTCCACCGGGCGGTATTCGACGATCCCGATGGGTTCGAGAACCCGGAACTGGTCGTCGAGGCGCATCATCGCCTCGGACACCTGCTCAAGGATGTCGTCGGTGGGCTCGCCCATGTCGTCCGGCACGATCATCGACGCGGCGAGCGCGGGCAGCGGTACGGGGGCCGCGTCCGCGCCGCCGTCGCCGACGGTGAGCAGGTACAGATTGCCGAGGACCCCGTCGAGGAATTCCGCCTCGACCTCCGGATCCCAGTCCAGGGAATCGAAGTCCACCGAACCGTCCTCACCGACGAGGCCGGCGAAGTCCTCGAAGACGGGTGCGGTGGCGTCGGCGTGGACGGCCTCCAGGCCGTCGAGCCAGATCGACAGGACGTCCTGCGGCGATCCCCCGGTGATCAGCGCCAGGTTCTCACCCGCGGCGGCGGTCCCGTCCGCCCCCTCGGCCTCCGCCGGGTCCTCGACGTCCACCAGCCCCGCGTCGACCGCGAGCCGCCATGCCTCGCTCGCCTCCGCCGCGCCCTCCTCGTCCGCCGTGAGGCCGAGGTGCTCGGCCGCCGCCGGCAACTGCGCTTCGACGAGCTCGCCGCCGGCGCCCACCCGGGTCTCCGGGCCCGCCCAGCGGGCGAGCCGGACGGCACGGGCGAGCAGCGGCGCGGCGAGCGCGTCCCGTGCCAGCTCGGCCTCGGTGCGCAGCCTTACGGGCGGCAGGGTGGGGCGCTCTGCGGACATCAGATGGTTCTCCTCGGGGCGTACGGGACCGGGCGGCCCAAGCGTAGACGCATTTCGCCCCATGCCACCCGGTTCATGCAACGGACAGCGTCGGTCCTCCCGGAGGTCCTTGACAACTACCGTGCCCACACAACAGATTGACGCGCGTAGACCTCCATGCCCCCCTCGATACCCCCGGAGCCCGTGATGCCCGCCGCATCGTCCAGAACGACCGCCGTCTCCGCCGTAGTCACCGCCGCGCTCGCCGCGGGCCTGCTCACCGGCGCGGCCACCACCTCCGCGTCCGCCGAGCCGTCCGCGGACGGGCAGGTCCGGATCCACGACATCCAGGGCGCCACCCGGATATCCCCGCTCACGGGCCGGCAGGTCAGCGGTGTCGCGGGCATCGTCACGGGTGTGCGGACGTACGGCTCGAAGGGCTTCTGGTTCCAGGACCCGAACCCCGACGCCGACCCCGCCACCAGCGAGGGCGTCTTCGTCTACACCGGCTCCGCGCCGGCCGTCGCCGTCGGTGACGCGGTCACGGTCTCCGGCACGGTCGCCGAGTACGTTCCGGGCGGTGCCTCCTCCGGCAACCAGTCGCTCACCCAGATCACCAAGCCGACGGTCGCGGTGGTGTCCTCCGGCAACGCGCTGCCCGCACCGGTGACGGTCTCGGCGCGCTCGGTCCCCTCCCGGTACACCCCGTCGGGCGACCTCGCGGCGGGCGGCTCGATCGACGCGCTGCCCCTCGCTCCGTCCCGCTACGCCCTGGACTACTACGAGTCCCTGGAGGGCATGAACATCCGCATCGGCACCTCGCGGGTGGTCGGCGCCACCGACCCGCACGCCGAGCTGTGGGTGACGGTCAAGCCGCACGAGCACGCCAACCGCCGCGGCGGCACGGTCTACGGCTCGTACACCGCGCAGAACACCGGCCGGCTCCAGATCCAGTCGCTGGTACCGCTCGCCGAGCAGCCTTTCCCCACCGCCGATGTCGGCGATGTGCTGTCCGGTGCGACCGAGGGCCCGCTCGACTTCAACCAGTACGGCGGCTACACGCTGACCGCCCGCACGATGGGCACGGTCACCGGCAAGGGCCTGCGCCGGGAGACGACCCGCAAGCAGCGCGGCGGCGAGCTGGCGGTGGCGACGTACAACGTCGAGAACCTCGACCCGGGCGACCCGCAGGAGAAGTTCGACGCGCTCGCCGCCGCCGTGGTCGACAACCTCGCCTCGCCCGACATCGTGGCGCTGGAGGAGATCCAGGACGACAACGGCGCGACGGACGACGGCACGGTCGCCGCCGGCCGGACGGTCGAGAAGTTCACCGCCGCGATCGCGGCCGCGGGCGGCCCGGCGTACGAGTGGCGTTCCATCGACCCGGAGGACAAGAAGGACGGCGGCGAGCCCGGCGGCAACATCCGCCAGGTGTTCCTGTTCAACCCGGAGCGGGTGTCGTTCACCGACCGCGCGGGCGGCGACGCGACGACGGCGACCGATGTCGTACGGGAGCGGGGCCGGGCGGCCCTGACTCTTTCCCCCGGCCGGATCGACCCGGCGAACGCGGCCTGGAAGGACAGCCGCAAGCCGCTCGCCGGAGAGTTCGGCTTCCGCGGCCGTACGGTCTTCGTCGTCGCCAACCACTTCGCGTCCAAGGGCGGCGACGAGTCCATCGTCTCGCAGCACCAGCCGCCGACCCGCTCGTCGGAGGTGCAGCGGCACGCGCAGGCCGGAGTGGTCAACACCTTCGTGAAGAAGCTGCTGAGCGTCCAGAAGAACGCGGACGTCCTGGTCGTCGGTGACATCAACGACTTCGAGTTCTCCGGCACGGCCGAGGCGCTGTCGTCCGGCGGTGTCCTGTACCCGGCGGTGAAGTCCCTGCCGCGCCAGGAGCGTTACTCGTACGTCTACCAGGGCAACACCCAGGTGCTCGATCAGATCCTGACCAGCCCGTCGATCGGCGACTTCGACTACGACAGCGTCCACATCAACGCCGAGTTCGCCGCGCAGAACAGCGACCACGACCCGCAGGTGCTCCGCTTCCGCCCGTAGCGCCTCTCGGCCGGGCCGTGCCGGGCTCGGACCGGTCCGGACCCGGACCGGACGAAAGGCCCCGGCCGTCCGCCGCCGTTACACGCCCGTCCCCGGCCCGATGCTGAGCGCGGGCGTGTACCGGTGCACGCCGCCGCCGGTCACGCCCGCGTACGCCTGCACCCGCTCCCACTGCGGAGTCCTCGACCCGACCCCGTCTCCGGGCGCGGCCAGCGCGTCGGCATGGGCCCGCGCGCTC
This sequence comes from Streptomyces sp. NPDC087845, assembly GCF_044742755.1. NCBI lineage: Bacteria > Bacillati > Actinomycetota > Actinomycetes > Kitasatosporales > Streptomycetaceae > Streptomyces > Streptomyces sp. NPDC087845. The sequence goes on from NZ_JBIUVC010000007.1 coordinate 67,128, forward strand.
TCCCATTCGGCGTAATTGAGCACTCGGGTGCCGTCGGTGCTCACGTGGAAGTGTCCGGAGATGCCTCCGGGGGCGGGTGCCGGATCGGTCCCCAGCGCCTCGAACACGGTGTCCACCCAGTCCCGCTGCCGCGCCTTGTCCGGCCCCTCGAACTCGACGTCGACGATCACGACGCACCCCGGCTCCCGCCCGTCGCCCTCCCGCAGCGGCACGGAGCGGTACAGCTCGAAGGTGTGCAGCCCGAGCCGCCGGATGTCCGGAACGGCGGCGTCGATGTCCGCGTTCCGCTCGTCCCGGCCGCTCCGGAAGAACTCCTGGTACGCCTGCTCATCACTCCACTGGCTGTAGTGGAACAAGGTCTTCCCGTCCTCACCGGCATGGACGGTGTACGAGAGCAGTCCCGGGTGCGGCCACTCCCGGCTGCTCCACGCCGTGCGGACGGCCTCGATCGTCCGCCGCTGCCGCTCGGGGGTACCGACATCCCAGGTGCTCGCCTTGACCAGTCCGGCGTCGTTGCGGGCAAGATCGGGGCGGGATTCGAAATGCACGCTCATGACGGGTCCTCCTGACCGGCGCACCCGCGTGGTACGCCGCTGCCGACCACACTGGTACGTCAAGTGCGCTTGAGGTCAACGGGACTCCCCCGTCGGCGTCGTCAGGCCCACCGACGGGACAACGAACGGAGTACCGCATGGAACTGCGTCTCAGGGCGATCACCCGCGAGGAGCATCTGGCATTCGTCGCGAGCCGGCCCGCCGTGAGCCATATGCAGGTTCCGTCGTGGGGCGATGTGAAGCCCGACTGGCGTGCGGAGAGCATCGGCTGGTTCGACCGGGACGGCACCGGTCCGGAACGGATCGTCGGGGCCGGGCTCGTCCTCTACCGGCCGATCCCCCGGGTGAGGCGCTATCTGGCCTATCTGCCGGAGGGCCCCGTCATCGACTGGCACGACGCCTCTCTGAGCCGGTGGCTGGATCCGATGCTGGCGCATCTGAAGGAGCGGGGCGCGTTCTCGGTGCGCATGGGCCCGCCGGTGGTCGCCCGCCGCTGGGACGCCCGGACGGTCAAGGACGCCATCGCCGACCCGGCCGCCGGACGGCTGCGCGACGTCCCGGCGGACACGGACGAGCCGCAGGCCGCCGCCGTGGTGGAGCAGCTGCGCGGACTGGGCTGGCGGCAGGGCGAGGAGGGCGGCGAGGACGGCTTCAGTGCCGGACAGCCCCGTTACGTCTTCCAGGTGCCGTTCGCCGGGCAGTCGCTGGAGGAGATCCAGCGCGATCTGAACCAGCAGTGGCGGCGCAACATCAAGAAGGCCGAGAAGGCGGGCGTCAAGGTCGTCGAGGGCGGCTACGAGGACCTCCCGGCCTTCTACGAGCTGTACCGCGAGACGGCCGAGCGCGACCGCTTCATCCCTCGCCCGCTCGTCTACTTCCAGCGCATGTGGACCGCGCTGCGGACCGAGGACCCCGACCGGATGCGGCTCTACCTCGCCCACCACGACGGCGAGACGCTCTCCGCGGCGACGATGCTGACCGTGGGGAACCACGTCTGGTACTCCTACGGCGCCTCGACCGGCCGCAAGCGCGAGGTCCAGCCCAACAACGCCATCCAGTGGCGCATGATGAGCGACGCGCACGAGAGGGGCGCGGCGGTCTACGACCTGCGCGGCATCACCGACACCCTGGACGAGGGCAACCATCTGCTGGGCCTGCTGCGCTTCAAGGTCGGCACGGGCGGCCGGGCCGCCGAGTACATCGGGGAGTGGGACCGCCCGATCAACAAGGTGCTCCACAAGGCCTTCGCCCTCTACATGGCGCGCCGCTGAAGCGGTCCGCCGGCTCCCGGGAGCGTGAAGCGCCCGTGCCGTCCGCCCCCGGACAGCCGCTTGCCGCGTCCGGGCGACAGCGGGAACGGCGGGGGCCGCTCTCCGTGGCGGGCCCCGGCGATCCGCGTCTCACCACCGGCGCCCCTACGCCGGTCCGGTTCGCCAGGCGGTCATGTTCAGCTCGTCGAGCAGCCGTACGTCGCTGCCCTCCAGCGGGAAGGTGCGCGCCTCCAGGCCGGGAGCCGGTGCGATCTCCAGCGCGTCGCCCTCGATGAGATCCCCGCCGGTCGGGGTGGACACCCAGGCCAGGAGCGAGCGCACCGTCTCCCCCGGCTTCAGCACGACCTCTTCGGGGCCCCGGTCGGTCCCCATGTACGAGGAGCCCGGATTCACCGGGACCGGCAGCGGACGGCCGGCGTCGTCCAGGGCGCGGACGGACGGGTAGCCGTGGACGCGGTACGGCTTTGGGCCGCAGTTGGTGAGGGTGAGGCCGACGGCCCGGTGGCCCAGTGCGGCCTGCACCTCTCCCATGTCGACGACGACCCCGGAGGGCGGACAGCCGGTCCGGTCGGCGACCGCGGTGGGCGTGGGACCCGGCCCCTGCGCCGACGGCGGCGGCCGGTCGGGGAGCGCCGCGGGGACGCTCGGGAACGATGACGGCAGCGGGTCGGCGTGCACCCGGTACGGCGCGCTCGGTGCCGGCTCCGGCTCGCCCTCACCCGCCGGCACGAGGAACCCGGCGCAACCCGAGAGCGACAGTCCCAGCGCCCCGGCCATGAGCACGGCCGCCACCGGCCTCGGCCTCCCGGCCCCGGTTCCGCTCCCCGCCGCTGCCCGTTCCCGTACGGTCATGCACCCGTCCCCCGTGTCGGCCTGCCGCATAGGTGTTCGATCATGCCAGAGCGCGGACCCGCTTCCCCGACTGTTGAGTTCTTCTTCGCCTTCACCCGAAGCAGAACTAAGTGGACCTTCACGGTCCGGTCGACCGACACTTCTGGAATGACAGCTTCCGTAGCCCCTTTCGGCCGCGCACTCTGCGCCATGATCACGCCGTTCACCGCCTCCGGAGCGCTGGACCCGGACGCCGCCGGGAAGCTTGCCGCCTCCCTGGTCGCCGACGGCTGCGACGGTCTGGTGCTCAGCGGCACCACAGGCGAGTCCCCGACCACCACCGACACCGAGAAGACCGCACTGCTGCGGGCCGTCCGGGCGGCGGTCGGCGACGGCGTGCCGATCGTCGCCGGGGTCGGCAGCCCGGACACCCGGCACACCGCCACCCTCGCCCGGCAGGCCGAACAGGCGGGCGCGGACGGCCTGCTGGTGGTGACTCCGTACTACAGCAGACCGCCGCAGGCCGCCGTCGAGGCACACTTCCGGCGCGTCGCCGACGCCACCGGCCTTCCGCTGATGCTGTACGACATCCCCGGCCGCACCGGCACCCGGATCGAGCCCGATACCCTGCTGCGGCTCGCGGAGCACCCGCGCATCGTGGCCGTGAAGGACTGCGCCTACGACCTCCTCGGCTCGACGAAGGTGATGGGCGCGACGCCGCTGGCGTACTACTCGGGCTGCGAGGAGCTGAATCTGCCGCTGTACGCGGTGGGCGCGGCGGGCTATGTCAGCACGGTCGCCAATGTGGCACCCAGGCAGCTGCGGGCGGTCCTGGACGCCTTCGACGCCGGGGACACCGCCGGGGCCGCCCGGCTCAACCGGCTGACCGTCCCGCTCACCGAGGCGATGATGGCGTCCGGGCTGCCCGGCACGGTCACGGCGAAGGCCCTGCTCGACGCCGGTCCGGTCCGTGAACCGCTGCAGCCCGCCGGACGCGAGGCGGCCGACGGGCTGCGGAGGGTGTACGAGGAACTCCTCGCCGCCACGCGCTAGTTGTGGCTGTGCAGGACGTCGTTGAGGCCGCCCCAGACCGCGTTGTTCGGGCGGGCCTCGACGGCGCCGGTGACCGAGTTGCGGCGGAAGAGGATGTTCGAGGCGCCGGAGAGCTCGCGGGCCTTGACGATCTGGCCGTCCGGCAGCGAGATGCGGGTGCCGGCCGTGACGTACAGCCCCGCCTCGACGACGCACTCGTCGCCGAGCGCGATCCCGACACCGGCCTCGGCGCCGATCAGGCAGCGCTCGCCGATGACGATGCGCTCCTTGCCGCCGCCGGAGAGGGTGCCCATGGTGGAGGCGCCGCCGCCGATGTCGGAGCCGTTGCCGACGACGACACCCGCGGAGATCCGGCCCTCGACCATCGACGTGCCGAGGGTGCCCGCGTTGAAGTTGACGAAGCCCTCGTGCATGACCGTGGTACCGGAGGCGAGGTGCGCGCCGAGCCTGACCCGGTCGGCGTCGGCGATCCGGACGCCCTTCGGCGCGACGTAGTCCGTCATCCGGGGGAACTTGTCGACCGAGGTGACCTGGAGGTGCAGGCCCTCGGCGCGGGCGTTCAGCCGCACCCGCTCCACGTCGTCCACGGCGACCGGGCCGAGCGAGGTCCAGGCGACGTTGGCGAGGAGGCCGAAGAGGCCGTCGAGGTTCTGTCCGTGCGGCTGGACGAGGCGGTGCGACAGGAGGTGCAGGCGCAGGTACGCGTCGTGGGCGTCGAGCGGCTTGTCGTCGAGCGAGGCGATGACCGTACGCACGGCGACGACCTCGACACCGCGGCGGGCGTCCACGCCGACGGCCTTGGCGGCGCCCTCGCCGAGGAGGTTCACGGCCTGGTCGGGGGTGAGCCGTTCGGTTCCGGCCGGGCCCGGCTCGGCGGTGAGCTCGGGGGCGGGGAACCAGGTGTCGAGAACGGAACCGTCGCCGGCGATGGTGGCGAGGCCGGCGGCGACGGCGCCGGTGGTGCGAGCAGGAGTCGTGTCGGTCATGACACGAAACCTAACCGGCGGGGCGCCGTCGGAGCCAACCGGTCTCGCCGGGTGGTCGCGGCACGGCCCCCGGCGGCCCGCGACCACCCGGTCAGCCGGGCTGCGTCTGCCGTTCGGGTGCCGGTGCGGAGGCCTCCTCGCACACCGGCACCCGCGCCGCCCCCGGACGCGGCCCAGGCCCACGCCCCGCTGCCGCTCCCGGCAGCCGCCGGGCCGCCAGCACCGCCGCCCCCGCACCGCCGGCCAGCACGGCGCAGGCCGGCCAGAGCAGTCCGGGCGCGGCGGCGTAGAGGGCGCCGCCGAGCGGTGGCGCGAGTACCTGACCGCTGATGGAGGCGCCCGCGTACAGGCTCTGGAAGCGGCCCTGGGCATGGGCGGGGGCCCGGTCGGCGACGTACGCCGTCGCAGTGGTCTTGTAGAGGATCTCGCCCGCGGTCAGCGACGCCATCATCGTGACGGCGAACAGCGCCCCGGCCCCCGGGATCAGCACCGCGTAGCCCAGCCCCACGAGCAGCAGCCCGGTGCCCACGATGCCCAGCGGCGCGCGTCGGCGCAGCGCGTGCGCCGCGGGGAGTTCCAGCAGGAGGATGAGGCCGCCGTTGATGGAGAGCAGCCAGCCGTAGAACTGGGCGCTGTGACCGTGCTCGGACAGGAAGACGGGCAGGGTCGAGTACTGCTGCCGGTAGACGAGGTCGACGCAGAGGATCGCGGCGAGCAGGACCAGCACCGCGGGCCCGGCCCGCAGCTCCCGCCAGAGCCCGGGGGCGCCGGGATCGCGCACCGGGCGGCCGTGCGCGCTGCCGTGCCCCGGGAGCACCGTCGCCGCGTATCCGGCGAAGAGCAGCGTCCCGAGGCCGTCGGCGACGAACAGCCAGTCGTACGAGAAGCGGGCGGCGATCAGCGCGCCGAGCGGCGGGCCGACGGCGAACGCGGCGTTGCCCCCGGCCCGCACGAGGGCGAAGCTCTGGCGTCGCCCTCCCTCGGGAACGGAGACGGCGACGAGTGCCGAGTTGGCGGCGCGCACGACGCCTGCCGCGTACTGCGCGAGCGGCAGCACCCCGTACATCGCGACGACCGGCAGGACCGGCAGGGCGGCGAGTGCGGTCCCGCTGACCAGCGCGCCGGTCAGGAGCATCCGGCGGTGGCCGTAGCGGTCCCCGAACCAGCCGCCGGTGAAGTTCCCCGCGACGAGACCGATGCCGCCGACGCCCGCGATCACTCCGGCCTGCGGGACGGTCAGCCCGCGCGGGCCGGTCAGATAGACGAAGAGGTAGACGAAGGTGAAGCTGACGACCCCGTTGAGGAAGGAGCCGAAGGCCAGCAGCCGTACTGTGCGCGGTACGTCCCGCACGATCCCGAAGAACCCCATCGGCAACACCCTCCCCGGTAAGTTCCTCTTGGGAACGGACTATGGCATCATGGTTGGCCAGAGGTCAATCAGATGGAGACGGCCGCGGCCGACCGACGGAGAAGCCCATGCCCCAGCGCACCAGCCTGGCCGACGCCGCCTGCGCGATCGCCCAGGCGCTCGATGTCGTCGGCGACTGGTGGACCCTGCTGATCGTGCGGGACACGGCGCGCGGGGTGCACCGCTTCGACGCCCTCCAGGAAGAACTGGGCGTGTCCCGCAAGGTGCTGACCGAGCGGCTGCGCCTGCTGGTCGACGCGGGAGTGCTGTCCCGGGAGCCGTACCAGGACCGGCCGCCCCGGTACGAGTACCGGCTCACCGGGCGTGGCCGCGCGCTGCTGCCCGTACTGATCGCGCTCCAGGACTGGGGCGACACCTGGGTGATGGGAGACGGAGAGATGACGGCGACGGCGACCGAGGCGTCGAAGGAGGCGGCCCGGGTGCACGCCCTGGTGGGCACGCGCCTGCCCGAGCTGCGGCTGCTGGACCACGACGGCGCCCCGCGCGACCCGGTCGCCGGCACCCCGTACACCGTCCTGTACTGCTTCCCCGGCGCCTACGCCCGCCGGGACGCCTATCCGCCGGGCTGGGCGCAGATCCCGGGCGCGACTGGCTGCACCCTCGAATCCTGCACGTACCGCGACCAGTTGGCCGAATTCACGGCCGCGGGCGCGACCGTGCACGGGGTGTCCACCCAGCGCCCCGACGAGCAGAGGGCGTTCGCGGACGCGGAGGGGCTGCGCTTCCCGCTGCTGTCCGACGCGGAGCTGGAGCTGGCGGCGGCCCTGCGGCTGCCGACGTTCCGCGCGGCGGGAACGAGCCGGCTGAAGCGGCTGACGCTGGTGGTGGACCGGGACCGGACGGTCCGCGAGGCGCTGTACCCGATCACGGACATCGAGGCGAGCGTACGGGCGGCCCTGACGGCGGTCCGAGGGGCGGACCTGCCCGACGAGTGAGGCCGGGGCGGCCCGAAAACGCAGCCCGCCGGACGCCCGGGACCGGAGCCGGAGCCGGAGCCGTCCGGAGCCGGGGGCGAGGCCGCACGGAGCCGAAATCGCCGGGAGCCGGAATCGTCCGGACCCGGAGCTGTTGGGAGCCGGAGCCGTCCGGAGCCGGAGGCGTCAGGAGCCGGAGGCGTCAGGGCACGAGGCGTCCCAGCATCTCCTTCGCGTACGCCTCGTCGTATTCCCCGCCGGTGAGCAGCACCTGCAGGCAGATCCCGTCCATGAGCGCGATCAGCGCCCGCGCCGTGGCCGGATCGGTGCGCCGGGACAGCAGTTCGGCCGTGCCGTCGGTCCACTCGGCGGCGACCGGCCGCAGCGCGGGCCTGCGGAGCGCGGCGAGATACAGCTCGTACTCCAGCTCGGCCCGTCCGCGCCCGCCACGGAAGTACTCCCCCAGCAGCCCGGCCAGTTCCCCGGCGAGGTCGACGGCCGGATCGGCCAGGGCCTCGCTCTCCCGGATGACCTCGGCGAAGTTCTCGTTCGACCGGCGCAGCGCCGCGATCAACAGCTCGTCCAGCGAGGCGAAGTGATACGTCGTCGAGCCGAGCGGCACATCGGCCTCGGCCGCGACGGAACGATGGCTGAGCCCCGCGATGCCCTTGGCGCCCACCACCCTGATCGCGGCGTCGACGATGCGTCCGCGCCGCTCGGGGTCGTAGCGGCGCGCCATCAGTGGGCCCCTCCCAGGTTCAGCACCACCACTCCGGCGATGACCAGCGCTATGCCCGCCAGCTTGACCAGGTTGCCGGACTCCCCCATGAAGAGGATGCCGATGGCGGCGACCGCGGCGGTGCCGATCCCGGCCCAGATGGCATAGGCGGTGCCCATCGACAGCGTCTTCAGCGTCTGGGCGAGCAGGGTGAAGGCGATGAGATAGCCCGCGACGGTGATCAGCGAGGGCCAGAGCCGGGTGAATCCCTCGCTGTATTTCATGGCCGTCGTACCGGCCACCTCGGCCGCGATCGCCGCGGCAAGCAGTCCATAACCCATGTGTACGAGTGTACGCATCGCCGCTCGCACCACGGCAGGGGCGCTCGGTGCCGGCCGGGACGCTACGGTGTCCCGGCCAGCACACAGGACGACCACACAACGGAGCAGCAGTGACGCAGGACGCAGGGTGGGGCGGTGGCGGTGCGCCGTACGGTGGAGCACCGTACGGAGGGCCACCGGGATGGGGCGGCTGGATGCCACCGCCGAAGCCGGGAGTGATACCGCTGGCGCCCCTGAAGCTCGGGGAGATACTCGGCGGCGCCTTCAGCACGATGGGGCGCTACTGGAAGCAGCTGTTCGGCATAGGCGCGGCCGTGTACGGCGGCGCGCTGGTGCTCGTGGGAGTGGCGGCCCTGATCGCGTACTCCGCGACCGGCGACCATCTGCGCCACGTCGTCTCGCTCAGCGCCGAGGAGGATCCGACGTCGGCGGACCTGGTGCCGCTGCTGACCGGCTTCGGCGCCGTCTGGCTGGTCGCGATGGTCGCGTTCATGGTCAGTACGGCCATGATGTACGCCACGGTTCCGGCGATCCTCCAGGAGGCGGTACTGGGCAGGCCGACCACCTTCGCCGTGATCTGGCGCCGGGCCTGGGCCCGCGTGCCGGCGGTGATCGGAACGGTGATCCTGTCCGTCCTGATCGCGATGATCCCGATGGTACTCGCGGTGATCGGCTTCTTCGCGTTGATGATCGGCGCCATCAGCATGTCGCACGGGTCCGGCATCGCGCTGTGGACCTCGCTCGGCTTCCTGGGCGCCCTGGCCACCGCGCCCCTCGCAGCCTGGCTCTGGGTGAAGTTCTGCCTGGCCCCCTCGGCCGTGGTCTTCGAGGTGCAGCGCCCGGTGGCGGGCCTGCGCCGCTCCTCGCAGCTGGTGCGCGGCGACTGGTGGCGGGTCTTCGGGATCACCCTGCTGGCCTCCCTGATCGCCGCCGTGGCGAACTACATCATCCAGATCCCGTTCTCGTTCCTCGGCATGTTCTCCGGTGTCATCGGCGGCTCGACCCTGAACGACGACCCGAACCCCGCCTCGATCGTCTTCGCCATGAGCGGCTACATGGTGATCATGGCGCTGGGCCAGCTGATCGGTCAGCTCATCTCGGCGACGTTCCCGCAACTGGTGACCGGACTCGTCTACGTCGACCGGCGCATGCGCACGGAGAACCTCGGCCCGGTCCTCGCCGAGGCGGCGGCCGTACCGCCGCGGTACGGCCCGTAGCGCCTGCCCCGGCCCCGGTCGACGAGCGGGTTCTTCGGAGCGAGCACGCAGAAGAAGAACAGCCCTCAGTAATGAGCGGCGGGCCGATTGCTCCCGGCGGCCATCGCGAGTGCGACGATCCAGCCGATCACGGTCCACCCCAGAAACAGGTTGATCACAAGCACCGTGCCCCGGTTGGACATGCCCCGGCTGAACGCCACCACTGCCGGTACGAAATAGGCGACGACCAGCAACAGGGCAACCACTATGGCGATGGGGCCCAGATTCCCCAGATCCATCGACGTACTCCCCCAAGTAGCGGTGTGGACAAGGAGTTTGACGATACCTCATGGCCGGGCCCCCGCAGGGGTCACCGGACCCGCGACAACGGAGGGGCATCGTGCTCGATGCCCCTCCCGCCCGCGCCGTCAGCTGCCGACGGTGAACCAGACGGCCCTGGCCTTCTTCCATTCGGCGTGGTCGAGGTCCTTCGCCTCCGTGCCGTCCCCGTACAGGTCGGCCGATCCGGCGTCGGTGATCAGCTGCGCCCGGGCGCCCGGAACCGCCAGGTCCGGAACCTCGACGACGGCCTCCCAGCCGCCCGGGTCGGCGGTCGGCAGATCGGCCCGCTTGACGGGGGCGTGCGCGGCGACACCGTCCCACGTGTAGAGGGCGTACGGATCGGAGTTGCCGTCGGCCGCCCAGGAACCGGCGACGATCAGATACTGGTCGGCGGCGTTCTTGCGGATGTCCCGGATGCTGAGCCCGCCGAGGTCCAGCTCGATCGGCGCACCGACGACCGCCTTGGCGCCGCTGCCGGCCACCTTGTCGAAGTTGGTGACGGGCACGATCAGGGCCTTGCCCCCGGCCTTCGGCGGCACGAGGGGCGCGCGGAAGCCGAGGTACGCGGTGCTCGTCGAGCCGGGCGCGAACTCCAGGCCCTCGATGTTGAACCCGTCGATCTGCTTGGGCGCCTCACCGTCCGCCGTTCCCGCGGCGAAGCCGAACCGGTTGCCGTTCGCCTTGTCCCAGGCCACGAGGTCGTCACGGAGCTTCTTGTACGAGCCGCCCACCGTCAGCCGGGTGGCGGCACCCGACCCGGTCACCGTCGTGGTGAAGACGGTGTTGCGGTCGGCCTTGTACTCGCCGTCCTTGTTGTTGCCGAGCGATCCGGTCCAGTAGACGGTGTTCCCCACCCGGGCCGCGGCCTCGATGTCGATCTCCTTCGACACCCCGAGCTCCGCACCGATGTCCCAGCTCTTCACGGGCGCACCGGATGCGGAACGGTCGTACAGGCGCAGCGTGTTGGACTCGTCGTCGGCCACGACCACGTATCCGTCACCCGCGTCGACGGCTGCCGAGGCGTCCGAGGATCCGGTGAAGTACCGCGTGTCGGCCGCGTTCTGCACGGCGGCCGACGCCGCGTAGTGCAGCTTCTTCGTGGCGGTCTTGCCGCCCAGCCCGGTGACCTTGATCGTGAGGTCCGTGTAGCCGCGCCCGTGCGCGGCCACCGCGAGCTGCCGGGTGGCGCCGCTCCCGGTCACGGTCACGTCCCCGGTCCCGGCGACCGAGGGCTTGGAACTGGCGGAGGCCGCCACACCGAGCGCTCCGGCGTCGGCGCCGCTCTGCGCCACGGTGACGGTCACCACGGGGTCACCGCTCGCGCCGACGGCACCGGAGAGGTAGGAGACCGAGAGCCCGATCGTCGGCGTTCCGTAACTCACGGCGTGCGCGGGGGCGTTCAGCCCGACGGCGGTCAGTCCGAGAACGGCGCTCGCGGCGATGGCGGTGCGGCGGCGGTACGGCGAAGGATGACGGGACACAGGGGGACCTCTCGTCGGCGCGATGTCGAGGAGCACGGTCCGCCTCCCGGACCAACTGCCCGCATACCCCGTGCGTCCCCAGGAAGAACATCCGGCTCTTCACCGGGGCCTCAGCCGCGGCCGCCGTGGCCGGCAACACGCCTCGCCCGTGGCCGACACCACGCCTCGGCCATGACCGGCAACACGCCTCGGCCGCGGCCGGCAACACGAAACGGCCCCCGGCAGAAGCCGGGGGCCGTTCGTCGGTGCGGACGGCTCAGACGTTGAAGCCCAGCGCGCGCAGCTGCTCGCGACCGTCGTCCGTGATCTTGTCCGGGCCCCACGGCGGCATCCAGACCCAGTTGATCCGCAGCTCGTTGACGATGCCGTCGGTCGCGGACTTCGCCTGGTCCTCGATGACATCGGTCAGCGGGCAGGCCGCGGACGTCAGGGTCATGTCGAGGGTGGCGATGTTCGCGTCATCGATGTGGATGCCGTAGATCAGGCCCAGGTTGACGACGTCGATGCCCAGCTCGGGGTCGACGACGTCGTACAGGGCCTCGCGGACCTCCTCCTCGGAGGCCGGCTTGGTCGTGAGCTCCTCGTTGGATGCCACCGTGTTGTCGCTCATGCCGTCTTCCCTTCGGACAGCGCTTTCGCCGTCGCGTCCTTCCACGCCATCCAGCTCAACAGCGCGCACTTGACCCGGGCCGGGTACTTCGAGACACCGGCGAACGCCACCGCGTCCTCCAGTACCTCCTCCATCGCGTCGTCCGGCTCCAGCTGGCCCTTCGACTGCATCAGCTCCAGGAATGCCTCCTGGATCTTCTGCGCCTGGCCCAGCTCCTTGCCGACCAGCAGATCGTTCAGCACGGATGCGCTGGCCTGGCTGATGGAACAGCCCTGACCCTCGTACGACACATCGGCGATGGTCTCGCCGTCGTACTTCACCCGGAGAGTGATCTCGTCGCCGCACGTCGGGTTGACGTGGTGCACCTCGGCGTCGCCGTCCCGCAGGCCGCGCCCGTGGGGGTGCTTGTAGTGGTCCAGGATCACTTCCTGGTACATGGAATCAAGCTTCACCAGTCAACCCTCAGCCGCTCTACGTATTAACCGAAAAAGTTCCGTACGTGTTCCAGTCCGTCCACCAGGGCGTCGACCTCGGCGGGCGTGGAGTACAGATAGAACGACGCTCGCGTCGTCGCAGGAATTCCGTACCGCAGGCAGACCGGCCGTGCGCAGTGGTGTCCGACCCGGACCGCGATGCCCTGCTCGTCGAGCACCTGGCCCACGTCGTGCGGGTGGATGTCACCGAGTGTGAAGGAGATCGTGGCACCGCGGTCCTCGGCGGTCGCGGGACCGATGATCCTGAGGTCCGGGACCTCCAGGAGCCGCTTCACCGCGTACTGGGTGATCGCGTGCTCGTGCTGGTAGATCTTCTCCATGCCGATCGCCGAGAGGTAGTCCACGGCCGCGCCGAGGCCGACGGCCTGGGCGATCGGGGGCGTACCGGCCTCGAACTTGTGGGGCGCGGGGGCGTACGTCGACGAGTGCATCGACACGGTCTCGATCATCTCGCCGCCACCGAGGAACGGCGGCAGGTCCTCCAGGAGCTCCTGCCGTCCCCAGAGCACGCCGATGCCGGTCGGGCCGACCATCTTGTGGCCGGTGAAGGCCACGAAGTCGGCCTGCAGCGCCTGGACGTCGAGCACCATGTGCGGGGCGGCCTGCGAGGCGTCGATGCAGACCAGCGCGCCGACCTGCTGGGCACGGCGGACGATCTTCTCGACCGGGTTGATCGTGCCCATGATGTTGGAGACCAGGGTGAAGGAGACGATCTTCGTCTTCTCCGTGATGATCTCGTCGATGTTGGACAGGTCGAGCCGGCCGTCGTCGGTGATGCCGAACCACTTCAGCTTCGCGCCCGTGCGCTGCGAGAGCAGCTGCCACGGCACGATGTTGGAGTGGTGCTCCATCTCCGTGGTGACGATCTCGGTGTCGTGGTCCACCCGGTAGGGCTCATCGGCCCAGCCGAGCATGTTGGCCACGAGGTTGAGCGACTCGGAGGCGTTCTTGGTGAAGATCACCTCGTTGCGGCTGGGCGCGTTGATGAACGCGGCGACCTTGTCACGGGCGCCTTCGTACAGCGCCGTGGCCTCCTCCGCGATCGTGTACACGCCACGGTGCACATTGGCGTTGTGCCGCTCGTAGTACTCGTTGAGTGCGTCGAGCACCTGGCGCGGCTTCTGCGAGGTCGCCGCACTGTCCAGGTAGACGATCTTCTTCCCGTCGTGGACCGTCCGATCCAGCAGGGGGAAGTCCTTGCGGATCGCCTCGGTGTCGAGGAGGCCCGGCAGCTGTGTCACGCGGAAGCGCCACCCTTCACGTATGCCTCGTAGCCCTCGTTCTCCAGCTTGTCGGCGAGCTCGGCGCCGCCGGACTCGGCAATGCGGCCGTTGGCGAAGACGTGCACGAAGTCGGGCTTGATGTAACGGAGGATCCGCGTGTAGTGCGTGATCAGCAGGGTGCCGACCTCGCCGGTCTCGCGGACCCGGTTGACGCCCTCGGAGACGATGCGCAGGGCGTCGACGTCCAGGCCGGAGTCGGTCTCGTCGAGGATCGCGACCTTCGGCTTGAGGAGCTCCAGCTGAAGGATCTCGTGACGCTTCTTCTCACCGCCGGAGAAGCCCTCGTTGACGTTGCGCTCGGCGAACGCCGGGTCCATCTGGAGCCGGCCCATCGTCTCCTTGACCTCCTTCACCCAGGTACGCAGCTTGGGCGCCTCGCCGCGGACGGCGGTGGCGGAGGTGCGCAGGAAGTTGGAGACCGAGACACCGGGGATCTCGACCGGGTACTGCATCGCGAGGAACAGTCCGGCGCGGGCGCGCTCGTCGACGGTCATCTCCAGGACGTCCTCGCCGTCCAGGGTCACCGAACCGCTGGTGATCGTGTACTTGGGGTGACCCGCGAGGGAGTACGCGAGGGTGGACTTGCCGGACCCGTTGGGGCCCATGATGGCGTGGGTCTCGCCCTGCTTCACGGTCAGGTCGACGCCCTTGAGGATCTCCTTCGTGGCGTTGTCGGCCTCGACGGAGACGTGCAGGTCGCGGATTTCAAGCGTTGCCATGGGTGACTCAGGACTCCTGGGTGACGGAGACGAGCACATCGTCCCCTTCGATCTTGACGGGGTATACGGGGACGGGGCGCGTCGCGGGGAGGCCGGACGGCTTGCCGGTGCGGAGGTCGAAGCTGGAGCCGTGCAGCCAGCACTCGATCATGCAGTCCTCGACCTCTCCTTCGGACAGCGAGACGTTCGCGTGCGAGCAGATGTCGTTGATCGCGAACACCTCGCCCTCGGTACGGACGACGGACACCGGGACGCCGTCGAGCTCCACCCGCTTCGGGGTGTCGTCCTCCAGCTCACTCAGCGCGCAGGCTTTGACGAAGGCCATCAGACGGAAGCCTTCAGCTCGGTCTCGATCTTGTCGAGCAGCCGCGCCTCGACGTCCGGCAGACCGATCTGCTGGACGAGCTCGGCGAAGAAGCCGCGCACGACGAGCCGGCGGGCCTCCTCGGCCGGGATGCCGCGGGACATCAGGTAGAAGAGCTGCTCGTCGTCGAATCGGCCGGTCGCGGAGGCGTGGCCGGCGCCGACGATCTCGCCGGTCTCGATCTCCAGGTTCGGCACCGAGTCGACCCGCGCGCCGTCCGTGAGGACGAGGTTGCGGTTCATCTCGTAGGTGTCGGTGCCCTCGGCCAGGGCCCGGATGAGGACGTCACCGATCCACACCGCGTGTGCGCCGTCGCCCTGGAGCGCGCCCTTGTAGGCGGCGTTGGACTTGCAGTGCGGGGTGTTGTGGTCGACCAGGAGGCGGTGCTCCTGGTGCTGGCCCTTGTCGGTGAAGTACAGACCGAAGAGCTCGGCCTCGCCGCCGGTGCCCGCGTAGCTGACGCGCGGGTGGAGGCGGACGAGGTCGCCGCCGAAGGTGACGACGATCGACTTGAACGAGGCGTCCCGGCCGACCAGCGCGTTGTGCTGTCCGACGTGGACCGCGGTCTCGTCCCAGTCCTGCACGGAGACGACGGTCAGCTTCGCGCCGTCACCGAGGACGTAGTCGACGTTGGCGGCGAGCACCGCGTCGCCCGTGTGGTCGATCACGACGACGGCCTCGGCGAAGGCGCCCAGCTCGACGACCTGGTGGCCGTAGGCCACACCGCCCTCACCGTGCACCGCGATGCGGATCGGCTCGGTGAGCACGGCCTCCTTGGCGACCGTGACGACGGACGCCTGCTCGAAGGACGTGTACGCCTGGGCGGCGACGCGGTCCACCGGGATGCCGGCCTTCCCGAGCCGGGAGTCGTCGCGACCGACGGTCTCGACCGTGACGCCCTCGGGCGCGTCGATCGCGACCTTCACGGCGCCGCCGGTGGCGACGGCCGTGCCGTCGTGCAGCCCGCGCAGCCGCTCCAGCGGCGTGAACCGCCACTCCTCCTCGCGGCCGTGCGGAACCGGGAAGTCCGCAACGTCGAAGGACGGGGGCGCGCTCATGCGCGTGGCGACGGTCGACTCGGCGGCCACCGCGATGGACCCGGTGGTGGTGGAACCAGCCGGAGGGGGTCCCCCCGCTCGAACGGAGCCGAGAGTGGGGGAGTTCTGAGCCTCAGCCATGGCTGTCGTAGTGCTCGCTTTCTCTGTCAGTGGTCGGGGAATCCGGTCGTCAGGCTGCGCTAGCCGACCGAACCCTCCATCTGCAGCTCGATCAGCCGGTTGAGCTCGAGGGCGTACTCCATCGGCAGCTCCTTCGCGATCGGCTCGACGAAGCCGCGCACGATCATCGCCATCGCCTCGAACTCCGTCAGACCGCGGCTCATCAGGTAGAAGAGCTGGTCCTCGGAGACCTTGGAGACGGTCGCCTCGTGCCCCATCGACACGTCGTCCTCGCGGACGTCGACGTACGGGTAGGTGTCGGAGCGCGAGATCGTGTCGACCAGCAGCGCGTCACAGAGCACGTTGGACTTCGCGCCCGGCGCGCCCTCGCCGATCTCGATGAGACCGCGGTAGGAGGTGCGGCCGCCGCCGCGCGCCACCGACTTGGAGACGATGTTCGAGGAGGTGTTCGGCGCCATGTGGACCATCTTGGCGCCGGCGTCCTGGTGCTGGCCCTCGCCCGCGAAGGCGATGGACAGGGTCTCGCCCTTGGCGTGCTCGCCCATCAGGTAGACGGCCGGGTACTTCATGGTGACCTTGGAGCCGATGTTGCCGTCGACCCACTCCATGGTCGCGCCCTCGTAGGCCACGGCGCGCTTGGTGACCAGGTTGTAGACGTTGTTCGACCAGTTCTGGATCGTCGTGTAGCGGCAGCGGCCGCCCTTCTTCACGATGATCTCGACGACCGCGGAGTGCAGCGAGTCGGAGGAGTAGATCGGCGCGGTGCAGCCCTCGACGTAGTGGACGTAGGCGTCCTCGTCGACGATGATCAGCGTCCGCTCGAACTGGCCCATGTTCTCCGTGTTGATACGGAAGTAGGCCTGCAGCGGGATGTCGACATGGACGCCCTTGGGCACGTAGATGAACGAGCCACCGGACCACACGGCCGTGTTCAGCGAGGCGAACTTGTTGTCGCCGACCGGGATGACGGTGCCGAAGTACTCCTTGAAGAGCTCCGGGTGCTCCTTCAGCGCGGTGTCGGTGTCGAGGAAGATGACGCCCTGCTCCTCCAGGTCCTCGCGGATCTGGTGGTAGACGACCTCGGACTCGTACTGCGCGGCGACACCGGCGACCAGGCGCTGCTTCTCCGCCTCCGGGATGCCGAGCTTGTCGTAGGTGTTCTTGATGTCCTCGGGCAGGTCCTCCCAGGACTCCGCCTGCTTCTCCGTGGACCGCACGAAGTACTTGATGTTGTCGAAGTCGATGCCCGACAGGTCGGAGCCCCAGTTCGGCATGGGCTTCTTGTCGAAGAGCCTGAGGCCCTTGAGCCGCAGCTTCAGCATCCATTCGGGCTCGTTCTTCTTCGCCGAGATGTCGCGGACGACATTCTCGGAGAGCCCGCGCTTGGCCGCGGCGCCTGCCGCGTCGGAGTCGGCCCAGCCGAATTCGTACGTGCCCAGACCCTCGAGCTCAGGGTGGGCAGTCTCCGTGGGGAGCGTCATGCGGGGTTCCTCCCGGCCGTGCTTGCAGATGCTGAATGGTTGGTCTGTGGTGGTGCGTGGCCGCTGCGCGGAATGTACGTCGTACACACACCGTCGCCGTGGGCGATGGTGGCCAGACGCTGCACATGCGTCCCGAGGAGGGTGGAGAAGAATTCCGTCTCCGCCTCGCACAGCTGCGGGTACTGCTCGGCGACATGGGCGACCGGGCAGTGGTGCTGGCACAACTGCTCGCCCTGCTGCGGGCCGGGCGCGCTACGCGCCGTAGCAGCGTACCCGTCGGCCGACAAGGCCTTGGCCAACGCCTCGGTCCGCGCCTCCGGGTCCGCGGCCTCGACCGCCGCGCGGTACGCCTCGGACTGGGCCGCGATCCTGGCCCGTGCGAAAGCGACGACCGCCTCGTCGCCCGAGGTCTCGGCGATCCAGCGCAACGCGTCCGCGGCCAGCTTGTCGTAGGACTGGTCGAAGGCGTCCCGTCCGTAGTCGGTGAGCGCGAACGCCTTGGCCGGGCGGCCCCGGGTACGCGCCCCGTACACCCGCTGTTCGCGGGCCTCGACGACGCCGTCGGAGGCGAGGGCGTCGAGGTGGCGGCGGACCGCGGCCTGGGTCAGGCCGAGGCGCTTGGCCAGCTCGGCGACCGTGGACGGGCCGTGGTCCAGGATGGAGCGCGCGACCCGGTTGCGTGTCGAACGCTCGCCGGTCGCGAGTTCCTCCTGGGGTGACTCCCGCTTGGCCTCGCCGTATTTCACAACGCCATTGTTGCGTAATTCATCGCCCCCTGACAACCACGGTCCGAAACGATCTACGGTGCCCTTCATCACTTAGGGTCACCTAATTCGGCCCCGCGACACGGCCCCGTCCCGCCCCTGCCTAGACTTACCGGCCATGAAGAGCGAGTCCGTCGTACAGGTCAGGAACCTGGTGAAGCGGTACGGCCCCAAGACCGCTGTGGACGGCCTCGACCTGTGTGTACGCACCGGCACGGTCACCGCCGTCCTCGGTCCCAACGGCGCCGGCAAGACCACCACCGTGGAAACCTGCGAGGGCTACCGCCGCCCGGACGACGGGACGGTACGGGTCCTCGGCCTCGACCCGGTCGCCGACGCCGCGCAGCTCCGCCCCCGGATCGGCGTGATGCTCCAGTCGGGTGGCGTCTACTCCGGGGCACGCGCCGACGAGATGCTCCGCCACATGGCGAAGCTCCACGCCCACCCGCTCGACGTCGACGCCCTGATCGAGCGCCTCGGCCTCGGCGGCTGCGGGCGTACGGCCTACCGGCGGCTCTCCGGCGGCCAGCAGCAGCGGCTCGCCCTGGCGATGGCCGTCGTCGGCCGCCCCGAACTGATCTTCCTGGACGAGCCGACCGCCGGCCTCGACCCGCAGGCCCGCCGCTCCACCTGGGATCTCGTACGGGAGCTGCGCGCCGACGGCGTTTCGATCGTCCTCACCACGCACTTCATGGACGAGGCGGAGGAACTCGCCGACGACGTCGCCGTCATCGACGCGGGCAAGGTGATCGCCCAGGGCAGCCCCGAGACGCTCTGCCGCGGCGGCGCCGAGAACACCCTGCGCTTCACCGGCCGCCCCGGTCTCGACCTGGGCTCCCTGCTGAAGGCGCTGCCCGACGGCACGGAGGCGGCCGAGCTCACCCCGGGCACGTACCGCATCAGCGGCGACGTCGACCCACAGCTGCTGGCCACCGTCACCTCCTGGTGCGCGCAGCACGGAGTGATGCCGTCCGGCATCTCCGTGGAGCGCCACACCCTGGAGGACGTCTTCCTGGAACTGACCGGCAAGGAGCTGCGCGCATGAACGCCGGTACGTACACCCCGCGGCCGGGCGCCGCCCCGCTGTCCCGCATGATCACCACGCAGACCGCGCTGGAGACGCGGATGCTGCTGCGCAACGGCGAGCAGCTGCTGCTGACGGTGATCATCCCGACGCTGCTGCTGGTGCTCTTCAGTGCGGTCGACATCGTGGACACCGGCGCCGGCGAGTCCGTGGACTTCCTGACGCCCGGCATCCTCGCGCTCGCCGTGATGTCCACGGCCTTCACGGGCCAGGCCATCGCCACCGGCTTCGAGCGGCGGTACGGGGTGCTCAAGCGGCTCGGTGCCTCGCCGCTGCCCCGCTGGGCGCTGATGACCGCCAAGACCCTCGCCGTGCTCGTCACCGAGGTGCTGCAAGTGGTGCTCCTCACGGTGATCGCGTTCGCGCTGGGCTGGTCGCCGCACGGCAACCCCTTCGCCGTCCTGCTGCTGCTCGTGCTCGGCACGGCGGCCTTCTCCGGCCTCGGGCTGCTGATGGCCGGCACGCTGAAGGCGGAGGCGACGCTCGCCGCGGCCAATCTGGTCTTTCTGCTCCTGCTGGTCGGCGGCGGGGTCATCGTGCCGCTGGAGAAGTTCCCGGATGCGGTGCAGTCGGTGCTGGGGCTGCTCCCGATCGCGGCGCTCTCGGACGGGCTGCGGGACGTGCTCCAGCACGGCGCGTCGATGCCGTGGGGCGACCTCGGCATCCTCGCGGTGTGGGCGGTGCTCGGGCTGGGCGCGGCGGCGAAGTTCTTCCGCTGGGAGTGAGGCTCCCTCCGCCGCGAGTGACCCCGAGGACGCGCTCCGTCGCCGTTTCGGGCAACCCGTCCCCCTCGTGAAAGCTTGCACAAGCCGCGGCCTACGATGGTGCGCGTGCCCAAGCTGACCCGAGCCGAAGTCGCTCAAGCCGTGCGGAACCCGCTTCCCTACATCGCCGAGCGGTGGACTCCGTCCCCTCGCACGGTGCGCCGTGCCGCCATGTCGGCCATCGTGATGGCCGTGGTGATCGTCATGACCGGCGGGGCGGTACGCCTGACCGGTTCCGGCCTCGGCTGCCCGACCTGGCCCAAGTGCACCGACGAGAGTCTCACCACGACGAGTGAGATGGGCTTCCACGGCGTCATAGAGTTCGGCAACCGGATGCTGACGTACGTCCTGTGCGCGGCCGTCGGATGGGCGATCATCGCCGCCCGGTCCGCGAAGCCCTGGCGGCGCAGCCTCACCCGGCTCGGCTGGGTGCAGTTCTGGGTCGTGATGGGCAATGCGGTGCTCGGCGGCATCGTGGTGCTCGTCGGCCTCAACCCGTACACCGTCGCGGCGCACTTCCTGCTCACCACGGCGCTGCTCAGCGTCGCGCTGGTGACCTGGCAGCGGGTCCGCGAGGGCGACGGCGCTCCCCGTCCGCTGGTGGGCAAGGCGGTGTCCCAGCTGACCTGGCTGCTCGTGGTGGCGGCGGGGCTGCTGATCGCGGTCGGCACGGTGGTCACGGGCGCCGGACGGCACGCGGGTGACTCCAGCGACGTGCACCGTATTCCGCTCGACTGGAAGATGATCACGCAGCTGCACGCCGATCTGGCGTGGGTCGTCGTGGCCCTGACCGTGGCTCTGTGGTTCGTGCTGAAGGCCGTGGACGCGCCGATCGGCCCGCTCCACCGGGCCCGTGATCTCTTCCTGGTGCTGATGGGGCAGGGCGTGATCGGTTACGTCCAGTACTTCACGGACACCCCCGAGATCCTCGTCGGCCTGCACATGCTCGGCTCGTGCCTGGTGTGGATCGCGGTCGTGCGGGTGCTGCTGTCGCTGCGGGAGCGCCCGGTGTCCGCCGCCGCGGTGCCCGGTCCCGCAGCCGAGCAGCCGGAGCCGGCCGTGGCGAGCTGAGCCGGGCTCGGGAAGGACCCCGGGCGCCCTGGCCGCTCCCGCGCATACGCCGATCGCCGGTCGGCCCCGAGTTCGGGGCCGACCGGCGATCGGCGTATGCGCGGTACGAGGAAGCCTCTGGTCAGGCCTTGTCGGACGGGCCGCCCACCTGGATGCCGGCCATCCGCGTCCATTCGTACGGGCCGGTGCGGACCTTCGCGGCGAAGTCCCCGTCGAAGGACTCGTGCATCGTGATCCCGGCCTTCCGGGTGGCGTTCTCGGCGACCGCGTACGACGGGGCCACCAGATCGCCCCAGCCGCCGTCCTCGCCCACGAGAACGATGCGCGTGCCCGTCTGCCCGATGTAGGCGAGCTGTCCCTCCGCACCGCCGTGCGCCTTGGCGAAGGCACCGATCTGCTTGGCGAGCTTCGCCGCCCTGCGCTCCGCGCGGGCCGCCTGCTTGCCGCTCTCCACCTGGGTCTCTGCCGTCTCTGCCATGCCCAGGATGCTACCGACGGGTAGATCAACGTGCGACGGGCGGGGCACGTGGCGTGGGCCACGTACCCCGCCCGTCGGCGGGAGTCGATGGAGCGGGACTACCTCAGGAAGGGGTCGACCGCCACCGCGACGAAGAGCAGCGAGACATAGGTGATCGACCAGTGGAACAGCCGCATCTCCTTGAGCTTCCCGCCGGTCACCCCGGCCTTGGCCCGGTTGAGCAGGGCGTGTGCCTCCCAGAGCCAGAACCCGCCGGTCAGCAGGGCCACCGCCGTGTAGAACCAGCCCGTGTAGCCGAGCGGGGTCAGCAGCAGCGAGACGGCGACCATCACCCAGCTGTAGATGACGATCTGGCGGGCCACCACCCGGTTGGAGGCGATGACCGGCAGCATCGGGACGCCGACCCGTGCGTAGTCGTCCTTCACCTTCATGGACAGCGGCCAGTAGTGCGGCGGCGTCCAGAAGAACATCACGGCGAAGAGGACGACCGCGGCCCAGGACATCGAGTTGGTCACGGCGGACCAGCCGATGAGGACCGGCATGCAGCCGGCGATGCCGCCCCAGACGATGTTCTGCGAGGTGCGGCGCTTCAGCAGCATCGTGTAGCCGACCACGTAGAACAGCAGCGCGCCGAGCGCGAGCGCGGCCGACAGCCAGTTGACGAGCAGTCCGAACCACACCGTGGAGATCACCGTGAGGGCGAAGCCGAAGGCCAGGCACTCACGCGGGCTCACCATGCCGGTGACCAGCGGACGCTGCGACGTGCGGTCCATCAGCGCGTCGATGTCGCGGTCGATGTACATGTTCAGCGCGTTGGCACCACCCGCGGAGAGATATCCCCCGATGGTGGTAGTGAGAACGAGCCACAGATCGGGTACACCCTGAGCGGCCAGGAACATCACCGGAACCGTGGTGATCAGCAACAGCTCGATGATCCGAGGCTTGGTCAGCGCCACGAATGCCTTGACACGGGCCCCGAACGGGCGATGGCCCCCTGGGCTGGGAGTCAAGGCGACCCCTGCGGGTCGGGACTCGACGGCCGTCACGCACACCCCTGACAGAGAAATCCCAGCAAGCTCCGGGCGTGAAGGCCCAGTAAAGACTTGCGCGAACCAGACCACTGTAGACGTTGGGGGACAGGCCGCCCTTCGCGGGGGTGGGGTCGTGTTGAAGTGGCGCCGAAGCACGGCGCCCGGCTCATCGGAGTGACCCGGGAACAGGTGAACGCGCCCCCGGAGTGGCGCGTTCGCGGAAGCGGCGCATAAGTAAGGAGACAGGCTCATCGGAGGGCGCATAAGTAAGGGGACGCGCTCATCGGAGGGCCCAGAAGTGAGCCGTCGCGCTCATACGGGAGGCGAACTCCGCGAGCCGCCCGCACCCTGGAAAGCAGCCGGAAAATGCTTGTTCCGACGAGGGTAGGCTCGACAACGCCCGGTGCGGTCACAGTCACCGGTTTACAACAGTGGAGAGGAGCCCTGACTCAGGGTGAGCACCAAGCCGACCACCACAGATCTCCAGTGGACCGAATTGGACCAGCGGGCCGTGGACACTGTCCGCGTCCTTGCCGCCGACGCCGTACAGAAGGTCGGAAACGGCCACCCGGGCACGGCGATGAGCCTGGCTCCCGCCGCGTACACCCTCTTCCAGAAGGTGATGCGGCACGACCCCGCCGACGCGGACTGGACCGGTCGCGACCGGTTCGTGCTCTCTGCGGGGCACAGCAGCCTGACCCTCTACATCCAGCTCTACCTGGCCGGGTACGGCCTGGAGCTCGATGACCTCAAGGCTTTCCGTACCTGGGGCTCGAAGACCCCGGGCCACCCGGAGTACGGCCACACCACCGGCGTCGAGACGACCACGGGCCCGCTGGGCCAGGGCGTCGCGAACGCGGTGGGCATGGCGATGGCCGCCCGCTACGAGCGCGGCCTCTTCGACCCGGAGGCGGCCCCCGGCACCTCCCCGTTCGACCACATGGTCTGGGTCGTCGCGGGCGACGGCTGCCTCCAGGAGGGCATCTCCGCGGAGGCGTCCTCGCTGGCCGGACACCAGAAGCTCGGCAACCTGGTCCTGCTGTGGGACGACAACCACATCTCCATCGAGGGCGACACGGAGACCGCGGTCTCCGAGGACACCCTGAAGCGGTACGAGGCGTACGGCTGGCACGTCCAGCGCGTCGACCAGCTGCCCAGCGGCGACCTGGACCCGGCGGGTCTGTACGAGGCGCTGCAGGCCGCCAAGGCCGAGACCGGGCGCCCCTCGTTCATCGCGGCCCGCTCGATCATCGCCTGGCCCGCCCCGCACGCCCAGAACACCGAGGCCTCGCACGGCTCGGCGCTCGGTGACGAAGAGGTCGCCGCGACGAAGAAGGTCCTCGGCTTCGACCCGGAGAAGTCCTTCGAGGTCTCCGACGAGGTCATCTCCCACACCCGTGAGGCGCTGGACCGCGGCCGCGAGGCCAAGGCCGAGTGGGAGAAGTCCCTCGCCGCGTGGCGCACCGCCAACCCGGAGCGCGCCGCCGAGTTCGACCGGATCTCCGCGGGCGAGCTGCCCGCCGGCTGGGAGGACAAGCTCCCGGTCTTCGAGCCGGGCAAGAGCGTCGCCACCCGCGCCGCCTCCGGCAAGGTGCTCCAGGCCCTCGGCGAGACCGTCCCCGAGCTGTGGGGCGGCTCCGCCGACCTGGCGGGCTCGAACAACACGACGATCGACAAGACGTCCTCGTTCCTCCCGACGGGCAACCCCCTGCCGGGCGCGGACCCGTACGGCCGCACGATCCATTTCGGCATCCGCGAGCACGCCATGGCCGCGGCCATGAACGGCATCGCGCTGCACGGCAACACCCGCATCTACGGCGGCACCTTCCTGGTGTTCTCCGACTACATGCGCAACGCCGTGCGCCTGTCCGCGCTGATGCACCTCCCGGTGACGTACGTGTGGACGCACGACTCGATCGGTCTCGGCGAGGACGGCCCGACCCACCAGCCGGTGGAGCACCTGGCCTCGCTGCGCGCCATCCCGGGCCTGAACATCGTCCGCCCGGCCGACGCCAACGAGACCGCCATCGCCTGGCGCGAGATCCTGCGCCGCTACACCAAGGTGTTCGGCAAGGGAGCCCCGCACGGTCTGGCCCTGACCCGCCAGGGCGTGCCGACCTACGAGGCGAACGAGGACGCGGCCAAGGGCGGCTACGTGCTCTTCGAGGCCGAAGGGCCCGAAGGGCAGAACGCGGCGCCCCAGGTCCTCCTGATCGGTACGGGCTCCGAGGTGCACCTCGCCGTCGAGGCCCGCGAGGAACTGCAGGCGGCCGGCATCCCGACCCGAGTGGTCTCGATGCCGTCGGTCGAGTGGTTCGAGGAGCAGGACCAGGCATACAAGGACAGCGTTCTGCCGCCGTCCGTGAAGGCCCGGGTCGCGGTCGAGGCCGGTATCGGTCTGACCTGGCACCGGTATGTCGGAGACGCCGGCCGGATCGTCTCGCTGGAACACTTCGGTGCCTCGGCCGACGCCAAGGTCCTCTTCCGTGAGTTCGGCTTCACCGGCGAGCACGTCGCCGCCGCCGCGCGGGAATCTCTCGCCGCAGCCACGCGCTGACGCCGTTATACGACTAGTAGGAGATGCAATTCTCATGACAGACGCACTCAAGCGCCTCTCCGACGAGGGCGTGGCGATCTGGCTCGATGACCTGTCGCGCAAGCGGATCACCTCGGGCAACCTCGCCGAGCTGATCGACCAGCAGCACGTCGTGGGCGTCACCACCAACCCGTCGATCTTCCAGAAGGCGATCTCGCACGGTGACGGTTACGAGCAGCAGCTCACCGACCTCGCCACCCGCAAGGTCACCGTCGACGAGGCCATCCGCATGATCACGACGGCCGATGTGCGGGACGCCGCGGACATCCTGCGTCCGGTCTTCGACGCCACGGACGGCCAGGACGGCCGGGTCTCCATCGAGGTCGACCCGCGTCTGGCCCACCACACCGACGCCACCGTCGCCGAGGCCAAGCAGCTGGCCTGGCTGGTGGACCGGCCCAACACGCTCATCAAGATCCCGGCGACGAAGGCCGGTCTCCCGGCGATCACCGAGGTCATCGGCAGGGGCATCAGCGTCAACGTCACGCTGATCTTCTCCCTGGAGCGCTACCGCGAGGTCATGGACGCCTACCTGGCGGGTCTGGAGAAGGCGAAGGCCGCGGGCCTGGACCTGTCCAAGATCCACTCGGTGGCTTCGTTCTTCGTGTCCCGTGTGGACACCGAGATCGACAAGCGGCTCGACGCGGTCGGCACCGACGAGGCCAAGGCGCTCAAGGGCAAGGCGGCTCTCGCCAACGCCCGGCTCGCCTACCAGGCGTACGAGGAGGTCTTCGGCTCGGAGCGCTGGGCCGCCCTGGACAAGGCGCAGGCCAACAAGCAGCGTCCGCTGTGGGCCTCGACCGGTGTCAAGGACCCCGCGTACAAGGACACTCTGTACGTCGTCGACCTGGTCGCCCCCGGCACGGTGAACACCATGCCCGAGGCCACCCTGGACGCCACGGCGGACCACGGGCAGGTCACGGGCAACACCATCGCCGGCACCTACGAGCAGGCCCGTGCCGAGCTCGACGCGGTCGCGAAGCTCGGGATCTCCTACGACGACGTCGTCCAGCTTCTCGAGGACGAGGGCGTCGAGAAGTTCGAGGCGTCCTGGATCGACCTGCTCAACTCGACCGAGGCGGAACTCAAGCGCCTCGCCCCTTCGGAGGGCTGACCACCTTGTCTGGTGTTCCCGGAGCCAACCCGCTTCGTGACCCCCAGGACCGACGGCTTCCGCGCATCGCGGGACCGTCGGGCCTGGTGATCTTTGGCGTCACGGGCGATTTGTCCCGTAAAAAGCTGATGCCCGCCGTCTACGACCTGGCCAACCGCGGCCTGCTGCCGCCGGGCTTCTCCCTCATCGGTTTCGCGCGCCGCGAATGGCAGGACGAGGACTTCGCACAGGAGGTCCACGACGCCGTCAAGCAGCACGCCCGTACCCCGTTCCGCGAAGAGGTCTGGCAGCAGCTCATCCAGGGGATGCGCTTCGTCCAGGGCAACTTCGACGACGACGAGGCCTTCGAGCATCTGAAGGCCACGATCCAGGAACTCGACAAGGCACAGGGCACGGGCGGCAACTTCGCCTTCTACCTGTCCGTGCCGCCGAAGTTCTTCCCCAAGGTCGTCCAGCAGCTCAAGAAGCACGGGCTCGCCGACCAGAAGGAGGGCTCCTGGCGGCGTGCCGTCATCGAGAAGCCCTTCGGCCACGACCTGAAGAGCGCGCAGGAGCTCAACCAGCTCGTGCACGATGTGTTCCCGCCCAACGAGGTCTTCCGGATCGACCACTACCTGGGCAAGGAGACGGTCCAGAACATCCTGGCGCTGCGGTTCGCCAACACGATGTTCGAGCCGATCTGGAACAGGTCGTACGTCGACCACGTGCAGATCACGATGGCCGAGGACATCGGCATCGGCGGCCGGGCCGGCTACTACGACGGCATCGGTGCCGCCCGTGACGTCATCCAGAACCACCTGCTCCAGCTGCTGGCGCTGACGGCCATGGAGGAGCCCGGCTCCTTCCACCCGAAGGCCCTGGTCGCCGAGAAGCTCAAGGTGCTCACGGCCGTGGAGCTGCCGGAGGACCTGGGCAAGCACACGGTGCGCGGCCAGTACGCGCACGCGTGGCAGGGCGGCGAGGAGGTCCCCGGCTATCTGGAGGAGGACGGCATCGACCCCAAGTCGACGACCGACACCTTCGCCGCGATCAAGCTGACGATCAACAACCGCCGCTGGGCGGGCGTGCCGTTCTACCTCCGCACCGGAAAGCGGCTCGGCCGCCGGGTCACGGAGATCGCGGTCGTCTTCAAGCGCGCCCCGTATCTGCCCTTCGAGTCCGGCGCGACGGAGGAGCTGGGCGGCAACGCCCTGGTCATCCGGGTCCAGCCGGACGAGGGCGTGACGGTGCGGTTCGGCTCCAAGGTGCCCGGCACCTCGATGGAGGTCCGGGACGTCACGATGGACTTCGCGTACGGCGAGTCCTTCACGGAGTCCAGCCCGGAGGCGTACGAGCGGCTCATCCTCGATGTGCTGCTCGGCGACGCCAACCTCTTCCCGCGGCACCAGGAGGTCGAACTCTCCTGGAACATCCTCGACCCGATCGAGGAGTACTGGGACAAGCACGGCAAGCCCGCGCAGTACCCGGCGGGCACCTGGGGCCCGGCCGAGGCGGACGAGATGCTCGCACGAGACGGACGGAGCTGGCGCCGGCCATGAAGATCGATCTCACGGAGACCACTTCCAGCAAGATCAACCAGGCGTTGGTGTCGGCCCGCCGCGCCATCGGCACCCCGGCCATCGGCATGGTGCTGACCCTGGTCATCGTCACCGACGAGGAAAACGCCTACGACGCCCTCAAGTCGGCCGGCGACGCCTCGCGCGAGCACCCCTCGCGGATCATCGCGGTGATCAAGCGGGTCAGCCGCTCGCCGCGCAGCCGCCGGGACGCCCGGCTCGACGCCGAGGTGCGGGTCGGCTCCGACGCGGGCACCGGCGAGACCGTCGTCCTGCGTCTCCACGGCGAGCTGGCCAACCACGCCCAGTCGGTGGTCCTGCCGCTGCTGCTGCCGGACGCCCCGGTCGTGGTCTGGTGGCCCGAGGACGCCCCCGACGATCCGGCGAAGGACCCGCTGGGCGCGCTCGCCCAGCGCCGGATCACGGACGCGTACTCAGCGGAGCACCCGGGTGACGAACTCGCGGTGCGCGCCCGGTCGTACGCCCCGGGCGACACGGATCTGGCCTGGACCCGCATCACGCCGTGGCGCTCGATGCTGGCGGCCGCGCTCGACCAGCAGCACGTCGAGGTCGTCTCGGCGACGGTCGAGGGCGAGTCGGAGAACCCGAGCTGTGAGCTGCTCGCCATGTGGCTCGCGGACCGGCTCAAGGTTCCGGTGGAGCGCACCCTGTCCGGCGGTCCCGGTCTGACGGCCGTGCGGATGGAGACCAAGAAGGGCGTCATCGTCCTGGACCGGCCCGACGGTTCGCTGGCCACGCTCTCGATGCAGGGCCAGCCGGACCGCGCGGTGGCGCTCAAGCGGCGGGAGACCGCCGAGCTGCTCGCCGAGGAGCTGCGGCGGCTGGACCCGGACAACACCTACGAGGCGACGGTGAAGTTCGGCGTGGAGAAGCTCGGCGGACCGGCGAAGCCGGCCGAGTCCAAGGCTGCCGAGCCCGCCGCCGCCCCGGCCGCCGCGAAGAAGACGGCGGCCAAGAAGGCGGCGGCGAAGTGAGTGCCCCTCAGCTTGTCGTGCACCGCGACAAGGAGCTGATGGCGCAGGCCGCCGCAGCCCGGCTGATCACCAGGATCGTGGACGCCCAGGCCGCGCGCGGCTACGCCTCGGTGGTCCTCACCGGCGGGCGCAACGGCAACGGCCTGCTGACCGCCCTCGCCGAAGCGCCCGCCCGGGACGCGATCGACTGGTCGCGGCTCGATCTGTGGTGGGGCGACGAGCGGTTCCTGCCGGAGGGCGACCCGGAGCGCAATGTCACGCAGGCCCGCGAGGCCCTGCTGGACTCGGTGCCGCTGACCCCGTCCCGGGTGCACGTGATGCCCGCGTCGGACGGTCCCTGCGGCAGCGACGCCGACGCGGCAGCGGCCGCGTACGCCGAGGAACTGGCCGCCGCGGCCGGTCCGGAGGACCACGGTCCGGTGCCGACGTTCGATGTGCTGATGCTGGGCGTCGGCCCGGACACGCATGTGGCGTCGCTCTTTCCGGAGCTGCCCGCGGTACGGGAGACCGAGCGCACCGTCGTCGGTGTGCACGGCGCTCCCAAGCCGCCGCCCACCCGCGTCTCGCTCACGCTGCCCGCGATCCGGGCGGCCCGCGAGGTGTGGCTGCTCGCCGCCGGTGAGGACAAGGCGGAGGCCGCGGAGATCGCGCTCTCGGGCGCCGGGGAGATCCAGGCCCCGGCGGCCGGTGCGTACGGCCGCAGCCGCACCCTGTGGCTGCTGGACGCGGCGGCGGCCTCACGGCTGCCGCGCGCGCTGTATCCGCCGGCCTCTCCCTGAGTGGCCGTCAGTACCGTGGTGCCCGGGCCCGGTCCGCTCTTCGGAGCGGCCGGGCCCGCGGCGTGCAAGGGCATGGTGCCGGGCGCGCCGGATCCGCACCCGGACGGCCCGGACGGCGTGGCGCCCGCGGAGACCGGGGGCACCGGATTCCGCCTCGTCGCCACTGCGGGCGGGCGGCCGCCGCGGGTCACCCGGTCGGCGGGATGTGCTCCAGGAAGGGCTCCAGCAGGCCGGGGACGGCCTGCGAGGCGAAGTCGAGGCCCTCGCTCACGCCCGCGTCGTACACCGTGTACGCGCCCGCTCCGGCGGCCGTCGTCGCGGTGAGGCTCAGCACCCCGGACCGCCGCTGGAAGTACGTCTGCCGGACCGTCCAGCCGATGACACCGGCCCGCTCCAGCGCGGCGGTCGAGCGCCGCACCGTGCCCGACCGGACCACCAGGTAGTCACCGCTGATCGTGTGCCCCAGACCGCGGTACGCGTCCCGGGCGAGGAGCACCCCGGCGGGCAGCCCGACGACCGCGCAGCCGAGCGCGGTCCAGAGCAGTACGGGTGTCAGCAGCACGCCCAGCGGGACCAGGACGGCCACCGGGACGGCGACGGACCAGAACGCCCGGCGCAGCCGACGGCCGCGGGCCGCGCGGGGATGCCCGGTCAGCGGGGCACCCGTCGGGGAGGTGGTCTCGCGCAGGACGTCGGCGGCCACCGTGTCGGCGACGGACCGGGGCGCGGCGGGCAGCAGGGTGTTGTGGTCGCCGTGCTGCTCCTCGTCGTCCTTGGCCAGTCCGGTGGTGATCGCATCGACGCGGGCGGCGCCGAACAGCCGGACGCCGAGCGGTTCGACGAGGTCCACGCCGCGCAGCCGCCGCTCCTCGATGGAGACGGACCGGGAGGTCAGAAGGCCGCGCCGGATCCGCAGGGTGCCGCCGGGTTCGCGCTCCAGCCGGTAGCTCCACCACATCTCGATCCACACGCCGAGCGCGCCGACGGCACCGGCGGCCACCGCCGCGACGGCGAGGATCACGATCATGGCCGTCAGTGAGGTGTCCCGGAACCGGTCGCCGACCCAGTCGATCACCTGCCCCTGCGCCCCGAACCAGTCGCTGACCTGCATCACCGCACCGGCTGCGGCGCCGCCGAGCGTGGGGGCGACGAACGAGACCGGTGCGTAGCGGATCCAGCGCGGGTCGAGGGCCGCGAGCTCGCCCTCGCGATGGGTGCCCGGGGTGCCGGGGACCGTGTGCTCCAGCAGTTCGCGGCGGAGCCGTTCGCCCTCGGCCTTGGGGACCGGGTCCAGTTCCAGCGTGGATTCGCCGCCCGCGTGCTCGCCGGTGCCGATGCGGACGGTGACCAGGCCGAGGACCCGTTGCAGCAGATGGGCGGTGAGGTCGACGCTGCGGATGCGTTCACGGGCCAGTGAGCGCTTCTTGACCAGGAGCAGCCCGGTGTGGAGCTCGACCCGTTCGGCGCCGATGCGGTACCGGGTGCGGCGCCACCGCACGTGGTCGCCGGCCGCGGCGCAGCCGATCAGCGCGAGGGAGCCCGCCAGTACCCAGGCGACCGCGTGCCCGAGGCCGAACCGGCCGGAGAGCCCGAGCGTGGTGGGAACGGCCGCACCGGCTGCCACCCCGGCCGTGACGAGTGCGCTGACGAGGACCGTACGCCGGTCCAGCCGCCGCCAGTCGGTGGCCGGACCGAGGCCGTCGGCACTGTCGGCACCCCCGGCGTCCGGCGAGACGGTCGTCCCGGCGCTCATGTGGCGTCCCCGGGGGTGTCCTGGGTGATCCGGGTCAGCCGCTCGGCCAGTTCGGCCGCCAGCTCGTGGCCCAGCCCCTCGATCCGTACCGCGCCCTTGGACGACGCGGTGGTCACGGTGACCGTGGCGAGCCGGAAGAACTGTTCGAGCGGGCCGCGCACGGTGTCCACGGTCTGGATGCGGGACATCGGGGCGATGCGCCACTCCTGACGCAGGACGCCGGTTCTGACGTACACCGCTTCGCCGGTGACCTCCCAGCGGTGGGTACGGAACCACCAGCGGGGGAAGAGGACGGCGCAGCCGATGCCGAGGACCGCGAGGACCGCGGCGGGCAGCAGCAGCCAGAACCGGGCGGGCTCGATGAGCGCGCCCAGCACGGCCAGGACGAGCACCGGCGCTGCGGTCAGCAGCAGCCACTGGGCCCGCCACCAGCCGACGGCCCTCGGGTCCAGTGTGTTGTTCGGCGGCCTCAGCCGCACCGTCCGCTCCCCCGCGGCCATCGGCTCAGCGCCCCCTGCGGACGCGGTACGCCCGGACGAGCGCGGCGGTCGAGCTGTCCAGCGCCTCGCCACCGGTGCCCCGGGTCAGCACCGGCTCGATCTTCTTGGCGAGGACCTTGCCGAGCTCGACGCCCCACTGGTCGAAGGAGTCGATGTTCCAGATGGCGCCCTGGACGAAGACCTTGTGCTCGTACAGCGCGATCAGCTGGCCGAGGACGGACGGCGTCAGCCGGTCGGCGAGGATCGTCGTCGTCGGGTGGTTGCCCTTGAAGGTCTTGTGCGGCACCAGCTCCTCGGGGACGCCCTCGGCACGTACCTCGTCCGGCGTCTTGCCGAAGGCCAGCGCCTGGGTCTGGGCGAAGAAGTTGGCCATCAGCAGATCGTGCTGGGCGACGAGACCGGGCAGCAGGTCGGCGACCGGCTCGGCGAAGCCGATGAAGTCGGCCGGGATGACCTTGGTGCCCTGGTGGATCAGCTGGTAATAGGCGTGCTGCCCGTTGGTGCCGGGGGTGCCCCAGACGACCGGTCCGGTCTGCCAGTCGACCGGACGGCCGTCCCGGTCCACGGACTTGCCGTTGGACTCCATGTCCAGCTGCTGCAAGTACGCGGTGAACTTGGACAGGTAGTGGCTGTACGGCAGCACGGCATGCGACTGGGCGTCGAAGAACGCGCCGTACCAGACGCCCAACAGGCCGAGCAGCAGCGGGACGTTGTCCTCGGCGGGGGCGGTACGGAAGTGTTCGTCGACGAGGTGGAAACCGTCGAGCATCTCGCGGAACCGGTCGGGGCCGATGGCGATCATCAGCGAGAGACCGATGGCGGAGTCGTAGGAGTAGCGGCCGCCGACCCAGTCCCAGAACTCGAACATGTTGGCGGTGTCGATGCCGAAGTCCGCGACCTTCTCGGCGTTGGTGGACAGCGCCACGAAGTGCTTGGCGACCGCGTCCTGATCGGCCTTCAGGCCGGTCAGGAGCCAGTTGCGGGCGGAGGTGGCGTTGGTGATCGTCTCGATCGTGGTGAAGGTCTTCGACGCGATGACGAAGAGCGTCTCGGCCGGATCGAGATCGCGCACGGCCTCGTGAAGGTCGGCGCCGTCGACGTTCGACACGAAGCGGACGGTCAGCGAGCGGTCCGTGAAGGAGCGCAGCACCTCGTACGCCATGGCGGGGCCGAGGTCGGAGCCGCCGATGCCGATGTTGACGATGTTCTTGATGCGCTTGCCGGTGTGACCGGTCCACTCCCCCGACCTGACGCGGTCGGAGAAGGCCGCCATCTTGTCGAGCACGGCGTGCACGGCCGGCACCACGTTCTCGCCGTCGACCTCGATCACCGCGTCGCGCGGGGCACGCAGCGCGGTGTGCAGGACGGCGCGGTCCTCGGTGGTGTTGATCTTCTCGCCACGGAACATCGCGTCCCGCAGCGCCGCCACTCCGGTGGCCGCGGCGAGTTCGCGCAGCAGCCGGAGCGTCTCGTCGGTGACCAGGTGCTTGGAGTAGTCGACGTACAGATCGCCGACCCGGAGGGTGTATCCGGTGCCGCGCTCCGGGTCGTCCGCGAAGAGCTGCCGCAGATGCGTCGTCCCGAGCTGCTCGCGGTGCTTGCCCAGAGCGGTCCACTCGGGCGTCTGGTTGAGCCTGGTTCGGCTTGGTGTGTTCATCCCGGATATCAGCCCACTTCTTCTCGTGCCTGCAGATGCCCCGCTGCCCTTCCAACCTAATTGATCAGAAGGGCCGACGAGGCGATGGTGGGCTGCGGCACGGCAAAAGCGGTCCGGCCGGACACCTTGTGGGTGCCGGCCGGTGAACAACGACTAGATCTCGCCCCGGAGTTTCGCCAGGGCCTCGGCGAGAATGGCCTCGCCGTCCGCATCGCTGCGCCGCTCACGCACATACGCGAGATGCGTCTTGTACGGTTCGGTGCGCGGCGGGTCCGGCGGGCTGTCCCGGTCCTGGCCGGCCGGGAAACCACAGCGCGGGCAGTCCCAAGTCTCCGGTACCTGCGCGTCACTGGCGAAGCTCGGCTGCGTCTCGTGCCCGTTCGAGCACCAGAAGGAGATGCGGAGGCGCGGTGCGGACTCGCCCCGCTCGGCCTCTCCCATCGGCCCCGCTCCGACCCGGCTTCCCCGGATCGCGTTGCCACTTGCCACGGTCGTAACTCCCTGCGTGATGGTGCTCGAAGATGCCCCAGTCTACGTAAGGCCCAACGCGCGTCCAGTGAAAGGAGTTACACCCTCACCGGGAATCGCGTACGACGGGTCAGTTGTCCAGCTTGATCAGCAGACCAAGCACAACAATGCACGCGAACCAGGCCAGGCCGACGAAGACCGTGATCCGGTCGAGGTTCCGCTCGGCGACCGAGGAGCCGCCCACGGACGACTGCATCCCGCCACCGAACATGTCGGAGAGGCCGCCGCCCTTTCCCTTGTGCATCAGCACCAGCAGCATCAGCAGCAGGCTGAAGACGATCAGGGCGATCTCGAACGCCAAAATCACGGCTGGTCCCTACTTTCCGGAATTCTCTGGACTGCATGTGCGAACAGCGGGGGCCGGGAGGCTGCCCCTCCTCGGCCCCCGCAAGGGTACGACGGATCCGCGCTACCGCATACTCACTGGTCGCGGAAGCGGACGATCTTGACGAACTCGTCGGCGTCCAGTGCGGCACCGCCGATCAGCGCGCCGTCCACATCGGGCTTCGACATGATCTCGGCGACGTTCCCGGACTTCACGGAGCCGCCGTACTGGATGCGGACCGTGTCGGCCAGCTCCTGCGAGTACAGCTCGGCGAGGCGGCTGCGGATCGCCCCGCAGACCTCCTGGGCGTCGTCGGCGCCGCAGACCTTGCCGGTCCCGATCGCCCAGACCGGCTCGTACGCGATCACGATCGACTCGGCCAGCTCGGCGGGCACGTCCTTGAGACCGCCGTCGACCTGCGCGAGCGTGTGCGTGACGTGGTTGCCCGCCTCACGGACCTCCAGCTCCTCGCCGACGCAGAGGATCGGGGTCAGGCCGTGCTTGAAGGCGGCCTTCACCTTGGCGTTGCAGATCTCGTCGGTCTCGCCGTGGTACTGGCGGCGCTCGCTGTGGCCGACGGCGACGTAGGTGCACTTCAGCTTGGCGAGCATCGGGCCGGAGATCTCACCGGTGTACGCGCCGGAGTCGTGCGCCGAGATGTCCTGGGCGCCGTACTTGATCTTCAGCTTGTCGCCGTCGACCAGCGTCTGCACGGAGCGCAGGTCGGTGAAGGGCGGCAGGACGGCGACCTCTACGGCGTCGTAGTCCTTGTCGGCCAGGGCGAAGGCGAGCTTCTGGACGTGCGCGATGGCCTCGAGGTGGTTGAGGTTCATCTTCCAGTTGCCCGCCATCAGCGGGGTACGGGTGGTCATGAAAGGTCAGTCCTCCAGTGCGGCGAGGCCGGGAAGCGTCTTGCCCTCGAGGTATTCGAGGCTGGCACCGCCACCGGTCGAGATGTGTCCGAATGCGTTCTCGTCGAAGCCCAGGATGCGGACGGCCGCGGCGGAGTCGCCACCGCCGACGACACTGAAGCCCGAGGAGTCGACGAGGGCCTGGGCGACGGCCCGGGTGCCCTCGGCGTAGTCGGGGTGCTCGAAGACGCCCATCGGGCCGTTCCAGAAGACGGTGACGGCGTCGGCGAGCTTCGAGGCGTACAGCTTGTTGGTCTCCGGGCCGTTGTCCAGGCCCATGAAACCGGCCGGGATGGCGTCCGCGGGCACGGTGCGGTGCTCGGTCGGAGCCTTCCTCCCGAGGTCCGGGAACCGCTCGGAGACCACGACGTCGACGGGGAGCACGAACTCCACGCCCTTCTCCTCGGCGCGCTTGAGGTACTCCAGCACCGCCGGGATCTGGTCCTCCTGGAGGAGGGAGCTGCCGACCTCGTGGCCCTGGGCCTTGAGGAAGGTGTAGGCCATGCCGCCGCCGATGAGGATGCGGTCGGCGCGCTCCAGCAGGTGGTCGATGACGCCGAGCTTGTCGGAGACCTTCGAGCCGCCGAGCACGACGGCGTAAGGGCGCTCGACGTTCTCGGTGAGCTTCTTCAGGACGCCGACCTCGGTGGCGATCAGGTCGCCGGCGGCGTGCGGCAGCCGGGCCGGGAGGTCGAAGACCGAGGCGTGCTTGCGGTGTACGGCTCCGAAGCCGTCGCCCACGTACACGTCGGCGAGTTCGGCGAGCCGGTCGGCGAACGCGCCGCGCTCGGCGTCGTCCTTCGACGTCTCACCGGGGTTGAAGCGGAGGTTCTCGATGACGGCGACCTTGCCGTCGGTGAGCGCGGCGACCGTGGCCCGTGCGGACTCGCCGACGGTGTCGGTCGCGAAGGCCACGTCGGTGCCGAGGAGTTCACCCAGACGGGCCGCGGCGGGTGCCAGGGAGAAGGCGGGGTCCGGGGCGCCCTTGGGGCGGCCCAGGTGCGAGGCGACGATGACCCGCGCACCGGCCGCGGCGAGTTTCTCCACGGTCGGCTGGACGGCGCGGATGCGGCCGTCGTCGGTGATGGTGGTGCCGCTCAGCGGCACGTTGAGGTCGGCGCGGACGAATACGCGCTTGCCGGTGACCCCTTCGGCGAGAAGTTCGTCGATCGTCTTCATCTTGCTGGACTCCTTGGGAGGGCGGGAGAGCATGCAACGGGGCTCGAACGGCGCCGCGTTGCGCTGTTCGAGCCCCGTGCTCACTTCGAAGTTCCTGCCGGTCCGACGGTCAGAGCTGGCTGCCGACGAAGACGGTCAGGTCGACGAGGCGGTTGGAGTAGCCCCACTCGTTGTCGTACCAGCCGATGACCTTGACCTGCGAGCCCTCTGCCATGGTCAGCAGGGAGTCGAAGGTGCAGGAGGCCGGGTCCGAGACGATGTCCGAGGACACGATCGGGTCCTGGGTGAAGGCCAGCTTGCCCTTGAGCGGGCCCTCTTCGGCGGCCTTCTGGAAAGCGGCGTTGACCTCGTCGCGGGTGACCTCGCGGTCCAGCGTGACGACCAGGTCGGTGACCGAACCGGTCGGGACCGGGACGCGCATCGCGATGCCGTCGAGCTTGCCCTTGAGCTGCGGGAGCACCAGGGCGGTGGCCTTGGCGGCACCCGTCGTGGTCGGGATGATGTTCTCCGCGGCGGCGCGGGCGCGGCGCAGGTCGGAGTGGGGGAAGTCCAGGATGCGCTGGTCGTTCGTGTACGCGTGGACCGTCGTCATGAGGCCCTTGACGATGCCGAAGTTCTCGTCGAGGACCTTGGCCATCGGCGCGACACAGTTGGTGGTGCAGGACGCGTTGGAGATGACGTGGTGGTTGGCCGCGTCGTACTTGTCCTCGTTGACACCCATCACGATGGTGATGTCCTCGTTCTTGGCCGGGGCCGAGATGAGGACCTTCTTGGCGCCACCCGCGATGTGCTTCTCGGCGTCGGCCTTCTTGGTGAAGATGCCGGTCGACTCGATGACGATGTCGACGCCCAGCTCACCCCAGGGGATGTCGGCCGGGTTGCGCTCGGAGAGCACCTTGATGGTGTGGCCGTCGACGGTGATGCTGTCGGCGGTGTGACTGACCTCGGCCTTGAGACGGCCCAGGATCGTGTCGTACTTCAGAAGGTGTGCCGTGGTCGCGGTGTCACCCAGGTCGTTGACAGCCACGATCTCGATGTCCGCACCCTGCTCCAGCAGCGCGCGGAAGTAGTTACGACCGATGCGGCCAAAGCCGTTGATGCCTACGCGGATCGTCACGAACCGATCTCCTCGTTAGGTACGCGGGGTTTCCACCCCGGCGAGTTGTATGAGATGTCCCCGACCGCCTCCGACCCTACCTCTCCGAGGGCCCCGGAGTGACATCGAGCGGGGCCGTAGGAACCACCGAGGCCCGTACTCCTCGGTAGGAGTACGGGCCTCCGAACACTCGGCCGTACACGCGGCGACGACTACGGAGAGTCAACAGTCCCGGGAATGCCGCGTGTTCTGGATTCGGCCGATTTCATCGCCTTCGCGGGTCACCCCACCAGACCGTCGGCGAGCTCCTCGCTGAGGGTGGATTCCGTGCCCGGAATGCCCAGGTCCTGGGCCCGCTTGTCGGCCATCGCCAGCAGCCGGCGGATCCGGCCGGCGACCGCGTCCTTGGTCAGCGGCGGATCGGCGAGCGCGCCCAGCTCCTCCAGCGACGCCTGCTTGTGCTCCATGCGCAGCCGCCCCGCGGCCGCCAGGTGCTCGGGCACCTCCTCGCCCAGGATCTCCAGCGCACGCCCCACCCGGGCGCCCGCGGCGACCGCGGCCCGCGCGGAACGGCGCAGGTTGGCGTCGTCGAAGTTGGCGAGCCGGTTGGCGGTGGCGCGGACCTCGCGGCGCATCCGCCGCTCCTCCCAGGCCAGCACCGACTCATGGGCGCCGAGCCGGGTGAGCAGGGCGCCGATGGCGTCGCCGTCGCGGACGACGACCCGGTCGACCCCGCGCACCTCGCGGGCCTTCGCCGCGATGGAGAGCCTGCGGGCCGCCCCGACCAGCGCGAGCGCCGCCTCAGGCCCCGGGCAGGTCACCTCCAGCGAGGAGGAGCGGCCCGGCTCGGTGAGCGAGCCGTGGGCCAGGAAGGCTCCGCGCCAGGCGGCCTCGGCATCGCAGGTGGCCCCCGAGACCACCTGCGGGGGCAGGCCGCGGATGGGCCGGCCGCGGCCGTCCACCAGGCCGGTCTGGCGGGCCAGCTGATCGCCGCCCGCCACCACCCGCACGACATAGCGCGAGCCGCGCCGCAGACCGCCGGGAGCCATCACGATCAGCTCCGAGCTGTGCCCGAAGATCTCCAGGATGTCCCGCTTCAGCCGGCGCGCCGCCATCGCGGTGTCCAGCTCCGCCTCGATCACAATCCGACCGCTCACCAGGTGCAACCCACCCGCGAACCGAAGAATCGCCGAGACCTCTGCCTTCCTGCAGCAGGTCCGGGTCACGGGAAGCCGGGAGACTTCGTCCTTCACCGCCGGCGTCATCGCCATGGGCCGATCCTTCCATGCATCCGAAAAATACGGTCGTACGCGGCGGCCAACAGCTCCGGATCATGGATCGGAACGCCGTCGGGTGAGGCCACCGGCGCCAGCTCGACCGCGGCGCCGAGCCGCTTTGCGGCGTCGGCGAGGGACTCACGATCGGGCACGGCGGCTTCGTCGGCCAGCACCACGTCCATGGCGAGTTTAGGGGCGTGTCGTCCCAAAACCTCCAAATGACGCTGCGGAGAGAAGCCATCAGTTTCACCGGGTTGCGGTGCGAGGTTGAGCGAGAGGACCTTGCGGGCCTTGGTCTCGACGAGCGCGTCGAGCAGTTCCGGCACGAGCAGATGCGGGATCACGGAGGAGAACCAGGACCCCGGGCCGAGCACCACCCAGTCGGCGTCGAGGACGGCGGCGACGGCCTCGGGTACGGCCGGCGGGTCGTGCGGGACGACGTGGACGGACTGCACCTCGCCCGGGGTGAGCGCCACGGTGGCCTGGCCGCGCACCGTGTCCACGTCGTCCGGGCGGGCCGGGTCGTGTCCCCGTACGAGCGCCTGGAGCTCCAGCGGCACGGCGGACATGGGCAGCACCCGGCCGTGCGCGCCGAGGAGCCTGCCGACCAGGTCCAGGGCCTGGACGTGGTCGCCGAGCTGCTCCCACAGGGCGACGATCAGCAGATTGCCGACCGCGTGCTCGTGCAGGTCGCCCTTGGACTGGAAACGGTGCTGGATGACCCGGGCCCAGGTCTGGCCCCAGTCGTCGTCACCGCACAGTGCGGCGAGCGCCTTGCGGAGGTCGCCGGGCGGCAGGACGCCGAGCTCCTCCCGGAGCCGGCCGCTGGAGCCGCCGTCGTCGGCCACGGTGACCACGGCCGTGAGGTCGCCGGTGATCCGGCGGAGCGCCGCCAGCGACGCGGACAGGCCCATGCCGCCGCCCAGAGCGACGACCTTGGGCTGCGCGCCGCGCTTGCGGGCGGACAGGGCAGAGGTGGCTCTGCGCAGTCGTCGCAGGCGCAGATTACGGCTGGTCACTCGCGCCCCATGTCCCGGTGCACGAGGACGGTCTCGATGCCTTCGGTCGCGAGCCGGGCCGCGAGCTTCTCGGACATGGCGACCGAGCGGTGCTTGCCGCCCGTGCAGCCGACGGCGATCGTCACGTAGCGCTTGCCCTCGCGGCGGTAGCCGGCGGCGATGAGCTGGAGCAGTTCCGTGTACTGGTTGAGGAATTCCTTGGCGCCGGGTTGGTCGAAGACGTAGGCGGAGACCTCTTCGTTGAGCCCGGTGAACGGGCGCAGCTCGGGGACCCAGTGCGGGTTGGGCAGGAAGCGGCAGTCGACCACCAGGTCGGCGTCGACCGGCAGGCCGTACTTGAAGCCGAACGACATCACCGTGGCGCGCAGCTCCGGCTCCTCGTCGCCGGCGAACTGGGCGTCCATCTTGGCGCGCAGTTCGTGCACGTTGAGGCTGGAGGTGTCGATCACCAGGTCGGCGTCGCCGCG
Organism: Streptomyces sp. NPDC087845; assembly: GCF_044742755.1. Lineage (NCBI taxonomy): Bacteria > Bacillati > Actinomycetota > Actinomycetes > Kitasatosporales > Streptomycetaceae > Streptomyces > Streptomyces sp. NPDC087845. Next base: position 107,317 of record NZ_JBIUVC010000007.1, read on the forward strand.
CAGTTCGCGCAGCAGGTCGCGCTCGGCGGCGATGCCGTCGACGATCCGGCCGTCGCCCTGGAGGGGGTGCGGACGGCGGACCGACTCGAAGCGGCGGACCAGGGCGTCGTCGGAGGACTCCAGGAAGACGATCCGCCGGGTGACGTGCTTGGCCTCCAGGTCGGCGAGGGACTCGCGGAGGTTGTCGAAGAACCGGCGGCCGCGTACGTCGACGACGACGGCGATCCGGGCCACGTTGCCCTGCGAGCGGGCACCGAGCTCGACCATGGTGGGGATCAGCGCGGGCGGCAGGTTGTCGACGACGAACCAGCCCAGGTCCTCCAGGCACTTGGCCGCGGTGCTGCGCCCGGCGCCCGACATCCCCGAGATGATCACCAGCTCGGGGATGGCCGCGTTCCCGTCGCCCGTGTCGATCGTGGTGCCCGTACTCACGTGTCCCGCTCCGTCTGCTCGGTCGGTGCTGTCGTGCCCGGCTTCGTGTCCGTGCCCGACTTCATGTTCGTGTTCGTGCTCAGTCATGTCGTGCTGCCCCCGTCGTCCTCTTCAATGATCTCTCCTGTCGCCGTGTTCACGGCGGGCGCGGCCGGGGCGGCCGAGGCCAGGGCGACAACCACTGATTCCGCCGTTCTGCGGCCTATCCCCGGAACTTCGCAGATCTCGTCGATTGTCGCCTGCTTCAGCTTCTTCACGGAGCCGAAATGCTTGATCAACGCCTGTTTCCGGGTCTCGCCGAGACCGGCGACGGCATCCAGGGGGCTGGACCGGATGCGCTTGGCACGCTTGGCACGCTGGTAGGTGATCGCGAAGCGGTGGGCCTCGTCACGGACGCGCTGGAGGAGGTAGAGGCCCTCGCTGGAGCGGGGCAGGACGACGGGGTCGTCGTCATCGGGCAGCCAGACCTCTTCGAGGCGCTTGGCGAGGCCGCAGACGGCGATGTCGTCGATCCCGAGCTCGTCGAGGGCGCGCTTGGCCGCGGCGACCTGCGGCTGGCCGCCGTCGACCACGACGAGCTGCGGCGGATAGGCGAACCGCTTGGGACGGCCGTCGTCCTCACGGGGCTCGGCCTCCGGATCGGGGGAGCTTTCCGGGAGGGAGGCGGTGCTCGGGAGGGAAGCAGCGCTCGGGACGGAGGCGTTGCTCGGGACGGGGGCAGTGCTCGGGACGGGGGCAGTGCTCGGGACGGAGGCGGTGCTCGGGTCGGAGGCGGTGCCCGCGCCGGGCAGGGTGTCCTCGCCGACGGCCGGGCCGGTCGGGGCCGGCGGGGCGGTCTGCGGTGCCGGGACGGGGCCGGTCGGCGCGGGAGTCTCCTCCCACTCCCCCGTCCGCTCCTTCTCCTGGAGGTACCGCTTGAAGCGACGGCCGATCACCTCGTGCATCGACCGGACGTCGTCCTGGCCCTCGAAGCCCTTGATCTGGAAGCGGCGGTACTCGCTCTTGCGGGCCAGGCCGTCCTCGAAGACGACCATGGACGCGACCACGTCGTCGCCCTGGAGATGGGAGATGTCGAAGCACTCGATGCGCAGCGGAGCCGTGTCGAGGCCGAGCGCCTCGGCGATCTCCTCCAGGGCGCGGGAGCGGGTCGTCAGGTCGGAGGCGCGCTTGGTCTTGTGCAGCCCCAGGGCCTGCTGGGCGTTGCGCTGGACCGTCGCCATCAGGTCCTTCTTGTCGCCGCGCTGGGGGATGCGCAGGCTGACCTGGGAGCCGCGGCGGTCGGCGAGCCACTGGGAGACCGCGTCGGGGTGTTCGGGGAGGGCCGGGACGAGGACCTCCTTGGGGACGGAGTCGCCCGTCTCCTCGCCGTACAGCTGTTGCAGGGCGTGCTCGACCAGGCCCGAGGTGTCGACGTTCTCGACCTTGTCGGTGACCCAGCCGCGCTGGCCGCGCACCCGGCCGCCGCGCACGTGGAAGATCTGGACGGCGGCTTCGAGCTCGTCCTCGGCGACCGCGATCAGGTCGGCGTCGGTGGCGTCGGCGAGGACGACGGCGCTCTTCTCCATGGCCCGCTTGAGGGCCTCCACGTCGTCGCGGAGCCGGGCCGCCCGCTCGTACTCCATCTCTTCGGCCGCCGCCATCATCTCCTTCTCCAGGCGGCGGATGTACGTGCCGGTGCGGCCGGCCATGAAGTCGCAGAAGTCGTCCGCCAGTTCGCGGTGTTCCTCGGGGGTGACCCGGCCGACACAGGGGGCCGAGCACTTGCCGATGTAGCCGAGGAGGCACGGGCGGCCGGTCCTGGCGGAGTTCTTGAAGACTCCGGCGGAGCAGGTGCGCACCGGAAAGACCCGGAGCATCAGGTCGACCGTCTCCCGGATCGCCCAGGCGTGCCCGTACGGACCGAAGTAGCGCACACCCTTCTTCTTGGCTCCGCGCATGACCTGGACGCGCGGGAACTCCTCGTTGAGCGTGACCGCGAGATACGGATAGCTCTTGTCGTCGCGGTACTTGACGTTGAACCGGGGGTCGAACTCCTTGATCCAGGAGTACTCCAGCTGGAGCGCCTCGACCTCCGTGGAGACGACGGTCCACTCGACCGAGGCGGCCGTGGTGACCATCGTGCGCGTACGCGGGTGGAGCGCGGCCAGGTCCTGGAAGTAGTTGGCCAGGCGCTGGCGCAGGTTCTTGGCCTTTCCGACGTAGATCACCCGGCGGTGTTCGTCGCGGAATTTGTAGACCCCCGGGGAGTCGGGGATCTGTCCCGGCTTGGGGCGGTAGCTGGAGGGGTCTGCCATGTGCCCCACCCTACTTGCGGGCAGTGACAGCGCGGCCTGCCCGGCCGTGGTGCCGTGCTCCGGGGCGCGGATTGAGGGAGCGCGCCCCGGAGCACGGGTCAGGGGGCGCCGCCGCCGGTCACGGGGTCGCCCGGTGGCGGCGGCGGTTGCGCACCGCAGTGACGCCGACGACGGCGAGCACGGCGAGGGCGCCCGCTCCGGCGGCGGCGGACGCGGCGGTCGGGGCCGTGCCGGAGGCCGCGTCCGCGGCGGTCACCGGGCGGGGCCCGCCGGCGCCTTCCCGGGGGCCGGGAGCGGTGCCGGAAGGTGCGGACGGTCCGTAGCCGCCCGCCTTGCCGGAGCGGGCGTAACCGGAGCCGGGGAGCTTGTCGCCGTAGGCCTTCCGCACCCGGGCGCGGTAGGCGGCCAGTGTGGTGCCGCGGGCACCGACCGCGCGGACGGCGTCCCGGTCCAGTGGGAGCACCTCGGTGCCCTTCTGGACGTACCAGGCGTCCGTCTGCGGTTCGCGGAAGACCGTCCCGCCGGGGAGCTTGCGGGCGCCCGCGGCGGCGTACCGCGTCTCGTCGTCGCCGCTGGCGATGTTCACCACCTGCCAGCTCCCGTCCTTCCCTTCCTTCGGAAGGGTCCACAGGGATGCCTTCTGGCCGTCCGAGGAGACGGCCGTGGTGGCGAGGTAGTCCAGCCTGGCGACCGGTGCCCCCGGTTTCCCGGCGACGAAGTCCGGGGCGAGGCTGCGCACGGGGACGGTGGCGCCCTCGACCCGCGGCGCGGCCGCCGACCTCGTGATCGCGCCCTCCCGGGCGAAGAACCGGGACAGGGTCTCCAGGGTCGCGGGGTCGGTGGCCGCTCGACGGGCCGCTGTCAGAGCGGCCGGATCGGCTGCGGGGCCGGTGGCGGCGGCCGCCTGCGGGGCCGTGACGGTGAGCAGGGCGGCGCCCGCCAGAACACCGGTGGCGGCCAGGGCGGCAGCCGTGGCACGCGCGGTGCGGATGGGCCGTGCGGTGCGTGCGGTCCGTGCGGTGCCTGCGGACTGTGCGGTACGTGTGGTGCCTGCGGACCATGCGGTACGTGCGGTGCCTGCGGACCATGCAGGGCGTGCGGTGCGTGCGGTCTTGGAGATCACTGCGTCACGCCCCGATCCGGTAGAGCGAGTGGGTCCAGGAGAACTCGTTGTTGTTCACGTACCAGGCGTGCGAGGCCCAGTTGTAGCGGTTGCTGGAGGGCCAGGGATCGCCCCAGTAGACCCAGCTGTTCGCGTCGTCGTACCCGTACAGGACATGCATGTGGCCGCCGCCCGACGACCACTGGATGCGGGTCTCGACGGGGCGTCCCGCGGCTATCTCGGCCTGGACGGTGGGGTAGCGCAGCCAGCCGGTGACGTACGAGCCGGGGTTGATGCCGGCCCACTGGAGACCGCTCTGGACATTGCCGAGCGAGGCCTGCGAGTTGGGGCACTCGTAGCCCTGGGCGCGACCGAAGGCGGCGTTGCAGAACTGGTTCTGCGAGTAGGAGCGGCCGAACCAGGTGGCGACGGTGTTGCCGGATGCCGCCCAGCACCAGTTGGTCTTCTGCTGGGCCTGCATGGTGATGTTCAGGCGCTGGGTGGCGGCGATGCCGGTGGCGGTGGCGGTGGTGCTCCGTGCTGCCGAGGCGGTCGCGGTGGGGGTCTGCGCCGCTGAGGCGGTCGCCGTGGGTACGGCGAGCAGTAGGGCGGCGAGGGCGGCCATGACCGGAAGTCGTCCCGGCCGGATTCTTCGGTTGCGCATTGCGTTCCTCCCAATGCAAGGGGGTGTGTGATCGGAGGAGCGCGTCCGGACGCTGTGCCAGGAGCATCGACCGTTGTCGGGGACGGGTCAACACGCTTCAATGCGGGGGAACATCGCGGTGTGAACGGCGTGGCGGATACGTGAACGGATCTACCCCGGCCACCTGCGACACCGCTCCCGCCGATGCGGTCTCCCCACCCCGCGTCGTGAACGTTCACCTGGAGGACCTCATGCGGCACACGGAGGCCGAACTGGCGCAGGTGCTGCACACCGGCCCGTTCCATCTGGCACTGCGCACCGCGCTCTCGGTGCGTGGGCTTCCGCTCCAGCGGGTGCAGCACCATCTCGCACACCGCGGGGTCAAGGTCGGGGTGACAAGCCTGAGTTACTGGCAGCAGGGGGCCAGGCGTCCGCAGCGCGCCGAGTCGCTGCGGGCCGTGAAGGCGCTGGAGGAGGTGCTGGAACTGCCCGGGAACTCACTGCTCCGGTTACTGGGGGCCGGCAGCGGCCGTGCGGACGCCGACCGTCCGGCCGCGCGTTCGTACCGCTCCCTGATGGAGGCGTCCGGCGCTGTGGAACGGCTGCTCGCCACGATGGGCTCGCCGGTGGACGGCGGGCTGCACACGGTGGGGCATCACGAGCGGATACGGATCGGGCCCGGCCGGGAGCTGCGGCAGCGGGAGTCGCAGCATGTGGTGCGCGCGCACCGGGACGATGTCGACCGCTATCTCGCCGTCTACCGGGGCGATCCGGGCTGCGATCCGGCGCGGGTGGAAGTGGCGGCCCGGGAGAACTGCCGGACGGGGCGGATCCGCTTCGACCGGGAGACGGGGGTGCTCGTCGCGGAGCTGCTCTTCGACACCCGGCTGAGGGCGGGCGACACCTACCTCTTCGGCTACGGCTTCGACGACGCCACGGGAGGGCCGTGCGGCGAGTACGTGCGCGGCTTCAGTTTCGGCGGCGGACAGTACGTGCTGCAGGTGGGCTTCGACGAGGCCGCGCTGCCGGTACGGTGCCAGAGCTTCGCCCAGGTTTCGGCGGGCGCGCCGCGCGGCACCCGTACGGATCTCACGCTCACCGGCCGGCACCGGACCGTTCACCTGGTGGAGCAGGGGGTGCGGCCCGGCCTGGTCGGCATCGACTGGGACTGGGAGTGATCCGTCGCCGCCGGACGGTCAGGCGTCCGGGCCCGCGACGAGCTTTCCGCCCTCGACCCTGACCGGGACGGAGGGCAGCGGCGCGGTCGCCGGGCCGTGCATCGCCTTGCCGGTCGTCGTGTCGAAGCGGCTGCCGTGGCAGGGGCAGTTCCCCACGTTCTCCTCGACCTTGTCCAGCAGGCAGCCCGCGTGGGTGCACTGGGCGCTGAACGCCTTGTACTGGCCCTTGGCCGGGCAGGTGACGATGACCCGCTGGTCGCGGTAGAGCTTCGATCCGCCGACCGGAACCTCCTCCGGCACGCCGAGTTCGACGGGGGCGGTCGGTGTCGGCGTGGCGGCGTGGCCGAGCTTCGACTCGGTCGAACAGGCGGCCGCTCCCAGCCCGGCGACACCGACGAGAGCGGCGCCCTTCAGCACGGTACGGCGGGGGGCGGGCTGGCCGGGCATGCGGTCTCCACTGGTCAGAGGGCGGGGCGGGGTGCAGAGGGTTACCGATGGCGACTGAGGCACCGCGGGTACCGCGGGTATCAGAGCCATCGGCGACAGAACCGACGATACCGGCGGAGACCGGGGGCCCGGCGGCCGGGCTGCCCAAGGCCCGTTGACCCTGGTCAGGGGGCGGGGTAGGCCGGGCCGGGGCGCGGGGGAAGACGGGGGCACGGGTGGGGAGCCCATCCGGGGGCGGGCGAAGCGGGCGCCGGGGCGGGTGAAACGGGCGCCGGAGCGGGTGAAGCGGGCGGGCGCGCCTTCGCCCCCGCCTCCGCGCCCGGAGCTCCGGTGGGGGGCGGACCCTTGCCGTCGCAGGCGGCGGCCCCCGGGCTTCCGGGGGCCGCCGCCTGGGCGCGGGCCGTCAGGCCTTGCGCGCGCGGGTCGCCTTCTTCGCCACGGGCTTCTTCGCCGCAGCCGTTTTAGCGGTCCTGGCCGTGGCCGACTTCGCGGCCTGGCCCGCGCCCGTCCTGGCCGTGGCCGTCTTCCTGGCCGGGGCCGACTGGGCGGCGACCGCCTTCTTCGCCACCACCTTCCGGGCCGGCTTGCGGGCGGCCGGCACCGCGGCCTCGCTCACCCGGTCCGGGTCCAGGATGCCCTGGAGGAACTTGCCGGTGTGGCTGGCCGGAACCCCGGCGACCTGCTCCGGGGTTCCCTCGGCAACGACCAGACCGCCGCCGTTGCCCCCTTCGGGGCCCATGTCGATGACCCAGTCCGCGGTCTTGATCACGTCGAGGTTGTGCTCGATGACGATCACCGAGTTGCCCTTCTCGACCAGCCCGGAGAGCACCTTGATGAGCTTGTTGATGTCCTCGAAGTGCAGACCCGTGGTCGGCTCGTCCAGAACGTAGACGGTGCGGCCGGTGGAGCGCTTCTGCAGCTCGCTCGCGAGCTTCACACGCTGCGCCTCACCGCCGGAGAGCGTCGGCGCGGACTGGCCGAGCCTGACGTATCCGAGGCCGACCTCGTGAAGCGTACGGAGGTGGCGGGCGATCGTCGGGACGGCCTCGAAGAACTCCAGGCCCTCCTCGATCGGCATGTCCAGCACCTCGGCGATGGACTTGCCCTTGTAGTGGACCTCCAGGGTCTCCCGGTTGTAGCGCGCTCCGTGGCAGACCTCGCACGGGACGTACACATCCGGCAGGAAGTTCATCTCGATCTTGATGGTGCCGTCGCCGGAGCAGTTCTCGCAGCGGCCTCCCTTGACGTTGAAGGAGAAACGGCCCGGCAGATAGCCGCGCACCTTCGCCTCCATCGTCTCCGCGAACAGCTTGCGGACATGGTCGAAGACACCGGTGTACGTGGCCGGGTTGGACCGGGGCGTACGGCCGATGGGCGACTGGTCGACATGCACCACCTTGTCGACCTGGTCGTCCCCGTCGACCCGGGTGTGCCGGCCGGGGACCGATTTGGCGCCGTTCAGTTCGCGTGCCAGGTGGGTGTAGAGGATGTCGTTGACCAGCGTCGACTTCCCGGAACCCGAGACACCCGTGACGGCGGTGAGCACGCCGAGCGGGAAGGAGACGTTGATGTCCTGGAGGTTGTTCTCCCGGGCACCGTGCACCGTGAGGTTGCGCGTCGGGTCGACGGGGCGCCGGATGCCGGGCATCGCGATCGACTTCTTGCCGGTCAGATACTGGCCGGTGATCGACTCGCCGTTGCCCAGCAGCTCCTTGAGCGATCCGGAGTGGACCACCTTGCCACCGTGCTCACCGGCACCGGGGCCGATGTCGACCACCCAGTCGGCGACCTTGATGGTGTCCTCGTCGTGCTCGACGACGATGAGCGTGTTGCCCATGTCACGGAGCCGGACCAGGGTCTCGATCAGCCGGTGGTTGTCCCGCTGGTGCAGGCCGATGGACGGCTCGTCCAGCACGTACAGCACGCCGACCAGGCCGGAGCCGATCTGGGTGGCCAGCCGGATGCGCTGGGCCTCGCCACCGGACAGGGTGCCTGCCGCGCGGTTCAGCGAGAGGTAGTCGAGGCCGACGTCGACCAGGAACCTCAGCCGCTCGTTGACCTCCTTCAGCACCCGCTCGGCGATCTTCTTGTCGCGGGCGTTCAGCTTCATCCGGCCGAGGAATTCGGCGCACTCGCTGATCGACATCGCGGAGACCTCGGCGATGGACTTCTCCATCACCGTGACCGCGAGGACGATCGGCTTGAGCCTGGTGCCCTCACAGGTCGGGCACGGCACCTCGCGCATGTACCCCTCGAAGCGCTCCCGGCTGGAGTCGCTCTCGGCCTCGGAGTGCCGCCGCTTGACGAACTGCACCGCCCCCTCGAAGGCGGGGGTGGTGTAGGCGCGCTCGCGCCCGTACCGGTTGCGGTAGCGGACCTCGGTCTGGATCTTGTGGCCGAAGAGCAGGGCCTTCTTGGCGCGCTGCGGCAGCCCGGCCCACGGGATGTCCGTACGGAATCCGAGGGCCTCGGCGAGCGCGCCGATCAGCCGGCCGAAGTACTCCTTGGTGTGGCCGTGCGACCAGGGGTGGATCGCTCCCTCGTCGAGCGACTTCTCCTCGTCGGGGACGATCAGCTCGGGGTCGACCTCCATGCGCGTACCGATGCCCGTGCAGTCGGGGCAGGCACCGAAGGGCGAGTTGAAGGAGAAGGAGCGCGGCTCCAGCTCCTCGAAGGAGAGGTCGTCGTACGGGCAGTAGAGGTGCTCGGAGTACATCCGCTCGCGCTCCGGGTCGTCCTCGGGAAGGTCGACGAAGTCGAGCACGACCATGCCGCCGGAGAGCCCGAGCGCGGTCTCGACCGAGTCGGTCAGCCGGCGCTTGGCGCTGTCCTTCACCGTGAGGCGGTCGATGACCACCTCGATGGTGTGCTTCTCCTGCTTCTTCAGCTTGGGCGGCTCGGAGAGCTGGATCGTCTCGCCGTCGACCCGGGCCCTGCTGTAGCCCTTGGTCTGCAGATCGGCGAAGAGGTCGACGAACTCGCCCTTGCGCTCGCGCACCAGCGGCGAGAGCACCTGGAACCGGCTGCCCTCGGGCAGGGCGAGCACCTTGTCGACGATGGCCTGCGGCGACTGGCGCGAGATGGGCCGGCCGCACTCCGGGCAGTGCGGCTTGCCGATCCGCGCGAAGAGCAGCCGGAGATAGTCGTAGACCTCGGTGATGGTGCCGACCGTCGAGCGCGGGTTGCGCGAGGTCGACTTCTGGTCGATGGAGACGGCCGGCGAGAGACCCTCGATGAAATCGACGTCCGGCTTGTCCATCTGGCCGAGGAACTGGCGGGCGTACGAGGAGAGGGACTCCACGTAGCGCCGCTGGCCCTCGGCGAAAATCGTGTCGAACGCGAGAGACGACTTGCCCGACCCGGAAAGCCCGGTGAAGACGATGAGGGAGTCGCGGGGGAGGTCGAGCGAGACGTTCTTGAGGTTGTGCTCGCGAGCGCCACGGACGATGAGACGGTCGGCCACGCCGGTCCGCACCTTTCTAGAGAGAAATGGGGGAACTGAGCCCCTGTCCCAGGGTATGGGGGGCGCCACAGCGATGTACGAAGCTTTCGACTCCGAGCGTATAGCACGCGCATTCGATTTATGGACGACCACTGACTCCTTCACCCGATTGAGTGGCGGGGCTAGGCTCGGCGTCATGATTGATCATGCGCACGACCTGGACGCCGTACGTGAAGCGACTGATCGACTGCTCAGCGCCACCGGGAAACTGGACGAAGCCGGGCTCGCCCAGCCCTCGCGATTGCCGGGCTGGAGCCGGGGCCATGTACTTGCGCACCTCTCTCGTAACGCCGACGCGCTGGTAAATGTTCTCCAGGGCCGGCCCATGTACGCAGACAGCGAAACTCGCGACCGCGACATCGAGCGCGGCGCACCCCGGCCGAAGGCCGAGCAGCTGGCCGACCTGGCCGGGAGCGCGACCCGCTTCGTGGAGGCCGCCTCGGCCCCGGCCGACTGGTCCCGCACGGTCACGATGCGCAACGGTGTGACGGACTCGGCCTCCCGGATCCCCTTCCGCCGCCGCATCGAGGTCGAGCTGCACCATGTCGACCTGGGCATCGGCTACGAGCTGGAGGACCTTCCCGAAGAGTTCGTCACCCGGGAGATCGACTTCCTCGCCGAACGGTTCGACGGCCACCCCGATGTCGTGTCCACGGGCGTGAGCGACGACCAGGGCCGGACCTGGACGACGGGCGGCGGCGCGGCGGGCGGCCCCGTCACGGTCCGCGGGACGGCCCCCGAGCTGCTCGGCTGGCTCTGCGGACGCCGCGACGGCTCGGCGCTGACCGCCGAAGGCGGCCCCCTTCCCGCACTGCCCCCGCTATAGGCTGAGTGGTATGACGTACAGCGGAACGGTCAAGGTCGGCGGACGTGCGGACGTACACGAGTTGACGGATCTGATGATCTCCAAGGTCGCCGTCGGCCCGATGGACAACAACGCCTATCTGCTGCGCTGCCGGGCCACCGGCGAGCAGCTCCTGATCGACGCGGCCAACGAGGCCGGGACCCTGCTGCAGCTGATCGGTGACGACGGCATCGCCTCCGTCGTCACCACCCACCGGCACGGCGACCACTGGCAGGCGCTCGGCGAGGTGGTGGCGGCCACCGGTGCGCGTACGTACGCCGGGCGGTACGACGCGGAGGGCATCCCGGTCCCGACCGATGTCCTGGTCGACGACAACGACACGATCCGGGTGGGCCGGGTCGCCCTGACCGCCCGTCACCTCACCGGTCACACCCCGGGCTCCATCGCCCTGATCTACGACGACCCGCACGGCGCCCCGCATCTGTTCACCGGGGACTGCCTCTTCCCCGGCGGGGTCGGCAACACCCACCAGGACCCCGAGGCCTTCGCGAACCTGCTCCACGACGTGGAGACCCGGCTCTTCGGCCAGCTGCCCGACGAGACCTGGGTGTATCCGGGCCACGGTCGCGACACCACGCTCGGCGACGAGCGTCCGCAGCTGCCGCAGTGGCGCGCCCGCGGCTGGTGACGGCGGCCGCGGCTCTTCTCCACCCGTACGGACACCGGCCGGGGCGGCAACGGTCCGTTGCCGCCCCGGCCGGTTTCGGTCTCCGCCCGGCCGGACGGCCACCGGGCCGCCCGACGGGGTGAGGAGGCGCGGTCAGGCGCCGACGCCGGAACCCCTGTCCGCGGACTCGTCCGCCTCCGCGGCCGCCTCGGCCCGCTCCTGCTTCTTGTTGGCCACGAGGCTGGTGATCGTGGTGATCACCAGCACGCCGCAGATGACGCCGAGCGAGACCGGAATGGAGATCTCCGGGACGTGCACCCCGGACTCGTGCAGCGCGTGCAGCACCAGTTTCACGCCGATGAAGCCGAGGATGACCGAGAGGCCGTAGCTGAGGTGGACCAGCTTCTTCAGCAGACCGCCGATCAGGAAGTACAGCTGCCGCAGCCCCATCAGGGCGAAGGCGTTGGCGGTGAAGACGATGTACGGGTCCTGGGTCAGGCCGAAGATCGCGGGGATGGAGTCCAGGGCGAACAGCACGTCGGTGGTGCCGATGGCGAGCATGACGACCATCAGCGGCGTCAGGACGCGCTTGCCGTTGTTGCGGATGAAGAGCTTGGTGCCGTGGTACCGGTCGGCGACCCCGAAGCGGCGCTCGATGGTCTTGAGGAGGCGGTTCTCCTCGAACTCCTCCTCTTCCTCGTCGGCCCGCGCCTCCTGGATGAGCTTCCAGGCGGTGTAGATCAGGAACGCGCCGAAGATGTAGAAGACCCACGAGAAGTTGGCGATGACCGCGGCACCCGCGGCGATGAAGACCGCTCGCAGCACCAGCGCGATCAGGACGCCGACGAGCAGCACCCGTTGCTGGAGGTGGGAGGGGACCGAGAACTTCGCCATGATCAGGACGAAGACGAAGAGGTTGTCGACGCTGAGCGACTTCTCGGTGATGAATCCGGCGAAGAACTCACCCGATGCCTGGCTCTCGCCGAAGACCAGCAGGCCGAGTCCGAAGAGCGCGGCCAGCGCGATCCAGACGATCGTCCAGATTCCGGCTTCCTTGGTCGTCACGTCATGGGGTTTGCGCCCGATGAAGAAGTCGACGGCGATAAGGGCTGACAGACCAAGAATGGTCAGCACCCAGAGGGTCCATGAAACGTCCACTGCGCCTCCGGCAGTTCGCTACGGCTACTGATCAGCGTCGTCGCTGCCGGAGGTCTCTTCCACCCGGGCGCACGGGCTGTGCGCCACGGGCCGGCGCCCCGGGACCGGTCACAGTCCGTACTGACGGGCACGCCGCGTATGGGAGTACTCCCCTCCGCCCAAAGAACAGTACAGGAAACACCAAGGAAAGGTAAAGAGGAGGGTAAAGATCTTCCAAAAGCGCTGGTCAGGGCGGGGTGGTGCAGCCGTTGGCTGCTTCGCCACTCAGAGTCGCCGGGGGCGGCGGGCCGCGGCCACCCTGGCGAGCACCTGGTCGAGGATCCGGCTGCCGGGCGGCATCCTCAGCGGCTCGTACGTCCAGGCGTGGCCCACCCAGGGGTCGGCCAGGTGGTTGTCGGCGACGGGGGTCGTCCGCAGGAGCGAGCGCCACAGCGGGTCGAGCACCGGTCCGTACGCGCGGGCGTCCTCGCGGTCCGCGACCATCAGCAGATGGACACCGGCCGAGGGCCCCTCGTCGGCGAGGTACCGCAACTGGGTGACGGCCCGGTCGTCGAAGCCGTGCGGGAAGTCGTTGACGATCAGCAGCTGCTCGCCCGTGTCCAGGTCCGGTGGAAGGGAATCGGCGGCGCCGGCCCGGATCGCCATCTGCACCAGGTCGACGCGCCGGGTGAGCCGGGCGAGGACGGAGGCCACTCCCCCGGCTCCGGCGGCGGGCGGCCCGGCGAGGGCCCCGGATCCGACCAGGGGGGCGAGCGCTCCGGCCGCCGAGCCCGCGGGGTCGATGACATGGACGGAGAACTCGTCGGCCGGGTAGACCGCCAGCAGCCGGGCCGCGTGCGCGACCGCGTCCTCCATGGCCAGGCGGCGCAGCTGGGCGGTGTCCGTCAGGGCCGCGGCCTCGGAGGCCGTACGGCCGCTGTCGACCCAGATCCCGCGCTCCAGGGGGAGCCTGACCAGCAGCGGGATCCGCAGGTCCGGGCTCTCGGGCAGGTGGAGGTCGCCGATGCGCAGCGCCATGGGGATCTCCATCGGCACGCGGTAGGCGTGCCAGACGGGGTTGTCCCATCCCGCGAACGCGGCGGGCAGCGCGGGTTCGACGACGGCGGACTCGGCGGCGAGCTGGGCGAGGTCGCGATCGAGGACTTCTCGGGCCCGGGCGGTCAGCTCGTCGCGCTTGGCCCGGGCCTGTTCGCGGGCCCGGTCACCGGCGCCGCCGATCCGGTTGCGCGGGTCGGACAGGGTCCGGTCGAGCTCCTGGTCCATGCGGGACTCGGCGAAGTCGACGGCGCTGCGGTACGCGGCGGTGGTGCGGGCCAGGTCCTCGAACATGCCCCAGATCTGGTTGTAGAGGCGCTCCTCCATGGACCAGCCGGTCGCGTCTCCGGCGACGGGCCGGGCGGGGCGGCCCGGCTCGGCGGGCGGCGCGGTGGGAGGGGGCGGCGGGGGCGCCGTGGCCTGGCGGCGCGGGTGCGCGTAGTTGATGGGGCCGCCCGTCGGGGCCGCGGACGGCGGGGCGGTGGGCCCGGTGAGCGGTTCCGAAGGCTGGGCGGCCGTCGGCGGTGCGACGGGAGGTCCGCCTCCGTCCGAGGGAGGTACGGGGCCCGTGCCGAGCCCGGCCCGGTCCGTCTCCGGGGTACGCGGTGGGGGTGGCGCGACCGACCGGGCCGTCGCGCGGGTGACCGCGTCCTGGATCGTGTGGGCCAGCTCGGCCGCCCGGGGCACTCCCTGGTCGGCGAGCATGGCGGCAAGGCCGCCCGCGTAGCCCTGACCGACGGCGCGGACCTTCCAGGCGCCCTGGCGGCGGTAGAGCTCCAGTGCGGTGACCGCGGACTCGCTGTCCAGGCCGGTGAGGGTGAAGGTGGCGATCTCGGTGCCTTCGGGCCCGGTGACGGCGACGAACGGTGCGGCGATCGCGCCGAACCGGACCGGGCCGCCGACGCCCGTGGGCAGGGCCAGCAGCACGGTGACCCGGTGCACCGGGGCGGGCAGCGCGTCGAGGTCCACGGCGAGGCGGTGGTCGGTGGCGGCCTGCCGGGACACTTCGAGCCCGGGCAGTCGGGGCGATCCCGGGTGCGCGATCCACTCGGTGCCGTGCACCGTGCCGCTCTCGTCGCCGAGCGTGGCACCGGCCACGACGGGCGTACCGGCCGACACCCGGATCTCCAGACGGGTCTGGGGCAAGGTGTGGTTCTGCCCCCGGACCAGCTCGGCCGTCATTGCCCTGTCCCCTCGATGAGTTGCCGCTGCGTCGTGCGGTGCTGAACGGTGCGGCGCGTGCGGTCCGGCGCCTCGGTCGGGCGCCATGTGGTGCAGCTCCCGGCGGCCGATGCCTCCGGGAGCTGCGCGTGCCGATGCCGAACGGCTGGTCCGGCCGTGCCTACAGGTGCGGCAGGATCGCCGGCATCAGGTCCTGGAAGGTGCGGCCGTTGGCCGGGTTTCCGAGGGCGGTCATCTGCCATCCGTTCCCCGAACGGTGCACCTTCGCCATGATCTGGGCGGTGTACTGCCCGCCGCCGTCCAGTGTGTAGCGGGCCATCTCCTGGCCGTTGGTCTCGTCGACGATGCGGCAGAAGGCGTTCTGCACCTCCTGGAACGTCTGACCGGTGAAGGAGTTCACCGTGAAGACGATCTGGTCGATGTGGACCGGCACCCGCTGCAGATCGACGAGGATCGCCTCGTCGTCGCCGCCCGAACCGGCGCCGCCGACCAGGTTGTCCCCGGTGTGCGTGACCGAGCCGTCGTCACTGACGAGGTGGCGGAAGAAGACCACGTCGACCGGCTGCTTGTCGGCGAACAGCACCGCCGACGCGTCGAGGTCGATCTCCCGCGTACGCGAACCGAACAGCCCGCGGCGCGGCGCCGCTTGCCAGCCGAGCCCCATCCTTACCGCGGTCAGGGTCCCCCCGTCGCTCTTCTGCAGGCTGATGGCCTGACCCTTGGTCATATTGACCGTCACGCGCTGTCCCCTCTCCGCTTGCCCCGCAACCGTCCGTGCGCGGTTTTCCCAGCACCCTACGCAGTCGCACCGACAGTGCGGCCGCTTGGGGTGATTTTGTGTCGGTCCTGCAACACACCCGTTGCGACGACGTCAGGCGAGGCCCGCCTCGCGCATCTGGCGCAACTCCTTCTTCAGCTCACCGACCTCGTCACGCAGCCGGGCCGCCACCTCGAACTGCAGGTCCGCGGCGGCCGCCCGCATGCGGTCGGTCATCTCCTCGATGATTCCGGCGAGTTCGGTCGCGGGCCGGTCGGTGACCACCGCGCCGTTGCCCCCGGCCTTCTTGGCACCGGCCGTCTTCGCCCCGGCCGTCTTGACGCCCAGCGCGGGAACGGGGGCCTTGGCACCCTTCGCCTGGCGGTAGCCGCTGCCGAGCAGTTGCTCGGTGTCGACCTCCTCGCGGGCGATCGTGGCGACGATGTCGTTGATCTTCTTGCGCAGCGGCTGCGGGTCGAGGCCGCGCTCGGTGTTGTAGGCGATCTGCTTCTCGCGGCGCCGGTTGGTCTCGTCGATGGCCTGCGCCATCGCCGGGGTGACCTTGTCCGCGTACATATGGACCTGCCCCGAGACGTTGCGGGCGGCGCGTCCGATCGTCTGGATCAAGGACGTCCCCGAGCGCAGGAAGCCCTGCTTGTCCGCGTCGAGGATGGCGACGAGCGACACCTCGGGCAGGTCGAGGCCCTCGCGCAGGAGGTTGATGCCGACCAGTACGTCGTACTCGCCGGAGCGCAGCTCGCGCAGTAGCTCGATGCGGCGCAGGGTGTCGACGTCGCTGTGCAGATAGCGGACCTGGATGCCGAGCTCCAGGAAGTAGTCGGTGAGGTCCTCGGCCATCTTCTTGGTGAGGGTGGTGACCAGGACCCGCTCGTCCTTCTCGGCGCGCGTGCGGATCTCGTGCACCAGGTCGTCGATCTGGCCCTCGGTGGGCTTGACGACGACCTCCGGGTCGACGAGGCCGGTGGGGCGGATGATCTGCTCCACGAAGCCGTCGCCCCTGGACAGCTCGTACTTTCCGGGCGTGGCGGAGAGATAGACGGTCTGGTTGATCCGGCCCAGGAACTCCTCCCACTTCAGCGGGCGGTTGTCGAGCGCGGACGGGAGCCGGAAGCCGTGGTCGACGAGGGTCCGCTTGCGGGAGGCGTCGCCTTCGTACATGGCGCCGATCTGCGGCACGGTGACGTGCGACTCGTCGAGGACGAGGAGGAAGTCCTCGGGGAAGTAGTCGAGGAGGGTGTTGGGAGCCGTGCCGGGTGAGCGGCCGTCGAAGTGCATCGAGTAGTTCTCGACGCCGGAGCAGGTGCCGATCTGCCGGAGCATCTCGATGTCGTACGTGGTGCGCATCCGCAGCCGCTGGGCCTCCAGCATCTTGCCCTGCTTCTCCAGCTCGGCGAGGCGCTGCTCCAGTTCCTGCTCGATGCCGCCGACCGCCTTCTCCATGCGCTCGGGGCCCGCGACGTAGTGGCTGGCGGGGAAGACGTGGAGGGACTGGTCCTCGCTGATGACCTCGCCGGTGAGCGGGTGGAGGGTGGAGAGCGCCTCGATCTCGTCACCGAACATCTCGATGCGGACGGCGAGCTCCTCGTAGACGGGGAAGATCTCGATGGTGTCGCCGCGGACCCGGAAGGTGCCGCGGGTGAAGGCGAGGTCGTTGCGGCTGTACTGGATCTCGACGAAGCGGCGCAGCAGCTGGTCGCGGTCGATCTCGTCACCGACCTTGAGCTGGACCATCCGGTCCACGTACTCCTGGGGCGTACCGAGGCCGTAGATGCAGGAGACGGAGGCGACCACGACCACATCGCGCCGGGTGAGCAGCGAATTCGTCGCGGAGTGGCGCAGCCGCTCGACCTCCTCGTTGATCGAGGAGTCCTTCTCGATGTAGGTGTCCGACTGCGGGACGTACGCCTCGGGCTGGTAGTAGTCGTAGTACGAGACGAAGTACTCGACGGCGTTGTTAGGCAGCAGCTCGCGGAACTCGTTCGCCAGCTGGGCCGCGAGCGTCTTGTTCGGCGCCATCACGAGGGTGGGGCGCTGCAGCTTCTCGATCATCCAGGCGGTGGTCGCCGACTTGCCGGTGCCGGTCGCGCCGAGCAGGACGACATCCTTCTCACCGGCACGGACGCGCCGCTCCAGCTCGGCGATGGCCGCGGGCTGGTCGCCGCTGGGCTGGTAGGGACTGACGACCTCGAAAGGCGCCACCGAACGTTCGATCTTCGAAACGGGCCGCATGCAACCACGGTACGACCCCCCACTGACAACCGGGCCGGACCGGCCGCGGTGCCGGGCCGGGGGTCACCATTCTCCCGGCGGCGCGGGATCGCGCGGCCGGGAGTGGAACGACGCCGGGTCGGCATGTGTGCCGAACCGCGGGACCTGGCGGGGGGCCGGGATTCCGGGGGGACGGCCGGCCCCGTTCAGGGCCTCGGGGTCGTCCCAGTCCGGGGTGCCCATCACCATCAGGGGGTCGAACATCACGACGACGGCGGCAACGAGCAGGAAGCAGCCGGGGCCGATCAGCAGCGGTACGAGGGGGGCGGTCGGCTCGTCGGCCGGACCGGCGCCGACGACGGCGCCGGGGTGCAGATGGACGCTGAGCGCGGCCATTCCCGTGTAGTGCATGCCGCTCACCGCGACGCCCATCACGACGCTGGCGCCGAGGCTGGGCAGGAATCCGTGGATGGAGACGGCCGCCCAGAGCGCGGTCGTGGCGGCCACCACGGCTATGACGACGGAGAGGGCCACGGTGATCGTGTCGTACTCGAACCGCCCCTCAAGACGCATTGCGGCCATGCCCAGGTAGTGCATGGTGGCCACGCCCAGCCCGGTGATCGTGCCGCCCGTCACCAGGGCCATCCGGGTGGCGCCCCGGTACCCGACGATGAAGATGCCGATGGCGACCATGCCGATCGCGACCGCGAGGCTGGCGAAGGTGAGGGGCTTGTCGTAGTCGATGGCCACTCCTTCGACCGAGAAGCCCAGCATCGCGATGAAGTGCATCGTCCAGATGCCGGAGCCGATGGAGGTCGCGCCCAGGGCCAGCCAGCCGGCCTTGAAGGAACGCTCGGTGCGCAGCGAACGAGTCGTGCAGCGCAGCCCGAGAGCCGCGCCGAGGCAGGCCATGAGGAAGGCCGCTACAGGCGTCACCGCTCCATAGCTGAAACCGTCGGTCGTGCCCTGCATGCTCGTACGCCCTTCGCGGAGGCCCGGGTTCTGGGTGACCCTAAGGCGCGAGGCCCGGCAGACAAACAGATGAGCTGCATTTTATCGACAAGGAAATCGGTCCGTGACCCGGTCTCAGCAGCTGCGTTCACGTTGTGGCCATCCTTCGCCTGTCCCCCGTTGGGGGACAGCTGTCACTCTCGGCCCGTCCGCAACTCTGACGCGAGGAGTACACGTGTACGCACGTACCGCAACCGCCGCCGTCGCCGCCGCCGCTCTCGTGGGTGCCGGCGCGCTGCTGATGTCGGCCACCGATACGCAGACCACGACCACGGCCGGGCACACGAGCACCGCCGCGGTCACGGGCATCCGGACCGTGAGCGCCCGGACCGCGGACACGAAGCCGGGCGCCCCGGTCGTCTTCGCCCACCGGGGCGCCTCCGCGTATGCGCCCGAGAACACCCTGGCCGCGGTCGACAAGGCCGACGCCCTCGGTTTCGACTGGGTGGAGAACGACGTCCAGTTCACCAAGGACGGCGTCCTGGTGGTCGTGCACGACACCGATCTGAAGCGGACCACCGACGTCGAGGAGGTCTTCCCGGACCGTGCGCCGTGGGCGGTCAAGGACTTCACGGCCGCCGAGATCGCCCGGCTGGACGCGGGCAGCTGGTTCGGTCCCCAGTTCGCCGGCGCCCGGGTGCCCACCCTCAAGCAGTACCTGGACCGGATCGAGCGCAACCACCAGAATCTGCTGCTGGAGATCAAGAGCCCGGAGATCTACCCCGGCATCGAGAAGGAGACCCTGCGGGTGCTGCGCCAGAAGGGGTGGCTCGACCGCGAACACGTCAAGCACAGGCTCGTCGTCCAGAGCTTCGGCGCGGACAGCGTGAAGAAGGTGCACCAGCAGCGTCCGGACGTCACGACCGGCTTCCTCGGCACCCCCGCGGTGGCCGACCTCGCCTCGTACGCGGCGTTCACCGACCAGATCAACCCCTCGTACACGTCGGTCTCCGCCGACTACGTGAAGGCGGTGCACGCGCTGAAGGGCGCGCACGGCAAGAAGCTCCGGGTCAACACCTGGACGGTCAACGACGCGGCGAGCGCGGCGAAGGTGGCGGGCTTCGGCGTCGACGGGATCATCACCAACACCCCTGATGTGGTGCGCGGGGCCACCGGCTGACAGCTCGGCGGCCCCGCCACCGCGCCCCGTTGTCAGTGGCCGGTCGTACGGTGGTTTCCATGAACAGCAACGGGGTTGTCGAGTGGGCCGTCGTCGAGAGCGACATCGGCCCGCTGCTGCTGGCCGCGACCGACGCGGGGCTGGTGAGCGTGGTCTTCCATGCCCGTCCCGAGGTCCGCGAGAAGGCGGTCGGGCAGTTGCGGGCGCGACTGGGTGCGGAGCCGGTCGAGAACCCCGGCTCCGCACGGCTCGCCGAGCCGATACGCCAGCTCGCGGCGTATTTCGCGGGATCGTTGCGGGAGTTCTCACTGGAACTGGACTGGTCGCTGACGTCCGGCTTCAACCGCCAGGTGCTCCGCGAACTGGCGACGGGGGTGCCCTACGGGGCGGTCGCCGGGTACGGGGACCTGGCCGAACGTGTGGGGCAGCCGGGGGCCGCGCAGGCGGTCGGGGTGGCCATGGGGTCCAATCCGCTGCCGGTGGTGGTGCCGTGCCATCGGGTGGTGGAGAGCGGCGGCGGGCTCGGCGGGTTCGGCGGCGGTCTCGAAACCAAGCGGAAGCTGCTGGCTCTGGAGGGTGTGCTGCCCCAGCCGCTGTTCTGATCCGGCCCGGCCGGGGTCGGCCCTCTTCGATGCGGGCCCCGGAGCATCAGCGTCCCTGCCCTGCCCGTGGCCGTGCTCTGCTCCGCCCCCGCGCATGGCCGTCACCGAGCCCGGACGGCCCCGTTTTCGTACATGTGTACTCACTGGCACACTGCGTCAGTGACCAACACCCTCGACGCACCTGACACCCCCAACGGGCCCGGCCGTCCCGCCCGCCCGGTCACGGCGGCCGAGCTGCCCGGACTGCGGCGCAGGACGTCCGCGGTGCTCATGGCCAGCCAGATACTCGGCGGCCTCGGCGTGCCCATCGGTATCGCCCTGGCCCCGGTCCTGGCCACGGAGGTGAGCGGCTCCGAGGCACTGTCCGGCCTGGCTCCGACCGCGTCGGTGACGGGTACGGCGCTGCTCTCGCTGCCGCTGGCCGCGCTGATGACCTCGCGCGGCCGGCGCCCCGGTCTCGTACTGGCGTATCTGATCGGCGCGCTCGGCGCGGGGCTCGTGGTGCTGGCCACCGTCGTGGAGAGCTTCCCGCTGCTGCTGCTCGGCATGGCCGGGTTCGGTGCCGGTTCCTCGGCCAATCTGCAGGCCCGGTTCGCCGCCGCGGATCTGGTCGAGCCCGACCGGCGCGGCCGGGCGATCTCCACCGTCATCTGGGCCACGACGATCGGCTCGGTCCTGGGACCGAACATCGCGGCCCCCGTGGGACGGGTCTTCCGCGGCACCGCGATATCCGAGAAGGCGGGCCCGTTCTTCTTCGCGGCCGGGATCTTTCTGCTGGCCGCCCTGGTGGTCTGGGTGCTGCTGCGGCCGGACCCGCTGCTGACCGCACGGGCGCTGGCGCCGCGGGACGGCGAGCTGCCGGCGGGCCGTTCGCTGCGTGCCGGCATCGCGGCGGTCCGGGCGTCCGCAAGGGCACGGCTGGCACTGGTGACGGTGACCGTCTCGCACACCGCGATGGTCTCGATCATGGTGATGACCCCGGTCGATCTGGGCCATCACGGCGCCGGACTCCAGTTGATCGGTCTGGTCATCAGCGGCCACATCGCGGGCATGTACGCGTTCTCCCCCGTGATGGGCTGGCTGTCCGACCGGTTCGGCCGGCTCACCGTGATCGGCCTGGCGGTCGGACTGCTCTCCTGCGCCGCGCTTCTGGCCGGCACGGCGGGCGCCGACCACGGGCAGACGGCGGCCGGTCTCTTCGTGCTCGGGCTGGGCTGGTCGGCGGGGCTGGTCTCGGGTTCGGCGCTGCTCACCGACTCGGTGCCGCAGGCCGCCCGCGCCGCCGTGCAGGGTCTGTCGGACCTGACCATGAACACGGCGGCGGGCATCGGTGGCATGATCGCCGGGGTGGTCGTCGCCCGAGCGAGCTACGGCTGGCTGAACGTGGTCGGAGCATGTCTGCTGCTGCCCATGGCGGCACTGGCGCTGCGCCGAGCGCTCGCCCGTCCCGCGGCACGGACCGGGACGGCAGCCTCCGCAACGGCGCCCGCGCCCACATCGCCCGGCGCATCTGCCGCCCCCGCCTCCGACACCTGAGGCGTCAAAGGTTCCTGAGGTGACAGAGGCGTCAAAGGGTCCTGAGCGTCAGAGGTTCCTGAGGCGACAGAGGCATCAGAGGCTGATGTGGTACGCCTTGCGCAGCGTCTCGTGCACGGTCCACGTCGTACGGTCGCCCTCGCGCAGTACGCAGGCGTCCCCCGGCCCGATCTCCAGCGTCGCGCCGCCCTCGACCACCACGGTCGCGCGTCCGCTGACGACGACGAACAACTCGTCGGCCTCCGTGTCGGTGACCACGCCGGGCGTGATCTGCCAGATCCCGCGCACCTGCTTGCCGTCGGGCGATTCCCAGAGCACCTTGCCGGTCACCACGGGCTCGCCCGAGACGATCTGTGCCGGATCGAGCGGCTCCGGTTCGAGTTCGGCATCCGGAATGTGCACGGCAAAAGTGGCGGGAGCTTGATCAAGTGTGGTCATGGCCGGTCACCCTAGCGACCGCTTCGAAGCGACTCGGCACCAGGACCGGGAGTTTCCACATCAGGACCGGGAGTACCCACGGAGGGGACGGGTGATCCGGCCGGTGTCCCGCCCGCACGTTTGAGGTCGGCGCGCCCGCGACAGGGATGTGGACATGTCATCGAATGCGTCACACAGCGCGCACTCCTACGCCCCCGTCCTCTCCACCGAGGTGAGGGCGGCCCTCGCCACGCACCACCCCGTCGTGGCTCTGGAGTCGACGATCATCGCCCACGGTCTGCCGCGCCCCCGCAACCTGCGGGTCGCCGAGGAGCTCGAAGGGCTCGTACGGGCCGGGGGCGCGGTGCCTGCCACGATCGCCGTACTCGACGGACGGGCCCACGTCGGCCTGGACAAGGACCAGTTGGAGCGGGTCGCCGCCGACCCGCAGATGCGGAAGCTGGGCCACCGGGACCTCGCACCGGCCCTGGCGACGGGCGCGAGCGGGGCGACGACCGTGTCCGCGACGGCGTTCCTGGCCGCCCACGCGGGCCTGCGCGTCTTCGCGACCGGCGGCCTCGGCGGCGTGCACCGGGGGTGGACGGAGACCCAGGACGAGTCCGCGGATCTCCGGCTCCTCGCGCGCACCGGCATCACCGTGGTGTGCGCGGGGGTGAAGTCGATCCTGGACGTCCCCGCCACGCTGCAGCGGCTGGAAACCCTCGGTGTCGGGGTGCTCGGTTACGGGACCGGCCGGTTCCCCGGCTTCTATCTGAACAGCTCCGGCGAACCGGTCGACTGGACGGTGCGGACGCCCGAGGAGGTCGCGGAGGTGATGCGGGCGCAGGACGCGCTCGGCGGTACCGGCTCCGCGCTGGTCGTCGCCAACCCCGTGTCCGTTCAGGACCAGTTGGACCCCGCGCTCCACGACCGCGTGCTGACCGAGGCCCTCGCCGCGTGCCAGGAGCGCGGCATCGCGGGCCAGGCCGTCACGCCGTTCCTGCTGGAGTGGCTGATGCGGGGAACCGGGGGCGCTTCGCTGGAGGCCAACCTGGCGGCCGTACGCGGAAACGTATCGCTTGCCGCGCGGATCTCCGCCGCCTGGACCGCCGCACAGGACACGGCGTCGCGCCGGAACCCGGCGGCCGGCCGGTGACCGGCGACGGGTCCTTGGCCGACGGCGGGTCGGCCACCGGCCACGGGGCCACGACCGACAGCGGATCGCCCACCGGCCACGGGGCCACGACCGACAGCGGCCTTCTCGTCGTCGGCGATGTGGTCACCGATGTGGTGGCCCGGCACGCGACAGCGCTGATCCACGGTACGGACACCTCGGCCCGCATCCGCACCCTCCCCGGCGGCGCGGGCGCCAACGTCGCCTGCTGGGCGGCACGTTCGGGCTGTCGCGACGTACGGCTGCTGGCCCGCGTCGGCGCCGACAGCGCGGCCTGGCACCGGGACGCGCTCCAGCAGGCGGGAGTCCGCTGCCTGCTGGCCGTGGACGACGACGTGCCGACCGCCACCGTCGTCGCCCTCGTCGATTCCGCCGCCGAGCGCACCTTCCTCACCGACAGCGGTGCCGTGCTCCACCTCTCCCCCGACGACTGGTCGGCGTCGATGCTCGACGGCATCGCCCATCTCCATCTCTCCGGCTACCTCCTCTTCGCCGCGACGAGCAGGGCGACGGCTCTGCTCGCCCTGCGGGAGGCCCGGCGGCGGCGGATCACGGTGAGCGTCGACCCGGCGTCGGCCGGCTTCCTCGCCGATCTGGGCGTCGACCGGTTCCTGACAGCCGTGGAAGGCGCGGATCTGCTGCTGCCCAACGCGGACGAGGCCCGGCTGCTCACCGGACTCCCCGAACCGGCCGACGCCGCAGCGAAGCTGAGCCTTCAGGTACCCCGCGTGGTCGTCACCCTCGGCGGCGGCGGAGCCCTGCTGGCCGTCGCGGGCGCGGTGACCCGACACGTCCCTGCTGTGCGGGTGCGGGGCGCCGTGGACACGACGGGCGCGGGCGACGCGTTCACCGGCGGCTTCCTCGCGGCGCGCCTGTCGGGGGCGGACGACGCCGCGGCCGTCGAGGCGGGCTGCCGGTCGGCGGCGGAGGCGGTCGCGACCGTGGGGGGCCGCCCCGGTCCATGACACCCCCGGCGCGCCGGGCCGGACCCGGCCCGCCAGGACTCGTCCGGTCGATCATGTGCGGAGCCGGATGGCGAGGGCTGCTGCGGTTGCGATGCCGAGGTAGACGCAACGAACCTGGGTGGACACCGCGTCGCGGGTGGCTCCGCTTGTCAGGAAGATCTGGGGCGGCGGTCTGACGTCGGCGATCTATAGTGCCTGCGAGGGGCGGAACACCCGGCGGTGTCGAGCGCACGGCACCCCGGACCCCGGGGCCGAGATCGGAGCGAACGATGAAGGCAGCTCAGTTCAGCAGATTCGGAAGCCCCGATGTCCTGGAAATCGCAGATCTCCCGGATCCGCATCCCGGGCCGGGCCAAGTCCGGATCGCGGTGCGCGCGGCCGGCGTCAGCGTCAGCGACTGGAAGAAGCGCCAGGGCCTGATGGACCAGGACCAGGAGCTTCCGCAGACCCTGGGCCACGAGGCGTCGGGCGTCGTCGACGAACTCGGCGAAGGCGTGTCGGACGTTGCCGTCGGCGACCGCGTCTTCGGCCTCTCCGGCGAGGGCGCCGCCCAAGCCGAATCAGCGGTGCTGGACCACTACGTACCCATCCCGCCCTCGCTCGGCTTCGCCGCCGCCGCGGCACTGCCCGCCGCACTGGAGACGGCCGCGCGCGCACTCGACCAGCTCGGCGCAGGGGCCGGCTCCACGCTCCTGATCAACGGTGCCTCCGGCAGCATCGGCAGCGCCGCGGTCCAACTCGCCGTGGCACGCGGGGCACGGGTGATCGGCACGGCCGGACCGGCCAACCATGAGTACCTGCGCTCCCTCGGAGCCGAACCTGTCGCCTACGGCAAGGGCATGGCCGAGCGGGTCCGCGCGCTCGCCCCCGGCGGCGCCGACCTGGCCCTCGACGTCGCCGGCAGCGGCGTACTGCCCGAACTCATCGGGCTCGCAGGCGCCCCCGCGAACGTCGTGACGATCGCCGACTTCACCGGCGCACAGGAGCACGGCGTCAGATTCAGCCGCGGCGACACCGGCCGCGCACTGTACGTGCTCAACGAGATCGGCCCGCTGATCGAAGCCGGGCGTTTCGCACCCCCCTCCGTACAGACCTTCCCACTCACCGACATCGCCGAGGCGCACCGCGTCGGTGAGGAAGGCCACGTGCGCGGGAAGCTCGTGCTGCTGGTCGGCTGAGCCGGCCGCCGGACCGGCGCGGCTGTCACGGCCGGCCGGACGGCTCCTCACCGCCCTGCCGCCACCCGGTCCAGGCGGGGTGCAGCGGATCGTCGGCCCGTACCACCACATCCGCGCGACCGCCGGGCGCCACCTCGTCCTCGTACCGCGCGAAAGCGGGCAGGGTCCAGCGCGCGCTCTCCTCGGTACGCCGCCGCAGCGCGCCCGGCGACAACCGCAGGTGGACACTCAGGTCGAACGGGAACCAGTGCCCCAGCAGCAACGGGCCGTGCACCACCAGCACACCGCCCTCGGGCAGCGGTCGGTACGGACTACGGGTGGCCCGGTCCGTCACCGGATCCCAGAGGTCCGGCAGCACCCGCCCGCTCCCGCCCGCCTCAAGCGGCCCGAACACCTCGCGCCACAGCGCGCCCGTGTCGAACCAGCTGTCGTAGTACGAGTCGGGGTCCTCCTTGCCGTACTCGTACCGAAGACTCGCCGGCCGCAGGAACCCCTCGGTGGACACGGTCAGCACCGCACGCCCCCGGACCCGCAGCGCCTGCGCGACCCGCCCGGCCAACTCCCCGGTACGGGCCGCCGGAGGCCCGTCGACGGCGACCTTCAGCCAGGGGCCGGCATCGGCCGGCTCCAGAGCGTCGGCTTGCGCGGCGAAGGCTTCGGCCAGCCGCTCCCAGGTGATCGCTTCGAATCGCACCGGACCATCATCACCCCGGCCCCGTGCACCGGTTCCGCCCCTCCCGCCGACGGGGCGTCTGCTCACCGCTCCCCGCCAGGTGGCTCCCGGCCAGCCGCACCACCCGCTCGGCCAACGGGCGCAGGCCCGGCTCCCGGTCGGCGGCCGCCTCGGCGAGACGCCGGATGTCGGCCGGCCACCGCCCGGTGAGACGGTCCGGCGCGCCGATGCGCCGGAAGCCGCGCTCCAGCAGTCCCCGGGCGGTCACCGGCTGCCCGCGCAGTACGGCCTTGGTCGCGGCGACCGCATTGGCCAGGGCACTGGCGGGCCGCGACCATTCGTCACCGCGCGCCGCGGGGTTGTCCTGGTCGTAGTCGGCCAGGTGGGCGACCGACGAGGCCCGCATCTCCAGGTCGACGCGCCAGAAGAGCGGAAGGCCGCGGAAGGCGGCGAAGATCAGTCGCCGCTTGCGGGAGTTCTGCAACTCGGGGTCCGTACGGAGCGAGTCCAGGGGCCCGACCGCTTCGAGGACGCCCCGGACGGCGGTGGCACAGGTCTCGAAGTGGTCGTCGGGCACCGTCCAGACGATGTCGATGTCGCTGTAGGCATCCGCTGTGCCACGGGCGAGCGAGCCCTTCAGCTCCGCGCGCGAGCCGGGGTGGTGAGCGGCGAGTGCGTCCAGCAGGTCCTGCGCCAACGCGGCGCGGCGCACCGGGTCGAGGTCGTCCTCGCTCCTCCCGCCCTTCGTGCTCTTTCTGTTCACGGCCGATCGCTCCCGTCGTTCACATTGCTCCGTACGCGGCCAGTTCGCCTTCTACGATCTCCTCCATGGATCTCGAATTCGCCCGCGCGTTCGCCGCCGAGTGGCAGGACGACTGGAACTCCCATGATCTCGACCGCGTTCTGGCGCACTACGACGAGAACGTGACGTTCAGTTCACCCGTCATGGCGCGGTTCACCGGCGATCCGTCCGGCACGGTGCACGGCAGGGAAGCGCTGCGCAGGTACTGGTCGGCGGCCCTGGAACGGATCCCCGAGCTGAAGTTCGAGGTGGTGGACGTCCGGGTGAGCGTCCACGCCCTGGTGATCGACTATCGCAACCAGATCGGCGGCCGGGTCAGCGAGGTGCTGATCTTCCGGGACGGCCTGGTCGTCTCCGGCTTCGGGGCGTACGGGGAGACGCTCGCCGACTGACGGCCGACCAGGCTGACGGCCGCCCGGGCGGCAGCGAGCGTCACGCACCGGCCGCGCTGCTTCCGCCGCAGTCCACCGCATCGGCGTCGTCCGAGAGCGCGCTGCCCTCGGGCAGCAGGCAGGTCACCCAGAGCACGACGGGCTCGGCTCCCAGATTGCGTCCGATGTGGCGGTGCCCGGTCCCGGACGGCTCGATGAAGGACGATCCGGCCGACGTCACCTCGACCGAGCAGTCGTCCAGAGTGCGGGTCAGCGTCCCGGACTTGACGACGGCGATCAGCTGGCCGTCATGGGTGTGCCAGCCGGTGGAACCGCCCGGCTCGACGGTGATGGTCCGGAAGACCACGTCGGTGCGGCCGTTCGGGGTCTGCACCTTCAGCTTCCCCGCCGATGTGCCCTTCGCGACCACCGTGCCGCCGACACCACCGCCGGGTGTGGCGTCGGCCGCCGACGGCACGAAGCCGAGGGCCGCCACGCAGCCACCGATGACCAGGGCCTTGGCGAGTCGCCCCTGCCGTACCCGCTGTCCCTGCCGTCCCCGCCGCCCCTGCTCCGCCCCCAGCTCCTGCCCTACCTGCTGTCCCTGCCCCACCCCCAGCCCCAGCCCCAGCGGTATCCGCCGTCCCTGCTCCGCCCGCCGCCCTCGGCTCACCCGTCGGCTTGTGACCCTCATGTGCGGCTCCTCCGCCTCAGCACCCCGGTAGCGTCCTCGACATCCCAAATGTCCCGACGCTACCCGCGAGCCGCCTCCCGGAACCCTCCTGATCCGGCGGTCGCCGGTCGCGGAACACGCTCACTCGCCGCGGAGTTCAGCGGCGAGCGGTCCGTCGCCCGACACCTCGATCCGCCCGTCCGCCACGGCCTCGGCGAGCGTCAGCCCACCCCGTCCGAGCGCCAGGCAGACCTCGACGTCGAGGGCGATACGGGCGTCGGGGCGGGCGGCGGGCCCGTCCCCGTACACCGCCGCACCGGCCGGCGCGCTCTCCGCGCCACCTGCACCACCGGCGCGCACATGGAACTCGCCCTCGTCCAGGTGGACTTCGACGACTCCCGCGTGGGTCAGCCCGTCCAGCGCACGCAGCAGCGGAAGCGCGAACCAGTGGGCCCGTACCGCATCGGTGGGCCGCCGCTCGGCGAGCGCGGGCGCGCCCCACTCGGCGAGTGCGGTGAGTACGGGCAGCAGCCCGTGGCCGCGCTCCGTCAGCTCGTACACCGAGGCCGCGGCGGGCGGCGGGAGCCGGCGGCGGGTGGCCAGCCCCCCCTGCTCCATGTCCTTGAGCCGGGAGGCAAGGACATCCGTACTGACACCCGGCAGGTCGGCGTGGAGGTCGGTGTAGCGGCGGGGGCCCGCCAGCAGTTCACGGACGATCAGCAGGGTCCACCGGTCACCCACGGAATCGAGGGAGCGCGCGGTGGCACAGAACTGGTCGTAACTCCGGCGGCGGGCCGGGCGGTTTGCGGACTGTTGCTGACGTGGCATGCGACGCAGTCTAGACATGTTGTTGGACTTTCCAAGCCCGAGCTTGGTAAAACCAAGTATCGCAATCAGGTCGGGGAGGCCACCGCATGGAATTCCGGCAGTCCAGCAAGCTCAACGAGGTCTGTTACGAGATCCGGGGCCCGGTCATCGAGCACGCCAACGCCCTGGAGGAGGCGGGCCACAGCGTGCTCCGCCTCAACACCGGCAACCCGGCGCTCTTCGGTTTCGAGGCGCCGGAAGAGGTCGTCCAGGACATGATCCGGATGCTTCCGCAGGCCCATGGCTACACCGATTCGCGCGGCATCCTGTCCGCCCGCCGGGCGGTGGCGCAGCGCTACCAGGCGATGGGGCTGGCGGATGTCGGGGTCGACGACATCTTCCTCGGCAACGGCGTCTCCGAGCTGATCTCCATGGCCGTCCAGGCGCTGCTGGAGGACGGTGACGAGGTGCTCGTCCCGTCCCCCGACTACCCGCTGTGGACGGCGGTGGTGACCCTCGCGGGCGGCAGGGCCGTGCACTACACCTGCGACGAGGCCTCGGACTGGAACCCGGACCTCGCGGACATGGCGTCGAAGATCACCGACCGCACCCGGGCCGTCGTGATCATCAACCCGAACAACCCGACCGGCGCCGTCTACCCGCGCGAGGTCCTCGAAGGCATCCTCGACCTGGCGCGCAGGCACGGCCTGATGGTGTTCGCGGACGAGATCTACGACCAGATCCTGTACGACGACGCCGAGCACCACAGCGTGGCATCCCTCGCCCCGGACCTGGTCTGCCTCACCTTCAGCGGCCTGTCGAAGACATACCGCGTGGCGGGCTTCCGCTCCGGCTGGATGGTGGTCTCCGGCCCGCAGCAGCACGCGCGCAATTATCTGGAGGGGCTGACGACGCTCGCCTCCATGCGCCTGTGCCCCAACGCGCCCGCGCAGTACGCCATCCAGGCGGCGCTCGGCGGCCGGCAGTCGATCCGGGAGCTGGTCGCACCGGGGGGCAGGCTGTACGAGCAGCGCAACCGGGCCTGGGAGAAGCTGAACGAGATCCCCGGGGTGTCGTGCGTGAAACCGAAGGGCGCGCTGTACGCGTTCCCGCGCATCGACCCGAAGGTGCACCCGATCGTCGATGACGAGAAGTTCGTCCTGGACCTGCTGCTGCGGGAGAAGATCCAGGTCGTGCAGGGCACGGGCTTCAACTGGCCGCGGCCCGACCACTTCCGGATCCTGACACTCCCGTACGCTGACGATCTCGACGCGGCGATCAGCCGCATCGGCCGCTTCCTGACCGGATACCGCCAGTGATCGGACACCCCTGATGGCCTGCTCCGCCTGCCGCGTTCCCGTCCTCACCCAGTTCGCCTCGCCCGAACTCGTCGGCCCGATCGTCGAGGGCGGACTCGATCCGGCCACCGATCCGGCGTGGGCGGAGTCGGGCGCGGCATCACCGGCCGAGTACGCGCGCTGGTCCGGTCATCTGTGCGGTATGACCTGCCTGCGCATGGCACTCGCCACCGGGGAGAGCCCGGACGCCCACTCGGCCGAATCCGCCGGGACCGCTGGGGCAGTTGGGGCACCGTCCTTGTTCGCGCTGCGCGACGGGGCACTCAAGTACGGCGCGTACACGGAGGATGCCGAGGGGGTGATCCGGGGCCTGATCTACGCGCCCTTCGCGGAGTACGTACGGGAGGTGCACGGCCTCGACGCCACGGTCCACCGCCACCTCTCACCGCAGGAGATCCTCGATCTGCTGGACGGCGGACGGACGGTCATGGCCTCGGTGCACTACGGCATCCGGCACCCGCGGCGGCCCGCTCCGGGACGGGGCGGGCATCTGGTGCTGCTGACGTCGCGTGCGGCCGACGGCGCCGGCGTCCACTTCCACAACCCGTCCGGAATCACGGCCGAAACGCGTGCCGCGGATCTACCGCTGCCCGACTTCGAGCGCTTCTTCGCGGGGCGCGGGGTGTCGCTGCCCACAGGCGTGTGAGACGGGGCGCCCCGGAAACGGGAGCGGGCCCGAGGGCGTAGCCGACCCTCGGGCCCTGAAAGTGCCACCCATACGGCACGCCGACACTTTTAAGGATCCGTGTCAGGTTTATGTCGTCGCGTCCTGCCTTTAGACGACCGCAGATCGAAGCTCTGCGGGCCGGAGTCGAACCGGCATCTCGACGCCCATGGGCACGGGCCCGATTGATTCGGCGATCGGTGGCGAATGCTGAGTCTGGAGCAAGAGTCTGAGATTGATCGCGGTCTGCCTCTGCCATTTGGGCTACCCCGGCCCGTCCGTGTGCGGGGAACGCACCGAATGCCGGGGGGAGGACTCGAACCTCCACTGGAACCGCGTCGTCACGACAAGCTTCAGTTTCAGCTTGCGCTCCTCGCGCACCCCGGCCGTAAGGGACGGCCGGGGAATCCATGGCCGGTCACCCGAAGAGGTAACCGAATACCGCATCACCCACCCGCTGGTCGGTGACGTCCACGCCGTTGGCCTCCTCGCGGGCGAACTTCACGGCCTGCTGGAGCTTCTCCACCCGGTCCAGCAGTTCGTTGACCCGTCGTGCGGGAAGGGCTCCGGAGAACTTCATCGTCGTCCAGTACCCGATCGGAATGTCCTCGTAGTACACCTCGACCTGCGCCGGGTGCTTGTCGGTGGCCTCCGCCTTCACATGGTTGCGGGGCACCTTCTTCGTACGAAGAGTCCTCACCGGCTCGGTCTTCCAGGAGTCCGTCGACGGGTCCTGGGTCCATGCCTCGGAGGCATCGAGGACCGGAAGCTTGCGGACAAAGGTGTTGATGTCCGTCAGCTGCTTCTCCAGGAAGAGGAGATACGACACCGGCACCTCGCTCACGAGCACCCGCCCGTCGACCTTCACGTCCGCGCGGGCCGTGCAGTTCGCCCAGTCCTTCGTGGCGGTCACATCGAAGAGCCGGGTCAGGGTCGTCGCGGTCTCCCGCAGCACGTCCTCGGCCTTGATCTGCACCAGCGTCGACTCGGGCGGCAACTGCTCGCCCTCCTCGTCCTTCGGCTGATACGTCCGGGAGATCCCGGCCAGCAGACCGGTCTTCTGGAGGCCGTGATGCGCCGCCGTCAGGTCCTGGTGAGCCTTGGACTTGACGCCCTTCTCCACTGCGATGATCTGATTGAGTTTCGCCACATCGAGGAAGCTAGCAGCGCCGGGCCGACCGGAACCAGGGATTTTCGGCGGCTGCGACCCTTCGCCGGATCATCGGGGCCGGCGGGCCGCTCCGGCGCGGGGCCGACCGAGCGGACGCCCCGCGAAGGCCCGGCGTCCACGGCTGCCGGGGCGCCCACGGGGCCGGCGGGGCTACGGTGAAGTCGCGGGCCGATCCGTACGGGTGGATTCCGGCGGAAGCCCCCATGTCCTGCCGCCGGCCGACGGGGGCCGCTTGTCACAGTGAGCCCCGCGCATCCGCGCCGCAGGCCCTCACAGCCCCCGCGCAGACTCAGAACGAAGGCCCCGCTGTGCCTCACCTTCCCCACACCTCCCGCACCAAGGACGGCGCCAAGCAGCACACCGCACTCACCGCGGCCGCCGCCGCCCTGGCCGTCCTGGCCATGGGCACGCCGGTCGCGTACGCCACGCTCGGCAAGGAAGCCCCCTCCGCTTCGCAGCCCGCCGCGCCGTCCGCCGCCGCGCGCGGGAAGGCCCACATCGAGACCCGGTTGTACTTCGGCACCGAACGCCCAGACGGTGGACCTAAGGTGACCGACCGTCAATTCCTGGCGTTCGTCGACGAGGAGGTCACACCGCGCTTCCCGAGCGGGCTGACCATCCAGGATGGCCGGGGGCAGTGGCGCGATTCCCACGGGGTGGTCGAACGGGAGCGCAGTTACGAACTGACGCTGCTCTACCCGGCGTCCGAGGCACGGGTGCGCGACGTCCAGATCGAGCGGATCCGGGACGCCTACAAGAAGGCGTACGCCCAGGAATCGGTGGCCCGGATCGAAGAGCGCGCGAACGCCGACTTCTGACGCACTCTCCGCCGCCCCGCCGCACCGCTCCCGGTCAGGCCGCCGTGCGGGCCCCGCGCCCGTGCGGCCGGCCGAGCCGGCGTGCCAGCACGTGCGCTCCCGCGGCGGCCACCGGGAAGAGCGCGAGTGCCGCTGCCGCGGTGCCGGCACCACCGGCCCGGACGCCGGCCGCCCTCAGCCGCCGAGCCGCCCAGAGCGAGTACGGGATGACGACGGTCGGCGCGGTGGCAACCCCCGGCGTATAGCCGCGATACGCCAGCGACTGCGCCATGTGCACGACGCCGTGCAGCCCGAAACCGACCAGCGCGGTCCGGAAGAACGGGCTGCGGCCGCCGGTGCGCGCCCCGTCCGCCGAGGCTGCCGCCATGAGCCCGCCCATGAGCCCGAGGGCGACGCCGACATCCCGCCGCGAGAGCTCCATCCGCGTCCAGACCCGTTCGGGCACTCCCGGGAACCGCGCCTGGAGCCGTGGCCGGGCGGACCGCGACCAGTCGGCCATGGTGACCAGTTCCTCCAGATCATGGGCCGCCCAGGCGGCGAGCAGCCCCCAGGTCACCGCCTTGGAAACCGTTGCCTCCGCCATACCGGCCCCTCTGTGTCACAGTACGATGACCGCACCCTACAACGCAACGCAACGTTGCGTTGCTTTCCTTTGGAGTGCCCATGCCCGACCTGTCCGTGAACCGCCGTCCGGGCAGGGGCCCTCGTGCTGCCGAAGCGATCTTCGACACCACGCTTCGCCATCTCGCGAAACGCGGCTACAGCCGTCTCACCATCGAGGCCGTCGCCCAGGACGCCGGAGTCAACAAGACGACGATCTACCGCTGGTGGCCCTCGAAACCGGCGCTGCTGCGGGCGGCCATGCTCCATTCCCGGGTCCTCGACGTCGACATCCCCGATACGGGCAGCCTCCGCGGCGACCTGATCACCCTCACCGAACAGGTCATCGGCCTGCTCACCGGCGGGCGTACGGAGCCGATCGCCCGCGCCATGACCTCGGGCACCGGCCTGCCGGACGACGAACTCACCGCCCTCACCCGCGACTTCTTCGCCGATCGGTTCTCCCGCGAGCAGCCGGTCTTCACCCGCGCCGCCGCCCGCGGTGAACTCCCCGAGAACACCGACCCGATGCTGGTGCTGGACCTGATCGCGGGGGCGGTCTGGATGCGCGTGCTGCTCCGCCGCGAACCGGTACCGCCGCACTTCGCCCGCGAGATCGTCGATGCGGTGCTGCCTCTCTGACGGGGCGGTGCGGACTACCGGTACTGTGCCGCGACCGGGAACCCGGGACCGATCAGACGCGCGGAACAGGGAGCGATCCACATGGGTGCGCCGATACGCCATTACACAGCGACGACACCGGGCGGCGAGGTGTTCACGGTCAATGTGGAACGGGACTTCCGGTACGACCCCTACCGTGACTTCCTGGTCTGCGCCCACTGCGGCTGGTCGCCTTCGCTGCTGACCACGGGGAAGACCATCGACATGGCCGGGGAGCATCTGGCCTCGGCGCACGGCGCCGTCCATGGGCTGTCCCAGCAGGAGAACGAGTCGTTCCGGAAAGCCCGGCTGATCGTGCTGCCGATCGCCGCCGTGCTGCTGATCGGCCTCTTCGTCTGTCTGCGGAGTTGAGGGGCGGGTGTCTGCGGAGTTGAGGGGCGGGCCCGGCCCCGGGAACCGCCGGGGAACGGCCGAGGAGGGGGGTCAGCCGCCGCTGAGTTCCATGAGCGCGCCCACCGGGTCGGAGCCCGGGGTGGCCCGGGGCCACCAGTCGTCCTCGCCGGGTTCGGATTCGTAGCCGTACCAACGGCCGTCGTGGCCGAAGCGGAGCTGGAGTGTGCCGCTGGGGTGCGTGAGTTGGTTGCGCCAGGGGTGGAAACGGGGGAAGTCGGCGGCTGCGAGCGCGGGGCGGGCCCGGTCGAACGGTCCGGCCGGAGGATCCCAGGGCGTTTCGAGGACGGACAGCCCTTCGGCGCCGCCCTGGCGCCAGGCCGCGACGGCCCGAGCCAGGTCGGTAGGGGTACGGCCGGTGGCGTGGGCCAGCTCTCGGTAGAGGGCACGGGTGGTCGCGGTGAGCCCGGCGGTGGGCCGGGACGCGGCCAGCCGCACCGCGTCCTGCCAGGCGGTGAGACCGGCGAGCGGGTCGAGGCCCGTGGTGAGGAGCGTGTGCGCACGGGCCGCCGCGTCCGTGGCCAGGTGGTCGAGGGCGAGCGGATCGCGCGCGCCGGGCAGGCTCGGGTACGAGGGCGGCTGCCCGGGGTGCGGCAGGACCATGAGCGGCGCGGGGAGCGGCGGGAGGTAGCGGTCGGCGAGGGCCTCACGGGCCGGTACGGAGGGGGAGGCGGGCGCGGCCGGGCGTTCCCTGGCGGAGTGCGCGGCGTTGCGGCGGCCCAGCTCTTCGAGGGTGTCGCGCTCGCCCCGGCCGCGCAGCAGCAGAAGGACGAACGGGTCGGCGTCCAGCAGCCGGGCCATCTGGTAGCAGAGGGCGGCCACATGCTTGCAGGGCCAGCCGTGGTCGGGACAGGAGCAGCCGGGATCGAGGTCGCCCGCCGCGGGCAGCAGTCCGATGCCGGCCTCGGCCGCCGTGTCGACCAGCGAGTGCGGCATCTCCTTGGCGAGCAGTGCGGCGAGGTGACCGGGGCGGGCGGCCACCGCGCCCAGGAAGGTGTCCCAGTCGGCATCGGTGAGCGCCCGCAGACGCAGCTCGGCGCGGTAGGGGCGGGGGCGGCTGCCGTGGACGTAGGCGACGACCCGTCCGGGAGTGACGGTGATCGCGGCGACCTTGCCGCTGTCGGCGTACGTGCGGCCGCGGGAGAGCCGTCCTTCGTCCATCGACAGGGACTCCAGGGCGGCCACCCAGGCGCGGCCCCACCAACTGTCCGCGAAGGGTTCGTCGCCGTCGGAGGTGCGGGGCGGCACGGCCTCGAAGGTGCGCCGCAGATCGTCGGGGCCGGGGCGCGGACGGGCGACCGGCCGGGACTCGGGGCGGGCGGACGAACGGGGCCGGGGCTGCGGGCCGGGGTGGGGCTGCGGGCGGGGGCTCATGACGGCCTCCGGAGCGAGACGAGATCGGCCAGGTCACGGTCGCTGAGCTCGGTCAGCGCGGTCTCACCGGCACCGAGGACCGTGTCGGCCAGGACCCGCTTGGCCCGCAGCAGCTCGCCGATCCGGTCCTCGACCGTGCCCTCCGCGATCAGCCGGTGCACCTGCACGGGCTGTGTCTGGCCGATGCGGTACGCCCGGTCGGTGGCCTGTTCCTCGACGGCCGGATTCCACCAGCGGTCGTAGTGGATGACGTGGGCGGCCCTGGTGAGATTCAGTCCGGTGCCCGCCGCCTTGAGGGAGAGCAGGAAGACCGGGACCTCACCGGACTGGAAGCGGTCCACCATCCGTTCGCGCTCGGCCACCGGCGTACCGCCGTGCAGGAGTTGGGAGGGGATGGCGCGCGAGGCGAGGTGGGCGGAGAGGAGCCGGGCCATCGTCACGTACTGGGTGAAGATGAGGACGGAGCCGTCCTCGGCGAGGATCGTGTCGAGGAGTTCGTCGAGCAGGGCGAGCTTCCCCGAACGGCCCGCGAGGCGGGTCGGTTCCTCCTTCAGATACTGCGCGGGGTGGTTGCAGATCTGTTTGAGCGAGGCCAGCAGCTTCATGATCAGACCGCGCCGGGCGATGCCCTCCGAGGCTTCGATGAAAGCCATCGTCTCGCGGACCGCCGCCTCGTAGAGCGTGGCCTGCTCGCGGGTGAGGAAGACGGGGTGGTCGGTCTCCGTCTTGGGCGGCAGCTCGGGGGCGATGCCCGGGTCCGACTTCTTGCGGCGCAGCAGAAAGGGCCGGACCAGCCGCGAGAGCCGTTCGACCGCTTCGTCGTTGGCGAGCCCGGCGGCCGTACCGGTGCTCTCGACGATACGGGCGTGCCGGGCCCGGAACGCCTTGAGGGGGCCGAGCAGTCCGGGCGTGGTCCAGTCGAGCAGGGCCCACAACTCGGAGAGGTTGTTCTCCACGGGGGTGCCGGTGAGGGCGACCCTGGCCGGGGCCGGGATGGTGCGCAGCGCCTTCGCCGTGGAGGAGTGCGGGTTCTTCACGTGCTGGGCCTCGTCGGCGACGATCAGTCCCCAGCTGTGGTCGGCGAGTTGCGCCGCGCTCGAACGCATCGTGCCGTAGGTGGTGAGGACGAACCCGCCGTCGGGTTCGGCGAGTGTGCGGTCGGTGCCGTGGAAGCGGCGGACGGGGACACCGGGAGCGAAGCGGTTGATCTCCCGGTGCCAGTTGCCCAGGAGGGAGGCGGGACAGATCACCAGGGTGGGTGCGGGGTGGGCGCGGTGCAGATGGAGGGCGATGAGAGTGATCGTCTTGCCCAGGCCCATGTCGTCGGCGAGGCAGCCGCCGAGGCCGAGCGAGGTCATCCTCTCCAGCCAGGCGAGGCCGCGCAGTTGGTAGTCGCGGAGCGTGGCGTCGAGACCGGGCGGCGGGGCGATGGCGGTGTCGTCGGCGGTGATGCGGGCGCGGAGCGCGGCCAGCGCGCCCACGGGCACCGCTTCGACCTGCTCCCCGTCGACCTCGGCGCTGCCGGTCAGGGCAACGGCGAGGGCGTCGACCGGATCGAGGAGGCCGAGCTCCCGCTTGCGTGCCTTGCGTACGAGCGCGGGGTCGACGACGACCCACTGGTCCCGCAGCCGCACCACCGGCCGGTGGGCCTCCGCGAGTACGTCCATCTCCGCCTCGGTCAGCCGCTCGTCGCCCAGCGACAGCTGCCAGTTGAAGGAGAAGAGCTGCTCGGCGTCGAAGAACGAGGTGCCGTCGGTCGCCGAGCCGGGCGCGGGTCGCACGACGGCGGCGGCGGTGAGGGAACGGGCGAGCTCCCTGGGCCAGTGGACGCTCACCCCGGCCGCCGCCAGCCGGGCTCCGGCGTGGCCCAGCAGCTCGTACAGCTCGTCCTCGTCGAGAGCGAGCACATCGGGCACCGGCTGCTCCAGCAGCCGCTCCAGCGGTGTCCAGACGCGGGCGGCGCGGCGCAGTGCGAGCACCGCGTCGATCCTGGCCCGCGGGCCGAACGGCTCTCCCGCCCCGCCGTGCCACAGGGCGGCGGCGTCGATGACGTAGGTCGGGTCGGCCAGGCTGTGCACCTGGGTGATGGCCGCGGCGGCGTGCCGCGCGGCGCCGGGGCGGGCACTCGCGGCCATCGGATCGGAGGCGTCGTCGGGGCGGTCGCCCTCGCTGTGGCTGTTGTGGTGGTCGTCGTCGGGGCCGGAGTACGTGTCCGCCGAGTCGAAGAGCTCGTACGCCGACAGGTCGAGGCGGAGCGAGACCCGTACGCCCGCGTCGAGCCCGGCCGCGACCTCGACGGCCCAGTCGCGGGCTCCCGGCAGATGCTGGGCCTCACGGGCCGCGAAGGGCGCCCCCATCGCGTATGCCGCGGCGGGCGTGCGGGGCAGGGTGTCGGCCACCGCGTCGAGGAACGCGCCGAGCAGCCACTCCGGCTCGGGGACCTGGAGCGGTGCGCGATCCGGGAGCGGGACCGCGTACCCCTCGGCCGGCATGGCGGCGGCGATCGCGCGCAGGTGCGCGACGTCCTCGGCGTCGCGCGGTCCGGCCCGCCAGGCGTCGTGGTCGTCGCCCGTCAGGCCGGGCAGCAGTCTGCCGCGCGCCACCAGGTTGAGCGCCTGGAGCGCGGCGGCGCCCCAGGCCCGGGTCGCGGGATGGGCGGACTGCTGGTGCCGGGCATGGGCCAGCAGGGGCAGCGCATCGCCCACGGGCAGCAGGACGGCCGGCACCACGCGCCGGCGGACGCCGTCCTGCCCGTGCCGACGGACGACGGTGATCTCGGCGGGGGCCGCACCGGACGCCGCGCCCTCGGGGTCCACCGGGCGGGACGGCTCCGGGAGAGGGCCGCCGTCGGGATCCCAGAAGGCGACGCGCCCGTCCCTCGGCAGCGATGCCGGCAGGAAGACGGCGGCACACCTCATGAGGCGGACGGCGGACTCGTCCGGCCGGTGCCGTGCCGTGGTCATCGGTCCCCTCCCGTCCCGCCGTGATCCTCTTGATCGTCTTGATCCCTATGACTCCTGCGAGTCTAGGCGGGGGGTCTGACAGCCGGACGCGTACCTGCGTTCCAGCAGGTGGGAGCCGCTGCCGACCGAGCCGGCAGTGGCCCCCGGTGCCGGGCTCAGTGCCTGGCGAGCGGCTTCGAACGGGACGCCCGCGCGGGTGCGGCGGCCGCGAGGGCGGCGGGCGTGGGTACGGGCCTCCCGGACTGCGACTTCTGCGTCCGCGACCGCGGCTGCGACTGCGGCTCCGCCTCGACAGGCCGCTCGGGCCGTGGCTGCGCCGGACGCTCGGGCTGTGCCGGGGCTGCGGGGCGGGGCGCCTGCGCGGGGCGCTGCGGCGGCCGCACGGCCTGCTGCGGCTGCAGCTCCGTCTGCTGTACGGGCTGCTGCTGTTGTACGGGCTGCTGCGCCCTCTCCAGGAAGCGGAGCAGCTCCACCGGGAACGGGAGCACCAGCGTGGAGTTCTTCTCGGCCGCGACCGCCACCACCGTCTGCAGCAGGCGCAGCTGGAGCGCGGCCGGCTGGGCGGACATCTGCTTCGCCGCCTCGGCGAGTTTCTTCGACGCCTGGAACTCGGCGTCCGCGTTGATGACGCGGGCCCGCCGCTCACGGTCGGCCTCGGCCTGCCGGGCCATGGAGCGCTTCATCGTCTCCGGCAGCGAGACGTCCTTGATCTCGACCCGGTCGATCTGCACGCCCCACCCGACCGCCGGGCTGTCGATCATCAGCTCAAGGCCCTGATTCAGCTTCTCCCGGTTGGACAGCAGATCGTCCAGGTCGCTCTTGCCGATGATCGACCGCAGCGAGGTCTGCGCCATCTGCGACACCGCGAACCGGTAGTCCTCCACCTGGACCACCGCGCTCGCCGCGTCGACCACCTTGAAGTAGATCACCGCGTCGACCCGCACCGTCACGTTGTCACGGGTGATCCCGTCCTGGGCGGGCACCGGCATCGTCACGATCTGCATATTGACCTTGTGCAACCGGTCGACGCCGGGGATCACCATGGTGAATCCAGGCCCTCGCACATCGTCACGGAGCCTGCCGAGCCTCAGCACGACGCCCCGCTCGTACTGCTTGACGACCTTGGCCGCCGCGGACAGGTACAGCCCACCCACCGAGGCCCCCGCCACTATCGCGATCACAAGCTCTTGGACCATGACGGCCCCCTGAGAACCGGAAACACTGAAACAGTTACTGCTACCACGGTATGCCCAATATCACCCCATATGAACATGGCTCGAAGCACTCCCTCAGAACGTGCCCGGAGCACTCCCTCCGGGGCGCACGTCCCCCGGCCGGCCGCGCACCGGATGCCGGGGCGCCGGGGAGCGGGCAGGGTGACCAGCGTCAGCACGTTCCCCGCGGCGTACGCGGTGCTGTGGCGCGTGCGGTGCTGACGGCTGAGCCGGACGAGACAGACGAGGACCCGCCCATGCCCGTGATCGATCACCGACGCCACCGTCTCGCCGCAGCGGCCGGCACCCTGCTCCTGACCCTCACCGTCGCAGGCTGCTCCGGCCTCGGCCGGACCGCGGTCGGGCCGGTCACCTACACGACCGAGCGGGACGCCGTGATCATGGTGAACAGCCCCTCGGTGAGGGGCTGCCACCGGCTCGCTCCCGCGGGTGCCAAGGAAGTGACCAACGGGACCCTGATCGACATCATCCTGTACCGCACGCGCGACTGCACCGGGCCGGGTACGACATACGTCGCGACCACGGTCAGCGACGTCACCGGGGCCCACGGCCTGCCGTGGCGCAGCTTCAGCACCGTCCACTGACCGGCCGCGGGCCGACCACGACCGTCCACCGCCCGCCCGGCCGGGCGGGCGCGGAACAGAACGGAGCGGCGAGCCGCTACCGCTCGGGGCCGAAGCTGATGGACCCGATCTCGGCGGCCTGGATCACCGGGCCGCCGATGCTGGCCGTCCCGCCGATGGTGTTGTGCACGCCGCCCGCAGGTCCACTGCCGCCCACATGGTCCAACTCCGCGAGAACGGCGCGGAGTTCGTCCGCCGCCCGCGGATCCGCGGCGAGCCTGCGGCGCAGCCGCGCGCGCCACTCGGCCTCGACGTCCCCGGCCAGCGTGTCGTCGCCCTCGCCCCGTGCGGCGGTCAGCTCACCGCGGGACGCCTCCAGCTCACCGGTCAGCGCCGACTCCTCCTCGGGCGTCGCCTCGCCCCGCGCGAGGAAGGCCGCCACCCGATCGCGTACCTGGCCCCAGGAATCGGCCACCATGTGCTGCACGAGTGCCGTTGCCCCCGATGCCGCCAATGCCACCAACTCGGCTTCCACCGAACCCCCTTCGGCCGTTGTGCACACGTCGTCGGTCTCCACGGTATCCGGCGGCGGCCCGACTCCGCTCCCTGGCCGCCGCACCCGCCCGCGGGCGTACGCGACCGGTTCGGCCGTACGGCCCCGCCGCTTTCGGGCCATCGGGACGAGCAGCCCGATGAGCAGCGCGGGCCTGTTCGCGTTCGTCCGGGCGCGTCCGGTTCCTCCCTCACACCGAGCGACGGGCGACCAGGGCCGCACTGATGTGCTGGAGGTCGGCCGGGCGGGCCGGGGAGAGACCGGTGAGACGGTCGATGCGACGGATGCGGTAATCGACGGTGCTGGGGTGGATGTGCAGGGCGGCCGCGGTGGTCCGCCGGTCCAGGCCGAGTTCGAGATGGGTCTCCAGGGTGTGCAGCAACTCCGGCTTCGCCTCCAGGGGTTCCAGTAGCCTCGCGAGGCCGTGCAGTGCCTCGCTGGGGGGCTGAGCTGGTACTCCAGCAGGACGTCGGCCAGCTCCGTCACCGCCGTCACCTCCCCCGACGCCA
Source organism: Streptomyces sp. NPDC087845 (assembly GCF_044742755.1). Taxonomy (NCBI): domain Bacteria; kingdom Bacillati; phylum Actinomycetota; class Actinomycetes; order Kitasatosporales; family Streptomycetaceae; genus Streptomyces; species Streptomyces sp. NPDC087845. The sequence continues at coordinate 148,956 of NZ_JBIUVC010000007.1, forward strand.
CCACCGGCACCCCGGTGGGCACCGCCCCCGGCACCGGTTCGCTGACCGTCCCCGCCGGAACGCTCCCCGAGACCGGGCGCTGGTACTTCCGGCTGACGCCGGACAGCGGCTCCCCGCTCGTCGTCGCCGACCGTTCGCTCGGCATCGGGTCGGCCCGCAACTTCCGGGACATCGGCGGCTACCACACCACCGACGGGCACTGGGTGCGCTCCGGTCTGGTCTACCGCTCCAACAAGCTCGACAGCCTCACCGACGCGGAGCAGCAGCGCCTGCTCTCCCAGCACCTCACCCTCGACGTGGATCTGCGCAACGCGATGGAGCGCCACGACGATCCCGACCGGCTGCCCGCCGGTGTGACGTACCAGGTCGCCGATGTGGTGTCGCTCAGCCACGGCATCCGCTTCCACGACCCGGCTCTGACGACTCTGGCCGAGGCCGTCGCGGCCGGGCTGTTCTCCGGCTCGTCCGACCTCGGCCAGTCCATCGGCTACCCGTTCGTGGTCGACTTCGTCGGTGCCGACTACGCCTTCCGCGATCTGGTCACCGCCGTCGCCGCGAACAACTCCGGCGCGACCGTCTTCCACTGCAGCGCGGGCAAGGACCGCACCGGCTGGGGCACGGCCGTCCTGCTCACTCTGCTCGGCGTCCCGCGCCACACCGTCGAGGCGGACTTCCTCGCCGGCAACGAGTACACCGGCAACCCGAAGGCCGTCGGACTGAGCTGGCTGCGCGCGGCGTTCACCGAGGTGGACCATCTGTACGGCGACTTCGACACCTACGTACGCGCGGGCCCGAAGCTCGACGACGCGACGGTGGCCGCGCTGCGGGCCAAGATGCTCAACGACTGACCGGCCGTCACCCTCCGGCGCACCGGCGGTCCGTCGGCGCCGAAGGCGTGCGGCCGGACCGTCAGTACGCCGGGTAGCGCTCGGCCGGCCACGCGACCGCGTGCTCGAACTCCACGCACAGGTCGTCGGCCAGCTCGGTGATCACCGCTCGCCCCTCGGTCGCCACCAGCCAGGACGGCGGAAGGTGTACGTCCCCGTGGCGGGCGCCGAGCAGATTGCCGCAGACCGCGCCGGTGGAGTCGCTGTCCCCCGAGTGGTTGACCGAGAGCAGCAGCGACCGGGCCACCTGGTCGGCGTCCGGCAGCACCAGGGCGCAGTACACGGCGATGGCGAGGGCCTCCTCGGCGACCCAGCCCGCGCCCAGCGTCTCCACCTTCTCGGCGGTCGGTTCGCCCCCGGCGGCGAGGTCGACGGCCGCGCGCAGGGCCGCCGTCGTCTCCTCGTGCCCCGGGTGGCGGCGCAGCAGCTCCATGGCGCGCAGCACCGCGCCCGCCATGGAGTCGCCCTCCAGGAGATGGGCGACGATCGCGGCCAACGTCCCGGCGGCGTACGCACCGGTCGGATGGCCGTGGGTGATCTGCGCGCACCAGTGGGCGAGCCGGAAGCCCTCCTCGGCGCTCTGCCCCGCCAGTCCGAAGGGGGCGGACCGCATCACCGTGCCGCACCCCTTGGACCCGGTGTTGACCGGGCCGGGGTCGCCGAGCCGCTCCGACGGTTCGGGGACATGGCCGGTCGCGAGCCCCGTCAGGCAGGCGTTGCCGGGGGCCCGGCGCGCGTAGAGCCAGGGCTGCTGCCGGAGCCAGCCGGTCCGCACCGGGTTGTCGCCGCCGCGGGCCGGCGGAGCGGGGTGGTTCTGGGTGTCCAGCCAGCGCAGGTACGCATTCCGCACGATCCCGGTCTCGGCGCCGCCGATCCCCTTCGACATCGCCCGGGAGTGGGCCCTGATCAGCGCCTCGGTCGTGAACAGGGTCATCTGCGTATCGTCGGTGACCCGTCCGACGACCCCCTCCTCGTCCGCGAGGAGGCCCTGTACACCGTGTTCACCGTGCGCGCGGCGGATCCCGGCGAGCGAGAGGAACTCCACCGGATTTCCCAGGGCGTCCCCGATGGCCCCGCCCAGCAGACAGCCCCGGACCCTGGCCCTGCGGCCGGTACGGTCCCCCCACGATGTGCCGTTCACGCACGATCCCCTCGATCTGATGTCGACATGTCCCCAAAACGGTGTCGCGGGTCCATCCTGGTAGGAGAGGCGATTGCCATGCGTACCGGTAATGAACCGACGACTGCCCGCAGTCCTCTGCGGCTGCGGCTCTGTCTGAGTCTATGGGGACTGGCCTGGGCCGTCTTCGGCCTGGCGGCCTTCACGCTGACCGACCGCCCGGGATGGGCCGCAGCCTGCGGCGTGCTGCTCGTGCTGGTCCTTGTGGACATCGCGGTGATCGTCCACCACATCCACCAGGGCCCGCACTACCAGCCGGGCCGCAATATCCCGCCGTACGAACCCGACCACGGCGGGCGCGGCAAGTACGGGCACTGACCAGGACGCGATGCCCGCCGGGCGGTCGTGCCGCCCGGCGGTGCCGTGTCAGTCCTCCGTGCGGAAACGGGCCGCCTTCAGGTACTCCGGGTTCGGATCGAGGGCCGCGGCCAGCCGGAAGTGACGGGCGGCCCGGTCGGAGCGGCCGGAGCGCTCAAAGGTGCGGGCGAGCGCGAAATGCGCGAAGGCGTTGTCCGGTTCGCGCTCCAGGACGAGTTCGAATTCGAGTTCCGCGGGACGCAGTTGGGCGGCGGCGAAGAAGGCACGGGCCCGCAGCAGGCGGGCGGCCGTGTTCTCCGGATGGGCCGCGATCACCGAGTCCAGGAGCTTCACCGCGCCCCGGGGGTCGCGCGCCGCCAGCAGGTGCTCGGCCGCGCGGAAGTCGATGACGTCGGTTTCCGGGGTCCTCTCGGGCACGATGGCATCCTTCCCTTCACTACCGGGTTCTCAACACCCGGTCGGGGCACGGTATTCCGCTACGGGAGTCAGCCGGCCGCCGCCCGCTTCGTCAGCTCCGACCAGACCTTGCGGACCTGCGGCTCCAGTTCCTCCAGCGGTCCGTCGTTGTCGACGATCAGATCGGCGACGGCCCTCCGCTGCTCCCGAGTGGCCTGCGCGGCCATCCGGGCGCGGGCCTCGGGCTCGGTCATGCCGCGGAGCCGTACGAGCCGGTCGAGCTGGGTCTGCGGACCGGCGTCCACGACGACGACGATGTCGTAGAGGGGGGCGAGCCCGTTCTCGGTGAGGAGGGGGACGTCGTGGACGACGACCGAATCGGGACCCGCGGCCCGCTCCAGCTCGGCGGAGCGGGCGCCGACCAGCGGGTGGACGATCGCGTTGAGGACGGCGAGCCGGTCGGCGTCGGAGAAGACGATCGAACCGAGCTTGGGCCGGTCGAGAGTGCCGTCGGCGGTGAGGATGCCGGCGCCGAACGCGTCGACGACGGCCGCGAGCCCGGGTGTCCCCGGCTCGACGACCTCACGGGCGATCCGGTCCGCATCGATCAAGACGGCTCCGTATCCGACGAGCAGCCGTGACACTTCACTCTTGCCGGCGCCGATCCCACCGGTCAGGCCCACTTTCAGCATGCCGGGCAGCCTAGTACGCCGGACGGCCGGTGGGACCGGTCAGATGTCCCCCTCGCGCTCCGCGAGGAACCGCTCGAATTCGAGACCGATCTCGTCGGCCGACGGCAGGTCGACCGGCTCGGCGACCAGATTGCCCCGGGTCTCGGAGCCCGCGACCGCGTCGTACTGGTGCTCAAGGCCCTCGACGAGCGAGACGAGCTCCTCGTCGCCCTGGTCGATCTGCCGGTCGATCTCGGTCTGGGTGCGGTGGGCCTCCGTACGCAGCGCGTGGGCGACGGCCGGCAGGACCAGGCCGGTCGCGGCCGTGATCGACTCCAGGGCGGTGAGCGCCGCGTCCGGGTAGGCGGAGCGGGCGACGTAGTGCGGCACATGGGCGGCGACACCGAGGACGTCGTGTCCGGCCTCCATGAGCCGGTACTCCACCAGGGCCTCGGCGGAGCCGGGCACCTGCGCCTCCTCGAACGGGCTCCGGTGGCCGGGCATGAGGTCCGTGCGGTTGCCGTGCGGGGTGACGCCGACGGGGCGGGTGTGCGGGACGCCCATCGGGATGCCGTGGAAGTTCACCGCGAGGCGGACGCCGAGGCGCTCGACGATCTGCTCGACGGCGGCGGCGAAGCGCTCCCACTCCACGTCCGGCTCGGGCCCGGAGAGCAGCAGGAAGGGCGCCCCGGTGGCGTCCTGGACGACCCGTACGTCGATCGTCGGCGTCTCGTAGTCCGCCCAGCGGTCGCGTCGGAAGGTCAGCAGCGGGCGCCGTGCGCGGTAGTCGACGAGCCGGTCGTGGTCGAAGCTGGCGACGACCTGGTGCGGCAGCGTTTCGAGCAGGCCGTCGACGATCTGCTCCCCGGTCTCGCCCGCGTCGATGTATCCGTCGAAGTGGTAGAGCATGACCAGGCCGGCCGACTCCTGGGCGAGCGCCATGTCGACGACGGCCAGTCCCTTCGGCTCCCATTCGTACAAACTCTGCGGATCAGGCACGGTTACCGCTCCTCCTCGTGTTCCCTGAGAAGAACGCCCGCCGGGGCACGGGCATTCCCGGACCGTGCCCGTTCACCGGGCGTTTCATGCCGGAAGCCGTGCGGGAACGCGGGCGCGCGAGGTTCATGTCGGTGAACACCTCGACCGGAACGCCGAGTTCACGGCAGCAGGGGTGCGCCATGCCCCCGTCCCCCACGGACACCGAGATGCGCCGGAATCGTGGCCGGAGCGCGTTACGGGCCGTCAACCGCCTGCGCTGCCCGCAGGTTTCCCCTCCGCTCCGCCCACCGCCCGCGAACAATGGTCCATACCTTGACACCGTCAGACCCCGTCCCTACCGTCACTGGGCAGCACGTTCAGAGACTCGCCCCACATTCATGTACGAGAACCTCTCGAACTCCTTCGACGGGAAGGCACCCCCCATGCGCACCCGCACGCTGCTCCCCGCCCTGCTGGTCGCCGCGCTCGCCACCGGCGGCCCCGCCCTCGCCTCCGCCGCCACCGCGGACGCGGACGCGGACGCGGCGACGGTCATCGACGTGAGCACCGCCGCCCAGCTCAAGTCCGCCCTCACCGCCGCCGCCCCCGGCGACACCATCCGGCTCGCCGACGGCACGTACACCGGCAACTTCAAGGCGACCGTCCCCGGCACCACCTCCGCCCGGATCACCCTCACCGGTTCCGCCCAGGCCGTCCTCACCGCCGGCGGCGGCTACGGGCTGCATCTCAACAGTGCCTCCTACTGGACCGTCAAGGGCATCACCGTGACCGGCGGCCAGAAGGGCATCGTGGCCGACACCGCCACCGGCGTCGTGATCGATTCCGTGACCGTGCACGACCTGGACATGGAGGGCGTCCACTTCCGCAAGTCCAGCAAGGACGGCGTCATCAAGAACTCGCGGATCTACGACACCGGGCGCGACGGCCGCGGCATGGGCGAGGGCGTCTACGTCGGCACCGCGGGCGACCTCTCCGACCGGAGCGACCGGGTCCAGATCCTGAACAACACGATCGGACCGGGGGTGGGCGGCGAGAACGTCGACATCAAGGAAGGCACCACCGGAGCGAAGATCACCGGCAACACCTTCGACGGCAGCGGGCTGACCGGCGCCCACTACGACGACTCCTGGGTCGACGTGAAGGGCAACAACGTCCTGGTCGACGGCAACAAGGGCTCCCGTACGACCAACAACGGCTACGAGACCCACACCCAGCAGAGTGGCTGGGGCTGCGGCACCGTCTTCCGCAACAACACCTCGGACCTGTCCGGCTCCACGGGCGACAAGCGGATCGCGATCAACGTCACCAACTACGGCGCGAGCTGCCCGACCACCGTGTACAGCAGCAACACGGTGACCGGCGGCAAGGGGCTGACCAACATCGGCGTCACGCCGTAGCGGCCCGCGCCCGCGGAAACGAGTGGGGCCCGCCCCCCGAAGGGAGCGGGCCTCACTTTCACCTACTGCGATCGATCACCGACCGGAGGGGCAGAGCGTCAGCTCTGGCCGCCCGCCAGCTTCTCGCGCAGGGCAGCCAGGGCCTCGTCCGACGCCAGGGCGCCGGAGTTGTCCGCGGACTCCGAGGAGTACGAGCCGCCACCGCTGCCGCCGGAGGCAGCCGGGGCGCCACCGGCCGGGGCGGCAGCGCCCTCGGCAGCAGCGGCCTCGTCGGCCTCGCGGGACTTGATGACCTGGGCCTGGTGCTGCTCGAAGCGCTGCTGCGCCTCGGCGTACTGCGTCTCCCACGCCTCGCGCTGGGTCTCGTAGCCCTCGAGCCAGTCGTTGGTCTCGGGGTCGAAGCCCTCGGGGTAGATGTAGTTGCCCTGGTCGTCGTAGGACGCGGCCATGCCGTACAGGGTCGGGTCGAACTCGACCGAGGCCGGGTCGGCACCGAAGGACTCGTTGGCCTGCTTCAGCGAGAGGCTGATGCGGCGACGCTCCAGGTCGATGTCGATGACCTTGACGAAGATCTCGTCGTTGACCTGGACGACCTGCTCCGGGATCTCCACGTGGCGCTCGGCCAGCTCGGAGATGTGGACCAGACCCTCGATGCCCTCGTCGACGCGCACGAACGCACCGAACGGAACGAGCTTGGTGACCTTACCGGGAACGACCTGCCCGATCTGGTGCGTACGGGCGAACTGCTGCCACGGGTCTTCCTGCGTCGCCTTGAGCGACAGCGAGACGCGCTCGCGGTCCATGTCGACGTCGAGGACCTCGACGGTGACTTCCTGGCCGACCTCGACAACCTCGGAGGGGTGGTCGATGTGCTTCCAGGACAGCTCGGAGACGTGCACGAGACCGTCGACGCCGCCGAGGTCCACGAACGCACCGAAGTTGACGATCGAGGAAACGACGCCGGAGCGGACCTGGCCCTTCTGCAGGGTCGTGAGGAAGGTCTGGCGGACCTCGCTCTGGGTCTGCTCCAGCCAGGCACGGCGGGACAGGACCACGTTGTTGCGGTTCTTGTCCAGCTCGATGATCTTGGCCTCGAGCTCCTTGCCCACGTAGGGCTGGAGGTCGCGGACACGGCGCATCTCGACGAGGGAGGCCGGCAGGAAGCCACGGAGGCCGATGTCGAGGATGAGACCACCCTTGACGACCTCGATGACGGTACCGGTGACGATGCCGTCCTCTTCCTTGATCTTCTCGATCGTGCCCCAGGCACGCTCGTACTGAGCGCGCTTCTTGGACAGGATGAGGCGGCCTTCCTTGTCCTCCTTCTGGAGAACCAGGGCCTCGATCTCGTCGCCGACCTTGACGACCTCGTTCGGGTCGACGTCGTGCTTGATCGAAAGCTCGCGGGAGGGGATGACGCCTTCGGTCTTGTAACCGATGTCGAGCAGGACCTCGTCCCGGTCGACCTTCACGATGACGCCGTCGACGATGTCGCCGTCGTTGAAGTACTTGATCGTCTCGTCGATCGCGGCGAGGAAGGCTTCCTCGTTACCGATGTCGTTGACCGCTACCTGCGGGGTGGTGGCGGTGGTCTCGGTGCTGCTCGTCATGTGGGAAAGGGCTCCGGTACGGACAGTGAGTCGTAGGTACTGCTACGCCGGGAGCCCGTATCACCTCTGCCGAAGGCCGGACAGCTCGGGAAGCACCGGACCCGCCGAACGGGAGGCGCCTCGTGAACCGAGGGGACATACAACAGATGCGAGCGCGGCCTGCTATGTCTGAAGCGCGCAGGCTCGCAGCGCAACTTGTAGCATACGGGCGGAGCCGGGCACGGTCAATGCGCGAAGGCGCACACCCGGGGCGCAACGCGTCATATCCGGCACAATTCGTGTTCTCCGAGGCCACATCGGCCCCAGGAGATAATCCATGGGTACGGAGCCGTACGGACAGGTACCCCTGCTTGCGTACCGCGTGCGGCCGGGTGAAGGCAAACTACAACGACGGACACGATGAGCCAAGAGATCTACGCGGCCGACCCCGAGGCGACTCGCCGCAGCGCGTCGGAGGCCGAGAGCAGCCGGGCAAGTCGCGGCTGGTGGGACCGGAACGCCGACGAGTACCAGAGCGACCACGGCGCCTTTCTCGGCGACGACCGCTTCGTCTGGGGCCCGGAGGGGCTGGACGAGGCCGAGGCAGGTCTGCTCGGCCCCACCGCGTCGCTGAACGGCCTGGACGTCCTGGAGATCGGCGCGGGCGCCGCGCAGTGCTCGCGCTGGCTCGCCGCCCAGGGGGCGCGTCCGGTGGCCCTCGATCTCTCGCACCGACAGCTCCAGCACGCGCTGCGGATCGGCGGCGGGGTCCCCCTGGTGGAGGCGGACGCCGGGGTGCTGCCGTTCCGGGACGGCTCCTTCGACCTGGCGTGCTCCGCCTACGGCGCGGTGCCGTTCGTCGCCGACCCCGTGCAGGTGTTCCGCGAGGTGCACCGGGTGCTGCGCCCCGGGGGCCGCTGGGTCTTCTCGGTGACGCACCCGATCCGCTGGGCGTTCCCGGACGAGCCGGGGCCCGAGGGGCTCTCGGTCGCGGCCTCGTACTTCGACCGCACCCCCTACGTCGAGCAGGACGAACGGGGCGACGCGGTCTACGTCGAGCACCACCGGACGCTGGGCGACCGGGTGCGGGACGTGGTGGCCGGCGGATTCCGGCTGGCCGATCTCGTCGAACCGGAGTGGCCCGCCTGGAACGACCAGGAGTGGGGCGGCTGGTCCCCGCTGCGCGGGAACCTGATCCCGGGCACGGCGATCTTCGTCTGCGTACGGGACTGACGCCGGGGAGGGCCCGGGGCGGTCCCGGGGTACGGAGGGCGGGGCGGCCCGTACGAGACTGGGGGCGTGATCCGTACCGACGCCCTGGACCAGTTGCCCGTACGCACCGCTGTGCCCGCTCTGGAGCGGGCGCTCGACGACCGCGGTGCCGCGGTGCTCTGCGCGCCGCCCGGCACCGGCAAGACGACCCTCGTACCGCTGGTCCTGGCCGGTCTGGTCGGGGGCGGCCCGGTGCGCCGGGTGGTGGTCGCCGAGCCGCGGCGGATCGCGGCGCGGGCGGCGGCGCGGCGGATGGCGTGGCTCGTCGGGGAGCGGGCCGGCGGGCGGGTGGGCTTCACGGTCCGCGGGGAGCGGGTGGTGGGGCCCGGCACGGTGGTGGAGGTGGTCACCACCGGGGTGCTGCTCCAGCGGCTGCAGCGCGACCAGGAGCTGGCCGGGGTCGACGCGGTGATCATCGACGAGTGCCACGAGCGGCATCTGGACGCGGACACGGTCGCCGCGTTCCTTCTCGATGTGCGCGAGGCGATCCGGCCCGATCTGCGGCTGGTGGCCGCGTCCGCGACGACCGACGCGGAGGGCTGGGCGCGGCTGCTGGGCGACGCCCCGGTGGTGGAGGCGCGGGGTGTCTCGCATCCGGTGGAGGTGGTCTGGGCGCCGCCCGCCGGTCCGGTGCGGCCGCCGCACGGGATGAGGGTCGATCCGGCGCTGCTGTCGCATGTCGCCTCGACGGTGCGCCGCGCGCTCGCGGAACGGGACGGCGACGTGCTGTGCTTCCTTCCCGGCGTCGGCGAGATCGGGCGGGTGGCGGGGCAGCTGGCGGGGGTGGCCGCCGAGGTGCTCCAGGTGCACGGGCGGGCTCCGGCGGCGGTGCAGGACGCGGTGCTGGCCGGGTCGTCCGAGGGGCGGCGGGTGGTGCTGGCGACCTCGGTGGCGGAGTCTTCCCTGACGGTGCCCGGGGTGCGTGTCGTGGTCGACTCGGGCCTGGCCAGGGAGCCGCGTACCGATCACGCGCGGGGGCTGAGCGCGCTGACGACCGTACGGGCGTCGCAGGCCGCGGGGAGGCAGCGCGCGGGCCGGGCCGGGCGGGAGGCTCCGGGAACGGTGTACCGGTGCTGGGAGCAGGCGGAGGACGGGCGGCTCGCGCGGTTCCCGTCCCCGGAGATCAAGGTCGCCGATCTGACGGCGTTCGCGTTGCAGGCGGCCTGCTGGGGCGATCCGGACGCGTCGGGGCTGGCGCTGCTCGATCCGCCGCCCGCGGGTGCGATGGGCGCGGCGCGCGAGGTGCTGACGGCGGTCGGCGCGGTGGACGCGCAGGGACGGGTCACCGAGCGGGGTGTACGGATGTCCCGGCTGGGCCTGCATCCGCGGCTGGCGCGCGCCCTGCTGGACGGCGCCGCCGAGGTGGGCGGGCGGCGGGCGGCCGAGGTGGTGGCGCTGCTGAGCGAGGAGCCGCCGCGGGAGTACGGCGACGATCTCGCGGTGGCGCTGCGTACCGCCCGGCGGGGCGGGGACGGGTACGCGGCGCGGTGGCGGCAGGAGGTCCGGCGGCTGTCCTCGTCGGTAGGGGGTGGGGACGGAGGTTCCGGTCCGGACGACGGGGCCGTCGGGCTGGTGGCCGCGCTGGCGTTCCCCGAGCGGGTGGCGCGGGCCCGGGGCGAGGGTGCGTTCCTGATGGTGTCGGGTACGGGTGCGCAGCTGCGGGACGGGTCGGGGCTGCGCAATGCGCCGTGGCTGGCGGTCGCGGTCGCCGACCGGCCCGCCCATGCCGCGTCCGCGCGGGTGCGGCTCGCCGCCGTCGTCGACGAGGACACGGCGCGGACGGCCGCCGGGCATCTGCGCTTCGCGGGCGAGGAGGTCCGTTGGGCCGACGGCGACGTGGTGGCCCGTCGGGTGGAGCGGCTGGGCGCCGTCGAGCTGTCGGTGCGCCCCCTGAGGGAGCCGGCGCCCGAGCTGGTGCGCGGGGCGCTCGTCGAGGGGCTGCGGCGCGAGGGGCTCGGGCTGCTGCGCTGGACGCGGGACACCGGGCAGCTGCGGGAGCGGCTCGCCTTTCTGCACCGGGAGCTGGGGGCGCCCTGGCCGGATGTGTCGGACGGTGCGCTGCTGGACCGTACCGGGCAGTGGCTGGAGCCCGAGTTGTCACGGGCCCGGCGGCGCTCCGATCTCGCGCGGATCGACGCGGGGCAGGCGTTGCGGCGGCTGCTGCCGTGGGCGACCGGTGAGGCGGCGCGACTGGACGAGCTGGCACCGGAGCGGATCGAGGTGCCGAGCGGCTCCCGTATCAGGGTGGAGTACGGCGGGGCGCAGCCCGTGCTCGCGGTGAAGCTCCAGGAGCTGTTCGGCCTGCGGGAGACCCCGCGGGTGGCCGGGGTGCCGGTCCTGGTCCATCTCCTCTCCCCCGCCGGCCGCCCCGCGGCGGTCACCGCGGATCTGGCGTCGTTCTGGCGGGACGGCTACCGGGCCGTACGGGCGGAGCTGCGCGGCCGCTATCCGAAGCATCCGTGGCCGGAGGACCCCACGACGGTGGAGGCGACCCGGTTCGCGAAGAGGGCCCGGCGGTAGGCACCCCGGCCCCGCGACGCCGCGAAGCCTGCCGCCGGGCCCTCTGGGGCCCGGCTCAGGCGGGAGCAGGTTCCGGGGCGGGCGCGGGTGCTCCGCCGGGCAGCCGTCCGTCCGGACGCCGGGAGCGGGCCTCCAGCCACAGGGCGAGCGCGAGCAGTCCGGCGCCGAGGACCAGGAAGCCCCAGGGCAGGTACGAGGTGAGCAGCAGGACCAGCAGGCGCTGGGACTTGACCAGGGCGACGATCGAATCGACGTAGTCCGCGCGCATCTTGACGTGCCCGGCGAACACGGTGACGGTGTCCTGGGGCAGGCCCATCGCCTTGGCGTTGCGCAGCTCCTCCTTGTGGATCTCCTCGCCGTTGACGGGCGCTCCGGTGACCGGGTCCACCCAGAACATCCGCTTGGTGGTGTACCAGCGGGTCATGCCCGTCTTCGCGATCTGTTCCGGGGTGACGCCCTTGATGGGCATCTTCTTCGGCATCGGGACCTTGGTCCACGGGATGGTCTGCTCGAAGTAGTAGACGTCCATGCCGTGGAAGGTGCGGGTGCCCCGGTAGTGGATGGGCGAACTGGTGCGGGCCTGGGCGTCGAAGTACTCGTAGTCGCGTTTCTGGGTGAGGAAGGGCCACTTGAACTCGATGCCCTCGCGCCTGACCGGGTCGCCGTCGACCGATTCCCCGGTGGCGTGGACGGGGGCCTGGCTGTGGGCGTCGAAGATGTAGCGCTCGGGGATCTCGGAGACCATCTTGCCGTCCGGACCGACGACGTAGCTGAGGGCGTCCCAGACGACGACGTCGCGGCCGGCGCTGCGCTCGATCTTCTCGGACTCCTCCACGTTGCCTTTGAGGGTCTGCACGATGGTGACCTTGGGGACCCGCTTCACCTTCATGTTGTCGTTGTAGTCGAGGAGGGTGGCGGGCTTCGCCTCCAGCACCGTCTCCTGGTACTGACTGGGCGGGATCTTCGCCAGCCTCGGGAAGGCGTACCAGCGCAGCAGGGGCGACATGGCGGCGAAGAAGACGGCGAAGGCCAGGAGTACGAGGCTGGCTCGGCGGCGCATGGTGGTGCCCTCCCTCAGCTTCTGTTGCTTCTTGCGGCTACTGGTTCTTGGGGCCCGGGACGGTGGTCAGCAGAGGTTTGGGCGAGGTCTCTCCGGGCGGGGCGCCGATCGCGCTGATGGTGAAGACGAGCGCGAGGGCTGCGGCCAGCCCGATGGCGGCGGCGACGAGGGCACGCATGCCGGTCCTCCCGTAGAGCACAGATCTGATGGGTCGTCAGGGTTGGGGCACCGTAGCAACGCGGGCGCGAGATGAGAACACCGGGCGCGGGACGAGAAGACGCGCGACAGCCCCTCTGCCGGGTGGTGGCGGAGGGGCTGTCGCGAGGTGCGGCCGGGCGGATCAGGCGGCGGGGGCCTCCGGGGCCTCGATCGTGAGCTCGATGACGACGGTGGCGCCGCCTTCGGTGGTGAGGCGCAGCTTGTAGGTGCCCGTGGTGTCGTCGGCGTAGATCTTCGGGAGCTTCAGGATGCCGTCGGCGTCGGTCTTGAGGTCCGTGAGGGTACGGACCGTCTTGCCGTGCGCGTCCTTGAAGTACGGGCCCTTGTCGTTCTCGGCCGGCTCGGCGGCTTCGGCTTCGGTGCCGGGGGCGGCGTCGGTGTCGGTGTCGGTGTCGGTGATCATGGTGGCGGTGACGGCGACACCGGCGGCGACGGCGCCCTTGTAGGTCGCCTTGACCTCGGCGGCGTCGGCGAACTCGGCGCCGGGCGCGGCGGTCAGGGCCTTGTCGTCGGTCCTGGCGATCGCGTCGGCCTGCCGGGCGGTGACGGTCGCGCCGTAGGTGACGGCGGGCAGCGAGCGGCCGGTGGCGGCGGCCCGCACCGTGAACCTGCCCGCCTTCTCGCCCGCCTTCAGCACCGGGGCGGTGACCGTACCGTCGGCTCCGGTGAAGAGGGTGACCGCCTTCTTCCCGCCGTTGAAGGCCGCGTCCGTGTCACCGGAGACGGTGAAGGTCACGGACACCTTGGCGAGCGGGCCGCCGAGGCTGTTCTCGGCCCGTACCTTGATCCGCTCGGCGAACGCGGTGCCCGCGGTGGCGGTCAGCGTGCCGGTGCCGGCGTTCTCCACTCCCGCGAGGGTCTGGGACGGCGTGGGGGTGGGGGTGGGCTTCGGGCTGGTCGTGCCGCCGCCCGGCTTCGAGGGCTCCGGAGTGGGCTTAGGCCTGGGCTCGGTGGATCCGGACGGCGAAGGGGTGGTGTTCGGGCTGCTGGGGCCCGGGTCCGTGCCGCCGCCGAGGCCGGGCGGGTTCGCGCCGGTGCCGTCGGGGATCTCGTGGGTGCCGCGCTTGTAGTAGTCGAACCAGGAGCGGACCGTACGGAGGTAGGCGTCCGAGTGGTTGTAGCTCAGGACCGCCCGGTCGAGGTCCGCGGCGAGGGACAGATCGCGGGATCCGGCGCAGAGGTAGCGTCCGGCGGCGAGCGCCGCGTCGTAGATGTTGTTGGGGTCCTTGCGGCCGTCGCCGTTGCCGTCCTGGCCCCAGGTGGCCCAGGTGGACGGGATGAACTGCATCGGGCCGACGGCACGGTCGTGCGTCGCGTCCCCGTCGTACGCCCCGTTGTCGGTGTCCTTGATCATGGCGAAGCCCCGGCCGTCGAGGACCGGGCCGAGGATCGGGGAGAACGTGGTGCCGTTCGCGTCGACCCGGCCGCCGCGGGCCTGGCCGGACTCGACCTTGCCGATCGCGGCGAGCAGCTGCCACGGCAGCCGGCAGGCGGCGTCGCTGTCGGCGACGGTCTGCTCGGCCTTCTTGTACGCGGCCAGGATCGAAGCCGGAATGCCGGATTCCGCGCTGCCGGTGGCGGGCAGGTTCGTGGTGGTTCCCGGCTTGTTGGGCGTGTTCAGCGGGGGCAGGTCCGTGTAGTACGGGGAGTTGCCGGTGGCCGCGCCGCTGTCGGGCGGAGGGGTCGTTCCGGCGGACTGCTGGTCGCCGCTGTCGCCGACCAGCGGTGTACCGGGGGCTCCCGAGGCGGAGAGCGCCGCCACGGCGACGGCAGCCACAGCGGTGGTGGTCGCCCCCTTGCGAAGTCGGCGACCGAACTGCGCTGCCATACCTCTGGCCTCCCCTTCGATGACGGTCCGCGCTCCCCAGCGCCTGGACTCAGGCGACCCTACGGCAACTCGTGCCGCCGGAACACCGTGCACTGACCGGTTCTCACCTGTTTTTCACGTTCTCGACAGCAAGTTGTACAGCGGCTGTCCGGCGAGCGACAGCGGCTCGCCCATACTTGCCGCCATGCCGTTCACACTCAGTCATGCCGCCGCCGTGCTGCCGGGGATACGGCGGAACGGAACGGCGCGCGGCCCGCTCCTCGCCTCCGCCCTCGTCGCGGGCTCGTTCGCCCCCGACATGACGTACTACGCGGACACCGCGATCCCGGGCGCCATGGAGTTCGGGCAGGTCACCCACTCGGTGGGGGGCGTGTTCACGGTCGACGTGCTGATCACCGGGGCCCTGGTGGCACTGTGGCTGCTGCTGCGCGAACCGCTGGTGGCGCTGTTGCCGAGGGCCTGGCAGGGACGGGTGCACGCGTTCGTCCGAGGGCAGCTCCACGCGTCCGGCCCGGAGGCGTGGAGGGTCCGGGACGGTGGGTGGTTCGTACTGTCGGCGGTCATCGGGGCCGCCACCCATGTCGTCTGGGACGCCTTCACCCACCACGACCGGTGGGGCGTGCGACTGGTGCCGGTGCTGGACGGGAGCGTCGGCGGGTATCCCGTGTTCCAGTTGGTGCAGTACGGCAGTTCGGCGGTGGCCCTGGCCCTGCTCACCTGGTTCACGGCATCGGGGCTGCGGCGGACGGGGGCGCGCCCGGCCCCGCCGTCCGTGCCGGTGCTGGGCCGTCGGGGACGGTGGGCGGCGGGGGCGCTGCTGAGCGTCTGCGTCCTGCTCGGCATCATCCACCGGTGCGCACGCTGGTACGCGTACTTCGGGCACATCGACACCCCGCTGGACATCATCCCGACCGCCTGCTTCGGTGCCGGGGCGGGGCTGGCGGTGGGCCTGGTGCTGTACGGGGCGTGGATGCGGCTGCGGCGGCCGCGCCCTTCCGTGCGCGCGGCCGCCGGACGGGCCTAGGGGTGCCCGGTACGGACCTCTAGGCCCGTCTGCCTGATACGGCCCCCGGGCCCGTTCGTCCGGTACGGACCCCGGGCCCGCCCGACGCCGACGTGTCGGTGCACCGCGTCAGTGCGCCGCGGACTCCCAGTCCGTGCCGACACCGACCGAGACGTCCAGCGGGGCACGCAACTGCACGGCCGTGGACATCTCGTGGCGGAGGATCTCCTCCACCTGCGCGCGCTCGCCCTCGGCGATCTCCAGCACGATTTCGTCGTGGACCTGGAGCAGCATCCGGGACTTCAGCTTCGCCTCGGTCAACGCCCGGTCGACATGGAGCATGGCGACCTTGACGATGTCCGCCGCCGTGCCCTGGATCGGTGCGTTGAGCGCCATCCGCTCGGCCATCTCGCGGCGCTGGCGGTTGTCGCTGTTGAGGTCGGGGAGGTAGCGGCGGCGGCCGAAGACCGTCTCCGTGTAACCGGTGGCCCTGGCTTCCTCCACCACGCGGTGCAGGTAGTCGCGCACTCCGCCGAACCGCTCGAAGTAGGTGTCCATCAGGCCGCGTGCCTCACCCGCCTCGATGTTCAGCTGCTGGGAGAGGCCGAACGCGGAGAGCCCGTACGCGAGTCCGTAGCTCATGGCCTTGATCTTGCGGCGCATCTCCGGGTCGACGGCAGACTTGCCGACGCCGAAGACCTGCGAGGCGACCGTGGTGTGCAGGTCCTCCCCGGAGGTGAACGCCTCGATGAGGCCGGCGTCCTCGGAGAGGTGGGCCATCACCCGCAGTTCGATCTGGCTGTAGTCGGCCGTCATCAGCGTCTCGAAACCCTCACCGACGACGAAGCCCCGGCGGATGGCCCGGCCCTCGTCCGTGCGGACCGGGATGTTCTGCAGATTGGGGTCGGTGGAGGAGAGCCGGCCGGTCGCCGCCACCGTCTGGTTGAACGTGGTGTGGATACGTCCGTCGGCCGCGACCGTCTTGATCAGGCCCTCGACCGTGACCCGCAGCTTCGCCTGTTCGCGGTGGCGCAGCATGATGACCGGCAGCTCGTGCTCGGTCTGCGCGGCGAGCCAGGCCAGGGCGTCGGCGTCCGTCGTGTATCCGGTCTTCGTCTTCTTCGTCTTGGGCAGGCCCAGCTCGCCGAAGAGGACTTCCTGGAGCTGCTTGGGCGAACCGAGGTTGAACTCGTGGCCGACCGCGGCGTGGGCCTCCTTCACCGCCTGCTGCACCGCACCGGCGAACTGCTGCTCCATGCCTTCCAGATGGGCCCGGTCCGCGGCGATGCCGTGCCGCTCCAGACGGGCCAGCAGCGCGGACGTCGGCAGCTCCATGTCGTGCAGCAGCCCGGCCGCGCCGACCTCCGCCAGCCTGGTGGTGAACGCGTCACCCAGATCCAGGACCGCGCGGGCCTGTGCCATCAGGGCGTCGGCCTCGGCCCGGTCGTCCGCGCCGAAGGCCAGCTGCCCGTCCGACGCCGCCGCGGGGGCCAGTTCCCGGCCCAGGTACTCCACCGCCAGCGCGTCCAGCGCGAAGGAACGGCGGCCCGGCTTGACCAGATAGGCGGCCAGCGCGGTGTCCATCGTGACGCCGTCGACCTGCCAGCCGTGCTCCGGGAAGACCCGCATGGCGCTCTTCGCGTTGTGCATGACCTTCGGCCGCCGCGCGTCGGCGATCCAGGCGGCGAACGCCTGCTCGTCGCCCTCGTCGAGTTCCGCGGGGTCGAACCAGGCCGCCGCCCCGCCGGCCGCGGCGAGCGCGACCTCGGTGACCGTGCCCGCGCCGAGAGACCAGGTGTCGACGGTGGCGACCCCGAGCGGCTGCCCGCCGTGCTCGGCGAGCCAGGGCGCCAGCTCGCCCGCCTCCAGCACCGCGCCGTCCAGTTCGACGCCCGCGGCGGGCGCCGGGGCCTCCTCCTCGGCCGCGCCCGGGTCGACGGCCAGCAGCCGCTCGCGCAGGCTCGGGTTGCGGATCTCCAGGACGTCCAGCACGCCCGTCACCGCGGTGCGGTCGTACGGCGCGCGCTCCAGCTCCTGCGGGGTCTTCGGCAGCTCCACGTCGCGGACCATCTCGGTCAGCCTGCGGTTCAGCCGCACCGCGTCCAGGTGGTCCCGGAAATTCTGCCCGGCCTTGCCCTTGACCTCCTCGGCGCGCTCCACCAGCTCGTCGAACGAACCGAACTGGTTGATCCACTTCGCGGCGGTCTTCTCGCCGACGCCGGGAATGCCCGGAAGGTTGTCCGACGGGTCACCGCGCAGCGCCGCGAAGTCCGGGTACTGCCGCGGCGTGAGCCCGTACTTCTCCTCGACCTTCGCCGGGGTGAAGCGCGTCAGCTCCGAGACGCCCTTCGTCGGATACAGCACGGTGACGTCGTCCGTGATCAGCTGGAACGAATCCCGGTCACCGGTGACGATCAGCACCTCGAAACCGGCCGCCTCGGCCTGCGTGGCCAGCGTGGCGATGACATCGTCCGCCTCGAAACCGTCGATCGCGAAACGGTCGGCGTGCATCGCGTCGAGCAGCTCGCCGATCAGCTCCACCTGGCCCCGGAACTCGTCCGGGGTCTTCGACCGGTTCGCCTTGTACTCGGGGAACTCCTCCGACCGCCAGGTCTTGCGCGAGACGTCGAACGCCACCGCGAAATGCGTCGGCGCCTCGTCACGCAGTGTGTTCGCCAGCATCGAGGCGAAGCCGTACACCGCGTTCGTCGGCTGGCCCGACCCTGTCGTGAAATTCTCCGCAGGCAGCGCAAAGAACGCCCGGTACGCCAGGGAGTGCCCGTCCATCAGGAGCAGGCGCGGTCGGTTGTCTGCCGTCTTCTTCGATGCCGTCTCAGCCACGCCCCCGATCCTGCCACGGACCACTGACAATCCCGACCGCGCACGGCTCCCGGGACGCTCTGCCGGTACCGCGTGACAGGATCGACACCGGAAGGCGCACGCATCGGCACATACAGCGCACCGCGCCCGTGCGCGGCCGGCTCGAACTCGAAGGGGAGTGCACCATGGCCACGAAACCGCCCGCAGGTGACCCGGTCCAGGACGCACCGAGGGTCGAACCGGCGCAGCACGCCGCCGCCGGGCTGCCGGCCGTGGCCCACAGCCTGCTCATCGCCCAGCAGCAGATGGGCGTGCGGCGCACCGCGCAGACCCTCCTCAAGGTCAACCAGAAGGACGGCTTCGACTGCCCCGGCTGCGCCTGGCCCGAGGGCGACAAGCGGCACACGGCGGAATTCTGCGAGAACGGCGCCAAGGCCGTCGCCGAGGAGGCGACGCTGCGCCGCGTCACCCCCGGCTTCTTCGCCGCGCACCCCGTCGCCGACCTCGCCTCGCGCAGCGGGTACTGGCTGGGCCAGCAGGGCCGGATCACCCAGCCCATGTACCTCCCGGAGGGCGCCGAGCGGTACGAGGCGGTGACCTGGGAGCGGGCCTTCGGCATCATCGCCGAGGAGCTGGGCGCGCTCGGCTCCCCCGACGAGGCCCTCTTCTACACCTCGGGGCGCACCAGCAACGAGGCCGCGTTCCTGCTCCAGCTCTTCGCCCGCGAATTCGGCACCAACAACCTCCCCGACTGCTCCAACATGTGCCACGAGTCCTCCGGCTCGGCGCTGACGGAGACCATCGGCATCGGCAAGGGCAGCGTCTCGCTGGAAGACCTCCACCGAGCGGACCTGATCATCGTCGCCGGGCAGAACCCCGGCACCAACCATCCCCGGATGCTCTCCGCCCTGGAGAAGGCCAAGTCCGCGGGTGCGAAGATCATTTCGGTGAATCCGCTGCCCGAGGCCGGCCTGGAGCGGTTCAAGAACCCGCAGACCCCGCTCGGCATGATCAGGGGCGCCGCGCTCAACGACCTCTTCCTGCAGATCCGCATCGGCGGCGACCAGGCACTCTTCCGGCTCCTCAACAGAATGATCCTGGAGACCGCGGGCGCCGTCGACGAGACCTTCGTACGGGAACACACCCATGGTTACGAGGAGTTCGCGGCCGCGGCCCGCGAAGCCGACTGGGAGCAGACCCTCACCGCCACCGGCCTCACCCGCGGCGCCATCGAGGAGGCCCTCGCGATGGTCCTCGCCTCGAAGCGCACCATCGTGTGCTGGGCCATGGGCCTCACCCAGCACAAGCACTCCGTGCCGACCATCCGCGAAGTCGTCAACCTCCTCCTGCTGCGCGGCAGCATCGGCCGTCCCGGCGCCGGAGTCTGCCCCGTCCGCGGCCACTCCAACGTCCAGGGCGACCGCACCATGGGCATCTTCGAGCGGCCCGCTCCCGCCTTCCTCGACGCCCTCGACAAGGAATTCGGGATCACCTCACCGCGCCACCACGGCTACGACGTCGTCCGCTCCATCCAGGCCCTGCGCGACGGCGACGCCAAGGTCTTCTTCGCCATGGGCGGAAACTTCGTCGCGGCCACCCCCGACACGCAGGTCACCGAGGCCGCGATGCGCCGCGCCCGCCTCACCGTCCACGTCTCCACCAAACTCAACCGCTCGCACGCCGTGACCGGTACCCGCGCGCTGATCCTGCCGACGCTGGGCCGCACCGACAAGGACGTCCAGGCGAGCGGCAAGCAGTTCGTCACCGTCGAGGACTCCATGAGCATGGTCCACGCCTCGCGCGGCAACCTCACCCCCGCGAGCCCCCACCTGCTCTCCGAGCCCGCCATCGTCGCCCGCCTCGCCCGCGCCGTCCTCGGCCCCGGATCGGCCACCCCCTGGGAGGAGTTCGAGAAGGACTACGCGACGATCCGCGACCGCATCTCCCGCGTCGTCCCCGGCTTCGAGGACTTCAACGCCCGCGCCGCCCTGCCCGGCGGTTTCACCCTCCCGCACGCCCCGCGCGACGAGCGCCGCTTCCCCACCGCGACCGGCAGGGCCAACTTCACCGCCGCACCCGTCGAATACCCCGAACTCCCCGAAGGCAGACTGCTGCTGCAGACCCTGCGCTCGCACGACCAGTACAACACCACGATCTACGGCCTCGACGACCGCTACCGCGGCATCAGGGACGGCCGCCGCGTCGTCCTGGTCAACCCCGACGACGCCCGCGCCCTCGGCCTGGCCGACGGCGCGTACACCGACCTGGTCGGCGAGTGGAAGGACGGGGTGGAGCGCCGCGCACCCGGCTTCCGCATCGTCCACTACCCGACGGCCCGGGGCTGCGCCGCCGCCTACTACCCGGAGACCAATGTGCTGGTCCCCCTCGGCGCCACGGCCGACACCAGCAACACCCCCGCCAGCAAGTCCGTCGTCGTGCGCTTCGAGAACGTCCGGGCGCAGAACGCCCGGGGCTGATCCGGGCACACAATCCACTAAGCGTTCGCTCAGTCGTCTGATAAGAACGATGCACACAGCAATAAAGCTATGAACCACCGCAGACGATCGGAGCCGGACCCCATGGGCGAGCACACCACACCCAAGTTCCCCCAGGAGATCATCGACGAATACGCCGCACTCGGCGTCGACCTGCCCGCCCTGTTCTCCGCCGGCCACCTCGGCGAGCGGATGGGCGTCACGATCGTCGAGGCCTCCGCGGACCGCGTCGTCGGCACCATGCCCGTCGAGGGCAACACCCAGCCCTACGGGCTGCTCCACGGCGGCGCCTCCGCCGTCCTCGCCGAGACCCTCGGCTCGATCGGCTCCATGCTCCACGGCGGCGCCTCCAAGTTCGCCGTGGGCGTCGATCTGAACTGCACCCACCACCGAGGGGTACGCAGCGGCCTCGTCACCGGCGTCGCCACCCCCGTACACCGCGGCCGCTCCACCGCCACGTACGAGATCACCATCACCGACGAGCACGACAAGCGGGTCTGCACCGCCCGCCTCACCTGCATGCTCCGCGACGCGTCCGGCCCCGGCACCGCCTGACCGACCGGAACACAACGCAACGCACCCTCGACACCGCTGCCCGGCCGGACCGCAAACCGGCCGGGCAGCAGCATTCCCACTCACAACCCCCCGTGCGCACAGCGCAGTTGAGCAAACAAACCGGCCAACTCCATTGACCACAGGGTCCTTTGTGTGGCCCACTCGGCACCCCGGCCACACTCGGCGCACACAACACCGCGTCGACCACATCCCGCCCGATGTAACACTGCGTAACCGGCGCGCCTTGCGCGAACACCCCCGCGCCACACCCCGGCCCCGACCCCGCAGCCGCCGGGCGACCCCGCACGCCCCCGCGAACCCCTCCACACCCCGCATCGCGCGACAGCAGCAAGATCGGCCCAAGCCCCTTAGCAGAGCTGGGCGTTCTCACCATGCGGTCACTTCGCCGACCGGTAAAAAACCGTACATGTCAGCACAGCCACCTCAAGCCTTGCTCAAGGGCATAACAAGACAGTCACATCCTGCGGCGGACCCATCCCGGACCACCACACCTGCGCCTAGAGTCACCGCCAGTCACCGCGCCGCCGGGCGCGTCCAGCACGGCCCTGTACCAACCAGTACGGCCCGGCGAACGACACGGCACCTCAAGCAGAGGAGGCCGCGCCAGGGAAAGGACCTTTCGTGCGACACCGTTCTTTGCTCATACTCACCACAGTGCTCACCACCGGAGCACTGACACTCACCGCCTGCGGGTCGCGCGACGACAGCAACAACAGCAGCAGCGGCGACACCAAGACCGTCGTCATCGGCGTCGACGCGCCCATCACCGGCGACCTGTCCGCCCTCGGCCTCGGCATCAAGAACTCCGCGGACCTCGCCGCCAAGACGGCGAACAAGGAAAAGACCGTCCCCGGCATCAAGTTCGAGGTCAAGCCGCTCGACGACCAGGCACAACCCTCCGTCGGCCAGCAGAACGCCCAGAAGTTCATCGACGACGACACCGTCGTCGGCGTCGTCGGCCCGCTCAACTCCGGCGTCTCCCAGTCGATGCAGAAGCCGCTCAACGACGCCGGCCTCACCCAGGTCTCCCCCGCCAACACCGGCACCGAGCTCACCCAGGGCGAGAACTGGAAGACCGGCGACAAGAAGCGCCCCTTCAAGACCTACTTCCGCACCGCCACCACGGACCAGATCCAGGGCGCCTTCGCCGCGAAGTACCTCTTCAACGACGCGAAGATCAAGCAGGTCTACCTCATCGACGACCAGAAGCCCTACGGCGCCGGCCTCGCCGCCTCCTTCAAGAACACCTTCACCACCCTCGGCGGCAAGATCGTCGGCTCCGACCACGTCAACCCCGACGACCGCGACTTCAACGCCGTCGTCACCAAGGTCAAGAAGTCCGGCGCCAAAGCCGTCTACTACGGCGGCGAATACCCCGCCGGCGCACCCCTGAGCCAGCAGCTCAAGGACAGCGTCCAGATCCCCCTCATGGGCGGCGACGGCATGTACAGCGCCGACTTCATCAAGCTCAACAAGAAGGCCCAGGGCGACATCGCCACCTCCGTCGGCAAGCCCGTCGAGGAACTCGACTCCGCCAAGAAGTTCATCGCGGACTACAAGACGGCCGGATACAAGGACGCCTACGAGGCCTACGGCGGCGGCACCTACGACGCCACCTGGTCGATCATCGAAGCCGTCAAGCTCGCCGTCTCCGAGAACGACGGCAAGCTCCCCGACGACGCCCGCGCCAAGGTCCTCGACGCCATGAGCAAGGTCAAGTTCGACGGCGTCACCGGCCCGGTCTCCTTCGACGAATACGGCGACACCACCAACACCATGATGACCGCCTACCAGGTCGACGGCGGCAAGTGGACCTCCAAGCTCAGCGAGGCCTACAAGCCCTGATCCACGCCCTCCCGGCCCCACACTGAACGACACCAGACCGCGCGGGAGCGCCACCAGCGCTCCCGCGCGGTGCCATATCCGAACCACTCCACGGAGGCCCTGCGGTGAACGAACTGCCGCAACAGCTGGCCAATGGACTCATCCTCGGCGCGATGTACGGTCTCATCGCGATCGGCTACACGATGGTCTACGGAATCATCCAGCTCATCAACTTCGCCCACGGCGAGATCTTCATGATCGGAGGCTTCGGAGCTCTCACCGTGTACCTCTGGATGCCGGCCGGCGTCTCCCTCCTCGCAATCATCCCACTCATGATCATCGGCGGCGTCATATGCTCCGTCGCCGTCAGCGCAGCCGCCGAACGCTTCGCCTACCGGCCCCTGCGCAACGCCCCCCGACTCGCCCCCCTCATCACCGCGATCGGACTCTCCCTCGCACTCCAGCAAGCCATCTGGAAGTGGTACCCCGACGCGAAGAAGGACCGCTCCTTCCCCCAGTTCAAGGGCGAAGCGATCGACATCTTCGGCGCCCACATCCAACGCGGTGACCTCTTCGTCCTCATCACCGCACCCATCTGCATGCTCGCCCTCGGACTCTTCGTCTCCAAGACCCGCTCCGGCCGCGGCATGCAAGCCACCAGCCAAGACCCCGACACCGCAAAGCTCATGGGCATCAACACCGACCGCATCATCGTCATGGCCTTCGCCATCGGTGCCGCGTTCGCCGCCGTCGCCGCCGTCGCCTACGGACTCAAAAACGGCCAGATCGGCTTCAAAATGGGCTTCATCATGGGCCTCAAAGCCTTCACCGCAGCCGTACTCGGCGGCATCGGCAACATCTACGGCGCCATGCTCGGCGGCGTCGTACTCGGAGTCGCCGAATCCCTCGCCACCGGCTACATGAGCAACGTCCCCGGCATGGAACTCTTCGGCGGCGGCGCCTGGAAGGACGTATGGGCCTTCGTCCTCCTCATCGTCGTCCTGCTGCTCCGCCCCCAGGGCCTGCTCGGCGAACGCGTCGCGGATCGGGCGTGATACGGATGACCACCACCACCAACACCGCCACCCCCGAGACCGCCCCCTTCCTCCCCGTCCCCGCAGCCGCGGCCCGCATCGGCACCCTCGCGGGCGCCGCCGTCGCACTCGCCGGCACCTTCCTCGCCTGGACCTGGACCAGCGAATTCCCCGGCGACCTCACCGTCACCGGCTACCCCGGCGGCCTCCAGGTCCTCACCCTCATCAGCGCCGCACTCACCCTGCTCTACGCCCTCTCCGGGTACGGCATCCGAGGCCTCGGCTGGCTCACCCCCGGCGGCACCAACAGCCCCGTCCGCCTCCTGGCACTCGGCACCTTCGGCACCACCGGCTACACCATCGGCGCCATCGCCTACGACCTCGGCGGCATCGTCAACCTGGAACCCGGCGCCTGGGTCAGCGGCATCGGCGCCCTCATCGCCGCCGTCGCCGCCCTCGGACTCCCCGGCGACCAGCCACACACCAACACCCTCCCCGGCACCACGACCACCGCCTGGCAGCGCTTCCGCAACAGCCTCAGCGCCCCACCGGCCCGCCACGCCAAGGCGCTCCCCGACTGGGCCGAGATCCTCATCATCGTCGTGTCGTTCGGCATCGGCCTCCAGGTCTTCGCCTACGGCATCGACACCGACTACACCGAACTCTTCATCGGCTTCCTCATCACCGTCGGCTTCGCCTTCACCGCACTCCACCGGGCCGGACTCGTCTCCCGCCTCACCGCGCTGACCACGAAGCACCGCAACATCACCCTCGCCGCCGCCCTCGTCGCCGCCGTCTGCTTCCCGTTCACACAGCAGAAGGAGGAATACGCGCTCATCGGCGCCAACATCCTCATCTTCGGCACCGTGGCACTCGGCCTCAACGTCGTCGTCGGCCTCGCCGGCCTCCTCGACCTCGGATACGTCGCCTTCCTCGGCGTCGGCGCCTACGCCGCCGCCCTCGTCTCCGGCTCCACCATGTCGGCCATCGGCGTCGAATTCCCCTTCTGGGCCGCCGTCCTGACCGGCGCCGGCGCCTCGCTCGTCTTCGGCGTCCTCATCGGCGCCCCCACCCTGCGACTGCGCGGCGACTACCTGGCCATCGTCACCCTCGGCTTCGGCGAGATCTTCCGCCTCACCGTGAACAACCTCAACGGCAACAGCGGCCCCGACCTCACCAACGGCTCCCAAGGCATCCCGAGCATCCCCGACCTCAAATTCTTCGGATTCGACTTCGGGCTCAAACACGACATCCTCGGCTTCAACCTCGGCAGGTCCGCCAACTACTACCTGCTGATGCTCGTCTTCACCGCCGTCGTCGTACTCGTCTTCCGCCGCTCCGGAGAATCCCGCATCGGCCGCGCCTGGGTCGCCATCCGCGAGGACGAAACCGCGGCCACCGCCATGGGCATCAACGCCTTCCGGCTCAAACTGCTGGCCTTCGCCCTCGGCGCCACCCTCGCCGGCCTCGCCGGAACCGTCCAGGCACACGTCAACTACACCGTGACACCCGAGCAGTACCAATTCGCCGGCTCCGTACCACCCAACTCCGCGTTCCTCCTCGCCGCCGTCATCCTCGGCGGCATGGGAACCCTCAGCGGACCCCTCGTCGGCGCCGCACTGCTCTACCTCATCCCGGCCAAGCTCCAGTTCATGCAGGACTACCAGCTCTTCCTCTTCGGCGTCGCACTCATCCTCCTGATGCGCCTGCGCCCCGAAGGCCTGGTCGCCGACCGCAGGAAGCAACTCGAATTCCACGAGACCGACCAGCCCGACGTACCGGAGCCACGGCAGTCCGACAAGACCGGCGCCGGCATCGCCAAGGCGGGGGCGTGACCACCATGACCACCACCACGAAGACCGCCACCACCGTCCTCGACGCCAACGGCGTCACGATGCGCTTCGGCGGCCTCACCGCCGTACGCAACGTCGACCTCACCGTCAACGCAGGCGAAATCGTCGGCCTCATCGGCCCCAACGGCGCCGGCAAGACCACCTTCTTCAACTGCCTCACCGGCCTGTACGTCCCCACCGAGGGCAAGGTCAGCTACCAAGGCACCGTCCTGCCGCCCAAGCCCCACCTCGTCACCCAGGCAGGCATCGCCCGCACCTTCCAGAACATCCGGCTCTTCGCCAACATGACCGTCCTGGAAAACGTCCTCGTCGGACGCCACACCAGGACCAAGGAAGGCCTCTGGTCCGCCCTCCTGCGCCTCCCCGGCTTCACCAAAGCCGAGCACGCCAGCCGCGAACGAGCAAGAGAACTCCTGGAGTTCATCGGCCTCCAGGACAAGGCCGACCACCTCGCGCGCAACCTCCCCTACGGAGACCAGCGCAAACTGGAGATCGCCCGCGCACTCGCCAGCGACCCCGGACTCCTGCTCCTCGACGAGCCCACCGCCGGCATGAACCCGCAGGAAACCCGCGTCACCGAAGAACTCATCTTCGCCATCCGCGACCAGGGAATCGCCGTCCTCGTCATCGAGCACGACATGCGGTTCATCTTCAACCTCTGCGACCGCGTCGCCGTCCTCGTCCAGGGCGAGAAGCTCGTCGAAGGCACCTCCGACGTCGTCCAGAGCGACGAACGCGTCGTCGCCGCCTACCTCGGCACCCCCTTCGAAGGCGCCCCCGGCGCCGACGAGGTCGCCGAGGTCGAAGCCGCCGAAGCAGGCGCCACCAAAACAGCCGGCACCACCGGCACCCCTGGTGCCCCTGGCACCACCGGCACCACCGGCACCACCAGCGCCGAGGAGGAGGACACCCGATGACCGCACTGCTGGAGGTCGAGGACCTCCGTGTCGCCTACGGCAAGATCGAAGCCGTCAAGGGCATCTCCTTCACCGTCGAAGCCGGCCAGGTCGTCACCCTCATCGGCACCAACGGTGCGGGCAAGACCACCACCCTGCGCACCCTCTCCGGACTGCTCAAGCCGGCCGGCGGCCGCATCGTCTTCGACGGCAGACCACTCACCGACATCCCCGCCCACAAGATCGTCTCCCTGGGTCTCGCCCACTCCCCCGAGGGACGCCACATCTTCCCCCGGCTGACGATCACCGAGAACCTCCAACTCGGCGCCTACCTCCGCAACGACAAGGCAGGCATCGAGAAGGACATCCAGCGCGCCTACGACCTCTTCCCCATCCTCGGGGAACGCCGGAAGCAGGCCGCCGGAACCCTCTCGGGCGGCGAACAGCAGATGCTCGCCATGGGCAGGGCCCTCATGTGCCGGCCCAAACTCCTGATGCTCGACGAACCCTCCATGGGCCTCTCCCCGATCATGATGCAGAAGATCATGGAGACCATCGTCGAACTCAAGGCCCAGGGCACCACCATCCTGCTCGTCGAGCAGAACGCCCAGGCCGCACTCTCCCTCGCAGACCACGGCCACGTCATGGAGGTCGGCAAGATCGTCCTCTCCGGCACCGGCGCGGACCTCCTCCACGACGAGTCCGTCCGCAAGGCCTACCTCGGCGAGGACTGACCCCCTCCCGTACACACGACAGAGGCCCGCACCCCGATCGAACCGGGGCGCGGGCCTCTCTCACGGCCACGCGCGACTACTGATCGCCGTCCTTCGCCGCCTTCTTCTTCTCCTCGGCGTCCTCGATCAACGCCTCCGCAAGCTGCTGCATGGACAGCCGACGGTCCATCGACGTCTTCTGGATCCACCGGAACGCGGCCGGCTCCGACAGCCCGTAGTCCGTCTGCAGAATGCTCTTCGCCCGGTCCACCAGCTTCCGCGTCTCCAACCGCTGCGCGAGGTCGGCGACCTCACCCTCCAGCGCCTTCAGCTCCGCGAACCGCGACACCGCCATCTCGATGGCCGGCACCACATCGCTCTTGCTGAACGGCTTCACGAGGTACGCCATCGCCCCGGCGTCCCTGGCCCGCTCGACGAGATCGCGCTGCGAGAACGCGGTGAGCATCAGGACAGGCGCGATGGACTCCTCCGCGATCTTCTCCGCAGCGGAGATCCCGTCGAGGACCGGCATCTTCACATCGAGGATGACCAGGTCCGGCCGGTGCTCCCGGGCCAGCTCGACAGCCCTCTGCCCGTCGCCGGCCTCACCGACGACCGCATAGCCCTCTTCCTCCAGCATCTCTTTGAGGTCGAGACGGATGAGCGCCTCGTCCTCGGCGATGACGACGCGGGTCGTCAGCGGCGGAACGTGCGACTTGTCGTCGTCGGCGGCGGGCTGGGGCGACTCGGGGGCGGTCACGGGGACTCCTCGTTCCAAGGGCTGGTACAGCTCCTATGAGCCTACCTAGCAGCGGACCGGGCGTGTCACCCGGTACACTTTCGGGCAGCGACCTCGCCGGGTTGGTGGAATGGCATACACGGATGTCTCAAACACATCTGCCCGAAAGGGCTTGCGGGTTCGAATCCCGCACTCGGCACCCATGAGGCAAAGCGGATGTTCACGTTCTCGTGAACATCCGCTTTTTGCTGCACTCCGCAGCGAGGAATCACTCAGGGTGTTCGTATGAACTTCCACGGACCCGAACTACGGCAGAAGGCGCTCACCCTTCTCCGAGACGGCGCAAAGAACGCGGACGTGGCGCGGAAGCTGAATGTGCCGACGGGCACCATCAGCTACTGGAAGCACATGGACCGCGCCAAACGTGGCGAGTGCCCGGGAGCCCACCGTTCCTTCTGCCCTCGATGCGAAGGAGAGTTGGACCGCTCGGCGTACGCCTACCTTCTCGGCCTCTATCTCGGAGATGGGCACATAGTCCAGAACAGGGCCATGCACACGCCCAGCCTGTCCGTCGCGTGCGCAGATTCATGGCCTGGCCTTATGGACCTGTGCGAGAGCGCCATGCGCGCCATCTTCCCCGGGAATTCCGTATGCAGGGTCCGCAGCAAGGGATGCCACCAGGTCAAGATGTACTCGAAGCACCTTTGGTGCCTTTTCCCCCAGCACGGCCCCGGTAGAAAGCACGAGCGCCAGATCACCCTCGAGGCCTGGCAACAGGAGATCGTGGACGCACACCCGTGGGAGTTCATCCGCGGCCTGATCCACTCCGACGGATGCCGCATCATTAACTGAACCACCCGCCTCGTCGGCGGGAAACGGAAGCGCTATGAGTACCCGCGCTACTTCTTTACCAACAAGTCCGACGACATCCGCAAGCTCTTCTCCGACGCCCTCGACAAGGTCGGAGTCCAGTGGACGACCCTCGCTCGCGGCAGCGATCCGTTCAACATCTCCGTCGCCCGACGGGCATCCGTCGCACTCATGGATGCTCACGTCGGGCCGAAATACTGAGAGGCCCTACTTCGGGCTGTCGTCCTCGCCGATGCGGTGCACCCGGACCAGGTTCGTCGATCCCGGAACCCCCGGCGGGGAGCCGGCCGTGATGACCACGACGTCGCCCTTCTCGCAACGGCCGATCTTCAGCAGCTCCTCGTCGACCTGGGCCACCATCGCGTCCGTCGATTCCACGTGCGGGCCGAGGAAGGTCTCGACGCCCCAGGTCAGGTTCAGCTGGGATCGGGTGGCCGGGTCCGGGGTGAAGGCCAGGAGCGGAATGGGCGAGCGGTAGCGGGAGAGGCGCCGGACCGTGTCGCCGCTCTGGGTGAAGGCGACCAGGAACTTGGCGCCCAGGAAGTCGCCCATCTCGGCCGCCGCGCGGGCCACCGCGCCGCCCTGGGTACGGGGCTTGTTGCGGTCGGTCAGGGGCGGGAGGCCCTTGTCGAGGATGTCCTCCTCGGCGGCCTCGACGATGCGGGACATCGTGCGGACCGTCTCGACGGGGTACTTGCCCACGCTGGTCTCGCCGGAGAGCATCACCGCGTCCGTACCGTCGATGACCGCGTTGGCGACGTCGGAGGCCTCGGCGCGGGTGGGGCGGGAGTTGTCGATCATCGAGTCGAGCATCTGGGTGGCGACGATGACCGGCTTGGCGTTGCGCTTGGCGAGTTTGATCGCGCGCTTCTGGACGATCGGCACCTGTTCCAGGGGCATTTCGACGCCGAGGTCGCCGCGGGCGACCATGATGCCGTCGAAGGCGGCGACGATGCCGTCGATGTTCTCGACCGCCTGGGGCTTCTCCACCTTGGCGATGACGGGGAGGCGGCGGCCCTCTTCGTCCATGATGCGGTGGACGTCCTCGATGTCGCGTCCGCTGCGGACGAAGGAGAGGGCGATGATGTCGGCGCCGGTGCGCAGGGCCCAGCGGAGGTCTTCGATGTCCTTTTCGGAGAGCGCGGGGACGGAGACGGCGACGCCGGGGAGGTTGAGGCCCTTGTGGTCGGAGACCATGCCTCCCTCGATGACGGTGGTGCGGACGCGGGGGCCGTCCACCTCGGTGACTTCGAGGGTGACGCGGCCGTCGTCGACGAGGATGCGTTCGCCTGCGGTGACGTCGGTGGCCAGGCCGTCGTAGGTGGTGCCGCAGGTGTGGCGGTCGCCTTCCACGGGTTCGACGGTGATGGTGAAGGTGTCGCCGCGTTCAAGGAGTACGGGGCCTTCGCGGAAGCGTCCGAGGCGGATCTTCGGGCCTTGAAGGTCGGCGAGGATGCCGACGCTGCGGCCGCTCTCGTCGGAGGCCTTGCGTACGCGGTGGTACCGCTCTTCGTGTTCGGCGTAGGTGCCGTGGCTGAGGTTGAGGCGGGCGATGTCCATTCCCGCTTCGACCAGTGCCTTGATCTGGTCGTATGAGTCGGTGGCGGGGCCCAGGGTGCAAACGATTTTTGCTCGGCGCATGGTTCGAGCCTAAGCCTTACCTACGGGTAGTTAGTTGGCCGTACATGACTGCTCAACAACCTTTGAATGAAGGGTTGTTGACAAGTGTTGAATTGTGCACCGGGGTGCTCGGATGAGCATTCTCTTTATAGTTTTGGCGGTGACATGGTGAAGCGGGCGTTCACCTGTGCGTAGACGGTCTGGCGTTGTGGTTCGAGGTCGAGGGCGGGGGCGGGTTCGGCTGCCGCTCCTCCGTAGGCGGCGCGGCTGTGGATGCCGCCGGGGGCGACGGGCATGGGGGCGGCGAGGGGGGCGTTCTCCGCGCCGAGGTCGGCGAGTTCTACCAGGGCGGTGAGGTGGGCGCCGAGGGCGTCGGCGTATTCGCGGGCTCGCTGGACGGCTTCGCGTACGGCGTGGCGGCGGGCGTTCGCGTGGGCGGGAGAGTCGGGGCGCAGGGACCACCAGGGGCCGTTGACGCGTGTCATGTCGAGGTCGGCGGTGCGGGTGGTGAATTCGCCGAGTGCGGTGAAGTCGTTGAGGACGGCGGTGACGTGGACGCGGCCGTGGTAGGCGCGGATTTTTTCGTCGCGGCCGCGTTGGGTGAGTTCGGGAGTGATGGAGAATGCGCCGGTTTCGAGTTTTTCGACCGCTTGTCCGTAGGTTCGGGCGAGTTCGAGGACGTGGTTGTTGCGTCGGGTGAGGTCTTCGAGGGCGGCGCGGCGGTCTCTTCCGCGGGCGCTGATGGTGATGGCGATGGTGGCGGTTTCGGGGTCGACTTCGAGGCGGGCTTCGCCCCGGACGGCGACGCGGGGGTGGTCGGGGGTGCCGTAGGGCGGCGGGGTGTCGGTCATGCGTCCACTGTCGCATCCGGGTGCGACAGCGGGTGGTCATCAGATCGAAACCCGCAGGGGGTGTTGCGGGGTGTGGCTCCTGGGTCATTATCTACGCGCGTTGTGTACGGCGGGAGCTGAGCTGTGCGAGGGCTGAGCCGTACGGGAACCGGGCTGTTCGAGTACGGGGCCGTACGAGAACCGAGCTGTACGAGTACTGAGCTGTATGAGAACTGAGATGTGGGAGACGAAATGCCGCTGAACCGTAGGACGTTCCTGGGCACATCGGCGGCCGCCGGTGCCGGTGTGGCGATCGCGGGTGGCTCCGCCGTTCCTGCCGCCGCCCACGGTGGTGGCCATGGGCATGGTCACGGGCGTCCGCCGAAGCGGTACTCGTTCACCGTGATGGGTACTACCGATCTGCACGGGAACGTCTTCAACTGGGACTACTTCACCGACAGCGAGTTCGACGACAAGGCCCACAACGATGTCGGTCTGGCGAAGATCTCGACCCTGGTGGACCAGGTGCGCCGCGAGAAGGGCCGCCACAACACCCTGATGATCGATGCGGGTGACACGATCCAGGGCACCCAGTTGTCGTACTACTACGCGAAGATCGATCCGATCACGGCGAAGCGTGGCCCGGTGCATCCGATGGCGCAGGCGATGAACGCGATCGGTTACGACGCCGCGGCGCTCGGCAACCACGAGTTCAACTATGGCATCCCCGTGCTGCGGAAGTTCGAGGAGCAGTGCCACTTCCCGCTGCTGGGTGCGAACGCGCTGGACGCGAAGACGCTGCGGCCGGCGTTCGCGCCGTATGTCATCAAGAGGATGCGTACCCCGCACGGTCGGGATGTGAAGGTGGCGATTCTGGGTCTGACGAACCCGGGCATCGCGATCTGGGACAAGGCGAACGTCAGTGGGAAGATGGTGTTTCCGGGGCTGGAGGAGCAGGCGGCGAAGTTCGTGCCGCGGTTGCGTTCCATGGGTGCCGATGTCGTGATCGTTTCGGCGCACTCGGGCAACAGTGGTACGTCGTCGTACGGTGATCAGATCCCGTATGTCGAGAACGCGGCCGGTCTGGTGGCCGAGCAGGTTCCGGGTATTGACGCGATCCTGGTGGGGCACGCGCATCTGGAGATTCCCGAGTACTTCGTGGAGAACAAGCAGACCGGTAAGAAGGTGGTGCTCTCCGAGCCGTTGAAGTGGGGGCAGCGGTTGACGCTGTTCGACTTCGACCTGGTGTGGGAGAAGGGTCGCTGGGTGGTGGAGAAGGCGGGTTCGCAGGTGTTGAACTCCAACACGGTGGACGAGGACCCGAAGATCACGAAGCTGCTGGTGGACGAGCACAGGAAGGTCGTGGCGTACGTCAACCAGGTCATCGGCACGTCGACGGCGGCGATGACGACGGCGGAGGCGGCCTGGAAGGACGAGCCGATCATCGATCTGATCAATGTCGTCCAGGCGGAGACGGTGAAGGCGGCGCTGGCGGGTGGTGAGTACGCGGCGCTTCCTGTGCTCTCGCAGGCGTCCTGTTTCTCGCGTACGGCGCAGATTCCGGCCGGGAAGGTGACGATCAAGGATGCGGCGGGGCTGTATCCGTTCGAGAACACGCTTGAGGCTCGGTTGCTGACGGGTGCGCAGATCAAGGACTATCTGGAGTTCTCGGCGCGGTATTACGTGCAGACCGCGGCGGGTGCTCCGGTGGACACGGCGAAGCTGACGAACGCGGACAACACTCCGGACTACAACTATGACGCGGTGTCGGGTCTGACGTATGACATCGACATCGCGAAGCCGAATGGTGCGCGGATCGTGAATCTGGCGTTCGAGGGCAAGCCGATCGATCCGGCTGCGCGGTTCGTGCTGGCGGTGAACAACTATCGGGCGAGCGGTGGTGGCAATTTCCCGCATGTGGCGGGTGCCAAGCAGTTGTGGGCGAACTCGGAGGAGATCCGTAACACGATCATTTCCTGGGTGCAGGCGAAGGGTTCGGTGGACGGTGCGCAGTTCGCTTCGGTGGACTGGCGGCTGACGCGGGACGGCACGCCGGTGTTCTAGGCGGTTGTTGCCGGGGTGTGCGGGTGTGGGTGGGCGGCCGTCCTCTCTTTTCGGAGGGGGCGGCCGCTTTCTGTCGGTGTGTTCTGGGGTCAGTTGCCCTGGACGAGGGGGATGAGGTCGGGGCTGCGGGTGGGGGCGGGTGGGGTGCGGGGGGTGAGGCCGAAGGTGGTGAAGGCGGTGCGTTCGGGGAGGGGGTAGGGGTTGGTGCCGGTGAGGTCGTTGAGGATGGTGGCGCTGCGCCAGGCGGCGAGTCCGAGGTCGGGGGCGCCGACGCCGTGGGTGTGGCGTTCGGCGTTCTGTACGTAGACGTTGCCGGTGACGGTGGGGTCGAGGACGAGGCGGAACCGGTCGTCGATGCGGGGGCGTGCGGAGGCGTCGCGGCACATGTAGGGGTCGAGGCCGGTGAGGATGCGGTCGAGGGAGCGTTCGCGGTAGCCGGTGGCGAGGACGACGGCGTCGGTGGTCAGGCGGGAGCGGGTGTTCTGCTGGGTGTGTTCGAGGTGGAGTTCGATGCGGGTGTTGGCGATGCGTCCTGCGGTGCGTACGCAGACGCCGGGGGTGAGGGTGGTGTCGGGCCAGCCGCCGTGGAGGGTGCGGCGGTAGAGCTCGTCGTGGATGGCGGCGATGGTGTCGGCGTCGATGCCTTTGTGGAGCTGCCATTGGTGGGGGACGAGTTCGTCGCGTACGGATTCGGGGAGGGCGTGGAAGTAGCGGCTGTAGTCGGGGGTGAAGTGTTCCAGGCCGAGTTTGGAGTACTCCATGGGGGCGAAGGCCTGGGTGCGGGCGAGCCAGTGGAGTTTTTCGCGGCCTGTGGGGCGGGCGCGGAGGAGGTCGAGGTAGATCTCGGCGCCGGACTGTCCGGATCCGATGACCGTGATGTGTGTGGCGTCGAGGAGCTTTTCGCGGTGGTGGAGGTAGTCGGCGGAGTGGATGACGGGTACGGCTTCGGCTTCGGCGAGGGGTTTGAGGGGGTCGGGGATGTGGGGTTCGGTGCCGATTCCGAGGACGATGTGGCGGGTGTGGGCGCGGCCGAGTGCTTCGGCTTCGCCGTGGGTGCCGAGTTGGGTGAAGTCGACTTCGAAGAGGTGTCGTTCGTTGTTCCAGCGGACGGCGTCGACCTGGTGGCTGAAGTGCAGGTCGGGGAGGTGGTCGCTGACCCAGCGGCAGTAGGCGTCGTATTCGGCGCGTTGGATGTGGAAGCGTTCGGCGAAGTAGAAGGGGAAGAGCCGGTCGCGGCTGCGGAGGTGGTTGAGGAAGGTCCAGGGGCTTGCGGGGTCGGCGAGGGTGACGAGGTCGGCGAGGAAGGGGACTTGGAGGCTGGCTCCGTCGATGAGGAGGCCGGGGTGCCAGTGGAAGGCGGGGCGTTGTTCGTAGAAGGTGGTGGCGAGGGGGTGGGGGGTGCCGGGGATGCCGTGGGCGAGGGCGGCGAGGGAGAGGTTGAAGGGGCCGATGCCGATGCCGACGAGGTCGAGTGGTCGGTCGGTCTCGGGGGTGGGCAGGTCGGTCATCGGAGGGTGTTGCCTTCCGCGAGGTCGTGGGCGAGGTGGTCGACGAGGTCGAGGAGTGTGCGGAGGTCGTCGGGGGTGGTGTGGGGGTTGAGGAGGGTGGCTTTGAGCCAGAGGCGGTCGTGGGTGTGGGCGCGGCCGAGTACGGCGTGGCCGCGGGTGAGGAGGGTGCGGCGGATGGTGGCGACGGTGTGGTCGTCGGCGTTGGTGGGGCGGAAGAGGACGGTGCTGATGGTGGGGCGGTCGTAGAGGTCGAGGGTGGGGGTTTTGGTGATGAGGTCGGCGAGGTGGTGGGCGGTGGCGATGGTGCGGTCGATGAGGTCGGCGAGTCCGGTGCGGCCGAGGGCCTTGAGGGTGACGGCGATCTTGAGGGCGTCGGGGCGGCGTGTGGTGCGCAGGGAGCGGCCGAGGAGGTCAGGGAGGCCGGCTTCGGTGTCGTCGTCGGCGTTGAGGTAGGAGGCGCGGTGGTGGAGTGCGTCGAGGTGGGCGCGGTGGGGGACGGCGAGGATGCCTGCGGACGCGGGTTGCCAGCCGAGTTTGTGCAGGTCGAGGGTGACGCTGTGGGCGCGGTCGAGGCCGTGGACCTTGCCCTGGTGGGTGGGGCTGAAGAGGAGGGGTCCGCCGTAGGCGGCGTCGATGTGGAGTTCGGCGCCGTGGGTGGTGCAGAGGTCGGCGATGTCGGTGAGGGGGTCGATCTGGCCGGTGTCGGTGGTGCCGGCGGTGGCGGTGACGAGCAGGGGGCGGTGGAGTTCGGTGAGTGCTTCGTCGAGTGCGGCGAGGTCCATGGTGCCTGCGGGGGCGGGGATGACGACGGGTTCGGGGAGTCCGAGGAGCCAGGCGGCGCGGGTGATGCTGTGGTGGGCGTTGGCGGCGCAGATGGTCTGTACGGGGCCGTTGCGTTCGCGGGCGAGGAGGAGGGCGAGTTGGTTGGCTTCGGTGCCGCCGGTGGTGACGAGTGCGTCGGGTGAGGGTTGGTGGGGGTAGATCTCGGCGGCGAGGGCGGTGGTGATGTCGGCTTCGAGGGCGGAGGCTGCCGGGGCTTGGTCCCAGGAGTCCATGGAGGGGTTGAGTGCGGAGGCGGCGAGGTCTGCGGCGGTGGCGAGGGCGAGGGGCGGGGTGTGGAGGTGGGCTGCGCAGAGTGGGTGCGCGGGGTCTGCGGCGCCTTCGGCGAGGGCGCCGACGAGGGTGCGCAGGGCGTCGTGGGGGTCGGTGCCGTGGTCGGGGATGACAGGGTGGGTGGTGGTGCGCATCCGAGGGGTGACGGCGTCGGGTCCGCCGGCGGGGAGGGGGCCGTTGCGTCGGCGGGCGCCGTCGTGGAGTGCGGTGAGGACGGTGTCGATGAGGGGGCGCAGGGCGGTGGGGCCGGTGGTCGATCCGGCGAGGGGTGGGGTGGACATGGTGGCGGGGCCCTTCGGGTGCGCGCGGTGGGCATGGGTGGACGTGCCAGCTTGTCCGGGTTTTCGTGGGCGCGGTTGCAGAGCTCGGTGATCTGAACTCGAAAGGGGGATGTGGATGGGGCGGGGGGTCGTTGTGGGGGGTTCTGGTGGTATGGGTGTGGCGTCGGACATGGGTGTGCCCGGCGCCTCCCTGTGTGGTGGGGTGGCGCCGGGCACGGGTGGTGCGGGCCTTGAGGCGGGCACGGGTGGTGCGGGCCTTGAGGTCGTAGTGCGGGCCTCAAGGCGGGCACGGGTGGTGCGGGCCCCGTGGGGTCGGTGGGGTCAGTGGGCGTTGCGTACGGCGAGCGCGCGGCGCAGGTCGTCGACCTGGTCGATGAGCTTGCGGCGCAGGGCCGGGATGAGGTCCTTTTCGTTCAGGGCCTGTTCGCCGAGGTGGAGGTTTTCCGCGTCGACGGCGTGTCCGGGGAAGGCGTAGCGGCCGGCGGCTTCGGCGATGGCGGGGCCGCGGCGGCCGGCGAGCCGGGTCGCTTCGGGGTAGTAGCGGGGCACGTAGTCCCGTACGAGGTCGGCCTGTTCGGGCTGCCAGAAGCCCTGGGCGGTGGCGGTGAAGAGGTAGTTGGAGAGGGTGTCGTCGTTGAACAGGGCGTCCCAGGCGGCGGCCTTGGCCTGGGGGGTGGGGAGGGCGGCGCGGCAGCGGGCGGCGCCTTCCTGTCCGGTGGCGCTGGGGTCCTGTTCGAGTTCGGCGGCGATGGTGGTCTCGTCGGTGGCGCCGAGGACGGAGAGGCGGGTGAGGATGCGCCAGCGCAGTTCGGGGTCGAGTTCGGGTCCGCCGGGGACGGTGCCGTTGGTGAGCCAGTCCTGGATGGTGTCGGGCTGGGTGGCGGCTTCGATGAGGTGGCGTACGGCGATGAGGCGCAGGCCGGGGTTGTGGCCGTCCTCGGTGCGGCGGATGAGGTCGCGGCACAGGGCGGTGAGGGTGGCGAGGGCGGCGGGGCGGTTCTCGGGGGTGAGGTAGCGGCCGGCGATGTGGGTGTCGGCGAAGGCGAGTACGCCTTGGACGAGGGCGAGGTCGGTCTCGTGCGGGAGGTGTGCGCGGGCTGCTTCGAGGTAGGTGGTGGGGGCCAGTTCGCCGTCGCGGACCATGTCGCGGGCGGTGTTCCAGACGACGGCGCGGGTCAGTGCGTCGGGGATGCCGGACAGGTCGCGTACGGCGGTGTCCCAGGATGTGCTGTCGAGGCGGACCTTGGCGTAGCTGAGGTCGCCGTCGTTGAGGACGACGAGGGCGGGGCGGCGGCCGGGGAGGGCCTTGGCCGTGCCGTTCTGGGGGACGTCGATCTCGAACCGGTCGCGCAGGACGAGTCGGCCGGGGCCGGAGTGGGTGTCGGGGGCGTGGTCGTAGGCGCCGACGGCGATGCGGTGGGGGCGGCTGCCGTCGTGGTCGACGGTGAGGGACCACGTGCCGTCGGATTCCTCGGCGTGGGGGGTGAGGGTGTCGACTCCGGTGGTGCGCAGCCAGGAGTCGGCCCAGGCGTGGACGTCGCGGTCGGTGGCCGAGGCGAGGTTGTCGATGAAGTCGGCGAGGGTGGCGTTGGCGAACTTGTGGCGGGCGAAGTGGGCGTTGATGCCGGCGAGGAAGTCCTTCTCGCCGAGCCAGGCGACGAGTTGGCGCAGGGCGGATGCGCCCTTGGCGTAGGAGATGCCGTCGAAGTTGAGCATCGCGGACGCGGTGTCGGGGACGGCGGCGGGGTCGGGGGCGACGGGGTGGGTGGAGGGGCGCTGGTCGGCGTCGTATCCCCAGCCCTTGCGGGCGACGCCGAAGTCGACCCAGGTGTCGGTGAAGCGGGTGGCCTCGGCGAGGGTCTGGTAGCCCATGTACTCGGCGAAGGACTCGTTGAGCCAGATGTCGTCCCACCAGGCGAGGGTGACGAGGTCGCCGAACCACATGTGGGCCATCTCGTGGGCGATGACCATGCCTCGGGTCTGGCGTTCGGTGTCGGTGACGGCGGAGCGGTAGACGAATTCGTCGCGGAAGGTGACGAGTCCGGGGTTCTCCATGGCGCCGGCGTTGAACTCCGGTACGAAGGCCTGGTCGTAGGAGTCGAAGGGGTAGGGCTCGTCGAACTTCTCGTGGAAGCGGTCGAAGCAGGCGCGGGTGATGTCGAGGATCTCGTCGGCGTCGGCGTCGAGGTACGGGGCGAGCGAGCGGCGGCAGTGGATGCCGAAGGGCAGTCCGGCGTGCTCGGTGGTCACGGAGTGCCAGGGGCCTGCGGCGACGGCGACGAGGTAGGTGGAGATCAGCGGGGTGGCGGCCAGGGTCCAGCGGCCGTCGCCGCGGTGCTCGGCGATGCCGTTGCCGAGGACGGTCCAGCCGTCGGGGGCGGTGATGGCGAGTTCGAAGACGGACTTGAGGTCGGGCTGGTCGAAGGCGGCGAAGACGCGCTGGACGTCCTCCATGAACAGCTGGGTGTAGACGTACGTCTCGCCGTCGGTCGGGTCGGTGAAGCGGTGCATGCCTTCGCCGGTGCGGGAGTAGCGCATGGCGGCGTCGATGCGGATCTCGTGCGCGCCGGCGGTGAGTGCGGTGAGCGGGAAGCGGTTCTCGACGAGGTGGGCGGGGTCGAGGGGCTGTCCGTCGAGGCTGATCGAGCGCAGGGTGGCCGGCTTGAGCTCGACGAACGTGTCCCCGGCCGCGGTGGCGGTGAACTGGATGACGGTGCGGGAGTCGAAGGTCTCCTCCCCTCCGGTCAGATCGAGGTCGATCGTGTACCGGTGTACGTCGAGGAACTGGGCTCGGGTCTGCGCTTCGTCGCGCGTCAGTACGGACATGTGTCCATGCTGCCGTACGGGGCGGGCCGGGCGCAGGCGGGTTCTGCCAACGGCTGATCGGCGTCGGACGGGGCCCCGCGGAGTCCGTTCGGGGTTCCGGGCGGTACCGGTTCGGGGTGTCGGACGCTCTTGGCGGTGTACGGGCCGTGGGACGGGCTGATCGCGTCCTCGGCGGTCTCCGGCGCGGCGGCGGTGCAGCGGGAAGGTTGGGGACGCACCGACTACGAGGGTGCGGGTCTCGGTACGGCACTTGCCGGTGTCGGCGGTCCGGAGTGCGCAGAGCCGGTCGGCGTCGGGTTCGACGAGGTCGGCGACGCGATGGAGCAGCCGGCGCGGAGGCGTCGGGTGGCGTCCCCGGTGGCGCGCGCGGCGGCGGTGGCCTCCTCTGCGCCGGCGAGGGGGCGGCGTGCACGCCCCGGAGTGCCGGTTGACGCGAGCGGCTAATGCCATTAGCTTAAGGGCTACAAGCATTAGCCCGGAGGGTGGACATGACCGAATTCCTGACGATCGACGGCGGGCAGCTGGCGTACGACGTGACCGGCGTGGGCCCGCTGATCGTGCTCGCCCACGGCATGGGCGACAACAGAGCGGCCTACCGGGACACGGCCGCCCGGTTCGTGGCGGCCGGATGGCGGGTCGCCTGCGTGGACCAGCGCGGCCACGGTGAGTCCAGCACCGGCTGGGCGTCCTACACCCGCACCGACGCGGCGGCCGACCTCCTCGCCGTGATCCGGCACCTGGGCGGCCCCGCCGTGATCGTGGGCCACTCCTTCGCCGGCGGCGCTGCCACCATCGCGGCGGCCCAGGAGCCCGAACTGGTCAGCGCGGTCGTGGAGATCAGCCCGTTCACCCGCGCGCAGAAGATCAGCCCGCGCTCCCTGCTGTCCCACGCCCGCTACCGCAAAGGCATGACCCTGCTGATGGGCGCCGGCCTGCTGCGCAGCGTCGGGTTGTGGAAGCGTTACCTCGACCACGCCTACCCGGGCGTCAAGCCCACTGGATACGCCGACCATGTCGCCGCCCTGGAGACCGACCTGCGCAGGCCGGGCCGGATGGCCGTCGTCAGCAGGATGGGCATGTCCGCGCCCACGGACGCCGGTGCGTGTCTCGGCGCCATCCGGTGCCCCGCTCTGGTCATCGAGGGCACGCTCGACCCCGACTGGGCCGACCCCGGAGCCGAGGGCGAGGGCATCGTGGCCGAGATGCCCGCAGGGCTCGGCCGGCTCGTGCTGATCGAGGGAGCCGGTCACTACGCGCACGTCCAGTTCCCGGACGAGGTCGCCTCGGCCGTCCTGGCCTTCCTCAAGGTGGGCGCGCGTGGCTAGGGCGGCGCTCACCACGGATGCCGTCGTCGATGTCGCGCTGCTGGCCATCGACGAGAAGGGCCCCGCCGCGCTGACCCTGTCGGCGGTGGCCGACCGGGCGGGCGTCGCCACCCCGTCCCTCTACAAGCACGTGCGCAACCTGGCCGAACTGCGCGACCTGATGTCGGCGCGCATCATGAACGAGATCGCGGACCAGGTCGGCGAGGCCGTGCTGGGGCGCTCCGCCGACGAGGCGATCCGCGCGCTCATGGTGGCCTGGCGGCGCTACGCGCTGCACCACCCGCACCGCTACTCGGCACTCGTCCAGACACCCGAGCCGCACACGGCCGAGGCCGGGGCGCGACTGATCAACATCATGCTCGCCACCTTCCGCGCCTATGGAATGGCCGACTCCGCGGCGATTCACGCGGCCCGCTGCCTGCGAGCGGCCGTCCACGGCTTCGCGGTTCTGGAGACCGAGGGCGCCTTCGGACTGCCGGAGAAACTGGACGAGAGCTACGACCTGCTGATCCACATGATGATCACGGGCCTGCGCGCACCTCGCTGATCAGCCGGTGATGAGGGACCACCGGCCGACCCCGCGGGGCCGCGTCGTCCGCGGCGACCGAGGTCGGCAGGGGTGATTCCCCGGAGCCGCCCCCACGGCGCTCACGACGTCTGCCCGTTCGTCGCCGACTCCTCCGCGATCCGCTCGTGATGGCGGATGACCTCCGCCACGATGAAGTTCAGCAGCTTCTCCGCGAAGGCCGGATCCAGATGCGCGCTCTCCGCCAGTTGCCTCAGCCGGGCGATCTGCCTGCTCTCTCGGGCCTGGTCGGCCGGGGGCAGCCGGTGGGCGGCCTTGAGGTGGCCGACCTGCTGGGTGCACTTGAAGCGCTCGGCGAGCATATGGACAACAGCGGCGTCAATGTTGTCGATGCTCTCGCGCAGCCGGTTCAGTTCCGCGCGCACGGACTCGTCGATGTCCCTCGTGGTCATGGTCAGCGAGCTTACGGCCTCCCCCACGAGGGGGAACGGGCTCTGTCGCGCGGGAGGGCGTGAGCCCGGCCCGGCTCAGAGGGCCGGGCCCTGGGGGGCGATCGTGGGTGGGTGGTCCGGATCCGGGACCTGGTCGCTCCAGCCGCCCGGCACGTTGCGGCCCTGCTGTTCGCGGAAGCGGACCGGGGCCGCGCCGACCCGGCGGGCGAAGAGGCGGGAGAAGTACGCCGGGTCGTCGTACCCCACGCGCCGGGCGACGGCGGCGACCGGCAGGTCCGTGGCGGCGAGGAGGTCCTTGGCGTGGCCGAGCCGGATGCCGAGGAGGTAGTCCTTGGGGCTGCAGCCCGCGCCCCGGCGTACCGCCGTGCGCAGCTCGGCGGGTGTCATGCCGTGCCGTGCGGCGTGCTCGGCGACGGACAGTGACTGGAAGGCGTCGCGGGCGAGGGCCTGGAGGACGGGGTCGCCGTCGGGGCTGACATCGGCGCGGGCCCGGCGCAGGGCGACGAGGAGTTCGTGGACGGCGGCGCCGGTCTCCACCTCCAGCAGCGGGTT
This sequence comes from Streptomyces sp. NPDC087845, assembly GCF_044742755.1. NCBI lineage: Bacteria > Bacillati > Actinomycetota > Actinomycetes > Kitasatosporales > Streptomycetaceae > Streptomyces > Streptomyces sp. NPDC087845. The sequence continues at coordinate 191,212 of NZ_JBIUVC010000007.1, forward strand.
GCCGCGCCTGGCCGCCCGGACCATCCGGCCCACCGCGGCGCGGGGGCCCGCCGTGTCGGCGAGCGGGACGAGCGGGCGGTCGGGCTCGATGTAGCCGAGTTCGGTGTATGTGGCGGTGGCGGGGCCGGTGAAGTCGACGAAGCTCTCGTCCCAGCCGGTGCCCGGATCGGCGCCGTAGTGGTGCGGGGTGCCGGGGGTCAGCCAGATGAGGCTGGGCGCGACGACGGGTACGCGGCGGCCGTCTGAGCCGCTGAACCAGCCGCTGCCGGAGTTGACGACGACGGCGACGTGGTGGTCCAGGGTGCGCGGGCCGACCGTCGGCAGAGCGCCGTGCTGCAGGCCCACGCCCAGGCAGACGAGGCCCAGCCGGTGGTGGAGCGGGCTGGGAGTGAAGAAGCGCATCCAGGTGTGGTACATCGGCCTTTCCTCCTCCCCTTTCGCTTTCTTTGCGCTGGTCCGAACAATTGTGTCCAAACAGCAGTGATCTTTGTCCATGGACCGGCGGCACGCCAGGGGGCGAGGGTTGGTTGCAACATTCCTCCCGGGTTCGCCCGCTCCGTGGTGCGTGCCGTCGTGCGACTCCGGGTGCGCGCGGCTCCGGGGGACCGCGCGCACAGGAGAGTACGAGCACGATGGCTGACTTCACCGTGGGGGACGACCACTTCCGGCTCGACGGGAAGCCCGTACGGCTGCTGTCGGGGGCCCTGCACTATTTCCGGGTCCATGAGGCGCAGTGGGACCACCGGCTGTCGATGCTGCGCGCCATGGGCCTCAACTGCGTCGAGACGTATGTGCCGTGGAATCTCCATGAGCCGCGGCCCGGCCGGTTCCGGGACGTGACGGCGCTGGGCCGCTTCCTGGACGCGGCGCAGCGGGCCGGGCTGTGGGCGATCGTCCGCCCGGGTCCGTACATCTGCGCCGAGTGGGAGAACGGCGGTCTGCCGGCCTGGGTGACGGGGCGGTTCGGACGGCGGGCGCGGACCCGTGACGAGGAGTACCTGGGCGCCGTGGAGCGGTGGTTCGCGGTGCTGCTGCCGCAGGTGGTGCAGCGGCAGATCGGGCGCGGCGGTCCGGTGATCATGGTTCAGGCGGAGAACGAGTACGGGAGCTACGGCACCGATCAGGTCTACCTCCGGCGGGTGGCCGGGATGCTCCGGGAGCACGGGGTGACCGTGCCGCTGTTCACCTCCGACGGACCGGAGGACCACATGCTCACGGGCGGCTCCGTGCCGGGGCTGCTCGCCACGGCGAACTTCGGCTCGGGTGCGCGGGAGGCGTTCGAGGTGCTGCGCCGCCATCAGCCGAGGGGACCGCTGATGTGCATGGAGTTCTGGTGCGGGTGGTTCGAGCACTGGGGGGCCGAGCCGGTCGTGCGTGATCCCGGGCAGGCCGCCGACGCGCTGCGGGAGATCCTGGAGTGCGGGGCCTCGGTGAACATCTACATGGCGCACGGGGGCACGAACTTCGCCGGATGGGCGGGGGCCAACCGGTCCGGTCCGCTCCAGGACCAGGACTTCCTGCCGACGGTGACCTCGTACGACTACGACGCGCCGATCGACGAGTACGGCCGTCCCACGGAGAAGTTCCGGCAGTTCCGCGCGGTGCTCGCCGCGTACGCGGACGGGCCGCTTCCGGAGCTGCCGCCCGAGCCCACCGGCCTGGCTGCTGCGGTACGGGTGGAGCTGACGGGCCATGCGACGCTGAGCGCCGTCCTGGAGGCGCTGGGCGATGAGGAACCGGCGCCGTGCGGCGTTCCGCCGACCTTCGAGGAGCTGGGTGTCGACCGGGGCCTGGTGCGCTACCGGGTCGATGTCCCTGGCCCGCGCCGTCCGTACACCCTGGGTGTGACGGGGCTCCGGGACCGGGCCGTGGTGTATGTGAACGGTGTCCGCGAGGGTGTGCTGAGCGACGAGAACGGCACTCTGGACGAGCCGGTGGCCGGGCCCGCGGAGGTCGAGCTGTGGGTGGAGTCGCTGGGCCGTGTCAACTACGGGCCGCGGCTCGGTGAGCCCAAGGGGATCACGGGCGGGGTGCTGCACGAGCGGCAGTTCCTGCACGGTGTACGGGCCCGTGCGCTGCGGCTGGAGGCGTTCGAGGAGCCGGACGCGCTGGCCGCGGTGGCCTTCGGGAGCGTCGACGGGGCCGGGCGCACGGGGCTGTTCCGGGGCGCCTTCGACATCGCGGGGGTGGACGGCACCGGACACGCGGGGCTCGAACTGCCGGGCTGGACGCGCGGGTTCGTGTGGGTGAACGGTTTCTGCCTGGGGCGCTACTGGTCGGCGGGTCCGCAGCGGACGCTGTACGTGCCGGGGCCGGTGCTGCGGGAGGGTGCCAACGAGGTGTGGGTGCTGGAACTGGAGGACGCGGGCGCGCCCTGTGTGGAGCTGGGCCCGGGGGTGCCCGTCCGGACGGGCACCCCCGGGGATGTTCAGGTGTGAGTCAGATGCCGGCCGCGGCGGGGACGGCGGCCGGAATCAGGACCGGGGTCAGAGCGTCGCGGCCGCGGAGGCGATGTCGGCGGCGAACGTCGACACCTCGCTGTACACACCCGGGTAGCCGGGCTCGGCGCAGCCCTGGCCCCAGCTGACGATGCCCACCTGGATCCAGGCTCCGGCGTTGTCCTTGCGGAACATGGGACCGCCGGAGTCGCCCTGGCAGGTGTCCACGCCGCCCGTGTCGATCAGCCCGGCGCAGATCTCGTCACCGGGGACGAGATCGCTGCCGTACGCGGCCTGGCAGTCGGCGTCGGAGACGAACGGCACGGTGGCCTTGAGCAGGTAGCGCTGCTGGGGGCCGCCCTCGGTGGCCGCGCCCCAGCCGGCGATGGTGAAGTCGCCGTTGTTGTACGCGGTGGTGGTGGCGATCTTCAGGGTCGGCTGGGCGATGGGCTTGGCGAGCTTGATCAGCGCCCAGTCCTTGCCCTGGCCCGTGTAGCCGGGGGCCTGGAGGACCTTGGTGGACTTGACCTTGACCGCGCTGGAGGACTGCAGGTCGACAACGCCCCCGGTGGCCGTGATGGAGGTGTTGTTGCCCGAGCCGTCCACGCAGTGCGCGGCGGTGAGGACGATGTCCTTGGCGTAGAGGGCGCCGCCGCAGCCCATCGACAGCCGGACCATGAACGGGAATTCGCCCTGGGCGGCGCGGGTTCCGCCGACGACCGGGGTGGGGGCCGCGGAGGCTCCGGCGGGCTGAAGGCTGACGGCCGCGAGGACCACGGCGGCTATGACGGAGCATCTCTTCACTGCGCGCAGAAGCTGCTTCAACGGACTGCCTTCTTTCGTGGGGGGTTCCTGTGGGGGTGCACGCGCCTTCGCCCGGGGCCCGGCCACGGGCGGAACAGCCCCGATGGTCATGCTCCCGACAAAGGCACGATTCGGATTATCGGGAAATGATCACCGCCCCCACAAGATTCACTTTTCGGCCAAGATCATCCGGAGCGCTCCGGCTACAGTGGAGGCCCGGTCGAGCGTCGCGGATGGGGGTGGGGACGTGACGGAGAGCAGTCGGGGGAACAGCCGGGGCAGCGGCCAGGACCGCGACCGGGGGAACAGCCGGGGCAGCGGCCAGGGCAATGGCCGGGGCGGCGGTCCGGTGGTCCACGGCTTCCCCCACCTCGACACCGTCCGGTCCGCGATCACGGCCCTGTACCGGAGACTGTCGTACGAGGGTGTCCGCGGTTACGCCACGAGCCTCGCCCCCGCCGACGCCGCCTTCTCCGACCAGGACGATCTGCATCTCGGCGCCCAGCGGGTGGCGCGGGCCGTGGTCCAGCACCTGCGTCTGCCGGAGGCCCGGATGATCGTCGGCTTCCGGACGATGGAGCACGCCGCCGGTGTCGAACTCGCCGCGGGGCCCGAGTACTTCATCGAACTCAACGACCGCTTCCGCACCCACCGCAGGGACATCGGCGCCGCGCTCTCGCACGAGGTCATGCATGTGCTGCTGCACCGCCTCGGCCTGGAGTTCCCCGGCACGCGCGACAACGAGATCCTCACCGACACCGCGACGACCTACCTGGGCGCGGGCTGGCTGCTGCTGGACGCCTTCCGCGAGGACGCCGTCTCCAGCCAGAAACTCGGCTACCTCACCCCGGAGGAGTTCGGATACGTCCTCGCCAAGCGGGCGTTCGCCTTCGACGAGGACCCCTCACCGTGGTTCACGAGCCCGCAGGCGTACACGGCCTACACGAAGGGCCGCGCACGGGCCGTCCACGACACCCGGCAGCCGCCCCTCACGGCCGCGGGCTGGGCGGGCCGCCACCGTTACGCCAAGGACCGGCGGTACGCCCAGGACCACCCGGGCGCGCGAACACCCCCGGACTCCGACGCCCCGTACGCCTTCGAGAACGGCCCGCAGGGATTCCGGGTCTCCTTCGCCTGCCCCACCTGCCTCCAGCGCATCCGCGTCCCGGTGCGCGGCCGGGTGCGGGCCCGGTGCGGGTTGTGCCGGACGGTGCTGGACTGCAGCACCTGAAGCACCCCGGGCCCCGGCCCCCGCTCCCCCTCAGCCGCCGGAGGGTCCGGGCGCCGCCCCGTACACCGGCTGCGGCGCCCCCGCTTCCGCCAGCAGTTTCCGCGCCGCCTCCCCCGCCTCCGCCGGCGTCCACCGCGCCCCCCGGTCCGCGGTGGGGCCGGGCCGCCAGCCCTCCATGACGGTGATCCGGCCGGCCTCCGTCTCGAAGACCCTCCCGGTCACCCCGTCGCTCGCGGCCGAGCCGAGCCACACCACCAGCGGCGAGACGTTCCCGGGGGCCATCGCGTCGAACTCCCCCTCCCCCGGTGCCGCCATCGTCTCCGCGAAGGTCCGCTCGGTCATCCGGGTCCGGGCCGCCGGGGCGATCGCGTTGACCTGGATCCCGTACCGCCCCAACTCCTCGGCGGCGACGAGCGTCAGACCCACGATGCCCGCCTTCGCCGCGGAGTAGTTGCCCTGCCCGACACTCCCCAGCAGGCCCGCGCCGGAGCTGGTGCTGATCACCCGGGCGACCGGCGCACGCCCCGCCTTCGCCTCCGCCCTCCAGTGCGCGGCCGCGTGCTTCAGGGGCAGGAAATGGCCCTTCAGATGGACCCGCACGACCGCGTCCCAGTCGTCCTCGTCCAGATTCACCAGCATCCGGTCACGCAGGAATCCGGCGTTGTTGACCAGCGTGTCCAGCCGCCCGAACGTCTCCAGCGCGGCGTTGACCAGCGACGCCGCCCCCTGCGTCGTGGCGATGTCGCCCCCGTGGGCGACCGCCTCGCCGCCCGCCGCCTCGATCTCGTCGACGACCCGCCGGGCCGGACCGTCCGAGCCTCCGCCGCCGTCGGGGCCGACCCCCAGATCGTTGACGACGACCTTCGCCCCCTCGGCGGCGAACGCGAGCGCGTGGGCCCGGCCGAGGCCACGTCCGGCGCCGGTCACGATCACCACGCGCCCGCTGCACAGCCCTGCGGCACCTCCCCTCTCCCGTCCCCCGTCCCGTCCGTCACTGCTTGCACTCATCAGACATCTCCTTGTTGGCGATGCGGGGGCAGGCTGCTACCTTCCACACCTAACAAATGTTTGGTGGAAAGGTAGCTGATTCGCCCATGGGTGTCTCCACCGCACGTCCCGGCAACGGCATCTGCCTCGTCACGGTCGCCTACCCGCCCGTCAACGCACTGCCCGTACAGGGCTGGTACGACCTAGCCGAGGCCCTTCGCGCCGCGGGCCGCGATCCCGAGGTCCGGTGCGTCGTGCTGGCCGCAGCCGGGCGCGGGTTCAACGCGGGCGTCGACATCAAGGAGATGCAGCGCGACACCGGGCACGACGCCCTGATCGGTGCCAACCGGGGCTGCTACGAGGCGTTCTCGGCCGTGTACGACTGCGAGGTCCCGGTCGTCGCCGCGGTGAACGGCTTCTGCCTCGGCGGCGGCATCGGTCTCGTCGGCAACGCGGACGCGATCGTGGCGAGCGACGACGCGACCTTCGGCCTGCCCGAGCTGGACCGGGGAGCGCTCGGTGCCGCGACCCATCTCGCCAGACTCGTGCCGCACCATCTGATGCGCGCGCTCTACTACACCTCGCGCACCGCCACCGCGGCAGAACTACAGGCCCACGGCTCGGTCTGGAAGGTCGTACCGCGCGAGGAACTCCGGGACGCCGCACTGGAGTTGGCGGGCGAGATCGCCCGCAAGGACGGATATCTGATCCGGCTGGCCAAGGCCGCCATCAACGGCATCGACCCGGTGGACGTACGCCGCAGCTACCGCTTCGAGCAGGGCTTCACCTTCGAGGCCAACCTCAGCGGTGTCGCCGACCGCGTCCGCGACACCTTCGGCAAGGAGGCTTGATCATGACCGAGATCGCCGGTGCCGGTACCGGCAGGCGGACCGACAAGACCATGACCGTCCAGGAGGTCGTCTCCCGGCTCAGCAGCGGGATGACGCTCGGCATCGGCGGCTGGGGCTCGCGCCGAAAGCCCATGGCGCTGGTCCGGGCACTGCTCCGTTCCGAGATCACCGATCTCACCGTGGTGGCGTACGGCGGCCCCGACGTCGGCCTGCTCGCCGCCGCCGGCAAGATCCGCAAGCTGGTCGCGGCCTTCACCACGCTCGACTCGATCCCGCTCGAACCGCACTTCAGGGCGGCCCGCCAGCGCGGCGCGTTCGCATTGATGGAGGTCGACGAGGCGATGTTCATGTGGGGGCTGCACGCCGCTGCGAACCGACTGCCCTTCCTCCCCGTCCGCGCCGGTATCGGCTCGGACGTGATGCGGGTCAACCCGGGCCTGCGTACGGTCGCTTCGCCGTACGCCGACGGCGAGGAGTTCGTCGCGATGCCCGCCCTGCGGATGGACGCGGCACTGGTCCACCTGAACCGCGCCGACCGGTTCGGAAACGGCCAGTACCTCGGACCCGACCCGTACTTCGACGACCTGTTCTGCGAGGCCGCCGACAGCGCCTACGTCTCCTGCGAACGCCTCGTGGACACCGCCGAGTTGACCGCGAAGGCCGCCCCGCAGACCCTCCTCGTCAAACGGCACTCCGTGACCGGCGTCGTCGAGACCCCGAACGGCGCACACTTCACCTCCTGCGTCCCCGACCACCCGCGCGACGAGGCGTTCCAGAAGGCGTACGCGACCGCGGCCGCCGACCCCGACGCCTGGGCGGCCTTCAGCGAACGCTTCCTGCCCGCGCGGGGCGACGAGAAGAGCTACTGGGCGGCTGTCCGAACCTGGCACGAGGAGCAGAAGTGACCACGGAGAACACGACTGCGACCGGCACCGGCACGGGTTCCGGCACCCGTACCGCTCCCACCCCCACCCGGGCCGAGTACTGCGTGATCGCCTGCGCCGACGCCTGGCGCGACAACGGCGAGGTGCTCGCCAGCCCGATGGGGCTCATCCCGTCCATCGGCGCCCGGCTCGCCAAGCGGACCTTCTCACCCGATCTGCTGCTCACCGACGGCGAGGCGCTGATCGTCGGGGTGGACGGCACGCCGGAGGGCTGGCTGCCGTACCGCCAGCACCTCACCATGGTCACGGGCGGCAGGCGTCACGTGATGATGGGGGCGAGCCAGATCGACCGGTTCGGCAACCAGAACATCTCCTGCATCGGCGACTGGGAACAGCCCGCCCGCCAACTGCTCGGCGTACGCGGCGCACCGGTCAACACCCTGAACAATCCGGTGAGTTACTGGGTACCCAGACACTCCCCCCGGGTCTTCGTCGAGCGCGTCGACATGATCTGCGGGGTCGGCTACGACAGTGCCGCGGCGGCCGGTCCGTCGGCGACCCGCTACCACCGCATCCCACGCGTCGTCACCGGTCTCGGCGTCCTCGACTTCGCCACCCCGGACCACTCGATGCGCCTCGCCTCGCTGCACCCCGGCGTCACCGCCGACGAGGTCCGCGAGGCCACCGGCTTCGCGCTCACGATCGCGCAGGACGTCCCGAACACCCGGGAGCCGACCGTCGAGGAGCTGGCCCTGATCCGCGAGGTCATCGACCCGAAGGGCACCCGGAATCGCGAGGTCGGGGCCTGATGCGGACCGCGCTCACGGATCTCGTCGGCGTCCGCCACCCCCTCGTCCAGACCGGCATGGGCTGGGTCGCGGGCCCCCGGCTGGTCTCCGCCACGGCCCGAGCGGGCGCACTCGGCATCCTGGCCTCCGCGACCATGACCCCGGAGCGGCTGCGGGAGGCGGTGCGGGAGGTCAAGTCCCGTACCGACGAGCCGTTCGGCGTCAATCTGCGCGCCGACGCCGGTGACGCGCGCGAGCGGGTACGGATCGTCATCGACGAGAGCGTGCGGGTGGCGTCCTTCGCACTGGCACCCTCGAAGGAGCTCATCGCCGAGCTGAAGGACGCGGGCGTGGTCGTGATCCCGTCGATCGGTGCCCGGCGCCACGCCGAGAAGGTCGCGGCGTGGGGTGCGGACGCGGTGATCGTGCAGGGCGGCGAGGGCGGCGGGCACACCGGCGAGGTGGCGACGACCGTGCTGCTGCCCCAGGTGGTCGACGCGGTGGACATCCCGGTGATCGCGGCGGGCGGCTTCCACGACGGCCGGGGCCTGATCGCGGCGCTGGCGTACGGGGCGGCGGGCATCGCGATGGGGACCCGGTTCCTGCTGACATCGGACTCGACCGTGCCGGACGCGGTGAAGGCCCGCTATCTGGCGGCGGGCGTGAAGGACGTCACGGTCACCACGGCGGTGGACGGGCTCCCGCACCGGATGCTGCGGACGGAGATGGTCGCCGCACTGGAGAACGCGGGCCGGGTCCGGGCACTGGCCCAGGCGGTGCGCCGGGCGGCGGGCTTCAAGCGGATCTCCGGGACCGGCTGGTCCCGGATGGTGCGCGACGGTCTCGCGATGAAACACGGCAAGGACCTGACCTGGAGCCAGGTCCTGCTGGCCGCCAACACCCCGATGCTTCTGAAGGCGTCCATGGTGGACGGCCGCACGGATCTGGGCGTGATGGCATCGGGCCAGGTGGCGGGCCTGATCGAGGACCTGCCCAGCTGCGCGGAGCTGGTGGACCGTGTGATGGCCGAGGCCCACGCGGCGCTGGGCGCGGTGACCCGCGCGCAGAGGGCGGAGGGCGCGGACGCGTAGGCGGCGCCCGGATCTCTCCGGGCGCCGCCCTGTCCGCTACGTGCCCGTACGGCTACGCGGCCCTGCGGCCGCGTCCCGCCGCCGCGCCGCCGCGTCCGGCCCCGGAGCGCCCGGCACCCGCGCCGCGCGACTCGCCGTTCCCACGGCCGCCGCCCGTCGCCGCAGCGCGGGAAGCGCCGCCCGTACCCGCAGTGCGGGAAGCACCGCCCGTGCTCCGGCCCTCACCGCCGCCGCCCTGTCCGGCACCACCGCGCCGGCCCCGGCCGCGGCTGCCCGAGCGGAATCCGGCACCGCCGGACGCCGCCCCGCCCGGCCGGGTACGCGGCTTCGGCGGGGTCGGCTGCGGGACCTCGATGACGATCGCGACGCCGGACGGCTCGCGGGCCCCGGTGATCCGGGTGAGCTCCTCGTCGCCGGACCTGACCCGGGTGGTCCGCGGGGCGATGCCCGCGTCGGCCATCAGCCGGGTCATCTCCCGCTTCTCCTCGGGCAGCACCAGGGTGACGACGCTGCCGGACTCCCCGGCACGCGCCGTGCGCCCGCCGCGGTGGAGGTAGTCCTTGTGATCGGTCGGCGGGTCCACGTTCACGACCAGGTCGAGGTCGTCGACGTGGATGCCACGCGCCGCCACGTTCGTCGCGACGAGCGCGGTGACCTGGCCGTTCTTGAACTGGTCCAGCGTCCGGTTGCGCTGCGGCTGCGAGCGCCCGCCGTGCAGGGCGGCAGCCCGTACACCGCTGGCCAGCAGCCGCTTGGCGAAGCGGTCGGCGGCACGCTTGGTGTCCACGAACATGATCACCCGGCCGTCGCGGGCGGCGATCCGGGTGGCGACGGCCTTCTTGTCGGTCTCGTCGGCCACGTGCAGCACATGGTGCTCCATGGTGGTGACCGCGCCTGCGGACGGGTCGACCGAGTGCACGACGGGGTCGGTCAGGAACATCTTGACCAGCCGGTCGATGTTCTTGTCGAGCGTCGCGGAGAACAGCATCCGCTGACCGTCCGGCTCGACCTGCTTGAGCAGCGCGACGACCTGCGGCATGAAGCCCATGTCGGCCATCTGGTCGGCCTCGTCGAGGACGGTGATGGCGACCTGGTCGAGGCGGCAGTCGCCGCGCTCGATGAGGTCCTTCAGCCGGCCCGGCGTGGCGACGAGCACCTCGGCACCGCGGCGCAGCGTGCCGGACTGCTTGCTGATCGACATGCCCCCGACGACGGTGGCCAGGCGCAGGTTCACGGACGTGGCGTACGGCGTCAGCGCGTCGGTGACCTGCTGGGCCAGCTCGCGGGTCGGCACGAGGACGAGCGCGAGCGGGGCGCGCGGCTCGGCGCGCCGTCCGCCGGTGCGGGCCAGCAGCGCGAGGCCGAAGGCGAGGGTCTTGCCGGAGCCGGTGCGACCGCGGCCGAGGATGTCCCGGCCGGCGAGCGAGTTCGGCAGGGTGGCGCCCTGGATCGGGAACGGATCGGTGACGCCCTGCGCGGCAAGGGTTTTCAGCAGGGCTGCGGGCATGTCCAGCTCGGCGAACGCCTCGACGGCGGGCAGTGCGGGGGTCATGGTTTCGGGCAGGGCGAATTCGCCCTGCGGCGGCGTGGCCCTGCGACGGGGCGACGCCTTGCCGGATCCCTTGCCGGAACCCTTAGCGGTTGCCTTTGCCGGGGCCGTGCCGCGCCCCCTCGACGGGCGGTTGCGGGCGGGTCGGTCCTGGCGTTCGGAGCGGGTCATACGGAATTGCCCTCCTGGGGGATTCCTGAGGATTCCTAGGGGATTCCTGGGAACTGCTGGGGACTGCTGGAAACTGCTGAGAAGTGCCGGAAACCTCTGCGGGACCGGCGGTGCTTCTTCGCCATGTCCTGAGGACAGCACAAGCCGGGACCCGCACCTTCACGGTGCGGGCCCCGGCTGCGAGGTACGCGTCCGGCGATTAGGCCGGGACGATGTTCTCCGCCTGCGGGCCCTTCTGGCCCTGCGTGACGTCGAAGGAGACCTTCTGGCCCTCCTGGAGCTCACGGAAGCCCGAGGTGGCGATGTTGGAGTAGTGGGCGAAGACGTCGGCACCGCCGCCGTCCTGCTCGATGAAGCCGAAGCCCTTTTCCGAGTTGAACCACTTCACGGTTCCAGTAGCCATGTCATTCTCCTAAAAGAGGTGCAGTGCCGGAAATTCGCACTTTACGAATTCCAAGTCGCCGCATTGAGCCCCATCCGGAGAAAGCCGGAAAACAATAATGCGCCTGAGGAAGCATTCCCGTCAGGCGCACATAATGTTCATGGGTACCAAAACTGCAACACGGCAACCGTAGCACGATCTGCCGACCAGCGGTGGAACACGCCGCGCCGCCGGTCGGTGAATTTTCGCCCGGACCCTTGGGGCAACTGGCCCGGAGCGGGCTCGGAACGCCGCCGAAATCTTTCCCGCGGCCCGACGCCCGGGGCGGTTCGGCCACCGCCCTGAGCTGCGCGGCAGCCGTGTCCCGGGCCGGGCCGGGGCAGAGCGGAGGGGGTCAGAGCCGTTCGATGATCGTCACGTTCGCCTGGCCGCCGCCCTCGCACATGGTCTGCAGGCCGTAGCGGCCATCCGTGCGCTCCAGCTCGTGCAGCAGTGTCGTCATCAATTTTGCACCGGTTGCGCCGAGCGGGTGGCCCAGGGCGATCGCACCGCCGTTGACGTTCACTTTGTCCGGGTCGGCTCCGGTTTCTTTCAGCCAGGCCAGGACGACCGGGGCGAAGGCCTCGTTGATCTCGACCAGGTCGATGTCGTCGATGGTCATTCCGGTCTTCTTCAGCGCGTACGCCGTGGCCGGGATCGGCGCCGACAGCATGCGGATCGGGTCGTCGCCGCGCACCGAGAGGTGGTGGATGCGGGCGCGCGGGGTGAGGCCGTGCTCGGCCACGGCGCGCTCGGAGGCGATGAGCAGGGCGGCGGCCCCGTCGGAGACCTGCGAGGAGCAGGCGGCGGTGATCGTGCCGCCGTCCAGGACCGGCTTGAGCGCCGCCATCTTCTCCAGCGTGGTGTCGCGGCGCGGCCCCTCGTCGGTGGTGACGCCACCGACGGCGACGGTCTCGCGCCGGAAGCGGCCCTCGTCGATGGCGCGGATCGCACGCCGGTGGGAGCGGAGGGCGAACTCCTCCATGTCGAGGCGGCTGATGCCCCACTTCTCGGCGATCAGCTGGGCGCCGTGGAACTGGTTGACCGGCGCGTCGCCGTACCGGGCGCGCCAGCCCTCGCTGCCCGCGTACGGGCCGTCCGTCAGGCCGAGCGGTTCGGCGGCCTGACGGGAGGCGAAGGCGATCGGGATCTGCGTCATGTTCTGGGTGCCGCCCGCGACGACGAGGTCCTGGGTGCCGGAGAGGACGCCCTGGGCGGCGAAGTGCACGGCCTGCTGGGAGGAGCCGCACTGGCGGTCGACGGTGACGCCGGGGACCTCCTCGGGCAGTCCGGCCGCCAGCCAGCAGGTGCGGGCGATGTCGCCGGCCTGCGGCCCGACGGTGTCGAGGCAGCCGAAGACCACGTCCTCGACGGCCGCCGGGTCGATTCCGCTCCGCGCGACGAGCGCCTTGAGGACATGGGCGCCGAGGTCGGCGGGGTGGACTGCGCCCAGTCCCCCCTTGCGCCGGCCGACCGGGGTGCGTACCGCTTCGACGATGTATGCCTCGGCCATGACTGCTGCTCCTTGGTGGTCTAGGTGTCCAGAGCGATGCCGTCCAGGACCATCGAGAGGTACTGGCGGGCGATCTCCTCGGGGCTGTGCTGTCCGCCGGGCCGGTACCAGGACGCCGCGACCCAGACGGTGTCGCGGACGAAGCGGTAGGTGAGGCGGATGTCGAGGTCGGCGCGGAAGGTCTTGTCGGCGACACCGCGTTCCAGCGTGCCGAGCCAGGCCTTCTCGAACTTCTGCTGGGAATCGGCGAGGTACTGGAAGCGCGGCTGGGTGGCCAGGTGCTTGGACTCCTTCTGGTAGATGGCGACGGCGGCACGGTGCCGGTCGATCTCCCGGAAGGACTCGGTGACGAGGGCCTCGATCGTCTCCCGGGGGCCGAGTCCGGCGGCGAGCACCGCGTCGTAGCCCTCCCAGAGTTCGGTGAGGAAGGTCGAGAGGATCTCGTCGATCATCGATTCCTTGGAATCGAAGTGGTAGTAGAGGCTGCCCGCGAGCATCCCGGCCTCGTCCGCGATCCTGCGGACGGTGGTGGCGTTGTAGCCCTGCGCGGCGAACACCTCGGCGGCGGTGTCGAGCAGTTCGCGGCGGCGCTCGGGTGTGGGGGTCACCTGGGGCTTCTTCTTGGTAGGCACCCGCCCATTCTCCGCCCGCGGGACACCCGCGCGGATGCCCCGCCGGATGCCCCCGCGGATGCCCCCGCGGACGCCGCGGCGGGTGCCCGCTCAGGCATGCTGGCTGCTGACCGCGACGACTTCCCCCGTCATGTACGACGAGTAGCCGCTGGCGAGGAAGACGATGACGTTGGCGACCTCCCACGGCTCGGCGTAGCGGCCGAAGGCCTCCTTCCCGGTCAGTTCGTCGAGGAGTTCCGCGGAGGTGACCTTCACCAGGTGCGGGTGCATGGCGAGGCTGGGGGCGACGGCGTTGACGCGTACGCCGTACTCGGCGGCCTCGATCGCGGCGCACCGGGTGAGGGCCATGACCCCCGCCTTGGCGGCGGCGTAGTGGGCCTGGCCGCTCTGGGCGCGCCAGCCGACGACGGAGGCGTTGTTGACGACGACGCCGCCGCGCCCCGCCGCCCTGAGCGAGCGCAGGGCGGCCCGGGTGCAGCGGAAGGTGCCGTTCAGGGTGACGTCGAGGACCTTGGTCCACTGCTCGTCGGTCATCCGGGTGAGTTCCGCGGTGCCGCCGAGGCCGGCGTTGTTGACGACGATGTCGAGGCCGCCGTGGGTCTGTTCGGCGAGCGCGAAGAGTGCCTGGACCTGGGTCTCGTCGGTGACGTCGCAGGGCAGGGCGGCGACGCGGTCGGCGCCGAACTCCTCGGCGAAGGCCCGCTCGGTCTCCTTCAGCCGGCGGGCGTGCGCGTCGCCGATGACGACACGGGCCCCCTCCTCAAGGAACTTGCGGGCGGTGGCTCCGCCGATTCCGGCGCCCGCGGCCGCGGTGACGACGGCGCCGCGGCCGGCCAGCAGCCCGTGTCCGGGTACGTACTGCGGTGCGTTCACGCCCGCGCCTCCTCGGTCTCGGCCCGCGGATCCTCGACGGTGCTCGTGCCCGTACGTTAATCTACCAAACACTTGTTAGGGAAGGATGAGCCGATGCCCGCTGCCCACGACGCCTCCGCCGGCCGCTCCCAGGACGACCCCGTGCTGTACGAGTGCCGGGGCCCGGTCGCGTACGTCACGCTGAACCGCCCCCGCTACCGCAATGCCCAGAACTCGGCGATGACCTACGCCCTGGACACCGCGTTCTACCGGGCCGCCGAGGACTCCGAGATCAAGGTGGTGGTACTCGCGGGCGCCGGGGAGCACTTCTCGGCGGGCCACGACATCGGCACGCCCGGACGCGACGCCCATCTGCCCTTCGAGCGCAGGGCCGGCCTGTGGTGGGACCACTCCGACAAGGCCGGTGCGGAGAGCCGCTTCGCCCGTGAGTCGGAGGTCTACCTCGGCATGTGCAGGCGCTGGCGCGAGCTGCCGAAGCCGGTCGTCGCCTCCGTGCAGGGGGCGTGTGTGGCCGGCGGGCTGATGCTCGCCTGGATCTGCGATCTGATCGTGGCGAGCGAGGACGCCTTCTTCGCCGATCCGGTGGTCCGGATGGGCATCCCCGGCGTCGAGTACTTCGCACACCCGTGGGTGATGCCGCCCCGGATCGCGAAGGAGTTCCTGTTCACCGGCGACCGGATGAGCGCCCGCCGGGCGTACGAGGTCGGCATGGTGAACAAGGTGGTGGAACGCGGCGAACTCGCCGACCGCACCCATGAGCTGGCGTTGCGGATCGCTGGGATGCCACGGCTGGGACTGGCCCTGACCAAGCGCGCCGTCAACCAGGCCGAGGACCTTCAGGGGCTGCACACCGGCATGGACTCGGTCTTCGGGCTGCACCACCTCGCCCACGCGCACAACGCGGAGACGGCGGCGGACCCGCTCGGCGGCATGGACATCGCCTCGATGAAGAAGGCGGGTGCGTGATGGATCTGTCGTGCACGGCCGAGGAGGAGTCGTTCCGGGCCGAGGCGCGCCGGTGGCTGCGGGCCAACGTGCCCGCCGTGCCGCTGCCGTCCCTGGAGACCGCCGAGGGGTTCGCCGCGCACCGGGAGTGGGAGGCGCGGCTGCACGCCGACCGCTGGTCGGTCGTCTCCTGGCCGAGCGAGTACGGCGGCCGGGGCGTCGGCATCTTCGGGTGGCTGGCGTTCGAGGAGGAGTACTACGCGGCGGGCGGCCCCGGCCGGGTCTCGCAGAACGGCATCAACCTCCTCGCCCCGACGCTCTTCGACCACGCCACGGACGAGCAGCGGGCCCGGGTCCTGCCGTCGATGGCGAGCGGCGAGGTGATCTGGGCACAGGCCTGGTCCGAACCGGAGTCGGGCTCGGACCTGGCGTCGCTGCGCTCGCGGGCGGTGCGCACGGACGGCGGCTGGCTGCTGACGGGGCAGAAGACCTGGTCCTCGCGGGCCGCGTTCGCGGACCGGGCGTTCGGCATCTTCCGTACGGACCCGGGAGCCGCGAAGCCGCACCACGGGCTGACGTATCTGATGTTCGACCTGGCGGCGCCGGGGGTGTCGGTCCGGCCGATCGGGCGGCTCGACGGCAAGCCCGCCTTCGCCGAGCTGTTCCTGGACGAGGTGTTCGTACCGGACGAGGACGTGATCGGGGAACCCGGGCAGGGCTGGCGTATCGCCATGTCGGCAACGGGCAACGAGCGGGGGCTGACGCTCCGCTCTCCCGGCCGGTTCCTGGCCTCGGCGGACCGGCTGGCCGGGCTGTGGCGCGCCCACGGCGACCCGTCGGACACGGCACTGCGCGACCGGGTGGCGGACGCGGTGATCGGGGCGCGCGCCTACCAGCTCTTCACCTGCGCCAACGCGTCACGGTTCGCGGCGGGGACGGCCATCGGCGCCGAGTCGAGTCTCAACAAGGTCTTCTGGTCCGAGTACGACATCGCGCTGCACGAGACGGCGCTCGATCTGCTGGGCCCGGACGCGGAGACGGCGCAGTCCGAGTGGGCCGAGGGGTACGTCTTCTCCCTCGCGGGCCCCATCTACGCCGGCACGAACGAGATCCAGCGCGACATCATCGCCGAACGGCTGCTCGGCCTGCCGAAGGGACGGCGCTGATGCGATTCCTCCTGGACGACGAGCAGCGGGAGTTCGCCCGCTCGCTGGACGCGATGCTGACGGCCGCGGACACCCCTGCGGTGGTGCGCGCCTGGGCCGCCGGGGACCACGGGCCGGGCAGGGATCTGTGGGGGCGGCTGGCGCGGGCGGGGGTGTTCGCCCTGGCGGTGCCGGAGGCGTACGAGGGCGTCGGGCCGCTTCCGGTCGACATCGCGGTCGCCTTCACCGAGTTGGGGCGGCACGCGGTGCCGGGGCCGGTGGTGGAGACGGTCGCGGCCGGGGTCCTGCTGGGGGGTGTCGGCGGCGCGGCGGCGAAGGAGTGGCTGCCGCGGCTGGCGTCGGGCGCGGCAGCGGCGACGCTCCGGATGGACGGGTACGGGCCCTACGCACTGGACGCGGACGCCGTGGACGCCGTGTTCACGGTGACCGGTGGTGAACTGCGGCTCGCGTCCGGGCCCGGTGCGCTCAGCGTGTCGTCCGACCCGGCCCGGCGGCTGTGGCGCCCCGAGCCGGGCGGGGAACTGCTGGCGTCCGGGCCCGGGGTGGCCGAGGCGGCGGCGCGGGCCGCTCGGTGGGCGGCGTTCGCGACGGCCGCGCAGGCGCTCGGTGCGGGCGAGGCGCTGTTGCGGGCCACGGTCGGGTACGTGAAGCAGCGCACCCAGTTCGGTACGGCCATCGGCTCCTTCCAGGCGGTGAAGCACCGGCTCGCGGACGTACTGATCGGGCTGGAGTTCGCCCGCCCGCTGCTGTACGGGGCGGCCCTCGCGCTCGCCGGTGAGGCGCCGGATGCCGACGCGCAGGTGGCGGCGGCGAAGGTGACGGCGGGTGAGGCGGGGTACGCGGCGGCACGGGCGGCACTCCAGTTGCACGGCGCGGTGGGGTACACGCAGGAGCTGGATCTGGCGCTCTGGCTGCGGAAGGCGCGTCCGCTGCGGGACGCGTGGGGGACGCCGGGGGCCTGCCGGGCGCGGGTGCTGGCCGACGGGCCGGCCGCGCCTGCCGCCCGGCCCCCCGCGTCAGGAGATTTCGCTCAGTGAGCCGTCGTCGTTGCCCCTTCGGAAGGTGCGCAGCGGGTGACCAGGGTGCCATACCTGGATGACCAGGGTGTCGCCGCCTTCGAGACCGGTGCGTACCACCTCGGTCAGCTCCACCCGGAAGAGATGGAAGGGTTCCGGCGGCTTCACCTCCTCGACGAAGCGGGCCAGCACGGCGGGGTCGGTCATCTCCACCGCGCGGCCGGAGAGCCGGACGTCCCCGTCGGCCATCTCGGCGTCCGGTCCCGGATTGGCCTGCACCGCGAACCGCGGGTCGCGCAGCAGGTCCAGTGCCTTGCGCGAGTTCGGCATCATGCCGAGCCACGGCTCGCCGAACCGGAAATCCACCTCCAGGCCGGTCACACGCGGCGACCCGTCCTTGCGCAGGGTCGCCAGGACGTGGTGCTTGTACTGCCCGAAACGGGCCTGGACGGCGTCGGCGAAGGCCGGCTGCGCGGACCGGAACTCTTTCCAGGAACTCGATGTCATGAGGTCATGGAACCCCGGAAACCCGACATCTTCTGTCCGGATTCCCGGATCGTCCGCCGTCGGCTCAGCCGCGGGACAGGGTGACCACCAGGGCCCACCCCAGGGTCCGGAGCACCCCCGGCGATTCGCCCCGTGCCAGCAGCGCGTCGTAGCGGTCGAGTCCGATGTCCCGGCCGTCGAGCACCGCACCGTCCTCCAGCGCGAGGGCCAGGACCGCCCCGCCCCGGGGTGCCGACAGCCGGACGGTGCCGCGTACCACCGCGACCTCCGCGCTCGTGCGCTCCCTGCGGTACATCACGTTGACGTTCACGACCGGGCCGCCGAGCAGCCGCCCGTACGTCTCCAGGTCACCGGGGAAGTCGTGCGGCCAGTGCGGTTCGTCGACGATGTGGTGCTCGCCGCCCACCACCAGGTCCATCCCGGCACCCTCGACCACGGTCAGCGTACGGTCGACCCCGGGGAACGAGGAGAACGGCCCGTCCCGGGACACGTCGGCGAGGCTGACCCGCCAGTCGAAGGCATCCAGCGGAGCCCCTTCGGGGAACGCCGCGATCTCCCGGGTGACTCCCCCGCCGTTCTTCCAGGGCGTGGCCGTACGGTCGGCCGCCCGCAGCACCCGGAGCGTCATCGGACGATCCCCCGCTCCCGGGCCGCGGCCAGCCACCGCGGGAATTCGGCGACCAGCCGGTCGTACAGCTCGGCGTCCGGGACCGTGCGCGGGTCGGGTCCGGCGTGGAAGAAACCGGCGTTGTCGACGGGGCGCTTGGCGGGGACGGCCAGTTCGTCGAGCCTGTGCAGGAAGTCGAACTGCGTACTGCGCTTGTTGCCGAAGCCGACGAACTGCCAGAACAGCGGCAGCCTGGCCGCCTTGCAGAGGTAGCGTTCCGCCGCGTGCTTGCTGACCGGGCCGCCGTCCGTCTGGAAGACGACGAGCGCGGGGGCGGTCGAGCCGCTGTCGATGTAGTGGTCGATGACCGCGTCCATGGCCAGGTGGTAGCTGGTCTTCCCCATGTGCCCGAGGCCCGCCACGATCGCGTCGACCCGGCCGCGATGGTTGTCCAGGGCTATCTCGGTGACGGCGTCGACGTCGGTGGAGAAGAAGACGACGGGTACGCGGCCGTCGTCGTCCAGGTGCGCCGAAAGGCTCAGCACCCGGTCCGCCAGGGCCTGGACGCTGCCGTCCTTGTAGTACTCCCTCATGGAGCCGGAGTAGTCGAGCACCAGGTAGACCGCGGCCCGCTCGCCGCTCATGCCGCGCTTGGTCAGCGAGACCGACGCGCTCTTGTAGAGGCTCACCAGCGCGGGTGCGGTCTCCTCGATCTCGCGGAGGCCGATGGCCGGACCTGTTGCGGCGGACGGGCCGACCATGCGGATGCTCCGATCCTCGACGTGTCAGGACTCCGAGCGTAAGGCACTCGCATATGCCCCGGGCTGCGGTGTTCGCTATCTTGATCGCCGCCGTCCCCACCGGCCTCTCGTGTCCGCCCACCGTGAAGGAGCCCGCCGTGGAGGCCGCAGTCACCACCTGCTACCGCCATCCGTCGTACGAGACGTATGTGAGCTGCACCCGCTGCGAACGCTTCATCTGCCCCGACTGCATGCGCGAGGCCGCCGTCGGCCACCACTGCGTGGACTGCGTGAAGGAGGGGCGGCGTTCGGTCCGGCAGGCGCGCACGGTGTTCGGCGGCGCGGTGCCGAGGACCGCGGTACCGCTCGTCACGTACGCGCTGATGGGCCTCAACGTCCTGGCGTATCTGGGCGAGTTGCTCCGCCCCGGGATCGTCGACCGGTTCGCGATGCTCGGCGCGGTACTGAACGGCCCCGACGGAGGCCAGTACGTCTACCAGGCGGGGGACTTCCCCGGCTTCGATGCGATCGGTGTGGTGGGCGGCGAGTGGTACCGGCTGCTGACCGGCGCCTTCCTGCATCTTCCGCCGAGCGGATCGTCCTTCGGCTCGCTGCCGTTCGGAGTGCTGCACATCCTCTTCAACATGTACGCGCTGTGGAATCTGGGCCGCGTCGTCGAGGAGCAGCTGGGCCGGGCCCGCTACCTCGCGCTGTATCTGCTGTCCGCGCTGGGCGGTTCGGTCCTGGTGTATCTGATCGCGCCGCCCGACGGCACGGTGGTGGGCGCCTCCGGTGCGGTCTTCGGTCTCGGCGCGGCGTTCTACGTCATCAACCGGCGCCTGGGCCGGGACATGCAGGCGGTGAACCGGTTCATGGCCGGGTTCCTGCTCTGGATGCTGATCTCGGCCGGATTCGCCTCGTGGCAGAGCCACTTGGGCGGACTGCTGACGGGCGGCGCCGTCACACTCGCGTACGCGTACGCCCCGGCGAAGCGGCGCGCCCTCGCGCAGTCCGCCGCGTGCGGTGTGCTGCTGGTGGTGCTGGTCGCCCTGGTGGTCCTCAGGACGTCGCAGCTGACCGGCGGCGGAGCGGCTTGAGCGCTCCGCCAACGCCCGTCTACGGTGGGTCACTTCTGGAATGATGAGGCCGGGGCGAGAGGGCTGGGGGCGCGCGTGGTGCGGGAACAGGGCGAGGCTGCGGCGGGACGGCGGCGCGCGCTGCTGATCGGTGTGAAGGACACCCCGTATCTGGCCAAAGACCCTGATCTCGCGGCCCGGTACCGCCCGCTCGACTTCGTCGGACGCGATGTGTCGCTGATCGCCGCCGCGTTGAAGCAGTCCGACTACTCGGTCGCCGTGGAGCACGAGGACACCGGTCTCAATCCGGTCTTCGGCGCGGTCTCCGGCTTCCTGGGGTCCTGCGAACCGGGCGACACGGCATTCCTCTACGTCTCCTGCCACGGCGAGACCCTCGACGACAAGGACCATCTGGTCCTGGCCGACGCCCAGCCCGGACCGGAGCTCCCGGACGGCAGCCGCGGCCTGCTCCCCCGCAGCCTGCTCCGGGCCGACGAGAGCGGGCTGCTGAGCTCTCTGCCCGCCGGGGTCACCGCCGTCGTCTGCCTCGACATCTGCCGTACGACCGGCGCGGCGGTGCCCGCGCAGACGGCGGGCGGGTGGAGTTCCGGCAGCCACGACGCCTACTGGCTCTACAGCTGCGGCGCCGGACAACGGGCCTTCGCGGATGAGGTGGAGGGCAGCTGGTTCGCCCGGGCACTGGCCGGCGCGCTGTCCTCCGCGAACCCGCCGACGACGTTCCTCGACGTGGCCCGGCACGCGGAGACCGAGCTGCGCCGGACCGCGGACCAGTACCCGGAGGCCGAGCCCCCGAGGGTCGAGACCCGGCTGCCCATCCCGCCGTCCGGTGCCGCGCAGTCCGACCCGGTCCTCTGCGAGGGTTCGCGGCAGACCCTGCACTGGACCCGGACGATCCGCGAGTCCGGGCTGTGGTCGCACACCTCCGGCACCGAGGCCGCCCACGACCGGGTCAAGGACAAGCTGACCGATCTGGTGCACTGCGTGGTCGACAGCTGCGCGGGATTCGGCGCCCACCGCGACGACCCCTGGTCCGACCCGCTCTACCCGGCGCGCGTCGAGGCCCGGCTCACCTCCCTGGTGGCACGGGCGAAACTGACGCACGGGGAGCGGCTGACCCCCGCCGAGACGGCGTGTCTGCTGGCCGCGGCCGTCGTCCATGAGGGGGTCGTCGCCATCGCCCTGGGCGAACTGCGCGGACTCCTGCCCGAACAGTTCGACCCGGGCCCGCGCCACCGGACCGAGGCGGCCGGTGACCACCGGCGGCTGGTGCGTGACGCCGCCCGCGATGTCTGCCGCGCCCATTCCATGGTGCTGCGGACGGCCGAGACCCTGCGGGGGCGCGGGCCCGGACTCCGGTCCGCCACGACCGCCGCGGACCACTGGCTGCGCCACCGGTTCATCGCCGACTGGGACCGGCTGTGGGAGCGGACCGGGGACTACGGTCTCGTCGACCGGCTCATCGCAATGACGGTCGCGGCGATCGAGGCAGCGGCGGACACCCCCCTCGCGGGGACGGTCACGGCGGAGACCCGACAGGAGATCGACAGCAAGGTCCGCCAGGTCCTCGGTCATCTCACGGTCAAACCCGGCCGGAGCCCCCGGATCAATCTGGACCACGCGGACGACACCTGGGACGAGAACTGGCGGCCGGTCCCCGGCAACCGGCTGCGCGGGCTGCAACTGGCCCGGCTGCTGTGGACGGCGGGGCTGCTCGCCGCGGATCCGCGCAGGCTCTCCAGCGTGCTCGTCGATCACCTGGGCGCTCACGATCCCCTGCTGCCCAACAAGGTCGTGGAGGCGCTCGGCACCGGCTTCGACTACGAGGAGGCCGAGGGCCGCACCGTCGACACCTACGGTCTCACCGTCTGGTTCCGGTGCCCGCACCCTGCGCTGCACGCCGCGGTGGAGGAGCTCACCCTCGACGCCGACGCCACCGTACAGGCGTTCCGCGGCGACATCGGATCGCAGCCGCTGCTGCGCGGACTGCCCGACCAGGTGACGGCACAGCAGTTGCGGGCTCTGGCGGGGCGCTACCAGGAGCCACTGGAACGGTTCCGCCTCGCGGAGGACGAGATCCGGCCGCTGCTGATGGGCACCCAGCTGTACGGGGACCGGATGCTGGCGGTCCGGGAGCTGTACCAGAACGCGCTGGACGCCTGCCGGTACCGCGACATGCGACGGCAGTACGGTCTCACCCGGACTCCGTGGGACGGCGAGACGACCGCCGCCCGGGGCTGGGAGGGCGAGATCACGTTCACCCAGGGCTGGGACGGCGACCGTCCGTACATCGAGTGCCTGGACACGGGCGCGGGCATGACCCGCTCCAAGCTCACCTCGATGTTCGCGCGGGCCGGCAAACGGTACGAGCAGGACCCGGACTTCGTCCTGGAGCGACGCAACTGGCGGCGCCACGGCATTGTCGACCGGGCCATGAACTCCCGTTTCGGCATCGGGGTGTTCAGCTATTTCATGCTCGCCGAGGAGGTCGTCGTCTGGACCCACGCGGTGGACTCCGTCGGGCGGCCGGGCAAGGAGAAACCGCTGCGCGCGGACATCCAGTCCGGCTCCGGTCTGCTCCAGATCAACCGCACGACCGACCCGCTGGTCCCGGCGAACGGCGGCACCCGGGTCCGCCTCTATCTGGCCGAACCCCGCGAGGGCGAGAAGCGGCCCTCCCTGGTGGAGACGTTGCACTCGCTGCTGTGGGTGACCGAGCACCGGGTGACGGCGCGGGAACTGACGGAGAACGGGGAGCCGGCCCGCAGCATCGGCTGGGATCCCGGCCGCCTGGCGCACCGGGACGGCTGGCACGGCAGCCCGCTCCCGGTCCGGGGGCACGAGGCCACGGAGGCGTTCGCCTGGCTGGTGCAGGGGCCGGGACAGCTGCTGCTGGACGGGGTGGTCGTGCGGGACGCTCCCGCCGTCGAGGGGCGGGTGATCAATCTGCGCGAGCGGCACAGCCCGGTGCCCAGCGTGGACCGCAATCAACTGCTGCGGTACGACGAGAGCCTGGTCATGGAGGAGTTGCTGGCCGGGGTCGCGGACGCGGTGGCCGACAGCAAGGAGGTGTCGATGCGGTGGCTGTGGAAGCTGGCCGCCGACGCGCCCCGCGTCGCCGTCGCCGTACTCGACGGGCTCCCCCGGGACACGGTGGCCGTGCTGAACTCCGAGGAGGGCGAGCGGCTGGTGCCGGGGAGGCTGCCGCTCGCCACGGCGGGCTGCTTCCCGTTCGACGAGGAGGCCGTGCGCAACACCTACAGCGGTGCGCGGCTCGATTCCGAACGTCCGGACGAAAGCACACTGTTCAGGGCCTGGCAGCTCACCCGGCTGGGAATCCGCTCGCCCGAGAAGCAGTTCGCCCCGGCGGGCTACCCCACGCCCAACAGCCTGGACACTCTGCTCTTCCGGGAGAGCCCGCTTCGCCCGTGGGTCTCGGTGCTGCACGCCGCCGCCCAGGCCCAGGTGCCGGTGCGCGAGGCGCTGAAGGCATTGCGCCGCTATGCCGTCACGGGGGTCGAGGTCCCGGCCGTGGACGACCTGAGGCAGTTGGGGGACCGCGGGGTGGGGCAACCTGCCGCCGACCTCTACGCAGGCTATGCGGACCTGACACGGCAACCACTCCTCCAGGCGTCGAGCTCTCTTCCGAGGTTCCGTCGGGAATCCGCGATGCTGCGCAGGTCGAAGCAACCGGCCGAGCACGCCCCCATGCTCGTCGTGTCGGCCCTCCATGACCTCCCGCTGGGCACGGTGGCGGGTCTGTTCCAGGAGCTCTCGCACCTCGACGCCACACTGCCCGAGCCTCCCGAACTCGACGCGTCGCTCGCCCAGGAGCGCGTGACCGGGGACGAGGTCGGCCGTATCGCGATCGAAGGAGACCTTCCTGCCACGCCCTGGCTGGCCCAGACGGGCTGGCTGCCCGGAGAAGTAGGACCTGTCGATCTGCTGAGCCGGGCGGAGCCTCCCCTCACCCTCGGCGAACTCGCCCGTCGTATCGAGCAGTTCACCGCGCTGGGATTCTCCCTCGCCCATCCGCCCACCCCCGCCGCACTCGAATGCGGTGTGCTCCCGCCCGACCAGCAACTCCTGCTGTCGGCGGAGTTCGACCGCACACCACCGTGGCGCGAAGGAGAGCTCCCGCTGCACCATCTGCTGAGGGCGGCTTCGGAACTCGGAACCCCTCTGGGAGAGGTGGCCCGGCGGATCAACATCGCGACGCCCGTCACCGGCGCCCATGCCCAGAGCATTCCCGCGGAGGCGACCGACTGGATCGTCCCGTACCCCCTCAGTTCGCTGCTGTCCGGCAGGGAGCTGGAATCGGCGCCACCCGCGCTGCGCCCGTGGGAGCTTGTCGGCGCGTTTCTCCATCGGGGCCAGGTACTGCCGGAACTCCGCGAGGCGACCAGCGCCCTGGAAGCCTTGGTGACGATCGACTGGAAAGGGGCCGACAGGGCCGCCCTGGAACTGCAGGCGGCCACCCGAAGCAGCCTGCTGGCCCCCTATCCGGCGACCAACACCATTTCCACCACCGAGTACATCAGTATCGGGGGCGATTTCGACAAGGACGGCGTCAGCCTCGCCTACGCCCTGGCCCTCTCCGTCCAGCAGGACAGCGACCTCGGGACGATGGTGGACCTGCTGAACGACGTACGCACGGACCTCCCTCTGAAGGTCGAACCACTCCCGTCGCACGCCCGTGGTCTGCGTGCCACCGCCGTCGACGTACGCAGCCTGGTGTCCGGAGGGGCGAACTCCCACGCCACCCGGTTCCGTGACCGGCTGACCGTCCCGGCCCTGCTGAGGCATGCGGAGGACAGCCTCTGCTCGCTGGGAGCCTCCGTCAGCCGTCTGCGGACCTTCGCCCCGCTGGGCGCGCCGACCCCGCCGGGCGACCCGGCGGACCCCGGCGTGCGGGACCTGGACGACTTCACGCCGGACCGGTTCGACCACGCCGCGTTCGACAAGGGGCTCCTCGGCCCCGGCGTCCTCGGGCCGCTCGAACTCGTCCTGGTGGCAGGCCGGTTCGGCTGGGACCTCGGCCGGACGTACGCGCGCTACGCGCCTCTGCGCTGCCTGGGCCTCGATGTCACCGTCCGCGAACCCGGCTCCCGCGAGGCGTCCCTGTCGCCGGACTGGTGCGACGTCCTCCTTCTCACCTCCCAGCTCACCGGCCGTCTGCCGGCGCTGACCGGCGCGGTCTCCCGGGACCACATCGCCCTGTGCGCGCAGGAGACGGATCTCGACGAGGCCGCGGTCGCCGGGCGGCTGAGGCAGTACGCCCGCCTCTTCGGCCTCGACCTGCCGTCTCCCGCACCGACCACCGAAGAGAGCCAGTGATCCCATGGAGTACAACGCCGCCGTCACCCGGACCGAAGTCCTCACCTTCGCCTGGACGCTGCGCGAGTCCGACGGCCGTGCGCTCTACACGGCGACGGGCACCTGCGTCCAGTGCGGCTGCCCGATGACCCGGACCTTCCCCGCCGTCCAGCCGCCGGTCCCGAAGGGGGGCGGCTTCCTGGGCCGCCGCGAGGACCCGGGGCCGGGGACGTGGCGCACCACCTGCCGCTGCGCGTCGCTCCACATGCCCCGGCCGGCGAACGAGCCGCACGGCTGCGGGGCCCTGCTGACGCTCGCCCCGCCGCCCGCCGGGCTGGTCGCGCAGAGCGGGCCGACGCCATGACGGACTTCACCTCGCAGCAGGTGCGGGACGCCGAACGCCGGCTGGACGCCCTCGCGGATCCGCACGAGCAGCTCCGGCTCGCCGTGCAACAGGCCGAGGGCTACCGCACCTTCCTGTCCACGCTGACCGCGGTACTGACCGCGGTCTTCGTCCTCAAGGGGCAGGAGGATCTCAGCAAGCTGGCCTCCGGCCCCCGCTGGACGGTCGTCGCCCTGTTGATCACGGGTTTCGTGACGCTCGTCGCCGCGTCCTGGCTGAGTGTCGTCGCCGTGCACGACCGGCCCGGACGGGAGATCTTCGGCGAGCCGGAGCGGCTGCTGCGCGACGAGGTGCGGCGGACGCACCGGATCTGGCGGCTGGTCGAGTGGGCGCGGTGGCTGGCGCTGACCGGGGTGCTGGGGGTGGCGGCGGCGGTGATCGTCACCTGGGTCGCTCCGGCCGCGTAGCGGGTTCGGGGCAGGGAGCGGACCGGCCCCGGACGCGCCACGGCGCCTGCCGAGATCGTCCGGTCGGGGACGGGCAGGCGCCGCGTTCAGTTCCGCACGCCGTTGTACGGGACGTCTTGTGTGCCGTGGAATCAGACCGCCAGGGCGCGGTCCGTCGGGCGGATCGGGGCCGGCAGGGCGCTGGCTCCGGTCAGGAAGCGGTCCACGCCGCGCGCCGCGGAGCGGCCCTCGGCGATGGCCCACACGATGAGGGACTGGCCGCGGCCCGCGTCACCGGCGACGAACACACCGTCGACGTTGGTGGCGTAGTCCGCGTCGCGCGCGATGTTGCCGCGCTCGTCGAGCTCCAGGCCGAACTGCTGGACCAGGCCGTTGGACTGGTCGGTGCCCGTGAAGCCCATGGCCAGGGTGACCAGCTGGGCGGGGATCCTCCGCTCGGTGCCGGGCTTCTGCGCCGGCTTGCCGTCCTTGAACTCCACCTCGATCAGGTGCAGGGCCTGGACGTCGCCGACGGTCTGCCCCTCCTCGGGGGCGGAGCCCTCGAAGTGGGTGGTGGAGACGGAATACACGCGCTCGCCGCCCTCCTCGTGCGCGGAGGTGACCTTGTAGAGCATCGGGAAGGTCGGCCAGGGCTGGTTGGCGTTCCGGTCCTCGCCCGGCCGGGGCATGATCTCCAGCTGGGTGACGGAGAGCGCGCCCTGGCGGTGGGCGGTGCCGACGCAGTCGGCGCCGGTGTCGCCGCCGCCGATGACGACGACGTGCTTGCCCTCGGCGGTGATCGGGGAGACCGTCAGGTCGCCCTCCTGCACCTTGTTGGCGAGCGGCAGGTACTCCATGGCGAAGTGCACGCCGTTCAGCTCACGGCCCGGGACGGGCAGATCGCGGGAGACGGTGGCGCCGGCGGCGATGACGACCGCGTCGTAGCGGCGGCGGAGCTTGGCGGCGTCGATGTCCTTGCCGATCTCCGTCTCCGTACGGAACTTGGTGCCTTCCGCACGCATCTGCTCGATGCGGCGGTTGATGTGCGACTTCTCCATCTTGAACTCGGGGATGCCGTACCGGAGGAGGCCCCCGATGCGGTCCGCGCGCTCGAAGACGGCGACCGTGTGGCCGGCCCGGGTCAGCTGCTGGGCCGCGGCGAGACCCGCCGGGCCCGAGCCGATGACGGCCACGGTCTTGCCGGAGAGCCGCTCGGGCGGCTGCGGGGTGACGTCGCCGTTGTCCCACGCCTTGTCGATGACGGAGACTTCGACGTTCTTGATGGTGACGGCCGGCTGGTTGATGCCGAGTACGCACGCCGACTCGCAGGGGGCCGGGCAGAGCCGCCCGGTGAACTCCGGGAAGTTGTTCGTGGCGTGCAGGCGCTCGGACGCGGCCGTCCAGTCCTCGCGGTAGGCGTAGTCGTTCCACTCGGGGATGAGGTTTCCGAGCGGGCAGCCGTTGTGGCAGAACGGGATGCCGCAGTCCATGCAGCGGCCCGCCTGCTTGCTGATGATCGGGAGCAGCGAGCCCGGAACGTAGACCTCGTTCCAGTCCTTGACGCGCTCGCCCACGGGGCGGGTCTCGGCGATCTCGCGCCCGGTGGTCAGGAAGCCCTTGGGGTCAGCCATGGGTCGCCGCCTCCATCATCTTCTCGGTGGTCTCCTGTTCGGAGAGACCGGCGAGCTCAGCGGCGTCCTTGGCGGCGAGCACTGCCTTGTACGTGGACGGGATGATCTTGCTGAAACGGGAGACACCGCCGTCGGCACTGTCCCACTCGGCAAGCAGCTTCTCGGCGACCGTGGAGCCGGTCTCCTCCTGGTGGCGGCGCACCACGTCGTGCAGCCACTGCCGGTCGGCGCCGGAGAGTTCCTCGATCGCGCCGAGGTTGCCGACGTTGACGTTGTCGCGGTCCAGGTCGACGACGTACGCGACGCCGCCCGACATGCCCGCGGCGAAGTTGCGTCCGGTCTCGCCGAGCACGACGGCGTGACCGCCGGTCATGTACTCGCAGCCGTGGTCGCCCACGCCTTCCGAGACGACCGTCGCGCCGGAGTTGCGGACGCAGAACCGCTCGCCGGTCCGGCCGCGCAGGAACAGTTCGCCGCCGGTGGCGCCGTAGGCGATGGTGTTGCCCGCGATGGTGGAGTACTCGGCGAGGTGGTCGGCACCGCGGTCCGGGCGGACGACGACGCGGCCGCCGGAGAGGCCCTTGCCGACGTAGTCGTTGGCGTCGCCCTCCAGGCGCAGCGTCACCCCGCTCGGCACGAACGCGCCGAAGGACTGGCCGGCGGAGCCGGTGAACGTGATGTCGATGGTGTCCTGCGGCAGACCCGCGCCGCCGAACTTCTTCGTCACCTCGTGGCCGAGCATGGTGCCGACGGTCCGGTTGATGTTCCGGATCGCGATCTGGGCCCGGACCGGCTGGGCGGCCTCGGCGCTCTCCGCGTTCAGGGCGTCGGCGGCGAGCTTGATCAGCTCGTTGTCGAGGGCCTTGGCGAGACCGTGGTCCTGCTCGATCCGCTGGTGGCGGGCGGCACCCTCGGGCAGCTCGGGGACGTGGAACAGCGGCTCCAGTTCGAGGCCCTGCGCCTTCCAGTGGGTGATCGCACGGTCGGTGTCGAGCAGCTCGGCGTGGCCGACGGCCTCCTCGATCGTGCGGAAGCCCAGCTCGGCGAGGAGCTCGCGGACCTCCTGGGCGATGAACTCGAAGAAGTTGACGACGTACTCGGCCTTGCCGGCGAACCGGTCGCGCAGGACCGGGTTCTGGGTGGCGATGCCGACCGGGCAGGTGTCCAGGTGGCAGACGCGCATCATGACGCAGCCGGAGACGACGAGCGGCGCGGTCGCGAAACCGAACTCCTCGGCGCCCAGCAGCGCGGCGATGACGACGTCGCGGCCGGTCTTCAGCTGGCCGTCGGTCTGCACGACGATGCGGTCACGCAGGCCGTTGAGCAGCAGGGTCTGCTGGGTCTCGGCGAGGCCCAGCTCCCAGGGGCCGCCCGCGTGCTTCAGCGAGGTGAGCGGGGAGGCACCCGTTCCGCCGTCGTGGCCGGAGATCAGGACGACGTCCGCGTGCGCCTTGGAGACACCCGCGGCGACCGTGCCGACACCGACCTCGGAGACCAGCTTCACGTGGATGCGGGCCGCCGGGTTGGCGTTCTTGAGGTCGTGGATCAGCTGAGCCAGGTCCTCGATGGAGTAGATGTCGTGGTGCGGCGGCGGCGAGATCAGGCCGACACCCGGGGTGGAGTGCCGGGTCTTGGCGACCCACGGGTAGACCTTGTGGCCGGGCAGCTGGCCGCCCTCGCCGGGCTTGGCGCCCTGCGCCATCTTGATCTGGATGTCGTCCGCGTTGACCAGGTACTCGCTGGTCACCCCGAAGCGGCCGGAGGCGACCTGCTTGATGGCCGAGCGGCGCACCGGGTCGTGGAGCCGGTCGGCGTCCTCGCCGCCCTCACCGGTGTTGGACTTGCCGCCCAGCTGGTTCATGGCGATGGCGAGGGTCTCGTGCGCCTCGCGGGAGATCGAGCCGTACGACATGGCGCCGGTGGAGAACCGCCTGACGATGTCGGAGACGGACTCGACCTCGTCGAGCGGGATCGCCTCGCGGTCGCTCCTGAAGCCGAAGAGACCACGGAGCGTCATCAGGCGCTCGGACTGCTCGTTCACCCGGTCGGTGTACTTCTTGAAGATGTCGTAGCGCTTGTTGCGCGTGGCGTGCTGGAGGCGGAAGACCGTCTCCGGGTCGAACAGGTGCGGTTCGCCCTCGCGGCGCCACTGGTACTCGCCGCCGATCTCCAGCGCGCGGTGCGAGGCCGAGATGCCGGACGCCGGGTAGCCCTTGGCGTGGCGGGCGGCCACTTCCCGGGCGATGACGTCCAGGCCCGCGCCGCCGATCTTGGTGGCCGTGCCGTTGAAGTACTTCTCGACGAAGCCCTCGTCCAGGCCGACGGCCTCGAAGACCTGGGCGCCGCGATAGGAGGCGACCGTCGAGATGCCCATCTTGGACATGACCTTGAGGACGCCCTTGCCGAGCGCGTAGATCAGGTTCCGGATGGCCTGCTCGGCCTCGATGCCCTCGATGAACGTGCCGGCGCGGACCAGGTCCTCGACGGACTCCATCGCCAGGTACGGGTTGACCGCGGCGGCGCCGTAACCGATCAGCAGCGCGACGTGGTGGACCTCGCGGACGTCTCCGGCCTCGACCAGCAGCCCCACCTGGGTGCGCTGCTTGGTGCGGATGAGGTGGTGGTGGACGGCGGAGGTGAGCAGCAGCGACGGGATCGGGGCGTGCTCGGCGTCGGAGTGGCGGTCGGACAGGACGACGAGGCGGGCGCCGTCCTCGATGGCGGCGTCGACCTCGGCGCGGATCTGCTCGATCCGCTCCGCGAGGGCGTCGCCGCCGCCGCCGACCCGGTAGAGCCCGGAGAGCGTGGCGGCCTTCATGCCCGGCATGTCGCCGTCGGCATTGATGTGTATCAGCTTGGCCAGCTCGTCGTTGTCGATCACCGGGAACGGCAGCGTGACGCTGCGGCACGACGCGGCGGTCGGCTCCAGCAGGTTGCCCTGCGGGCCGAGCGTGGAGCGCAGCGAGGTGACGAGCTCCTCGCGGATGGCGTCCAGCGGCGGGTTGGTGACCTGCGCGAACAGCTGGGTGAAGTAGTCGAAGAGCAGCCGGGGGCGGTCGGACAGGGCGGCGATCGGCGAGTCCGTGCCCATGGAGCCGAGCGGCTCGCCGGCAGTGCGGGCCATCGGCGCGAGGATGACGCGGAGCTCTTCCTCGGTGTAGCCGAAGGTCTGCTGGCGGCGGGTGACGGAGGCGTGCGTGTGCACGATGTGCTCCCGCTCGGGGAGGTCCTCCAGCTCGATCTCGCCGGTCTCCAGCCACTCCTCGTACGGCTGCTCGGCGGCGAGGGCGGCCTTGATCTCGTCGTCCTCGACGATGCGGTGCTCGGCGGTGTCGACCAGGAACATCCTGCCGGGCTGGAGGCGGCCCTTGCGGACGACCTTCGCGGGGTCGATGTCCAGGACACCGACCTCGGAGGAGAGCACGACGAGGCCGTCGTCGGTGACCCAGTAGCGGCCGGGGCGCAGACCGTTGCGGTCCAGGACCGCGCCGACCTGGGTGCCGTCGGTGAAGGTGACGCAGGCCGGGCCGTCCCAGGGCTCCATCATCGTGGAGTGGTACTGGTAGAAGGCGCGGCGGGCCGGGTCCATGGAGTCGTGGTTCTCCCACGCCTCGGGGACCATCATCAGCACCGAGTGGGGCAGCGAGCGGCCGCCGAGGTGGAGCAGCTCCAGGACCTCGTCGAAGGAGGCGGAGTCGGAGGCGTCCGGGGTGCAGACGGGGAAGATCCGGTCCAGCCGCTCCGTACCGCCGTGTCCGTTGTCGGCGGAGCCGAACGCGCTGGAGGCGAGCTGGGACTCGCGGGCCTTCATCCAGTTGCGGTTGCCCTTGACCGTGTTGATCTCGCCGTTGTGCGCGACGAAGCGGTACGGGTGGGCGAGCGGCCAGCTCGGGAAGGTGTTCGTGGAGAAGCGCGAGTGGACCAGGGCGACGGCGGTGGCGAAGCGGCGGTCGGAGAGGTCCGGGAAGAACGGCTCCAGCTGCCCCGTGGTGAGCATGCCCTTGTAGACGATCGTGCGGGCGGAGAGCGAGGAGAAGTACACCCCGGCCTCCCGCTCGGCGCGCTTGCGGAGCACGAAGGCCTTGCGGTCGAGCGCGATGCCGGTGCTCTCACCGTCCGCGACGAAGAGCTGGCGGAACTCGGGCATGGTGACGCGGGCGCCGTTGCCGAGGATGTCCGGGGTGACCGGGACCTGGCGCCAGCCGAGGACCTTGAGGCCCTCCTCGGTGGAGATCTTCTCCAGCTTCCCGACGGCCTCGGCGGAGTCGTCCGCGGGCAGGAAGGCGATTCCGACGGCGTAGGCACCGGCTTCGGGGAGGTCGAAGGCGACCTCGTCGCGGAGGAAGGCGTCCGGCACCTGGAGGAGGATTCCGGCGCCGTCGCCGGAGTCGGGCTCGGATCCGGTGGCACCGCGGTGTTCGAGGTTGCGCAGTACGGTCAGCGCCTGCTCGACCAGCTCATGGCTGGCCACACCGGTCAGAGTGGCCACGAACCCGACACCGCAGGCGTCGTGCTCGTTACGGGGGTCGTACATCCCCTGCTGGGCGGGGCGACCGTCCATGGGCGACCAGGCGTCGGTACGCATCGGCTCTCCCGTCGTCGTCGTGGCATGTGCAGTGCCGAGGGACGACGTTGGCCCTCTGCGAAATTCTGTGCAGGTTACATGATGGGGCGCTTCTCAAAAAGCGGATAGTCCGTTCCAACATGCGGACACCGCATGAGGCGGTGAGGGTGGGTCGCAGTCGGAGGATGGGCGCCCGGGGGGACCGCAGAGAGCAGGCGTCGTTGCCCGCGGTGTCTACGCCTCATGCCCGGCGGCAGAGGAAATGAAACCGCCGGGTTATGGCTACTTATGTGCAGCTCTGTATAGAGACTCATTTTACGTGCGGGGATGCCGTTCCGCCCAGAGGCGGTCGCCGGGACGTACATCACACGACTGGCGGACAGGCCGGGGAAGCGGTGCTCCGCCCGGCCCGCCCAGGGCCGTCCGGGGCAGCCCTCAGTTTCCGACCGCCACACCGAACAGCGTGCCCAGCCCGTAGGTGATCGCCGCGGCGGCCCCGCCCAGCAGCAGCTGCCGCAGCCCGCTGTACAGCCAGCTGCGCGCCGTCACCCTGGCCACCACGGCACCGCAGGCGAACAGCCCGACCAGCGCGAGCAGCACGGCCGGCCACAGCGCACTCGCACCGAGCAGATACGGGAGTACGGGCAGCAGGGCCCCCAGCGCGAACGCGCCGAACGACGACACGGCGGCGACGAGCGGCGAGGGCAGGTCGCCCGGGTCGATCCCGAGCTCCTCGCGGGCGTGGATCTCCAGAGCCTGCTCCGGGTCGCGCGACAGCTGCCGTGCGACCTCGCGGGCGAGGCCGGGCTCGACCCCGCGGGACTCGTAGAGCGCGGCGAGCTCCCGCTCCTCGTCCTTGGGGTGCTTGCGCAACTCGCGCCGCTCGACGTCGAGTTCGGCTTCGACGAGCTCGCGCTGCGAGGCGACCGAGGTGTATTCGCCGGCCGCCATGGAGAACGCACCGGCGGCCAGGCCCGCCAGGCCGGTGATCACGATCGTCTGCTGGGAGACGGAACCACCCGCGACGCCGGTCATCAGCGCGAGGTTGGAGACCAGCCCGTCCATGGCACCGAACACCGCCGGGCGCAGCCAGCCGCCGTTCACATCGCGGTGGGTGTGGTTGTCGCGGTGCGCCTCGTGCAGTACGGCGTCGGTCTCGATGATGGACACAGCTCTCCCCTTCTCCGGCAGCGGGTTCCACGCGCTCCGCCCCCGCTCAACACCATCGAAAGTACGCACGAAAAAGGGCCCCCGCCAGCAAGGCAGGCCGTACTTACCCGCCCCTGCGACCAGGTGAGTACGGCCTTACCCGGCGCATCCGGACCGTCGTCCGGGCCGTCGTCCGGGCCGTCGTCCGGGCCGTCATCCGACTGGCCCTTTTGTTGTGATGATCGGCCTCTGTCGTAGCTCCGCGTGGGACAGATCGAGGAGGCAGGAGAACTGGCTCGGCGCGAGCGAAGGGTCGACGCGATGGAGTTGATCGCAGGAAATCAGGCAGAGCCGCGGACCGGCGGTACGGCAGCGGTTCGAGACGGCGCACCGGCGGCGGGCGGCGGCGCGGACCGGAGCGAGGCGCCCCGGGGGGACCTGGGCGACCGGGCCAGGGGGTCCCTGCTCGGTCTCGCAGTCGGTGACGCGCTGGGCGCACCGGCGGAGAACCTGCGGCCGTCCGAGATCCGTCGCCGCTGGGGCCGGATCGAAGGCTTCGTGAGCGACGACCCGGCGGGCACGGACGACACGGAGTACGCGATCTTCTCCGGGCTGCTGCTCGCCCGGCACGGTTCGGCGCTCACCGTCACCCAGGTGGAGCGGGCCTGGCATCTGTGGATCGCCGATCTGGACGAGGGGCCGTTCCGCGGTGCCGGGTTCAGCGAGCGGGGCACGCTGGAGAATCTGCGCCGGGGCCTCGCCGCCCCGATCTCCGCCCAGCACCGGCACGCCTGGAGCGACGGCCTGGCGATGCGGGCGGCACCGTTCGGCGTCTTCGCGGCGGGCCGGCCGTACGAGGCGGCGCGCCTGGTCGCGGTGGACGGGCGGGTCAGCCATGACGGGGAGGGCATCTACGGCGGTCAGGCGGTGGCGGCCGGGGTGGCCGCCGCGATGGCGGGGTCCGGGGTCGCGTCGGTGATCGCCGCCGCGCTGTCCGTCGTTCCCATGGACTCCTGGACGGCGCGCTCACTGCGGCGCGCGGTGGCGGCCGCGCAGCGCACGTACCCCGACCGGCTGACCATGGAGCGCGCGGTGCGTTCCGCGGTGGTCGTCGGCGGCTACCCGTGGACGGATCTGGCGCCGGAGGCGGTCGGCCTGGCGTTCGGCGCGTTCGCGGCGGCACGCGGCGACTTCCGTACGGCGGTGCTGACCGCGGTCAACATGGGCCGCGACGCGGACACCACGGCCGCGGTGGCGGGGGCCCTGGCCGGCGCCCTGCACGGGGCGTCCGCGATCCCGCGCACCTGGGGGGAGGCGATCGGCCCGGTCCGGGGCAGCTGCCTGCCGTCGATGCGGGGCTACCACGTCCTGGACATCGCGGAATTGCTCACGCCGGACGAGGCGGACGAGGCATGCGCGGGACCGGGTGCGGGACCAGGGCCGGGACCAGGGCCGGGACCAGGGCCGGGACCAGGGCCGGGACCAGGTGCGGGACCAGGCGCGGGACCGGGGCCGGGTGCGACGGGCCAAGCCCGTACGCCGCAGGGCGCCCCGGCGCACGGCGCCGAGTACCCACCCTCCGGTGCCCCGCCCGCGGTCGACGACGAGGACCGGTCCCGGCCCCAGGTGCGTGCGGACGCGGGACCGGACCGGACCGGCGCGGGGCCGGACCCCGCCCCCCGCGCCGCCGCCCGGCTCCGCACCCGTCCCGCGCCGGGGCATCGGGCCCGGA
The DNA here is from genome assembly GCF_044742755.1 of Streptomyces sp. NPDC087845. Lineage (NCBI taxonomy): Bacteria > Bacillati > Actinomycetota > Actinomycetes > Kitasatosporales > Streptomycetaceae > Streptomyces > Streptomyces sp. NPDC087845. Next base: position 226,701 of record NZ_JBIUVC010000007.1, read on the forward strand.
TCGAGGGGCTGTTGCTCGGGCTCGCCTCCGGGGACGCCGCCGGGTGGCCGGCCGCGCGGCACCGGGCCACCCGGATGCCCGAGTGGACCCGGCGCCTCACCCGGGAGCTCGACACCTTCGCCGAGCAGAACGCCACGACCACGCTGCCCGTTCCGATCGCGCTCAACCAGCCGCCCGAACCCCTGCGGCTCGGGCCCTCCGACGACGCCGAATGGGCGGCGTTCGCCGCCGGGACGGTGCTCGCCTCGGCGGCCGGTCCGCTGCACGGGATGTCCCCCGAACGCCGCATGCGGGCCGCCATCGACGCCGCCTGGAACGCGCTGGCGGCCGAGGTCGCCGCGGCCTCCGCCCGCGCCCCCGAGGTCGAGTCCGCGGTGCTCCCCCTGCGTGCCCGGATCTCGGTGCGGGCCGGGCTCGGCAACCTGGCCGCCGGGCTGCGCCCGCCCGCCACCGGGCACGACAACCCGCACTACTTCGACGACGCGGCCTGCGTACGGGCCGCCGTGCTCGCCGTCGCCCACCCCGCCGACCCCGCCGCGGCCGCCGACCTCGCGGAGTTCGACGCCCGCTACACCCAGGACGGTGACGGTGTGCACGGCGCACGGGCGATGGCGGCCGCGATCGCCGAGGCGCTGGGCGGCGCGGACGTGGACACCGCGGTGAACGCCGCGCTCGCCCAGCTCCCCGACGGCACGGAGATCGCCCGCAACGCCGCCCACGCCGTCCGGATCGCCCGCGACTTCGTCGGTGAGGCGGCGGGTGCGTTCGCCCTCGTCCCGGTGCTGGAGCATCAGATCGTCGACCACGTCTACAGCTACGGGATCGCCGCCGCCGAGACCGTCCCGGTCGCCCTCGCGCTGGCTACGGCGGCGCGCGGGCAGATCGCCCAGGCCGTTCCCGCGGCGGCGTGCCTGTCCCGGGTGGCCGACTCGGCGCCCGCCCTGGCCGGTGCGCTGACCGGTGCGCTCGGCGGCGGAGGCGCCGTCCCGAACGGCTGGCGCGAGGCCTGCCGCACCCTGGCCGGGTGCGCGCTCCCCCGTCTCGCGGGGACCGATCTCATCGAACTCGCCGGGCTGCTGGCAGACACGGAACCGAAGCCCCCGGGTGGACAATTCGGACATGACATTCACAGCGCCCCTGCGCTCCGAGGCGAGGACCACGGCACTCGCGCTCGATGAACGGATCACCGGAGCACTCGTCGGCGCGGCGGTCGGCGACGCGCTCGGCGGTCCGGTCGAGGGCCGGTCCCCCGAGCAGATCACGGCCCGCCACGGCGGGCGGATCAGCGGCATCGTCGGCCCGTGGGACGGCGACGACTGGCGCACCGCCCGCCCCCTCGCCCCTTACCACAAGGGCGACGGACACGTCACCGACGACACCTTGATGACCCATGCGCTGGTACGCGTGTACGGGGCGGTGCGCGACCATCTCGACGCGTACGCGGTCGCCGGACACCTGGTGCCCGAGCTGATCTCGACCCCCCGCTGGATCCCGGAGCTGGAGGCGGACGCGCTGCCGCTCCAGCGGATCTTCCTCGCCGAGAAGTGGATCGTCGCGCGGCTGCACTACGGCCACGTCGATCCGCGCGAGGCGGGTTCCGGGAACATCGTCAACTGCGGGGCGGCGATGTACATGGCACCCGTCGGCCTGGTCAACGCCGCCCACCCGCACGCCGCCTACGCGGAGGCGCTGGACGTCGCCGGCGCCCACCAGTCCTCGTACGGCAGGGAGGCGGCCGGAGTCTTCGCCGCGGCCGTCGCCGCCGCCTGCGCCCCGGACGCGACGCCCGCCACCGTCGTCGACACCTGTCTGTCGCTCGCCAAGGACGGCACCCGGTCCGCGATCGAGGCGGTGTGCGAAGTGGCCGCCCGGTACGGCGACTTCGAGTCGGCGCTGACCCCGCTGCGTACCGCCGTCGCCCCCTTCGACACCGTCGGCCCCGACTACCGCTCCCCCTCGCTCGGCGCCCGCCGGCCGTCCCGGCTGCACGCCATCGAGGAACTCCCGATCGCGCTCGGCATGCTGCTCGTCGCGGACGGCGACTACCGGCACACGGTCCTCGGCTCGGTCAACTACGGCCGGGACTGCGACTCGATCGCCACCATGAGCGGCGCGATCGCGGGCGCGCTCCACGGCGAGCGGCCGATCCCCGCCACCTGGGTGAAAACAGTCGGCGAGGCAAGCCGGCTCGATCTGCACGCCCCCGCGCGGACGCTGGCGGACGTCGCCCGCGAGGTGTTCGCACGGGACACGGCCCGGCGCCGCGCGCACGAGTCGGCGTTCACCGCACTGGCGGGCACGCCATGACGGTACGGGTGACCTGGGTGCAGCCCGAGGACCTGGTCGGGCACGAGCTGCGCCAGGCGGCCGAGGACGGCCGGGACGCGCGGGCGATCGCGCGCCGGTGGTACGAGGCGGGCGGCGCCCCCGCACCGGAGCGCGCGGGCGCGTCGACCGCTCCGGCACCCGAGCTGCGCGCCCTCGCCGAACGGCTGCTGGACGAACTCGCCCTGCTGGACTCGCCGTTGGACGGCGACGAGCCGACGGACCTGGCCGCGATCCGGGCCGCCTGCCCCGACTGGCCCGCCCCCCGCACGGACCCGCCCGCGGTGAGCCACGACCGGCTGCACGCCGCCTGGCTGGGCCGGGCCGCCGGCTGCCTGCTCGGCAAGCCCGTCGAGAAACTTCCGCTGGCCGGCATCCGCGCACTGGCCCGCGCCACCGGGAACTGGCCTCTCACCACCTGGTTCACCGCCAAGGGGCTGCCCGCCGAACTGGCCGCCACCTACCCCTGGAACCGCCGCTCCGCGTCCACCTCCCTGGCCGAGAACATCGACGGGATGCCGGAGGACGACGACCTCAACCACCCTCTGCTCACACTGCTGTTGCTCCAGCGGCACGGCCCGTCCTTCACCACCGCAGACCTCGCCCGGCTCTGGCTCGACGAGCTTCCGGCCGGCCGGACGTTCACCGCCGAGCGGATCGCGTACCGCAATCTGCTCGACGGCATCGAGCCCCCGCACACCGCCAGGTACCGCAACCCGTTCCGGGAGTGGATCGGTGCGCAGATCCGGGCCGACGTGCATGGCTGGACGCATCCCGGTGACCCGTCGGCCGCGGCGGAGCAGGCGCATCGGGACGCCGTCCTCACCCATACCGCCAACGGGGTGTACGGGGCGATGTTCACCGCCGCGGCGCTCGCCGAGGCGGCCGGCGGCGAGATGGGTGTGCACGGCTGCCTGGCGGCCGGGCTGCGCGTCGTACCGCCGCGTTCCCGGTTCGCGCGCGCGGTGCGTTTCGGTGTCGCGGCGGCCCGCGGAAACGGCGATTTCGACGCCGTGGCCGACCGGCTGCACGCCGAGTACGGCGGCCACCACTGGGTCCATGTGCTGCCCAATGCCGCACTGCTCGCCGCCGCCCTGACCCACGCCGACGGCGACTTCTCCGACTCCGTCTGCCGTGCGGTGTCGGGTGGCTGGGACACCGACTCCAACGGCGCGACCGCCGGTTCACTCGCCGGCCTGCTGGCCGGCAGCCCCGGCGCGCTGCCCGACCGCTGGACCGCCCCGCTGAAGAACCGCCTGGCCACGTCCGTGCCCGGCTTCGACTCCATCGGCTTCGACGCACTCGCCGAACAGACCCACCGGCTCACCCACGAGGAGGCACTCCGCCCATGACCGGCATCGCGGTGCTCGGCAGCACCAATATGGACCTTGTCGCATACGCCGCACGGGCCCCGGAACGTGGAGAGACCGTCACCGGGCGGGAGTTCCGCACCGTGCCCGGCGGCAAGGGCGCCAACCAGGCGGTGGCCGCCGCGCGTGCGGGCGGCGAGGTGACCATGATCGGCGCGGTCGGCGACGACGCGTACGGCACCGTGCTGCGGTCCACCCTGGAGCACGCGGGCGTCGACACCGATCTGCTGCACACCGCCGAAGGCCCCAGCGGCACCGCGCACATCGTCGTGGACGACACGGGCTCCAACTCCATCGTGGTGATCCCCGGCGCCAATGGCACCGTCACCGCGCTCGGCCCCGGCGAAATGGCCGCCATCGCCGGCGCCGATCTGCTGCTCCTCCAGTTGGAGCTGCCGCTGTCCGCCGTGGCGGAGGGCGCGCGCGTGGCCCACGCCCAGGGCGTACGGACCATCCTCACCCCGTCCCCCGCGCAGCCGCTGCCCTCCGAGCTCCTCGACTGCGTCGATCTGCTGATCCCCAACGAGCACGAGGCGGCCGCGCTCACCGGCGCCTCGGATCCCCGTGCGGCGGCGCAGATCCTGCTCAGCCAGGTCCCGGCCGTCGTCCTCACACTCGGCCCGAAGGGCTGCCTGTACGCGGCCCGGGGCGGCGAACCCGTCCTCTTCCCCGCCCCCGAGGTCACCGCCGTCGACACCACCGGGGCCGGGGACACCTTCGTCGGCACGCTGGCCGTGGCGCTCGGCGAGCGGCGGCCCGTTCCCGAGTCACTGGCCTGGGCGTCGTCCGCCGCCGCGCTCTGCGTGCAGAGGCCGGGCGCCTCGACCTCCATGCCGTACCGCGGCGAGATCGACGCCGCATGAACGCGCCCGCGCAGGCACCCCTGACCGGACTGCGGGTCATCGACCTCGCCACGCTCTTCGCGGGCCCCCTCTCCGCCACCATGCTCGGCGACTTCGGTGCGGAGGTGATCAAGGTCGAGCATCCGCGCAGGCCCGATCCGTCGCGCGGGCACGGCCCGGCGAAGGACGGTGTCGGCCTGTGGTGGAAGCTGCTCGGCCGCAACAAGCGCAATCTGACCCTCGACCTGTCCAGCCCCGGCGGGCGCGACATCCTGCTCCGGCTGGCCGCCGGGACCGATGTGATCATCGAGAACTTCCGGCCCGGGACGCTGGAGCGCTGGGGCCTGGGCTGGGATGAGCTGCACGCGGTCAATCCGCGGCTGGTGCTGGCCAGGGTCACCGGCTTCGGCCAGTTCGGCCCGTACGCGCACCGCCCCGGCTTCGGCACCCTGGCCGAGGCGATGAGCGGGTTCGCCGCGATCACCGGGGAACCGGACGGACCGCCCACGCTCCCGCCGTTCGGCCTCGCCGACTCGATCGCGGCGCTGGCCACCGCATACGCCGTGATGGCCGCACTCGCCGGACGCGACAGGACCGGGGAGGGGCAGATCGTCGACATGGCGATCATCGAGCCGATCCTGACCGTGCTGGGGCCGCAGCCCGTCTGGTACGACCAGCTCGGCTACGTGCAACCGCGCACCGGCAACCGCTCCCGCAACAACGCGCCGCGCAACACGTACCGCACCTCCGACGGGCACTGGGTCGCGGTCTCCACCTCCGCCCAGTCGATCGCCGAGCGGGTGATGCGCCTGGTCGGCCGGCCCGAGCTGATCGACGAACCCTGGTTCGGCTCCGGCACCACCCGCGCCGAGCACGCCGACGAACTCGACGGGGCGGTCGGGAACTGGGTCGCCCGGCACACCCGCGAGGAGGCGGTCGCCGCCTTCGAGAAGGCGGAGGCGGCCATCGCGCCGATCCACGGCATCCAGGACGTGATGGAGGACCCGCAGTACCGGGCCCTGGGCTCCATCGCCGAGATCGACGACCCGGAGCTGGGACCGCTGAGGATGCAGAACGTCCTGTTCCGTCTCTCCGGGACACCGGGCGCGATCCGCTGGGCGGGCCGGCCGCACGGCGCGGACACCGAGGAGATCCTCACCGGGCTGGGGCTGTCGGGCCCGGAGATCGCCGCGCTGCGTGCGGAGAACGTCCTGTGACGGCGGCGGTCCCGCTCACCCTGCTCTACGTCCCCGGCGACCGGCCGGAGGTGGTGCGCAAGGCACGCGACGCGGGCGCGGACGTGGTGATCGTCGACCTGGAGGACGCGGTCCCACCGGACCGCAAGGAGTACGCGCGGTCGGCCACCGCCGAGCTCCTGTCCGAACCGGCCGCGGACCCGGCCGTGCCGATCCACGTCCGGGTCCACACCGAGGCGGACATCCTCGCCCTGGCCGGGCTGCCGGGCCTCGCCGAACTCCGGCTGCCCAAGATCACACACGCGGCGTCCGTCCATCACATCGCGGCGGTGGCACCGGGGGTCGCACTCTGTCCGCTGCTGGAATCGGCGCTCGGCATCGAGCACGCGTACACGGTCGCCGCCTCCCATCCCCAGGTGCGCTCCATCGCCCTGGGCGAGGCGGACCTCCGGGCCGATCTGGGGCTGCGGGAGGACGCCGGGCTCGACTGGTCGCGCAGCCGGGTCGTGGTCGCCGCCCGCGCGGCCGGACTCGCGCCCCCCACCCAGTCGGTGTTCACGGACGTACGGGACCTGGACGGCCTGGCCAGGTCCTGCGCGCACGGCCGGACACTGGGTTTCCTGGGCCGGTCCGCGATCCATCCCCGCCAGCTCCCGGTCATCGAGCGGGCGTTTTGCCCGACGGCACAGGAGGTCGAGGCGGCGGCGGAGATCCTGGAGGCGGCCACGGCGGACGAGGGCGCGCTCGCCCTCCCGGACGGCCGGTTCGTCGACGCGGCGGTAGTGGCCTCGGCCCGCCGCACGCTGGCGCTGGCACGGAGGGCCGGGTGACGGTGAGGTGCCGGACGGGGGACGCGGCCGCGGGCCGACACAGAGCGTGGGGGCCCCGAACCGTCCGGTTCGGGGCCCCCACGCACAAGCGCATACGGCTCAGCCGTTCTTCGCCGTCTCCGCGGTGCCGCTCTTCGCCGTCTCCGCCGCCACGGTGCCCTTCTTCTCCGGCACCTCCGCGGCGCTGTCCTCGGCCCGCTCGACGCCGCCGACCGCATCCGCATCGGCGGTCGCGTCCGCGGTCGTGTCCGCCGCGGCGGCACCGTCCTTCGCGTCCTCGGCGCCTTCGGCGTCCGCCTCGTCCTCGGCGGCGCCCGGCTCCACGATCTCCTCGCGCCCCGGCCGCACCTTCGCCGAGATCACCATGTACAGCACCGCCAGCACGAACACGATCAACGCGGTCCACACATTGAGCCGCAGGCCCAGGATGTGGTGGGCCTCGTCGACCCGCATGTACTCGATCCAGGCCCGCCCGGCGCAGTACGAGGCGACGTACAGCGCGAACGCCCGGCCGTGTCCGAGCTTGAAGCGGCGGTCCGCCCAGATCACCAGCAGGGCGACGCCGATGCACCACAGCGACTCGTACAGAAACGTCGGGTGGTACGTACCGGCGACCCGGTTGGGGCCCTCGCTGATCTTCAGCGCCCACGGCACATCGGTCGGCCTGCCGTACAGCTCCTGGTTGAACCAGTTGCCCCAGCGGCCGCAGGCCTGGGCGAGGGCGATGCCGGGAGCGAGCGCGTCGGCCCAGGCCGGCAGCGGGATGCCGCGGCGGCGGCAGCCGATCCAGGCACCGACGGCGCCGAGGGCGATCGCGCCCCAGATGCCGAGGCCGCCCTGCCAGATCTTGAAGGCGTCGACCCAGTTCTCACCGTCGCTGAAGTACAGCTGGTAGTCGGTGATCACGTGGTAGAGCCGGCCGCCGACGAGGCCGAAGGGCACGGCCCAGACGGCGATGTCGGCAACGGTGCCGGCTCTGCCGCCCCGGGCGATCCAGCGCTTGTTGCCGAACCAGACGGCGACGAAGACACCGATGATGATGCAGAACGCGTAGCCGCGGAGCGGGATCGGGCCGAGATTGATCACGCCGGTCGACGGACTGGGAATGTAGGCAAGGTCCATGGCAAGGTCGACGCTACCCTGCCGGGTGGGGCGTTCGGCAACCCACCCGGCAACGTCTGGGTAACGGGCAGGTCATCGGTTCCTCCGGCGTTTCCCCTGCCGGACCCCGGTCAGGAGCCCGACGGCGCCGGGGTGACCGCGCCGGGCTTCTTGCCCTTGTTGGCCTCGGCGACCCACTTCTTCAGGTTCGCCGCGGTGATGGGTTCGGTCCCCTTCTTCGGGAAGATCGGCTCCCCGTTGAGCAGCGCGGTCGGCGTGCCCTGGAATCCGCCTTTCTGGAACGCCGTGTTGGACTTCTTCACCCAGCTGTCGTGCTTGCCGTCGTCCACACAGCTGCGGAAGGCGGGGGTGTCGAGCCCCGGGACCTTTCCGGCGAGCTCGACCAGCTTGGCGTTGTCGGCGAAGGCGTCGTCGGACTCCGGCGGCTGGTTGCTGTAGAGGATGTCGTGGTAGGCGGGGAATTTGCCGGCGCCCTGTGCGCAGGCCGCCGCGTTGGCCGCCCGCAGCGAACCGCTGCCGCCGAGATTGCCGTCGATGATCGTGGCGAGGTGGTACTCGACCTTGATCTGTCCGCTGTTCTCCAGCTGGTGGACCGTGTCCCTGAACACGTTCTCGAACTGGGCGCAGACCGGGCAGCGGAAGTCCTCCCAGATGGTGAGCGTCGACGGGGCGTTGTCCGCGCCCACCCGGATGGCCAGGCTGTCCTTGCCGGTCGCGCCGGACGGTGCGACGACGGGACCGGCCGTCTTGCTCTTGTCGCCCTTGCCGCCCGTGTTCGCGGCGATCACGCCGACGACGGCGGCCAGTGCCAGCACACCCACCACGGCGCTGCTGACGATCAGCGTGCGCCTGCGGCGCTCGTGCGCCTTGTCGCGCTCACGCTGCTGGACGAGCCGGTCTCGCGCGGCCCTTTTTCCCTGTTCGTTCTTCTCGCTCACACCCGCAGCAACGACCCGGGGAGGCACGTGCGTGCCTCCCCGGACCAGGTCCACCCGTTCGGGTGACGCCCGATTCAGCGCTTTCGAACGCCTTCGGCGAGTTCGCCCGCCAGGGAGCGGACCGCCGCCAGGCCCGCCTCCTCGTCGGGGGCGTCGAGCATGCCCTTGACGAAGGCGGAGCCGACGATCACTCCGTCGGCGAAGCCCGCGACCTCGGCGGCCTGCCGGGCGTTGGAGACCCCGAGGCCGACGCAGACCGGGAGGGACGTGGTGGCGCGGGTGCGCCGGACCAGGTCCTGGGCCTGCTCGCCGACGGACTCACGGGTGCCGGTGACACCCATCAGTGAGGCCGCGTAGACGAAGCCGGAGCCGGCCGCGGTGATGGTGGCGAGGCGCTCGTCCTTGCTGCTCGGCGCGACGACGAAGACGGTCGCGAGACCGTGCTTGCCCGCGTGCTCGCGCCACAGCTCGGACTCCTGGACCGGCAGGTCCGGCAGGATGCACCCGGCGCCGCCGGCCTCGGCGAGCTCGGCCGTGAAGCGCTCGACGCCGTACCGGTCGATCGGGTTCCAGTACGTCATGACGAGGATCGGGACCCCGGTCGCCTCGTACGCCTCACGGACCGTGCGCATCACGTCGGCGATCTTCACACCGCCGCGCAGGGCGATGTCGTCGGCGGTCTGGATGACCGGACCGTCGAGCACCGGGTCGCTGTGCGGCAGTCCGACCTCGACGATGTCCGCGCCGCCCGCCACGACCGCCTTCACGGCGGCGATCGCGCCGTCGACGGTCGGGAAGCCGGCCGGGAGGTACGCGATGAGCGCGGCCCGGTTCTCCTCCTTCGCCCGGGCGAGGGAGGAACTCAGCAATTCGACGTTGCCGCTCATGTGGTGATCTCCTCTTCCCCGTCGGCCGCGTCGGCCTCGACGATCCCGTCGGCCCCGCCGTACAGCCCGAAGTAGCGGGCCGCCGTGTCCATGTCCTTGTCGCCGCGGCCGGACAGATTGACCACGAGCAGTCCGTCCTTGCCGAGCTCCCGGCCGACCTCCAGGGCTCCGGCCAGCGCGTGGGCGCTCTCGATGGCCGGAATGATCCCCTCGGTGCGGGAGAGGAGGCGCAGCGACTGCATGGCGGCGTCGTCGGTGACCGCGCGGTACTCGCCGCGGCCGATGTCCTTGAGGTACGCGTGCTCCGGGCCGATGCCCGGGTAGTCGAGCCCGGCCGAGATGGAGTACGGCTCGGTGATCTGGCCCTCGTTGTCCTGGAGGACATAGCTGCGCGAGCCGTGCAGGATGCCGGGCTCGCCCGCGGTCAGGGTCGCCGCGTGTTCGCCGGTCTCCACCCCGTGTCCGGCGGGCTCGCAGCCGATCAGCCGGACGTGGGCGTCCGGGATGAAGGCGTGGAAGAGCCCGATGGCGTTGGAGCCGCCGCCGACGCAGGCGATCGCGGCGTCCGGCAGCCGTCCGGTCCGCTCCAGGATCTGGCGGCGGGCCTCGACGCCGATGACGCGGTGGAAGTCGCGGACCATGGCGGGGAAGGGGTGCGGCCCCGCGACGGTGCCGAAGAGGTAGTGCGTGCGGTCCACGTTGGCGACCCAGTCGCGGAACGCCTCGTTGATGGCGTCCTTCAGGGTCCTGGAGCCGGACTTCACGGCAATGACCTCGGCGCCGAGCATCCGCATCCGCGCCACGTTCAGCGCCTGCCGCTCGGTGTCGATCTCACCCATGTAGATGGTGCATTCGAGGCCGAAGAGCGCGCAGGCGGTCGCGGTGGCGACGCCGTGCTGGCCGGCGCCGGTCTCGGCGATGACCCGTGTCTTGCCCATGCGCTTCGTGAGCAGCGCCTGGCCCAGCACATTGTTGATCTTGTGCGAGCCGGTGTGGTTCAGGTCCTCGCGCTTGAGGAAGATCCGGGCGCCGCCCGCGTGCTCGGCGAAGCGCGGGACCTCGGTCAGCGCGCTGGGGCGGCCGGTGTAGTTGACCATGAGCTCGTTGAGCTCGGCGGCGAAGGCGGGGTCGGCCTTCGCCTTGTCGTACTCGACGGCGACCTCGTCCACGGCGGCGACGAGCGCCTCCGGGATGAACTTGCCGCCGAAGGCACCGAAGTACCCCTCGGCGCTGGGGATCAGACCCTCCGGGTCCGGGATGAAGAAGTCAGATGACATCCGACGTGCTCCTCGACATTGCAATGGGTGGGTTCACCGTATGCGCCGCGAGCGGAGCGCCGCCCGACCGGTCGGGCGGTGCGGTCGTACGTACGAAAGCAGTGGTGCGGGTACGTCGGCCGGGGCTCGCTACAGCGCGGACCCCGTGCGCCATCGCATGCCGTTGACCTGGCCGGGCTCGTCGCCGATCACGTAGCGCACCCGTCGGCCGTGCACGCGCCTGGCCGGGGCGCGGCAGCCGCGATGCCAGAAGGGCGGCGCGCACCGCCTCGCCTGGGGGTGGTGGGAGACGAGCGGGCGCCGCCCGCGTGCCGACGGCACGTGCCCGTCCCGGGCCGTCGTACCGGCGGGGCGCAGGCCCGGCCGGAGACGGGACGCGGGACGGTCGGCGGACACGGTCGCGCTCAGCTCCGACCGTGGCGGAGCGCCGGGTGGGCGCCCGCGGCGACCAGGTCGGCGACGGCCGCGCGCGGGTCGCGGCCGGTGACCAGCGATTCGCCCACGAGCACCGCGTCGGCGCCCGCGTTGGCGTACGCAATCAGGTCGTGCGGACCGCGGACGCCGGACTCGGCGACCTTGACGATGTGGTTCGGGATCTCGGGAGCGACGCGCTCGAAGGTGGAGCGGTCGACCTTGAGGTCCTTCAGATTGCGCGCGTTGACACCGATGATCTTCGCTCCGGCGTCCACGGCGCGCTCCGCCTCCTCCTCGTCGTGCGCCTCGACCAGCGGCGTCAGACCGATGGACTCGGCGCGCTCGATCAGGGAGACCAGGGCCTCCTGGTCGAGGGCCGCGACGATCAGCAGGGCGAGGTCGGCGCCGTGGGCGCGGGCCTCCCAGAGCTGGTACGAGGTGACGATGAAGTCCTTGCGCAGGACCGGGATGTCGACCTTGGCACGGACGGCGTCCAGGTCGGCGAGCGAGCCGCCGAAACGGCGCTCCTCCGTGAGGACCGAGATGACGGACGCGCCGCCGGCCTCGTAGTCCGCGGCGAGCGCGGCCGGGTCGGCGATCGCGGCAAGGGCCCCCTTGGAGGGGCTTGAGCGCTTGACCTCGCAGATGACGGTCACGCCCTCGCCGCGCAGGGCGGCGACTCCGTCCTTGGCCGCCGGAGCGCGCGCCGCGCGTTCCTTCAGCTCGTCGAGGCTGACACGCGCCTGCCGCTCTGCGAGGTCGGCGCGTACGCCGTCGATGATCTCGTCGAGCACACTCACGCGAGCGGCCCCCTTCCGGGACGGTGATGAGGGAACAGGATCAGCCATGTCAATGCTATCCGCAGGAGGCCAAAGGGCCCGAATCCAGTGGGCGAATGTCCCACTACCTGGGCATTCAAGGCGCCAACGCCGAGCCGAACGGCAGATTCCGGACGACCGAGAAGACCAGCAGCACCGCGCCGATCCCCCACCAGACGGCGGGCTTCGCGGCCATGCTCATGGGTCTTCCCCGGGCGGCGCGGGCCATCCAGACCACCCAGAGGACGGCGAAGATCCCGTAGCCGGCGACGGCGAGCGCGTTGGAGCCGAGGGCGGCGGCGATGTCGCCGTGCGCGACGGCGTGCGCACTGCGCAGCCCGCCGCAGCCCGGACAGTACAGGCCGGTGAACCGGAGCAGCGGGCAGACCGGGTAGTGGCCCGGTTCGTTGGGGTCGACGGAGCCCACGTAGCCGAAGGCGCCGACGACGGCGGCCATGACGCCCACCGGGATGGCGAGCCGCCGGACGCGCGAGGCGGGGACGGGAGCCGGCGGGAAGACCGGCGGGTACGGACGGCCGGGCGTCGGCGGGGGGCCGGGGGCGGGCGGGCAGCCCGGCGCGGGCGATGCGGCGGCTGGAGTAGGCGTTGCGTCCACCCGGTGATTGTCCCCGCTGACGCGGAAAGGCGCAGCCCGGACCGGGCTGCGCCTCGCATGCGTACGGGGTACCGCGTGCGTCAGGAGATCTGGGCCTGCGCGGCAGCGGCCCTGGCACGGGCCATCTCCTCCGATTCCTTCGGCATGCCGAGACCCGCGGCCTTCATCGCGAGGCCGACGATCCCGCCGAGGAAGATGACGGCGATACCGGCCCAGAAGCCGATCGGGTTGGCCGCGACCATGAAGACGCCTGCGACGCAGAAGCCGATGAAGGAGATGATGACACCGGTCCAGGCGGCCGGGGTGTGTCCGTGGCTGCTGCCCGCCATGAGTTGCTCCTTGTTGGTGATGCGCTGTTGGTATCGCTGTACGCAAAGCTGGTGCCGCTGTTGGTGCCGCTGTGCAGAAAGCTCGGCTTCATTGTCCCGTACGTGCGGGTAGGACGTGAGCTCGGGGGTCATGCCTCGTGCGTCGGGTCCTCGCCGCGGTCCAGGGCCTTCCACAGGTCCTCGGGCCGGTCCGGGTCCGGGGCGGTCCGGGCGGCCTTGCGGGGGCGGGGGGTGCCGTCCCGTTCGTACCGCCCCGACATGGTCGGCCAGAGCTTCCCGTACCGCAGGGCGAGCAGTCCGGCGAGGAGGATCAGCAGGCCGCCGGCCGCGGTGACGTAGGGCCACGCGGTGTGGCTGAGGGCCTCGATGGTCGCCGAGGCGTCGCCGGTGGTCCGGGCGGCCTTCTCGTCGAGCGCCGTGCTGTCGGAGGCGCCGAGGTAGGCGCTCAGTCCGGCGCCGAGGCCACTGAGGGCGAGGAGCCCCGCGACGATCAGCCGCCCGCCGCTGCGGACGGCGAAGACGGCGACGAGGGCGGCCAGGCCGACGATGGCGAGGGCGGCCGGGAGGCCGGTGACGTCCTGGCCGTCGGCGGTCAGCGGCAGGGAGCCGCCACCGACGGCCGCCCGGCCCTCGGCCCACGTCTGGCCGGAGGCAAGGAGGACGACGGTGGCACCGGCCGCCCCGAGGAGCAGGCCGGCGGCCAGACTGCGGCGGCTTCCCGCGGCGTCGGACGCGGTTGCCGCTCGGGCACGGGGCTGGGGTACGGGGACAGCACTCACGTACCCCACTATCCCTTACCGCCTCACGCTCCGCGGAGCCGGTTGGCCGTATGCACCGCCCGGAGCACGGCCGCGGCCTTGTTGCGGCACTCGGTGTCCTCGGCCACCGGATCGGAGTCGGCGACGACACCCGCTCCGGCCTGGACGTACGCCGTGCCGTCGCGGAGCAGGGCGGTGCGGATCGCGATGGCGGTGTCGGAGTCCCCGGCGAAGTCGAGGTAGCCGACGCAGCCTCCGTACAGCCCGCGGCGGGTCGGTTCGAGCTCCTCGATGATCTGCATCGCACGGGGTTTGGGGGCGCCGGAGAGCGTGCCCGCGGGGAAGCACGCGGTGAGGACGTCGAAGGCGGTGCGGCCCTCGGCAACGCGGCCGGTGACGGTGGAGACGATGTGCATCACGTGCGAGTACCGCTCGATCGACATGAAGTCGACGACCTCGACGGTGCCGGGTTCGCAGACCCGTCCCAGGTCGTTGCGGCCGAGGTCCACGAGCATCAGGTGCTCGGCGCGTTCCTTGGGGTCGGCGAGGAGTTCCTCGGCGAGGGCCTGGTCCTCCTGCGGGGTGGCTCCGCGGTGCCTGGTCCCGGCGATCGGGTGGACCATGGCGCGCCCGTCCTCGACCTTGACGAGGGCTTCCGGACTGGAGCCGGCGACGTCGAAGCCGTCGAAGCGGAAGAGGTACATGTACGGCGACGGGTTGGTGGCGCGCAGCACCCGGTAGACGTCCAGCGCGCTTGCCGTGCACGGGGTCTCGAAGCGCTGGGAGGGGACGACCTGGAAGGCTTCGCCGGCCCTGATGCGTTCTTTCACGTCCTCGACGGCGTCCTGGTACGCCTCGCCGCCCCACAGCGCGCTGTACGGGGGGAGCTCGGACGGCGGGAGGACGGCGGGGGCGTTCTCGACCGGGCGCGAGAGGTCCCGCTCCATGGCGTCGAGACGGGCGACGGCGTCCGTGTACGCCTCGTCGACGCCGGTCGCGAGGTCGTTGTGGTTGATCGCGTTGGCGATCAGCAGGACGCTGCCGTCCCAGTGGTCGAGTACGGCCAGGTCCGAGGTGAGCAGCATGGTCAGCTCGGGGAGGTGGAGGTCGTCCTCCACGCTGTCGCCGATCTTCTCCAGGCGGCGCACGATGTCGTAGCCCAGGTAGCCGACCATGCCGCCGGTGAACGGGGGCAGTCCGTCGTCGACGACCAGGTCGTGCGGGGTGTGCAGGGTCTCGATGGTGGCGCGCAGGGCCCGCAGCGGGTCGCCGTCGACGGGGACGCCGACGGGCGGGGTGCCCAGCCAGTGCGCCTGCCCGTCGCGCGTGGTGAGGGTGGCGGCGCTGCGTACCCCGATGAAGGAGTAGCGCGACCAGGTGCGGCCGTTCTCCGCGGATTCGAGGAGGAAGGTCCCGGTGCGCTCGCCCGCGAGTTTGCGGTAGAGCCCGACCGGGGTGTCGCCGTCGGCGAGGAGCCGGCGGCTGACGGGGATGACGCGCCGGTCGACGGCCAGCTTGCGGAAGGTGTCGAGATCCATGGCGGCTGACCCTACTGGGCGAGCGGGAGGACGTCGGCGTCGAAGCAGGTGCGGTCGCCGGTGTGGCAGGCGGCCCCCGTCTGGTCGACCTTGACGAGAACGGTGTCGGCGTCGCAGTCGAGGGCGACGGACTTGACCTGCTGGATGTGGCCCGAGGTGTCGCCCTTGACCCAGTATTCCTGACGGCTGCGGGACCAGTAGGTGCAGCGGCCGGTGGTGAGGGTGCGGTGCAGTGCCTCGTCGTCCATCCAGCCGAGCATCAGTACCTCGCCGGTGTCGTACTGCTGGGCGATCGCCGGGACGAGGCCGTCGGCGCCGCGCTTGAGGCGGGCGGCGATGGCCGGGTCGAGGTTGCCGGACGGCGGCGGGGTGCTGGACGTGGGCGCGCTGGTCATGCGCCCATTGTGCCGTGGGCGGGGCAGCGGTCCGGTACGGCGTCCACTGGGCGGACCGCGTGCGGCGGTCGTACGCTGGCGACCATGTCGACCCATGCGAAGCGCGAACGACTTCTGCTCGCCGACCTGTTGGAGGCGGCGGGCCCGGAGGCCCCGACCCTGTGCCACGGCTGGACCACCCGGGACCTGGCGGCCCATGTGGTGGTCCGCGAGCGCCGGCCGGACGCGGCGGGAGGGGCCGTGCTGGGGGTGCTCAAGAACCGCCTCGAACGGGTGCAGGCGGAGTACACGGCGAAGCCGTACGAGGAGCTGATCCAGCTGATCCGTACCGGGCCGCCGCGGATGTCCCCGTTCGGCCTCAAGCAGATCGACGAGGCCGCCAACACCGTCGAGTTCTACGTCCACGCGGAGGATGTGCGCCGGGCCCAGCCGGACTGGTCGCGGCGCGAGCTGGACCCGGTCTTCGCCGATGTGCTGTGGTCGCGCGCCGAGAGGACGGCCCGGCTGCTGGGCCGCAAGTCCCCGGTGGGGCTGGTGCTGCGCCGCCCGGACGGCCAGACGGTGGTGGCGCACAAGGGCACCCCGGTGGTGACGGTCACCGGCGAGCCGGGCGAGCTGCTGCTCTTCGTGTTCGGGCGGCAGGACGCGGCGGCGGTGGGCCTCGACGGCGACAAGGAGGCGGTGGCCCGGCTGCATACGGCGGAGCTGGGCATGTAGGGGGCCGGCCGCGCGCACTCCCCGGGTCAGCGGGGGAGTTCCGCGCGGCGCAGCCGGGTGAAGAACAGACCGGCCGTCGCCCCCGCCGCGCACACCGCTGCGCTGGTGACGAAGACCGGGCCCGTCCCCCAGGCGGCGACGGCGGCTCCCGTGACCGGATAGCTGAGCGGGGCGATCGCGTGGGTGAAGAGCGTCGAGACGGAGGTGACCCGGCCCAGGTAGGCGGGTTCGGCGGTGGTCTGGGTCAGGGCGCCGCACAGGGAGCCGCCGAGTCCGGCGAAGAGCCCGATGCAGACGGCGACGGCGACGGCGAGGCCCACCGAGGGCGCGTAGGCCAGGGCCGCGATGGCGACCGCGCTGATCAGCACCATCAGGCACATCACCAGGCCGGCCCGCGGCACCCGGCCGCGCACGGCGAGCAGCAGGGCCGACGCACCGGCACCGATGCCGAACCCGGCGACGACCCAGCCCATGCCGGACGCCCCCCAGCCGCGCTCCCCCGCGAGCAGGATCAGGCCGAGGTTGAGCGGCCCGGTGAAGCCCAGCTCGCCGACGGCGGTGACGAGCATCAGCGGCCCGAGCACCGGGTGGCGGCGGATGTGGCGCAGCCCGTCGGCCAGTTCACGCCAGGCGCTGCCGGACGGTTCGGCGCTCTCCCGGGCGGGCAGCGGGCTGATCCGCAGGGACAGGAGCAGCGGCAGCGATACGGCGAAGAGCGCCCCGGCCGCGGCGAACGCGAGCGCCGGGCCGCCGACGGCCACCGCGACGCCGCCGAGCGGGGCTCCGACGACATTGGCGGTGCGGGCGGCGAGTCCGCGCAGCCCCTGCACGCGGGCCAGCTGCCCGGCGGCGGTGATCCGGGGCGGCAGGGCGCCGACGGCGGGCAGGAAGAGGGCGTCGACCACGCCGAAGACGAGCGCGACGGCGATCAGCATCCAGACGGCGGGCGAGGTGAGCAGCAGCGCGCCCGCCAGGCCCAGGACGACCAGGCAGCGGGCGGCGTCGCTGCCGATGACGACGCGGCGCGGTCCGATCCGGTCGGCGAGCACTCCCCCGCCGAGCATCAGCAGGGCTCGGGGTATGGAGCCGACGGCGAGCACGAGCCCGGTCTGGGAGGCGCTGCCGGTGCGGGCGGCGGCCCAGGCGAGCGCCATGTAGTAGACGCTGTCGCCGATCATCGACGCGGTGTAGGCACCGAGCCAGCGCAGGATGTTGCCGTCGCGGTGGGCGGGGCGTTCGGGAGCTTTCGCGGTCGTGCCGGTTCCGGTGTCGCTGCCGGTTCCGGTTCCGGTCTCGGTCTCGGTCTCGGTCTCGGTCTCGGTCATGAGGGTGTCCTCTCGGGGCGCCGGGTCAGGTGCGGAACGGGAATGCGTACAGGTGCAGGGCGACGTTCTCGCGCCCTTCCGTGTCTCCTGCCTCGTCCCGGGCGCGGCCGAGGTCCTCGTACCGGTTGATCAGCTGGTGCACCTCACGGCTGAGCGCGGCGAGCTCCTCGGAGGTGAGCCGGGCCAGGTACTCGGAGCCGGAGGCGGCGCTGCGCCACTCCTGTGGCCAGCTCGGGGCCGAGTCGATGTAGCGGCGGTACAGCTCGACGTGCTGGTCGAACGAGAGCCGGCCGACAGCGGCGTGCGTGGCGGCCTTCTCGGGCGCGTCACTGAAGTCCTCGGTGTGGAAGTTCACCCCCTTCGAGGCGGGCTGCCACCAGCGCTCGCGGCCGTCCTTGCCCTGCTGCTCGGCCTCCTCGATCAGGCCGTGGTCGGCGAGTTTGCGCAGGTGGTAGCTGACCAGTGAGACCGCCTCGTCGACCTGCTCGGCGAGCTGGGAGGCGGTGGCCTTCCGGGAGATGTAGAGCGCCCGGTAGAGCTTCATTCGCAGGGGGTGTCCGAACGCCTTGAGGGTCTCCAGGTCCGAGATCCGGCGCGGTTCGTTGCTTGCCATGCCCCTCACCGTAGATAGAAAAGAAAACTTGCGCAAGCTTTGTTGCGCAATAAAAGTTGCAGGATTCGGCTGCGGTGCCCGGCGGCCGGAGGGAAGAGAGACCGGAGGGAAGAGAGAGGGAACGGCTGGCCCTCGAAACGCCGATCGCCGGGCGGAGCCGAAAAATCGGCTCCGCCCGGCGATCGATGAGCGCTTGGGCGCTGTGGGTCAGCGGACCGGGTGTCCGGCCTCCCTGAGCGCGCCCTTGACCTCGGAGATCCGCAGGTCGCCGAAGTGGAAGACGGACGCGGCGAGCACCGCGTCGGCCCCCGCCGCGATGGCCGGAGCGAAGTCCGCGAGCCGGCCCGCGCCGCCGGAGGCGATGACGGGGACGGTCACGTGCTCCCGTACCGCCGTGATCATCTCGGTGTCGTAGCCGTCCTTCGTGCCGTCGGCGTCCATCGAGTTGAGCAGGATCTCGCCCGCGCCCAGCTCGGCGGCCCGGTGCGCCCACTCGACGGCGTCGATGCCGGTGCCCTTGCGGCCGCCGTGCGTGGTGACCTCGAAGGTGCCCGCGGGCGTGCGCCGGGCGTCCACGGAGAGCACCAGGACCTGGCGGCCGAAGCGCTCGGCGATCTCCCGGAGGAGGTCGGGGCGGGCGATGGCCGCGGTGTTGACGCCGACCTTGTCGGCGCCGGCCCGCAGCAGCTTGTCGACATCGTCGGCGGTGCGGACGCCGCCGCCGACCGTGAGCGGGATGAAGACCTGCTCGGCGGTGCGGCGCACCACGTCGTAGGTGGTCTCGCGGTCGCCGCTGGACGCGGTGATGTCGAGGAAGGTCAGCTCGTCGGCACCCTCGGCGTCGTACAGCTTCGCCATCTCGACGGGGTCGCCCGCGTCGCGCAGGTTCTGGAAGTTGACGCCCTTGACGACCCGGCCGTTGTCGACGTCCAGGCACGGGATGACGCGTACCGCGAGAGTCACCGCGCACCTGCCCGGTAGGCCTCGACCTCGACCTCGACGACCAGGCTCGGGTCCACGAAACCGGACACGATGATCATCGACGCGGCGGGGCGGACGTCGTCGAAGAGCTCCTTGTGGGCGCGGCCGACCTCGTCCACGTCCCGGGCGTGCGTGAGGTACATCCGGGTGCGGACGACGTCCTCGCGGCCCAGTCCGGCCTGCTTCAGCGCGTCGAAGGCAACCTTGAAGGCGGTGACGGTCTGCTCGTACGGGCCGCCCGCGGAGATCTGCCCGTTCTCCACCGACGTGCAGCCGGCGACCAGGACGAGGCCGTTCGGCAGCTGCACCGCGCGGGAGTAGCCGAACTTCTCCTCCCAGGGGGCGTCGGAGGAGATGCGGTTGACGGAGCCGGTCATCCGGAGACCACCCGCAGCGCCTCTTCGAGGGTGAACGCCTTCGCGTACAGCGCCTTGCCGACGATCGCGCCCTCGACGCCGTCCGGGACGAGCGCGGCGATGGCCCGCAGGTCGTCCAGCGAGGAGACACCGCCGGAGGCGACGACGGGCTTGTCGGTGGCGGCGCAGACGTTCTTCAGGAGTTCCAGGTTGGGGCCCTGGAGCGTGCCGTCCTTGGCGATGTCGGTGACGACGTAGCGGGCGCAGCCCTCGGAGTCGAGACGGGCGAGCGTCTCGTAGAGGTCGCCGCCGTCGCGGGTCCAGCCGCGGCCGCGCAGCGTCGTGCCGCGGACGTCGAGGCCGACGGCGATCTGGTCACCGTGTTCGGCGATGACCTTGGCTACCCACTCCGGGCTCTCCAGGGCGGCGGTGCCGAGGTTGACCCGGGTGCAGCCGGTGGCGAGGGCCGCGGCGAGCGAGGCGTCGTCGCGGATGCCGCCGGAGAGCTCGACCTTGATGTCCATGGAGCGGGCGACCTCGGCGATCCGCTCCCGGTTGTCGCCGGTGCCGAACGCGGCGTCCAGGTCGACGAGGTGCAGCCATTCGGCGCCCGCCTGCTGCCAGGCGAGGGCGGCCTGCAGGGGGTCACCGTAGGAGGTCTCGGAGCCGGACTCGCCGTGGACGAGGCGGACGGCCTGGCCGTCGCGGACGTCGACGGCGGGAAGGAGTTCAAGCTTCGGCATTACAGCGTCTCAATCCAGTTGGTCAGCAGCTGGGCGCCGGCATCGCCGGACTTCTCGGGGTGGAACTGGGTGGCCCACAGGGCGCCGTTCTCCACGGCCGCGACGAACGGCTCGCCGTGGGTGGCCCAGGTGACCCGGGGCGCGCGGATCTTGGCGTTGGTGACCTCCAGGCTCCAGTCGTGCACCGCGTAGGAGTGCACGAAGTAGAACCGGGCCTCGGGGTCGAGACCCGCGAAGAGCTGGGAGCCCTCGGGGGACCGCACGGTGTTCCAGCCCATGTGCGGGACGATCGGGGCCTTCAGCGGGGCGACGGTGCCGGGCCATTCGTCCAGCCCCTCCGACTCCACACCGTGCTCGATGCCGCGCTCGAAGAGGATCTGCATGCCGACGCAGATGCCCATGACGGGACGGCCGCCCGCCAGCCTGCGGCCGATGATCCATTCACCGCGGGCCTTCTTCAGCCCCTCCATGCAGGCGGAGAAGGCGCCGACGCCGGGGACCAGCAGCCCGTCGGCGTTCATCGCCCTCTCGTAGTCGCGGGTGATCTCGACCTCCGCGCCGACGTGGGCGAGGGCCCGCTCGGCAGAACGGACGTTGCCGAAGCCGTAGTCGAAGACGACGACCTTCTTCTTGCCGCTCTTCACCTGGTCGCTCTTGTTCCGGTCGCTCACAAGTCGTACCTCAGTCCCAGAGTCCCTGGATCCGCATGACGCCTGCGACCAGGCACATCACGGAAGCGAGCCCGAGCAGGACGATGACTCCCTTGGGCATCTTCTGCTTCGAGAAGGAGTAGACCCCGCCGGCCAGGAAGAGGCCGACCAGGATCAGGATGGTGTTGAGGCCGGTCACAGCGCACCCTTCGTGGAAGGAAGGATTCCGGCAGCGCGCGGGTCGTGCTCGCTGGCGTAGCGCAGGGCGCGGGCGAGCGCCTTGAACTGGCACTCCACGATGTGGTGGGCGTTGCGCCCGTACGGCACGTGGACGTGCAGGGCGATCTGCGCCTGGGCGACGAAGGACTCCAGGATGTGCCGGGTCATCGTCGTGTCGTACGCGCCGATCATGGGCGCCATGTTCTCGGGCTCGGTGTGCACCAGGTACGGGCGGCCCGACAGGTCGACGGTGACCTGGGCCAGCGACTCGTCCAGCGGGACGGTGCAGTTGCCGAAGCGGTAGATGCCGACCTTGTCGCCGAGGGCCTGCTTGAACGCGGCGCCGAGCGCGAGGGCGGTGTCCTCGATGGTGTGGTGCGAGTCGATGTGCAGGTCGCCGTCGGTCTTGACCGTGAGGTCGAAGAGACCGTGCCGGCCGAGCTGGTCGAGCATGTGGTCGTAGAAGCCGACCCCGGTCGACACATCGACCTTGCCGGTGCCGTCGAGATTTATCTCGACGAGTACCGAGGTTTCCTTGGTGGTGCGTTCCACGCGGCCTACGCGGGGGCTCATGCGTCGTGCTCCTTCTTGGCGATCTCATGTGCAAGCGTGCGTACCGCATCGAGGAACGCGTCGTTCTCCGCCGGGGTGCCCGCGGAGACCCGCAGCCATCCCGGTACGCCGTTGTCCCGGACCAGGACGCCCCGGTCGAGGATCCGCTGCCAGGCGGTGTGGCTGTCGGCGAAGCGGCCGAACTGGACGAAGTTGGCGTCCGAGTCGGTGACGTCGTAGCCGAGCGCGCGCAGCTCCGTGACGATCCGGTCGCGCTCGTTCTTGAGCTGCGCGACGTATCCGAGCAGCGTATCGGTGTGCTCCAGGGCGGCGAGCGCAGTGGCCTGCGTGATGGAGGACAGGTGGTACGGCAGCCGCACCAGCTGGACCGCGTCGACGACGGCCGGGTCGGCGGCGAGGTAGCCGAGGCGCAGTCCGGCGGCGCCGAACGCCTTGGACATGGTGCGCGAGAGCACCATGTGCGGCCGGCCCTCGATGAGCGGCAGCAGCGAGGCGTGGTGGCTGAACTCGCCGTACGCCTCGTCGACGACGACCATCGACGGCCCGGCCGCCTGGGCCGCCTCGTACAGCGCGAGGACGGTGCCGGCGTCGACGGCGGTGCCGGTGGGGTTGTTGGGCGAGGTGATGAAGACGACGTCGGGCCGGTGCTCGGCGATGGTCCTCCGGGCGGCCTCGACGTCGATGGTGAAGTCCTCGTTGCGCGGTCCGGAGATCCAGCGGGTGCCGGTACCGCGGGCGATGAGGGCGTGCATGGAGTACGAGGGCTCGAAGCCGATCGCGGTGCGCCCGGGGCCGCCGAAGGTCTGCAGCAGCTGCTGGAGCACCTCGTTGGAGCCGTTGGCGGCCCAGACGTTGGCGAGGGCGACGTCGTGTCCGGCGGTGCGGCTGAGGTAGCGGGCCAGTTCCGTACGGAGCTCGACGGCGTCCCGGTCGGGGTAGCGGTTGAGGTCTCGGGCGGCCTCACGGACGCGCTCGGCGATCCGGTCGACGAGCGCCTCGGGCAGCGGGTAGGGGTTCTCGTTGGTGTTCAGCCGCACGGGTACGTCGAGCTGCGGCGCCCCGTAGGGGGACTTGCCGCGCAGTTCGTCGCGGATCGGCAGATCGTCGATGCGGGTGGCCCTGCGGGGGGTGTTGCTGTGCGTCACTGCTGCGGAACCTTCCAGCCGAACCTGGCCTTGAGCGCGGCGCCGTGGGCGGGGAGGTCCTCCGCCTCGGCGAGGGTCACGACGTGGTGGGTGACCTCGGCGAGCGCGTCGCGGGTGTAGTCGACGATGTGGATGCCGCGCAGGAATGACTGCACCGACAGGCCCGAGGAGTGGCAGGCGCAGCCGCCGGTGGGCAGGACGTGGTTGGAGCCGGCGCAGTAGTCGCCGAGCGAGACCGGGGCCCACGGGCCGACGAAGACCGCTCCGGCGTTGCGGACCCGGTCGGCGACGGCCGCGGCGTCGGCGGTCTGGATCTCCAGGTGTTCGGCGGCGTACGCGTCGACGACCTTGAGTCCGTCCGCCAGGTCATTGACCAGCACGATCGCGGACTGGCGGCCGGCCAGCGCGGGCTCGATCCGGTCGGTGACGTGCTTGGTCGCGGCGACCTGCGGCTTCAGCTCGGCCTCGGTGGCGGCGGCCAGCTCCTCGGAGTCGGTGACCAGGACCGCGGCGGCCATCGGGTCGTGCTCGGCCTGGCTGATCAGGTCGGCGGCGACGTGGACCGGGTCGGCGGTGGAGTCGGCGAGGATCGCGATCTCCGTGGGGCCCGCCTCGGCGTCGATGCCGATCCGGCCCTTGAGGAGGCGCTTGGCGGCGGCGACGTAGATGTTGCCGGGGCCGGTGACGAGGTTCACCGGAGGGCACTCGGCCGTTCCGTACGCGAACATCGCGACGGCCTGGGCGCCGCCGGCCGCGTACACCTCGTCGACGCCGAGCAGGGCGCAGGCGGCGAGGATGGTGGGGTGCGGCAGACCGCCGAAGTCCTTCTGCGGCGGGGACGCGACGGCGATGCCCTCGACGCCCGCCTCCTGGGCCGGTACGACGTTCATGACGACGGACGACGGGTAGACGGAGCGTCCGCCCGGTACGTACAGCCCGACGCGCTCGACCGGCACCCACTTCTCGGTGACGGTGCCGCCGGGGACGACCTGGGTGGTGTGCGTGGTGCGGCGCTGCTCGCCGTGGACGAGGCGGGCCCGGCGGATCGACTCCTCCAGGGCGGCCCGCACGGCGGGATCGAGCCCCTCCAGCGCCTCGGCGATCGCCGCGGCGGGAACGCGGATCGATTCGATCCGTACACCGTCGAATTTCTCTCCCCACTCGATCACTGCCGCCGAGCCGCGATGGCGTACGTCCTCGCAGATGGGCCGCACCGTCTCCAGGGCGGCTTCCACGTCGAACTCGGCACGGGGCAGCAGGTCGCGCAGGGCTCCGCCCTCGGGGAGGGCCTCGCCGCGCAGATCGATTCGAGAGATCACACCGCAATTCTCGCAGACCGCCTGCGGCGTCCGGTCGCCCGTATCACTGGCTGATACATCTCTCGGCGGTATCCGCTGACCAATTGCGTTCACGCCGTCACCCAGCGGGAAGAACAGCTCCGAGCGGAAGGGGCACCCCGTGACCGAACCGCACGACGGCGATTTTCCGGACGGTCTCAGCGCGGCCGAGCTGGGCATGTGGCAGGCCTTCCGGAACGGCAGCACCTACGATCTGCGCGCCCGCGACCCGGCGCGGGACGATCCGTTCGCGCCGCGCGTCTGGGGACCGGAACGCAGTGTGGACGGGCGCGTCGTCGCCCGGCTGCTGCTGTCCGGGCCGGCGCCGCGGCCCGGCCGGGTCGCGGCGCTGAAGCTCCGGGGGGTACGGATCACCGGAACGCTCGATCTCGCGGGCGGGCGCGTCGCGCCGTACGTCGAGCTGACCGGCTGCCGTTTCGAGAACGAGGTGGTGCTGCCCGAATGCCATTTCACGACGTTGCGGATCGTCGGCTGCGCGATGCCCCGGCTGGAGGCGGCCCGGCTGCGCACCGAGGGCGATCTGCATCTGCCGCGCTGCCGCGTCAAGCGCGGGATCCGGCTCACCGACGCCCAGATCGGCACCGATCTGCTGATCAACCAGATCGAGATCGGCCCCGACCGGGGCGGGCGCGCCCTGGCCGGTGACGGTCTGGCGGTCGCCCAGGACCTCCAGGCGGAGCTGGTCGAGGCGCACGGCGAGCTGAGCCTGCGCGGGGCGAAGGTCGGCGGTTCGCTGAGCCTGCGCGGCAGCAGGCTGCGGGGCAGGGAGGGCCGGCGCGCGCTGAACGCCCCGCAGCTGACGGTGGAGCGGACGCTGTACATGAGCGAGGCGTGGGTGAGCGTCGACACCGGGAACCAGGGCACCACTCCCCCGTACGGCATCGTCATGGCCCCGACCCCGGCACGCGGCACGCGTTCGCAGATCTTCGAGTGCCGCGGCGGGGTGCGCCTGGACGACGGGCGGTTCGGCGATGCCGTGGATCTGCACAAGGCGCGGTTCGTGCTGGCCCGGCACGAGGAGCTGTCGCTGCGCCGGATCGTCACTCCGGAGCTGCGGTTCAACGCGGAGCGGCCGGAGGAGGGCCGGGTCGTGCTGAACGGCGCGAGGGTGGTCACCCTGATCGACGTGTCGACCAGCTGGCCGGGACCCGGTGGTCTGGCGATGGGCGGTTTCGTGTACGAGAACCTCGTCCCGTACGGCCACTTCCCGCTCTCCCGGCGCCTGGAGTGGGTGGCGGCGGCGACCCCGGAGTACGTGCCGGAGCCCTACGAACGCCTCGCGACCGTGCTGCGCAGCTGCGGGGAGGACGCGGACGCCCGCGA
The DNA here is from genome assembly GCF_044742755.1 of Streptomyces sp. NPDC087845. Taxonomy (NCBI): domain Bacteria; kingdom Bacillati; phylum Actinomycetota; class Actinomycetes; order Kitasatosporales; family Streptomycetaceae; genus Streptomyces; species Streptomyces sp. NPDC087845. The sequence continues at coordinate 252,359 of NZ_JBIUVC010000007.1, forward strand.
GGTGCTGCTGGCCAAGCAGCGCAGGCGCCGCGAGACGCTGCCGGCCGCCGCGAAGCTCTGGGGCTTCCTGCAGGACTGGACGGTGGCGTACGGCTACCGGCCGGGGCGGGCCGCGGTGTGGATGGCGGTGCTGTGGGCGGCGGGCACGCTGGCCTTCTCCCAGCACGTCCCGGCGGCGATCAAACAGGACGAGCATCCGGACTGGAACCCCGCTCTGTACGCACTCGACCTGCTGGTGCCGGTGATCAACCTCGGCCAGGACGGTTACTGGCGGATGGAGGGCGGCTGGCAGTGGACGGCCGCCGTGCTCGTCCTGCTGGGTTGGATACTGGCCACGACGGTCGCGGCCGGCGCCTCCCGGCTGCTGCGCCGGGGCTGACCGGGAACCGGCCGCGCCGGGCCTCCGGTGACCGTCCGGAGGCCCGGCGCCGGGCGGTCACCGCGGTCGCGGAGGCCATGGCCGACGACCGGCCGAGCCACGACGGGAGGGCCGGGCACGGCCCGCCGGAACAACAGGAACAAGCCAGATTCCCCACTTTCCTTTACCTTTTATTGACCGCGCTCGGTACAACCCATCCACTCGGCACCAAAGCTTCACAGCAACCCCCTTGGCGCCGCCCGGACCAGCGCTTTTCAATGGTCTGCACCATGTCATTCCTTCGCGCTCTGCTCCGTACCGCGGGCATGATCCGGCGCTCCCCCCTGGGGCCCGCCGGACTGCCGGCGGACGACGCGGTGCTGCTCGACGCCCCCGACGAGCGGCTCTCCCCGGCACTCGTCGCCGCCGCCCTCGGGGAGTACGAACCGGCCGCGAAGCTCCTCGCCACCACCCGGGACGGCGCCGAGTGGGAGAACCGGGACCGCTACCTCGGCCGGCTCGTCGCCTTCGCCCGCAGCCGCGACGGCTGGCTGACCGGCTGGCTCGCCGCCGCGCCGCACGACCCGGACGCGCTGCTCGTCAAGGCGGAGCTGGCGGTCCGCCGGGCCTGGGAGTCGCCCGTCCGGGCCGAGCAGCTGCGCGAGCTGGGGCCGCTGATCACCGCGGCGGCCGAGAGCGATCCGCGCGACCCGGTGCCCTGGCGGCTGGCGCTCGACCACGCGCGCGGCACCCACGCCACGCACACCACCTTCGAGGCGCTGTGGGAACAGGCGATCCAGCGCTCCTCGCACCACTACGGCTGCCATGTCGCGGCCCTGCGGTACCTCTCCGCCGCCTGGTACGGCTCGCACCGCGAATGCTTCGACTTCGCCGAGCGGGCGGCCGAGGACTCGCTGCCCGGCTCGCTGGTGCAGGCGCTGCCGCTGCGGGCCGCCTTCGCCCTGCTGATCGAGGGACCGGACGCACGGACCACCTCGGTGCAGGTGGAGCGGATCGACGCGGCGGCGGATCTGGCGATCACACTGTCCGCCTCGTTCCCGCCCGGCGATCCCTGGCCCGCCGAGGTCCGCAACCTGCTGGCGTTCGTGCTGGTCGCCCGGGGCCGCTGGGACGAGGCGCTGGAGCAGTTCGGCCGGATCGGGCCCCACGCGGCGTCGTTCCCGTGGTCGTCGGTCTCCGACGATCCGCTCGGCCGGTTCCTCGACGCGAGGAACGACGCACGGCTCCGGGTGGCCTGTGTGGCACCTTTGCCGGGCCGGGCCGACCGGGGCCGGGCCCGCGGCCATTACGCTTGACCGTTGTGACCACCGCTCGCCTGCCTCTGTTCCCGCTGAACGCGGTGCTGTTCCCCGGCCTCGTGCTGCCGCTGAACGTCTTCGAGGAGCGTTATCGCGCCATGATGCGCGAACTGCTGAAGACCGACGGCGACGAGCCCCGCCGCTTCGCCGTGGTCGCGATCCGCGACGGCCACGAGACCGCCCCGACGGCCACCGGCATGCCGGACACGACGAGCACCCCCGTCGAGCGCGGTCCCGCGGACGGCTTCGGTCCCGACCCGATCCAGACCTTCCACCGGGTCGGCTGCATCGCCGACGCGGCGAAGATCCGGGAGCGGCCGGACGGCAGCTTCGAGGTCCTCGCGACCGGCACCACCCGGGCCCGGCTGCTCTCCGTCGACGCGAGCGGCCCCTATCTGACGGCCGAACTCGACGAGCTGGCCGAGGAACCCGGCGAGGAGGCGGGCGCACTCGCCGAGGGCGTCCTGCGGGCCTTCCGCAGCTACCAGAAGCGACTGGCCGGGGCGAGCGAACGGTCGCTGACGACGGGCGCGGACCTGCCCGACGACCCCTCCGTCGTCTCCTACCTGGTCGCGGCGGCCGCGGTACTCGACATCCCGTCGAAGCAGCGACTGCTCCAGGCACCCGACACCGCGACCCGGCTGCGCGAAGAGCTGACGCTGCTGCGTTCCGAGACCGCCGTCATCCGGCATCTGCCATCGCTGCCCGCGGCGGACCTGACGCGTCCCCCCATCCACCCCAACTGACCCACCGGCCCGACAGCCGGCAGCCGGCAACCGACCGACCCGAGGACCCTCCCCCGTGGCGAAGAAGCCGAAGAAGCAGCAGCAGTCCGGCGGCACTCCGGCAACGGTCGCGCTGACCGCGGCCGGCACGGAGTTCACCGTCCACGCCTACGACCACGACCCGGCGTCGGCCTCCTACGGCGAGGAGGCGGCCGAGGCGCTGGGCGTCTCCCCCGACCGGGTCTTCAAGACCCTGGTCGCGGAGGTCGACGGCGCCCTCACCGTGGCGGTCGTCCCGGTGGCCGGCTCCCTCGACCTCAAGGCGCTGGCCTCCGCGGTGGGCGGCAAACGAGCCGCGATGGCCGACCCGGCGGCGGCGGAACGCACCACCGGTTACGTGCGGGGCGGCATCTCCCCCCTGGGCCAGCGGAAGCGGCTGCGTACGGTGCTGGACGCGTCGGCACGGTCCCACGAGACCATCTGCGTCTCGGCGGGCCGCCGCGGCCTGGAGGTCGAGCTGTCCCCCGGGGACCTGGCGTCGCTGACGGGAGCGGTGTTCGCGGAGATCGGCCGGGGGTAGGCCCGCCCCGCAGCTGTCTCGGCCGGGGCGCATTTCAGCCCATTTCAGCCTGCCCGGCGTTTGAGGACCGGGGGTCCGGGGGCAGAGCCCCCGGTTTCAGGAAGGGCGGGCAGGGGACGAGTCCCGCGCAGCGGCCCACCCCGCACCCCAGGACGCCCGCACCCGGCCGCCCCGCAACCCCCATCCCGCCTAAGCGCCGGTCGGCGGCACCGGCGGCGCACCCGCTCCCGGAGCACCCGGCCCCGCATCCGCGCCGGGCCCCGCACCCGGCACCGGCCCACCCGCGGCCCAGCCGGGAAACATCCCCCACTCCGGCTCCGGATCCCGCGGCCCGAACAACGCGGTCAACCCGAGATGAACCGCCATCGCACCCATCGACCACACCAGCAACGCGGCCCCCTTCGCCCGCAGCTGAAGCGGTGCGTCGAAGACCACGCCCTTGCCGACCGCCCGCGCGTGCGCGACCACGTCCTGGTCCGGCCCGAGCCACACCCCCAGCCGCCAGGCGACCAGCGAACCGAGCAGCCCGCCCAGCGCGAGTCCCACCACGAGGGCGATGCCGCCACGCCGCTGGAACCAGAAGACCAGCGCCGCGGAGAGCGCGCCGAATGCCAGGGCGAGCAGCACGAACGTGCCGTCGGCGCCGATCGCCTCCTCACCCTCGCTGTCGCTGAGGAAGACGGCCGTGCTGTCGGAGATCAGCGGAACCCGCGGAGCCAGCCACACCCAGAGGAGTCCGAGCGCGATGCCGGCGACGGTCACGAGAACGGTGACGACGGCGGCCCGCCGCAGCTCCGACCGGCGGTCGTTCTCCCCCTCGGACTCCAGCAGGGACCCGGAGCCGGGCCCACCGGGGCCGCCGGGCCCGCCCCATGTCGGCGGGGTCTGCCAGGGGTCGTTGGACGAGGGCTGGTGAGGCGGCGTCAGAGGTGCGGTCACCGTGCCATCGTGCCAGGCGTACCTGTGCCCCGCCTCACCGGACCGCTGCCCTGCGGTACGCCCAGGTGGCCACGGCCAGCGAGAGGACGCCGACAACGGCGCAGACCGCGCAGTCCAGCGCGACGACCGCCCAGTCGGGACGGGCGTCGAAGGACCGTGAGAGCGCCTCGACACCGTACGTCGAGGGGAGCAGGTCGCGGGCCCAGCCGATCGGCGCGGGCAGCCGGTCGGCCGGCAGGACGCCGAGCAGCAGCGCCGCCGACATGCCCAGCTGTCCGAGCAGCGTGGCCAGCTCCTGCCGGGGCGCGAGCAGCCCCAGCGCCGCGCCGAGCCCGGAGAGCGCCGCCCCGGAGAGCGGGACGACGGCGACGAGCACCCACAGATGTGTCAGCGGCAGCCCGAACAGCATGCTTCCCGCCACGGCCGTGACGATGGTGCCGGGCACGGTGAAGGAGGCGTACGCCCCGGCGGCACCGAGCACCACCGCGGCGGGCGGCACCGGCAGGGTCGCGTAGTGGTCGAGCCCGCCACCGGCCCGCAGCTGCCCGAAGTACTGGGCGAGCAGGTTCAGCGCGACGAAGGCCACCACGAGGACGCTGGACCCGGCCACGACGGCCCGCGCCTCGGCGCCGCCGTCGACGACCCCGCGCATCAGCACCATGATCCCGACGGACTGGAAGGTCGCGACGAAGAGCAGCGGAATACGGGCGACCCGGGCCCGGGACAGCTGGGCGCGGTAGACGGCCGCGAGCGAGGGGAACAACCGGGCGCGCGGCGCGAGCGGCGCGGGGGCCGCCCCGTGCCGGCCGTCGTCCTCGCGGCCGGCACGGCCGTCCTCGGCGGTCCGGACGGGTCCGGTCACCGCCTGGGCGGGAACGATGCTCGTCACCTGGCGCTGCTCCTCTTCGCTCCCTGTCCGGCCGCGCACACGCACCCGGCCGCCCCGCTCACCCCGGCCGTCCCGGTCACCCCGCCCGCCCCGTTCATGACTTCACCAGCCCCTTGGTCGCGTCCCCGCCGAGCGCGAGATAGACGTCCTCCAGGCTGGGCGTCGCCAGAGTGAAGTCGTCGAGTGCGGCGAAGGCCGCGCCGCCGGTCACGGCGGCCACCGCCGCCCGTGCCTCGTCGGGGCCGAGCCGCAGCACCCAGCGCCGTCCGGACTCCTGGGCCGAGCCGCGCAGCGCGGCGACTTCGGGCACGTCCAGCGGCGCCCGTTCGCGCCACACCAGCTCGACCCGGACCTCGCCCGCGACACGTTCCTTGAGGCCGGTCGGCGTGTCGCAGGCGATGACCCGGCCGCGTTCGATCACGGCGACCCGGTCGAGGACCGTCTCTGCCTCGATGACGTTGTGGGTGACGAGCAGCACCGTCGTGCCGTGTTCGGCCCGGCGCCGGTCCACCGCGGCCCAGACGGCGCGCCGCGCGACGGGATCCATCCCGGTCGTCGGCTCGTCCAGCACCAGCACCGGCCGCTCGCCTACCAGCGCGGCGGCGAAGCAGGCGAGCCGCCGCTGTCCGCCGGAGAGCTTCTTCAGGGGGCGTCCCGCGATCTCGGTGAGGCCGAGTTCACCGAGTACGGCGTCGCGCTCGGCGCGCGCGTCCCGGGCCGGAAGGCCGCGCAGCCGTCCGGTGGTCTCGGCGGCGAGCGACACCGTCAGTTCGTCGAGGGCGGTGGACTCCTGGCCGAGGTATGCGATCAGCCGGGAGGCCCGCTCGGGGTGGCGTACGAGATCGTGGCCCAGCACGGTGACGCCGCCGGAGTCGGGCCGCATCAGCCCGGTGAGCTGACGTACCAGGGTGGACTTCCCGGCGCCGTTGGGGCCGAGGAGACCGAAGATCTCGCCGCGCCGCACCTCCAGGCTGATCCCGTCGGTGGCGCGCACCTCGGGTGTGGCGGGCGCGCCGCGGCGGCCGCGGGCGGCGGGATAGGTCTTGACCAGATCACGCACCGCGCACACGGTCCCGGTTGCCGTCTGCGCCTGTGCTGTGCCCGTACTCACGAGGTACGAGAGTACGGGGTCGGACGCCCCGGATCGCGCCCGGGGCCGTGCCGGTCGGGCCCGGACGCGGCAATCGCCGACCGGGTTGCCCGCCTGCGGGCCCGCTGTGCCGTCAGTCGGCGGACGGGGCCGTCCGCTCCGCCGCGGGGGCGTGTTCCGCGGCGGCCCGTACATCGATCTCCCGCCAGAATCCCGCCCGGATCGCATAGCGGTCGTGTTCGTCGATCTGGTCGTCCTTGTGGGCGAGCAGGCCGAACCGTGCCGCGTACCGCAGCAGCTCGCCGTCGATGCGGTGCGGGATGCGCGGGTACATGGTCGACAGCTTCTGCAGATGAACGGTCTCCGGCAGCCGCTCCATCCAGCGGCGGGCGAAGACCTGGCCCACCTCGAAGGGGTCGCCGCCGACGGTGGTGATGTCCTCCTCGCGGTCCGCCCAGCGCTGCTCGGCGCTGGTGAGCTGGGCCAGTGTCGGGAGGGACGCGGTTTCGGCGGGCTCGCCCAGCGGTCCGCCGCGGTCCATCCAGCCCTTGTCGGAGGACCAGCGCAGGGTCGCGCTGGCGGGCGAGGGCTGGGTGGGGTGCTGGGCCGGCTGGGTGCCGGGGCCGCGCAGGCTGCCCGCCAGGTCCTTGGGGGTGGGGACGCCCTTTCCGCCGGAGCCGGGCCGGTCGGCGCCGGTGCTCTCCTCGGGCGGCGGGGCGGCGCCGTTGGCGGCGGCCGGCTCATGGGCCTCCGGCGCCCGCTCGGCGGACGCGGCGAGGGCCGCCTCGGGCAGCGGGGCGGCGAGGATCGCGGCGATCTCCGGCCGGGGCGCGGGCGGCGGGGCGCAGACACCGCCGGTCTCCTTGGCCCGTACGGCCCCGGTGATCCAGGCCCGGTCGAGCACCCTTCGCTCGTCGGCCTCGGCGACCAGGTCCTCGGACTGGTTGTAGTCGCCGTCGGCGGCCTGGACGGCCCACAGGTGGACGGCGACGCCGTGTTCCTTGGCGGACATCAGGCCGGGCAGCAGATCGCCGTCGCCGGTCACCAGCACCACGTCGGAGCACGCCCGGTTCCTGGCCAGCTCCGTGAGCTCGGCGTGCATCGCGGCGTCGACGCCCTTCTGCGCCCAGCGTCCGTCACTGCGAGTGAGGGCACCGAGCCGGACGGTCACCCGGGGCATCACCCGCAGCCTGCGGTGCTCGGGCTGCGGTACGCGGTCGGGGGCGCCGTCGAACCAGTAGATCCGCAGCAGCGGCTGCCGCGTATCGGTCTCTGCCAGCTCCCGCAGGCCCCGGATGAGGGCCGCGTGGTCGACGGTGATGCGGGAACGGGCGGGCTCTCCGGCCAGCAGACTCGCGGCTGCGCCCAGCAAGTAGCCGGCGTCCACCAGGACGACGCAACGGTCCACGCGTTCCACCCTCTTCCAGAAATTCGGGTGTGGTCTTTGCCAAGGATTTCCTTCGAGTCTGCCCGACCGCGCAGGGGTTGACGGCCGGAACTCGATCATCGGCGTGGCGGATCAGGAAAACGGCGCATGATACCCCCTCGCTACGCACGGTAATGATCCAACATGCACCCTTTACACCACTATGTGAATCTGAACGCGGTCCTGGCCCCGAGAGTCCCCACAGGAGGAACACCATGGCCAAGAACAAGAACCGCAAGCAGGGCAGCCGGCAGACCCGCACGTCCGGTCCGGAGCACGGTGCGGAGGAGTCCAAGTCGAACACGTACGAGTCGCAGATACAGCCTCAGTCGCAGGCCCAGGGCAGCCCTGCCGATGTTGCCCGCAAGCACCAGCGGCGCTTCGGCCACAACTGACCGGCCGGATCTCCGGTCCGGCCGCAGGCCGGGAGACAGGAGAGGGGCGCCCCCGTTTCCGCGGGGGCGCCCCTCTCGTATCTCCCGGTCGTGAACCGGCTCAGCCGGCCAGGCAGGACGGCCCGAGCAGCACCTTCAGGTCACCGAAGAGCGCCGGATCGGGCTTCACCCGGTGGCGGTCGAGCCGGAGCACCGTGGTCTTGCGGGGGCCCTGGAGCTTGATCCGCACCTCGGTGTCGCCCCGGTGGTTGCTGAGGACCTCGCCGAGGCGGCTGACCATCGGCGGCGTGATCTTGACCGTGGGGATGGTCAGGACCACGGGGGCGTTGGTGCCCGCCGACGAGATGTCGGGGACCTGCATCTCCATGGCGACGAGCCGGGGCACGTCCTCGCGCTTGTCGAGGCGTCCCTTGACGAACACGACGGTGTCCTCGACGAGCTGGGTGGAGACCAGCTGGTACGTGGCGGGGAAGAACATGCACTCGATGGAACCGGCCAGGTCCTCGACGGTGGCGATGGCCCAGGCGTTGCCCTGCTTGGTCATCTTGCGCTGGAGCCCGGAGATGATGCCGCCGACGGTGACGATGGCGCCGTCGGAGTGCTCCCCCCCGGTCAGCTGGGAGATCGAGGCGTCGGCCTTGTCGGACAGCACGTGCTCCAGGCCGAAGAGCGGGTGGTCGGAGACGTACAGCCCGAGCATCTCGCGCTCCTGGGCCAGCAGGTAGGACTTCTCCCACTCGATGTCGGAGAACTCCACGTCGAGCCCGAAGCCCGGCTCGTCGCTCTCCTCCTCGCCCATGCCGCCGAAGAGGTCGAACTGCCCCTCGGCCTCCTTGCGCTTGACCTGCACCACGTTGTCGATCATCGGTTCGTGGTGCGCGACCAGGCCCTTGCGGGTGTGCCCCATCTCGTCGAACGCGCCGGCCTTGATCAGCGATTCGACGGTGCGCTTGTTGCAGACGACCGCCTCGACCTTGTCCAGGAAGTCGGGGAAGCTGCTGTACTTCCCCTTCGCCTTGCGGCTCCGGATGATCGAGTCGACGACGTTCTGCCCCACGTTGCGGACGGCCGTCAGGCCGAAGAGGATCACGTCGTCGCCCTGCGCCGCGAAGTTCGACAGCGACTCGTTCACATTGGGCGGCAGCACCTTGATGCCCATGCGGCGGCACTCGTTGAGGTAGACCGCCGACTTGTCCTTGTCGTCCTTGACCGAGGTCAGCAGCGCCGCCATGTACTCGGCGGGGTAGTTCGCCTTGAGGTACGCGGTCCAGTAGGTGACCAGGCCGTACGCGGAGGAGTGCGCCTTGTTGAACGCGTATCCGGCGAACGGGACCAGCACGTCCCACAGGGCCTTGATCGCGGCGTCGGAGAAGCCCTTCTCCTTGGCCCCCGCCTCGAAGAGGACGAAGTTCTTCGCCAGCTCCTCGGGCTTCTTCTTGCCCATCACGCGGCGCAGGATGTCGGCCTCGCCGAGCGAGTAGCCGGCGACGATCTGGGCGGCCTTCTGCACCTGCTCCTGGTACACGATCAGGCCGTAGGTGAGGCCGAGGACCTCCTTGAGGGGCTCCTCCAGCTCCGGGTGGATCGGGGTGATCTCCTGGCGGCCGTTCTTGCGCTCGGCGTAGTTCGTGTGCGAGTTCATGCCCATCGGGCCCGGCCGGTACAGGGCCGAGACGGCGGAAATGTCCTCGAAGTTGTCGGGCTGCATCTGGCGCAGCAGGGAGCGCATCGGACCGCCGTCGAACTGGAACACGCCGAGCGTGTCACCGCGGCAGAGCATCTCGTACGTCTTGGGGTCGTTCAGCGGGAGGCCGAGCAGGTCCAGCTTGACGCCCTTGTTGGACTCCACCATCTTCACGGCGTCGTCCATGATGGTGAGGTTGCGCAGGCCCAGGAAGTCCATCTTCAGCAGGCCGAGCGACTCGCACTGCGGGTAGTCCCACTGCGTGATGGTGACGCCGTCGGTGTGCCGCACCCAGATCGGGGCGTGGTCGACGATCGGTTCGCTGGACATGATGACGCCGGCGGCGTGCACGCCCATCTGCCGGACCAGGCCCTCGACGCCCTTCGCGGTGTCGATGACCTTCTTGACGTCCGGCTCGTTCTCGTACATCCCCCGGATCTCGCCCGCCTCGCTGTAGCGCGGGTGCTTGGGGTCGGTGATGCCGTTGAGGTCGATGCCCTTGCCGAGGACGTCGGCGGGCATGGCCTTGGTGAGCCGGTCGCCCATCGCGTACGGGTAGCCGAGGACCCGGGCGGAGTCCTTGATGGCGTTCTTCGCCTTGATCTTTCCGTAGGTGCCGATCATGGCGACCTTGTCGGCGCCGTACTTCTCCGTCACATACCTGATCACTTCGACGCGCCGGCGCTCGTCGAAGTCGATGTCGACATCGGGCATGGAGACGCGCTCGGGGTTGAGGAACCGCTCGAAGATCAGTCCGTGCTCGATCGGGTCGAGGTCGGTGATGCCCATCGCGTACGCCACGATCGAACCGGCCGCGGAGCCTCGGCCGGGGCCGACCGCGATGCCGTTGTTCTTCGCCCACATGATGAAGTCGGCGACGACCAGGAAGTACCCCGGGAACCCCATCTGGATGATGATGTCCATCTCGTACTCGACCTGCTTCTGCCGGTCCTCGGGGACGCCGCCCGGGAAGCGCCGGTTCATGCCGACGCGGACCTCTTCCTGGAACCAGGTGATCTCCGTGTAGCCGTCCGGGATGTCGAACTTCGGCATCAGGTCGCGCTTCTCGAACATGCCGGCGGTGTCGATCTGCTGCGCGACCAGCAGGGTGTTGGCGCAGCCCTCCTGCCAGGCGTCGGAGGAGTCGACGGCATACATCTCGTCGGTGGTCTTGAGGTAGTAGCCGGTGCCGTCGAAGCGGAAGCGGTCCGGGTCGGAGAGGTTCTTGCCCGTCTGGATGCACAGCAGCGCGTCGTGCGCCGTGGCCTCGTGCGCGTAGGTGTAGTGCGAGTCGTTGGTCACCAGCGGCGGGATGTCCAGCTTCTTGCCGATTTCGAGGAGCCCGTCACGGACCCGGCGCTCGATCTCGATGCCGTGATCCATCAGCTCCAAGAAATACTTGCCCTCGCCGAAGATGTCCTTGTAGTCGGAGGCCGCCTGGACCGCCTCGTCGAACTGGCCGAGCCGCAGCCGGGTCTGCACCTCGCCCGAGGGGCAGCCGGTGGAGGCGATCAGGCCCTCGGACCACTGGGAGATGGTCTCCTTGTCCATGCGCGGCCACTTCTGCAGCCAGCCCTCGGCGTACGCGTCCGAGGAGAGCCGGAAGAGGTTGTGCAGCCCCGTCGCGTTCGACGCCCAGATCGTCTTGTGGGTGTAACCGCCCGAACCCGAGACGTCGTCGCGCTTCTGGTGCGGCTGGCCCCACTGGATCTTCCGCTTGTGCTTGCGCGACTCCGGGGCGACGTACGCCTCGATCCCGATGATCGGCGTCACGCCCGCCTTCTGCGCCGAATGGAAGAAGTCGTAGGCGCCGTGCAGGTTGCCGTGGTCGGTCATCGCGATATGGGACATGCCCATTTCATTGCACGCGTTGAACATGTCCTTGAGCCGCGCGGCACCGTCCAGCAGCGAGTACTGGGTGTGGACGTGAAGGTGCGTGAAGGGCGGCTTGGTCACGGCGGTGGGCCTCCGATGTGCAGGCGCGGCGCGGAGCGCCTCGATGAGGGGCGGCGGTCGGGCGACGGGCGGGCGGACTGGGGGGACAGCGTGGAAGTCTACGTCTCCGAGGTGACGGCCGAGGGGCACTCCCGGGTACGGTCGCGCGTTGGAGGGGCTGAGAAACCCGTCCTGTTTGTCATGTACGTCAGGTACCAGGAGGCACCCAGAGATGTCGGAAGCGCAGACCGGCGCAGCGCAGCGCGGGGAGCAGATTCTTGAGGTCTTCGACACCGCGTTCGGGGAGCTGCTGGCCGCCGATCCGGCTGCCTTCCGGGTCAAGTTCCGCAAGATGGCGGGCTCGGCGTTCGCCTTCTACCGGGGCACGGCGTGCCTGTTCTACAACGACCTGGAGCGGGAGCGGCACGGCGGCCCGTATCTGGACGAGCGGACCGGGCGGGTGTGGATCCACGGCGATCTGCACGCGGAGAACTTCGGCACGTACATGGATGCCAACGGCCGGCTGATCTTCAATGTGAACGACTTCGACGAGGCGTACGTCGGCCCGTTCACCTGGGACCTCAAGCGGTTCGCCGCCTCCGTCGCGCTGATCGGGTATGCGAAGGCGCTGGGTGACGACCAGATCACCGAGCTGGTCCGGGTCTACGCGGCGGCCTACCGCGAGCGGATCCACGCACTGGCGACGGGCGCGAAGAACGATGAGGTGCCGCCCTTCTCACTGGACACGGCGGAGGGCCCGCTGCTGGACGCGCTGCGCGACGCCCGGTCGCTGACCCGGTTCTCGCTGCTGGACTCGATGACCGAGATCCGGGACTTCGAGCGCAGGTTCGCGGCGGGCGGCGGCTCGATCGATCTGGACGCGGCGACGCGCTACAAGGTGCTGGCCGCCTTCGACGGCTATCTGGAGACGCTGCCGGAGTCCAGCCTGACCCGCCCCGACTCCTACCGGGTGAAGGATGTCGTCGGCCGTCGCGGCATCGGCATCGGTTCGGCCGGGCTGCCCTCGTACAATATCCTCCTCGAGGGCAACAGCGATGCCCTGGAGAACGATGTGGTGATCTACCTCAAGCAGGCGCAGACCCCCGCGGTCTCCCGGCACATCACCGACGCCGCCGTGCGCGACTACTTCCAGCACGAGGGCCACCGCACGGTCATCTCGCAGCGCGCCCTGCAGGCGCACGCCGACCCGTGGCTCGGCTGGACCGAGCTGGACGGGGCCGGGCAACTGGTCGCCGAGGTCTCTCCGTACGCGGTCGATCTGGACTGGTCCGACATCGACGAGCCGGAGGAGATCGCGGCGGTCGTCGCCGACCTCGGCCGGGCGACGGCGACGATGCACTCCGCAGCGGACGACGAGAGCGGCCACTCGCTGGTTCCGTTCTCCACGGAGCGGGCGATCGACGCGGCGATCGCGGCGGACGAGGAGGGCTTCGCCGGTCTGCTGGTGGACTTCGCGCACAGCTACGGCGCCCGCACCCGCGCCGACCACCAGATCTTCGTGGACCTCTTCCGCAACGGCCGGATCCCCGGACTGTAGGAATCCGCACGCAGCCGCCCCCTTCGGGGGGCGCTGACAGGTTCGCATGCGACACTCCTCGACGATGGACATATCCGGGACGCAGCTCAGAGTCGTTCGCGCGGCGCTCTTCACAGCGCTCGTCGTGACGCTCTCGGCCGGGTCCCATGTGCTGCTCTCCCGGGTCTCGCTGCCGCTGACCGTCGTCGCCCTGCTGGCCGGCGCGGTCTTCGCGGTGGCGTACGCGCTGGCCGGCCGGGAGCGCGGCTTCGGGGCGATCGCCGGGCTGCTGGTCCCGCTGGAACTGGCCGCCGACACCGTCTTCACCACCGGCCAGCACCTCTGTTACGGCGCGGCGGGCGGCCCGATAGCGGGGCCGCTGCGCTCGGTCGGCGTCGATGTGCTGTGCGGCGGCGGTGACCTCGGTGCCGGCGCGGCACACCACGGCGACGTCGGCACCCCGCTCGCCTCGGTGACCGGCGCCGGGCACACGGCGGCCGCGCTGCTGGCCTCCCCCGGCCCCGCGGTGCCGTGGCTGCTGCTCGCCGCCCATGTATCGGTCGGGCTGGTCGCCGCGGCCTGGCTCCGGCGCGGCGAGTCCGCGCTCGTCGGCCTGCTGGGCGCGGTCGCCGTCCTGGCGTTCCGGCCGCTGCTGATCGCGGTCGCCGTGGCCGGCACGGCCCGCCGCTCCGTACACCGCAGGGTGCGCCCCGCCGGACACGGCCCGCACCTGCTCGTACACGCCCGTCTGCTCGTGCACTCCGTGGGACGGAGGGGACCGCCGCGCTCGGCCTGCGCCATCGCCTGAGCACGCACATCCCCGACGGCATACCACCCCCACCATGGAGAGACGAACATGAGCAACCGCAACAGCCAGGCCAACAAGGCGGCGGCCCGCGAGCGTCTGCGCGCCGAGCGCGAGCGCCAGGCCAAGAAGGACAAGGCCCGCCGGCAGATCATCGTCGGCGTCTCGATCGTCGGCGTGCTCGCGGTCGTCGGCGTCGGTACCTGGGGCGTCATGCAGCTGAACAAGCCGTCCCACTGGGACGCGGCCAAGGACGCGAAGAACGTCACGGCGCCCAAGAACACCTCCGGCGAGAACGGCACGACCGTCGTCATCGGCAAGTCGACCGCCAAGAAGACCCTGGAACTGTACGAGGACTCGCGCTGCCCGATCTGCGCCACGTTCGAACAGGCCATCGGTGAGACGGTGCACAAGGACATCGACGCCGGAAAGTACAAGATCAAGTACATCGGTGCCACGTTCATCGACAACGCCTCCAACGGCGAGGGCTCGAAGAACGCGCTGAGCGCGCTCGGCGCGGCGCTCAATGTCAGCCCGGAGGCGTTCCTCGACTACAAGTACGCGCTCTACTCCGCGAAGTACCACCCGGAGGAGACCGACGACAAGTTCAAGGACGACGCCTATCTGATCAAGATCGCCGACTCGGTGGACGCGCTGAAGGGCAACAAGGCGTTTCAGAAGGACGTCGAGGACGGTACGTACGACAGCTGGGCGATGAAGATGTCCGCGGCGTTCGACAAGAGCGGCGTGCAGGGCACTCCGACGCTGAAGATGGACGGCAAGGCCCTCACCGGCGCGGACGGCAAGAACGCGCCGATGACGGTCGAAGACTTCAACACCGCGATCACCGCCGCGCTGAAGGGCTAGCCGGACGGCGAACCCCCGGCAGCGATTCCCCGACGGGCAGGCGAACTTCCTTGGTTCGTCTGCCCGTTGGCTTTACCGGTCAGTAGGGTGCTGCCCCGTGACCAGTCGACACCTTTCCTCGCCGCTCTCCGCGCCCAGCCGCCGCGCGGTCGTCAGGGCCGCCGCCGCCACCGCCGTCGCGGCCCCCGTGCTGGGCGCCGCCACCACCGCGCGTGCCGCGGACGGGCCCGCCTTCCTGCACGGCGTCGCCTCCGGCGACCCCCTTCCCGACGGCATACTCCTGTGGACCCGTGTCACCCCGTCCCCCGACGCCGTGCCCGGTTCCGGCCGTGGCGCCGACACGGCGGTCCGCTGGGAGGTCGCCGAGGACAAGGGGTTCGCCCGGGTCGTCGCGCGGGGCACCACGGTCGCGAGGGCCGCCTCCGACCACACCGTCAAGGCCGATGTGCGGGGGCTGAGCCCGGCCACCGCGTACTGGTTCCGCTTCTCGGCGGGCGACGGTGCGGGGGTCTTCTCGCCGACGGGCCGCACCCGTACCGCGCCGGCGGCCGGGGCGGCCACGCCCGGTGTGCGTTTCGGGGTGGTCTCGTGCGCCAACTGGGAGGCCGGCTACTTCTCCCCGTACCGGCACCTCGCCGCGCGCGCCGATCTCGACGCGGTGCTGCATCTCGGTGACTACATCTACGAGTACGCGTCGGGCAGTTACCCGGACGCGAAGTACGTCGTACGGCCCCACGAGCCCCGGCACGAGATCCTCACCCTCGCCGACTACCGCACCCGGCACGGCACGTACAAGACGGACACCGACCTCCAGGCCCTGCACGCCGCCCACCCGGTGATCGCGATCTGGGACGACCACGAGTTCGCGAACGACGCCTGGTCGGGCGGGGCCGAGAACCACACGCCGGGCACGGAGGGCGCCTGGGCCGACCGGGTCGCGGGGGCCAAGCAGGCGTACTTCGAGTGGATGCCGGTCCGCGCCTCCACCGAGGGCACCGTCTACCGGCGGCTCCGCTTCGGCAACCTGGCCGATCTCCACCTCCTCGATCTGCGCTCCTTCCGCTCCCAGCAGTCGACGATCGGCAGCGGCTCGGTCGACGACCCGGACCGCACGATCACCGGCCGGGCGCAGCTGGACTGGCTGAAGTCGGGACTGGCCGGATCGGACGCCACCTGGAAGCTGGTCGGTACGTCGGTGATGATCTCGCCGGTCGCGTTCGGCTCGGTGCCCGCGCACCTGCTGGAGCCGCTGGCCGAGCTGCTGGGGCTGCCCACGGAGGGTCTCGCCGTCAATGTCGACCAGTGGGACGGGTACACGGACGACCGCAAGGAGTTGATCGCCCATCTGCGGGACCGGTCGATCACCAACACGGTCTTCCTGACCGGCGACATCCACATGGCGTGGGCCAACGACGTACCGGTGAAGGCGGCGACGTATCCGCTCTCGGCCTCGGCCGCCACCGAGTTCGTGGTGACGTCGGTGACCTCGGACAATCTCGACGACATCCTGCATGTCGCGCCGCAGACCGTTTCGGTGCTCGCGAGCGCCGCGGTGAAGGCCGCCAACCGCCATGTGAAGTGGGTGGACATGGACGCGCACGGATACGGCGTCCTCGATGTCACCGCCGAGCGCTCGCAGATGGACTACTACGCCGTCTCCGACAGGACGAAGCGGGACGCGGCCTCCGCCTGGACGCGCTCGTACCGGACGCTCAGCGGGACGCAGAAGGTCGAACGGGCGGACCGCCCGGTGCGCTGAGATCCATGTCGGGGAGGCGCGCACGGGAGGCGGCCGAACGCACCCGCTCAGCCTTCCGGCGGCGTGACGGCCGACTCTCGCCGCCCGTCCTGGGCGAGCCCGCCGCCCAGGACGGGCGAGCCCCTCGACACACCCGCCTCTCCCGTCCGCGACGGCCGGTGGAGCCGGCGCACGGCCTGCACGGAGCGTTCCGGGCGGGCGATCGGCGACGACGCGGGAAACTCGCGGGGACCCGGCGGACGTGCCTCTCGTCGGGGGTCCCGCAAACCGGGGACCACGGCTCCGCCCGCCGCCCGCGAGTGCCCCGCGGCCCCGCCTACAGCGTGGCGAGGAAGCCGAGCGCGACCTTCCAGGCCAGCTCGGCCGATGCCGCGTCGTGGTCCGGCAGTTCGGGATCCGTGAAGAGATGGCCCGCGCCGGGGTAGCGGTAGATCTCGACATCGGCACCGGTCCGCTGCATCTGGAGGTACCAGGAGTTCAGCCAGTCGTGTGTCTCGAACGGGTCCGGGTCCGCGACGTGCAGCTGTACGGGCAGCTCGTCCACCGAGGCGTTCTCGGCGATGTCCGAGGTGCCGTGGAACATCAGCAGACCGCGCGCCTTCTCGTCGCCGAGCGCCAGGGTCTGCGCGGTGGAGGCCCCGAAGGAGAATCCGGAGTAGACCAGACCCCGCTCCGAGTAGGGGGCGGCGGCCAGCACGGCCCGCCTGAGAAGTTCGTCCTTGCCCACCTCGTCCTTGAATGCCAGGCCCTCCTCCACGGTTTCGAAGGTGTGCCCCTCGAAAAGATCGGGCACGTGCACCTCGTGCCCGGCGGCGCGCAGCCGGTCGGCGGCCGCGTGCACCGCGGGGCGCAGACCGTACGTCGAGTGGAAAAGCATGATGTTCATGACGCCCATGGTGCCAGTTGCGGTCGAGAGCTTGGAGGACGGCGGGATGGAGAGCGTGCTGCGTCCGCTGGTCGTCGGCGGCGGCTCGGTCGTGATCACGCTGCTGGTCGGCTGGCTCGTCGACCTGCTGCTCAGACGGACCGACGGCCGCCACCACGAGACACCGCTGTGGGGTCTGCTGCGGCGATGCCGGATCCCGCTCCAGCTGACCCTGGGCACGGCGCTGCTGCGGGGCTCGTACACCCACACCGGGCTCGACGTGGTCGGGGACCACCGGGAGGGGATCGGCCGGTTCCTGACACTGGCGCTGATCGGGACATCGGCCTGGCTGGTGGTGCGGATCGCGACGGCCGTCGTCGACTCCGTCTACGCCCGGTACGCCGCGAGCACCCGTGATCCGGCGCGGGTGCGGCGCGTCCGTACGCAGGTGACGCTGATCCAGCGGGTGGTCACCGCCATCGTGGCGACGGTAGCCGTCGGCGCGATGCTGCTGACGTTCCCGGCGATGCGGACGTTCGGCGCCTCGATGCTGGCCTCGGCCGGTGTGCTGGGCATCGTCGCGGGCATCGCCGCCCAGTCGACGCTCGGCAATCTCTTCGCGGGACTGCAGATCGCGTTCGGTGACATGGTGCGGATAGGTGACACGGTGGTGGTGGACGGCGAGTGGGGCACGATCGAGGAGATCACGCTGACCTTCCTCACGGTCCGGACCTGGGACGAGCGGCGGATCACGATGCCGGTCTCGTACTTCACCGGCAAGCCGTTCGAGAACTGGTCGCGCGGCGGCGCCCAGATGACCGGTTCCGTCTTCCTCCACCTCGACCACTCGGCCCCGGTCGCCGCGATGCGCGAGCAGCTCCGCGACATCCTGGGCGAGTGCGCCGCGTGGGACGGACGTGACTGGTCCCTGGCGGTCACGGACACCACGCCGTCGACGATCCAGGTCCGCGCGATGGTCACGGCGAAGGACGCCGACGACATCTGGACGGTGCGCTGCGCGGTGCGGGAGCAGCTCATCGGCTGGCTGCGCGACCACCATCCGTACGCGCTGCCGCGGATCGCGACGGCTCCCGCGGCGCCTCCGCCGGGCGACGGGTGGCCGAGCCCGCCCGGCACCGCGGCCGGGGGGCCGGCGGACAGGACACCGGCGGGCCGGGTCAGGTCGCCCCGCACGGGGCGCGGCTGACCGGTGCGGGCGCCGCCCGGCGGGCCCCCTCATTTCAGGCTGCGTACGTCCAGCTGCCGCAGGACCCGGTCGACGACCTCCGGGTCCGTACCCGCCTCGTTGCGGGCCGAGAGCACCGCGTGGCGGGCGGCCGACATCATTTCGCGCTGGACGCGGTTGATCGCCTTGAAGCGCTCGACGCGTTGCGCGTACGCCTCGCGGCGCTCGTCGTCGACCATGTCGGGGCTGATCCGGGCCCCCACGTCGTACGCGAGCCGCTGGAGCCGCTCCGCGACCTCCTCCGGGAACTCCTCGACCTCCTCGATCTCCTTGAGCCGCTGCTTCGCGGCCTTCGCGGCGCGGATCGCGAGGTCCTTCTCCAGTGCCTCCTCGGCGTCCGTGTCCGCCTTGACCCTGAGCTTGCGGACCAGCCACGGCAGGGTGAGTCCCTGGACGACGAGCGTGGC
The DNA here is from genome assembly GCF_044742755.1 of Streptomyces sp. NPDC087845. Lineage (NCBI taxonomy): Bacteria > Bacillati > Actinomycetota > Actinomycetes > Kitasatosporales > Streptomycetaceae > Streptomyces > Streptomyces sp. NPDC087845. The sequence goes on from NZ_JBIUVC010000007.1 coordinate 271,185, forward strand.
CATGATCACGGCGAAGGCGATGAAGACGATCTCGTCACGCCCCGGGAACGGCTTCCCGTCGTCCGTCTTCAGCGGGATCGCGAGCGCCAGCGCGACCGAGGCGACTCCGCGCATCCCGGACCACCACATGACGACGGTCTCCCGCCAACTGGTGGGGATCTCCTCGCTGACGTCGCGCCGGGTGTGCAGCCGCTTGGCGAGCCAGGTGGCGGGCAGCAGATACAGCAGCCGCACGCCGACGACGACCGCGACGATGGCCAGCCCCCAGCCGAGCATCTGGAGCTCGCGGCCGTTGGCCGTGCCGAAGACGTTGTGCAGTTCGAGGCCGATCAGCCCGAAGGCGACCCCGGTGACGAGGGTGTCGACGATCTCCCAGAAGGAACGGCCGGTGAGCCGGCCGAGGACGTCGTCGGCGTCGGCGGTGTGCTCGGCCAGGTAGAGCGCGGTGGTGAGGACGGCGAGGACGCCCGACCCCATCAGCTCCTCCGCGAGCACATAACTCACGAACGGCACCAGCAGGGTGAGGCCGACCTGGAGCGTGGCGTCGCCGAGAAGTCCCATGAGCTTGATGGTGATCCAGCCGAGCACGAGGCCCACCGCCACGGCGACGACCGCGGAGAGGATCAGCAGCCCGAACGCCTCCGGCAGCGAGAACGTACCGCTCACCGCGGCGGCGATCGCCACGTGGTACAGCACGATCGCGGTCACGTCGTTGAACAGCCCCTCGCCCTCCAGGATGGAGACGAGCCTGCGCGGCAGCCCGACCGAGCCCGCGACGGCCGTCGCCGCGACCGGGTCGGGCGGGGCGACGAGCGCGCCGAGCGCCACGGCGGCGGCGATGGGCAGCCCGGGGACGATCGCGTTGGCCACCGCGGCGACGGCGGCCGTCGTGATGAAGACCAGCGCCACGGCCAGCAGAAAGATCGGTCGTTTATTGGCGGCGAACTGCCGCCAGGAGGTGCGCTGCACCGAGGCGTAGAGCAGCGGCGGCAGCAGCGCGGGAAGGATGATCTCGGGCGGGATGTCCACATTCGGTACGAAGCTGAGGAACGCCATGCCGACTCCGGCGAGCGTCATCAGCACCGGCGCGGGCAGTCCGAGACGCTCCCCCAGTGGCACCGTGACCACAGCTCCGAGCAACAGCAGGAGGAGCAGTGCCATTTGATCCACGAGGTGCCTTCCGAAACGCGGTGAGCCGACCTCTTTGGTCGGCCGATCTGGATCCAAAGCCTGCCACGCAAGGCCCGCAATTCAGACAACACCCCCTCCGCATCGCACTCCGACCGATCATTCCTCCGATGTCTATGCGGTCGCCCCCCTTCCGCAACCTCCCCGGGGCGGGCAGTATGCGGCGTGCGCCATTCAGGGACAGGAACCTCCACCACATACATGACTGGCAGGAGAAACCACGTGACCGCGTTCTCCCGAAGGCATTTCGTCGGCGCCGCCGCAGCCGGAACATCCGCCCTCTGGCTCGTCGGCTCCCGTACCGCGTGGGCCGCGGCCTCCCCCGTACCCCCGGGACGGCCGGGCGCCGACCTGTACGAGAAGACCGTCCGTGCCGCCGCCATGACCTGGCGCACACTTCCCACGGGCTGGCAGCAGGCCCCCTTCCTCGCCAACGGCTACCTCGGCGCCCAGCTGTACGCGGGAAAGACCGCCAACACCCTGAAGCTGATGCTCAGTCACAGCCAGGTGCAGGACCAGCGCGGCCAGTGGCGCGGCGGCATCGGCTTCTCCCGCCTCCCCGTCGGATACTTCACCCTGACCCTCGCCGGGGAGATCACCGCCGTCGACTGGACCCTGGACCCGTACGACGCAGAACTGCGCGGCACCGTCACCACCACCCGCGGGTCCCTGGTCTTCTCCGCCCTCGTCCAGAACGACACCGGCGCTCTGCTGGTCTCCACCCGGCCCACCCCCGGCGAGGAGCCGGCGGCCTGGTCCTTCCAGTGGCTGCAGGCCGCCACCACCCGTAGCAGCGGCAAGCCCGAGGACTACACGCCCAACCCGGATCCGCGGGTCGGCGACGGCTTCGTCGAGCAGCCACTCCTCGCGGGCGGCGGCTGGACCACCGCCTGGCGCGAGCGGCGCGAAGGCACCGGCCGGCTGCTCGCCGCGCACCTCGTGTACCGCTTCCCCGGCCAGGTGTCGCAGGCCACGACGGCCGCGCTGCGCGCCGTGGACCGCACCCTCGCCGCCGGCCCCGACCGGCTGGTGGAGCGCCACCGCGACTGGTGGCACGCGTACTACCGGCGCAGCTTCCTCTCCGTACCGGACAAACGGCTGCAGAGCTTCTACCTCATCCAGCTCTACAAACTCGCCGCGTCGACCAGGGCCGAGGGCCCGACGATCTCCGAATGGGGCCCGTGGTTCCCCGAGGTCGGCAACAACTGGACCGCGGTCTGGTGGAACCTCAACGTCCAGATCGGCATGGCGCCCGTCCACGGCTCCAACCACCCCGAACTCGACTCGGTGACGAGCGCCTTCCGCCGCTTCGAGCACAACCTCCCGGCCTCCGTCCCCGTCGACTACCGGGACGGCGAGAGCTACGCGCTGGGCCACCCCTCCGACTGGCAGCTGCGCGCAGGCGATACGTACGACGTCGGCGCCCCGGGCTCGGACCACGTCTCCGACAACTTCGGCAATCTCACCTGGGCCCTGCACAACGTCTGGCAGTCCTACCGGCACTCGATGGACCTGTCGGTCCTGCGCGATGTGGTGTACCCGATCCTCGCGAAGGCCATCAACTTCTACGCGCGCTTCCTGCACGAGGGCCCGGACGGCCGTCTGCATCTGCCGGAGACCCGCTCCCCCGAGTACGCCAACGCCGCGGACTGCACCTACGACCTCTCGCTGATCCGCTGGGGCGTGCGCACCCTGATCGCGTCGGCGAAGCTGCTGCGCACCGACGATCCGCGCCTCGCGCGCTGGCAGGACATCGACCGGAGGCTCACCCCGTACGCCGAGGACCCGTCGGCCGGCGTCATGATCGGCAAGGACGTCCCGCTGGCCGACTCGCACCGGCACCACTCGCATCTGCTGTGGCTGTACCCGCTGCGCGAACGGAACTGGGACCGGGCCGCGGACCGCGAGGTGATGCGGCGCTCCATGGACCACTGGGTCTCCATGCAGCAGCTGTGGCACGGCTACAGCTACGCCACCGCCTCGTCCATGTACTCGGTGAGGGGCGAGCCGGAGAAGGCCCTCGACTTCCTGACCTTCTTCACCGACCTCAACGTGGTTGCGGACTGCCAGATGACGGTCAACACGATGTACCGGGAGGGCAAGAACCTCGCCCTGGAGAGCCCGCTGTCCGCCGCCCAGTCGATGCTCGACATGGTGGTGCAGGGCCACGAGGGGGTGGTGAAGGTCTTCCCGTCCGTCTCGGACCGCTGGACGGACGCCTCGATCGCGTCACTGCGCACCCCGGGCGCCTTCCTCGTGGACGCGGACCGCTCCGGCGGTGCCACCCGCTGGGTGCGGGTGCACAGCGAGGCGGGCGCCCCGCTGACCCTGGAGCACTCCCTCACGGGCCGGATCGACGTACGGGACGCCCACGGGCGCCCGCTGCGCTGGCGGGAGACCGGACCCGGCCGGATCACGGTCGCCCTGCCGCGCGGTGGCACGGCGGTGGTCACCCCGCACGGCACGCGCCACTCCGGGACGGGTCCGCGCGACGTGCCGTCGAACGGGGCGTGGACGCGCTGGGGCCTGCCGGACTGACCGCCCGCACCGTCCGCCGGTGTGCCGTCCCGTCCGTACGACCGGGGCGGTGCTCCTGCACGGGGCCGCGTTGTGAAAACAGCGCCGTCACGGGACAGGCGGGACTTTTACAAGATGCCCTGAAGGCTGTCCCGCAGAGAGCGCCGCATCGCCCGGTGCGCGATCCCCGCGTCCGGGAATTCGGGGCCGTACGCCACGTACCCGAGCCGCTCGTAGAAGCCGAGCGCGTGGGTCTGGGCGTGCAGATCGACGGCCGTCAGGCCGAGCTCGCGGGCCGCGGCCTCGATGGCCCGGACCAGCGCCACGCCGACGCCGTGACCACGCGCCCGCCCGGTCACCGCCAGCCGGCCGAGCGAGCCGACGGTGGGATCACCGCCGGTCCGGTCGGCGGCGGCCGGACCGTGCAGCAGCCGCCCGGTACCGAGCGCCGAGCCGTCCGCCGCGACGGCGATCACATGCACCGCGTCCGCGTCGTGGGCGTCGTACTCGATCTCCTCGGGCACGTTCTGCTCACCGACGAAGACATCCTTGCGGACCTGGAAACAGGCGGCGAGATCCTGCTCGTCGACGACGGTACGGGTGGTGTACGCAGCGGGCGTGCCGGTCATTCGCTCTCCGCCGCGATCGTGTCCAGGGCCTGCTGGAGATCGTCGGGGTACGTGCTGGCGAACTCCACCCAGCTGCCGTCGGACGGGTGCTCGAAGCCGAGCCGGACGGCGTGCAGCCACTGCCGCGTCAGGCCGAGGCGCTTGGCCATCGTCGGGTCGGCGCCGTAGGTGAGGTCGCCGACGCAGGGGTGGTGGTGGGCGGACATGTGCACCCGGATCTGGTGCGTGCGGCCCGTCTCCAGCTTGATGTCCAGGAGGCTGGCGGCGCGGTAGGCCTCGATGAGGTCGTAGTGGGTCACGGAGGGCTTGCCCTCGGCCGTGACCGCCCACTTGTAGTCGTGCTGGGGGTGGCGCCCGATGGGGGCGTCGATCGTGCCGCTCATCGGGTCCGGGTGGCCCTGCACCAGCGCGTGGTACTTCTTCTCGACGACCCGGTCGCGGAACTGCGCCTTCAGCAGGGTGTAGGCCCGCTCGGACTTGGCGACGACCATCAGCCCGGAGGTGCCGACGTCGAGGCGGTGGACGATGCCCTGGCGCTCGGCGGCGCCGGACGTCGAGATCCGGTATCCGGCCGCGGCGAGACCGCCGATGACGGTCGTGCCGGTCCAGCCGGGGCTCGGGTGGGCGGCGACCCCGACCGGCTTCACGATCACGACGATGTCGTCGTCGTCGTGCACGATCTCCATGCCCTCGACGGGCTCGGCGACGATCTGCACCGGAGCGGGCGCCTGCGGCATCTCCACTTCCAGCCACGCGCCGCCCTGTACCCGCTCGGACTTCCCGACCACCGCACCGTCCACCTGCACCTTCCCGGCGGCGGCCAGGTCGGCGGCCTTGGTGCGGGAGAAACCGAACATCCGGGAAATGGCGGCGTCGACACGCTCGCCCTCCAGACCGTCGGGTACGGGCAGGGTGCGGACCTCGGGATACGTACTCACCTGTCGAGTATGCCTTGCGCCCGCTAGTCCTTGTGCACGGTGCCGTCGGGGTCCAGGCCCTTGAAGGAAAGGATCACGATCAGGATGCCGCCGCAGACGATCGCGGAGTCGGCGAGGTTGAACACGGCGAAGTGCGCGGGCGCGATGAAGTCCACCACCGCGCCCTGGAAGGTGCCGGGGGCGCGGAAGATGCGGTCGGTGAGGTTGCCGAGGGCGCCGCCGAGCAGCAGACCGAGCGCGATGGCCCACGGCAGGCTGTGGAGCTTGCGGGCCAGGCGGGCGATCACCACGATCACGGTCGCCGCGATGAAGGTGAAGATGACCGTGTACGCCTCGCCGAAGCTGAACGCGGCGCCCGAGTTCCGGATCACCTCGAACTTCAGCCAGCCGTCGATGACCTCGACCGGCGCGCGGTGCTCCAGCTTCGCGACCACGATCAGCTTGCTGATCAGGTCGAGCAGATAGGCGAAGACGGCCACGGCGAAGAGCACCGCGATCTTCCGCCCGCTCCTGCCCGGTACGGTCTCCTCGACCCGGCCCTCGGCCCCGCCCCCTTCAGTCCCCTCAGCATCGGGGATGTCCGGCGTACCGATGATGCGCTCCGCCTCTGCCACGTGAATCCCTCAACCTAGGTTCCTGACTGAGGACGAGAGTACGACACACGACCCCGGATCAACCGCGCCGCTCCTGCTTCTGTTTGTCCTCGACGCAGAGCGTGGCGCGCGGGAACGCCTGCATCCGCGCCTTGCCGATCGGATTGCCGCAGATCTCGCACAGTCCGTACGTCCCGGCGTCGAGCCGGGCCAGGGCCCGCTCGGTCTGGTCGAGCATCTCCTGGGCGTTGGCGGCGAGCGACATCTCGTGCTCGCGGGTGATGTTCTTGGTGCCGGTGTCCGCCTCGTCGTCACCCGCCCCGTCGCCGGAGTCGCGCATCAGCCCGGCGAGTGCTGCGGAGGCGGCCTCCAGCTCGCTGCGCAGCCGCATGATCTCGCTGCTCAGCACGGCCCGCGCCTCGTCGACCTCGTCCGGTGTCCAGGGATCCTCGCCCGGCCGGACCGCCAGCTCGCCGGGGGCCGTCGTGGTGATCCCGCGGGCCGGGGGCACGGGCGCGGCGCCCCTGCCGGCCGTGCGGGTCCGGGCCGCGCTCTTCTTGGCTACCACCGTGTGGGCTCCCGTCTGCTCGGCGGCCTCGGCCGCCACCGTGGCCGCTGCGGCGGCCTTCTCCGAAGCCTTCTCGGCCGCGGTCTTCTTCGCGGCTGCCTTCCTGACCGGCGCCGCGTGCTCGGCACCCGCGCTCTCGGCGGGCACCGCCTTCTTCCGGGCCGCCGTCTTCTTCACCGCGGCTTTCCCTGCCGGGGCCTTCTCGGCCGCCGCCTTCTTCCCGGCCGCTTTCTTCGCAGCGGCCTTCTTCCCGGCCGCTTCCTTCACGGCCGCCTTCCTACCGGCCGCCGCACCCGTGGTTCTCGCTGACGCCGACTTCTTTGCGGCGGTCTTCTTCACCACCATGGCCGCGGCCCCTTCACATATTGTGATCTTGCACGCGAATCGTGCTGGGACGATAAATCGACCCCAGCGCCGCGGCAACGGGGCACGCCGCCGAATCGCCCCTCCCCGTGCCCCGACACCGACACGTCTGAATCCGTTGTGCCCAGCTCACCGCCGGGTAATCCGCCGCCCGGCCGCCCACCCGGAGTCCGTGCGTCCGCCTCTGCCCATTCGGGTCACGCCCCGCCCCACGGGTTAAACCGGTCGGCCGTCGCCCGTACGGGCCCGTACACTGGCCTGAGCGAGAGGCGTGGATGGGACGAGTAGCGTCGTACGCAGCCAGGAGCGACCCGGGGACGGTGGGAGCCCGGGGGCGAGCGCGTCGTGAAGATCACCCGGAGCCGTCGGAAGAACGCCGCAAGGCCAGTAGAACCGGCATCGCGACCCCAATGAGGGGGCCACGGGCGCACGCCCGGGGCCAAGGAGGGTGGTACCGCGGGAGTCGATGAGGCTCTCGTCCCTCCGACGGAAGTGGAAAACGTCCGCCGGAGGAAGTCCGCCCATGACATCGCCGCAGTACCGCCAGGTACCCGCCCAGGTCGACCTTTCCGCGCTGGAGCACGCCGTGCTCGATTTCTGGCGCGAGAGCAAGGTCTTCGCCAAGAGCCTCGAACAGTCCGAGGGCCGCCCCGAGTGGGTCTTCTACGAGGGCCCGCCCACCGCCAACGGCATGCCCGGTGCCCACCACATCGAGGCCCGCGTCTTCAAGGACGTCTTCCCCCGATTCCGCACCATGCAGGGCTACCACGTCGGCCGCAAGGCCGGCTGGGACTGCCACGGTCTGCCGGTCGAGCTCGCGGTCGAGAAGGAGCTGGGCTTCAACGGCAAGAAGGACATCGAGGCGTACGGCATCGCCGAGTTCAACGCCAAGTGCCGCGAGTCGGTGACCCGCCACACCGACGCGTTCACCGAGCTCACGACCCGGATGGGCTACTGGGTCGACCTCGACGACGCGTACCGCACGATGGACCCCGAGTACGTCGACTCGGTGTGGTGGTCGCTGAAGGAGATCTTCAACAAGGGCCTGCTGGTCCAGGACCACCGCGTCGCCCCCTGGTGCCCCCGCTGCGGCACCGGCCTCTCCGACCACGAGCTCGCGCAGGGGTACGAGACGGTCGTCGACCCGTCGGTCTTCGTCCGCTTCCCCCTCACCTCCGGCCCGCTGGCCGGCGCCGCCTCGCTCCTCATCTGGACGACCACGCCCTGGACCCTGGTCTCCAACACCGCCGTCGCCGCGCACCCCGACGTCACCTACGTCGTCGCGACCAATGGCGAGGAGAAGCTCGTCGTCGCGCAGCCGCTCGTCGAGAAGGCACTGGGCGAGGGCTGGGAGACCACCGGCCAGACCTTCACCGGCCGTGAGATGGAGCGCTGGACGTACGAGCGCCCGTTCGCCCTGGTCGAGTTCCCCTCCGAGGCGCACTACGTCGTCAACGCGGAGTACGTGACGACCGAGGACGGTACGGGTCTGGTCCACCAGTCCCCCGCCTTCGGCGCCGACGACCTCCTCGTCTGCAAGGCCTACGGCCTCCCGGTCGTGAACCCGGTCCGCCCCGACGGCACCTTCGAGGAGGATCTGCCGCTGGTGGGCGGCGTCTTCTTCAAGAAGGCCGACGAGGCGCTCACCGAGGACCTGGCCGCCCGCGGCAAGCTCTTCCGGCACGTCCCGTACGAGCACAGCTACCCGCACTGCTGGCGCTGCCACACCGCGCTGCTCTACTACGCGCAGCCGTCCTGGTACATCCGTACGACCGCCATCAAGGACCGGCTCCTCGAAGAGAACGAGAAGACCAACTGGTTCCCGGACTCGGTCAAGAACGGCCGCTTCGGGGACTGGCTGAACAACAACGTCGACTGGGCGCTGTCCCGCAACCGCTACTGGGGCACCCCGCTGCCGGTCTGGCGCTGCGAGGACAGCCACCTCACCTGCGTCGGCTCACGCGCCGAGCTGAGCGAGCTCACCGGCACCGACCTCTCCGGCCTCGACCCGCACCGCCCGTTCATCGACGAGATCACGTTCACCTGCTCGCACGAGAACTGCCAGCTGGAGGCGTACCGCGTCCCGGAGGTCATCGACGCCTGGTACGACTCGGGCTCGATGCCGTTCGCGCAGTGGGGCTACCCGTACAAGAACAAGGAGATCTTCGAGAGCCGCTACCCGGCGCAGTTCATCTCGGAGGCCATCGACCAGACCCGCGGCTGGTTCTACACGCTGATGGCGGTCGGCACGCTGGTCTTCGACAAGTCGTCGTACGAGAACGTGGTCTGCCTGGGCCACATCCTCGCCGAGGACGGCCGCAAGATGTCCAAGCACCTCGGGAACATCCTTCAGCCCATCCCGCTCATGGACCAGCACGGCGCGGACGCGGTGCGCTGGTTCATGGCGGCGGGCGGCTCCCCGTGGGCGGCGCGCCGCGTCGGCCACACCACGATCCAGGAGGTCGTCCGCAAGACCCTCCTGACGTACTGGAACACGGTCGCCTTCCAGGCCCTGTACGCCCGTACGTCCGGCTGGGCGCCGTCCGCGGCCGATCCGGCCCCGGCGGACCGCACGGTCCTGGACCGCTGGCTGCTGAGCGAGCTGAACGCGCTGGTGGACCAGGTCACGCAGGCTCTTGAGGGGTACGACACCCAGCGCGCCGGCAAGCTCCTGTCCGCTTTCGTCGACGACCTGTCCAACTGGTACGTGCGCCGCTCGCGCCGCCGCTTCTGGCAGGGCGACAAGGCGGCGCTGCGCACCCTGCACGAGGTCGTCGAGACGGTGACCCGGCTGATGGCCCCGCTGACCCCGTTCATCACCGAGCGGGTCTGGCAGGACCTGGTCGTTCCGGTCGCCCCGGACGCCCCCGAGTCGGTCCACCTCGCCACCTGGCCGAAGGCCGACCTCGCGGCGATCGACCCGACGCTGTCCAGTCAGATGGCGCTGGTGCGCCGCCTGGTCGAGCTGGGCCGGGCCACCCGCGCCGAGTCGGGCGTCAAGACCCGCCAGCCGCTGTCCCGGGCCCTGGTCGCGGCGGCCGGCTTCGAGGCCCTCTCCACCGAGCTGCACGCCCAGATCACGGAGGAGCTGAACGTCTCCTCGCTGGCCTCCCTCACCGATTCCGCCGCTGGTCCGGCGGGCGGCGGCTCGCTGGTCGACACCACCGCGAAGGCGAACTTCCGTGCGCTCGGCAAGCGGTTCGGCAAGGGCGTCCAGGCGGTGGCCAAGGCGGTCGCGAACGCCGACGCGGCGGCCCTGTCGCTGGCCCTGCGCGAGGGCACGGCGTCCGTCGAGGTGGACGGCGAGACGGTCGCCCTCTCCCCCGACGAGGTGATCATCACCGAGACGCCGCGCGAGGGCTGGTCGGTCGCGTCCGACTCGGGCGCGACAGTCGCCCTGGACCTGGAGATCACCCCGGAACTGCGGCGCGCGGGCCTGGCCCGTGACGCGATCCGCCTCATCCAGGAGGCCCGCAAGAACAGCGGCCTGGACGTCGCGGACCGCATCGCCGTCCGCTGGACGTCGTCCTCCCCCGCCACGGTGGAGGCCCTGACCGAGCACGCGGCCCTGATCGCGGACGAGGTCCTGGCCCTGGACTACGCGCAGGGCGAGGCGGACACCGCGTACGGCGCCCCGTTCGAGGACGAGGGCCTGTCCCTGACGTTCCGCCTCCGCAAGACGGAGCAGTAAGGCCCCAGCTCATCGAGGCCCGCCCGGAACAGGCGTTCCGGGCGGGCCTCCTGCATGCTCCCGGCCGTGTCCGGCCCCTCCGGTCTTCTGAGAGCGGGGTTCTGGGGCGGAGCCCCCGGTTGCGGGAAGGGGCGGCAGCGGACGAGCCCGCCACAGGCCGCCCCACCCGCACATCCCCGCGCCCACGGCAAAAGGGCCGGGCCCCGGGGAAACCCCGGGGCCCGGCCCTCAGCCTGCCGACGGCTACGCGCTCACCGCGCGCACCCGGCTCAGTTGTCGTCCTCGTCGATCAGGAACCCGCGCATCGGCGAAGGAGCCTGCTGCATCGGCTGCGGCGCCTGCGGCCGCACCGGCGCCATCGGCTGGGTCATCGCCGGCGACATCTGCTGCTGACCACCGTACGAGGGCCCACCGCCCATGGACGGGTTGCCGCCCATCTGCGGGTTGCCGTGACCGCCGTGGTTGCCGCCGGCCATGGAGTGGCCCATGGCACCTGCACCGGCCGGGGCCAGCGAGGGCGACGGCGGCAGCGAAGCGGTCGCCGGGGTCCGCGGCGGCGCCAGCGAGTCGTCGGCCTGGGTCTCCAGCTGACGCAGCTGGCTCTCCAGGTAGGACTTCAGCCGGGTCCGGTACTCGCGCTCGAAGCCCCGCAGGTCCTCGACCTTGCGCTCCAGCGTCGCGCGGGCCGACTCCAGCGAGCCCATCGCCACGCGGTGCTTCTCCTGCGCGTCCCGCTCCAGCGCGTCCGCCTTGGCGCGCGCGTCGCGCTCCAGGCCCTCGGCACGGCTGCGCGCCTCGCCGACGATCTTGTTGGCCTCGGAACGGGCCTCCGCGATCGCCTGGTCGGCGGTCTGCTGCGCGAGCGAGAGGACACGGGCGGCGCTGTCGCCACCGGGGCCCTGACCGGGCTGCTGCATCTGCGGCGGCTGCTGCATCTGCTGCATCTGCTGCTGCGGGGCGTGACCGCCCATGGGGCCGCCCATCGGGCCACCCATGGGACCGCCCTGCATCGGACCGGGGCCGTGCGGGCCCTGCGGGCCGGGGCCGTGCGGGCCCTGGGGACCAGGACCGTGACCGCTGGGACCGGCGGGCAGCTGCGGAGCACCACCGGGCAGCTGGGGGGGACCCATCTGCGGGGGCTGCTGCTGGACCGGCGGACCCGATATGGCGGCGGGCACCGGTGCCCCGGGCCGGTCCTGCGGCTCCGGCTTGCGCATCCCCTGCTGCTGGTTCTGCGCGGCGGCACGCGTGGCGGCGGCCAGCTTCGCGCGCAGGTCCTCGTTCTCACGGAGCAGGCGGGTCAGCTCGGACTCGACCTCGTCGAGGAAGGCATCGACCTCGTCCTCGTCATAGCCTTCTCGGAGGCGGACGGTCGTGAACTGCTTGTTCCGCACGTCCTCAGGAGTCAGCGGCATCTCTTCTTCACCTCTACGTAGTCGTCGGCAGTCGGCAAGACCGTATCGCTCACAGCCTGATCACGATGTTGATCAGGATGTAGACGATGATCATCAGAACGAAGAAGGACAGGTCGAGTGCCACGCCCCCGAGACGCAGCGGCGGGATGAACCGCCGCAGAAGCTTGAGCGGTGGATCGGTGATCGTGTAGGTGGCCTCAAGTATGACCACCATCGGCTTGCCGGGCTGCCATGAACGCGCGAACTGGAAGACGTAGTCCATGACCAGCCGGAAGATCAGCACGATGAGGAAACACATCAGCGCGATATAGACAACCTGCAGTGCGACGCCCATTTCGCGCTTCCCTCTCCCCTGACTCTCGTAGCTCCGGCCTTACGGCCGGGTTGTTCCCGGTGTCGTGTTCTCAGCTCTGGTTGAAGAATCCGCCCTCAGCAATGCGGGCCTTGTCCTCCGCCGTGACATCGACGTTAGCAGGCGACAACAGGAACACCTTCTGCGTCACGCGCTCAATGCTGCCATGGAGACCGAAGACGAGTCCTGCGGCAAAGTCGACAAGTCGCTTCGCGTCCGTATCGTCCATCTCTGTGAGATTCATGATCACCGGAGTGCCCTCACGGAAGTGTTCCCCGATGGTACGGGCCTCGTTGTAGGTCCTGGGGTGCAGCGTGGTGATGCGGTAGGGCTCCCGCTCGGACACGACCTTGGGCATGATCACCGGTGCGTTCTTCTCCATGTTCGGGCGTTCAGGTGTGATGGATGCCACGGGTGCAATTCGGGCGGGTCGCTCCCTTTCCGCCGGGATCTGGACCGGCTCCCGCTGCGCGGGAGGCTGCACCACTCGCACCGGTTCGTCCCGTTCCCGGTCGCGCTCCACCTGATGAGCGGGCTGGTGCCGCCGCCGGTCGCGCTCGGGCTCCGGCTCGGGTTCGAATTCGTCGTCGGGGTCGAACCCCGGACCGTCGTACCCATCGTCCTCCACGAGGCCGAGGTAGACCGCCATCTTGCGCATCGCGCCGGCCATGCTCTGAGTCCTCCGCTCTGTGGTGGATCGGCATCTGTCACCAAGTGCCCCGCGATCCACTGAGGCCTGCCCGCCATAGGCGGGAATGACCATATTTTCTGCTGTGGTCCGACCTGCTTGGCGACGTTACCCGAGCCTCGGTCGGACTCCGAGTACCGCCGTACCGACGCGCACATGTGTCGCCCCGGCCGCGACGGCGTCCTCGAGGTCCGCGCTCATCCCTGCGGAAACCATGTTCGCAGCAGGATGGTTCCCGCGCAGGCGGGATGAGAATTCCATCAGCCGGTCGAAGGCGGCGCGTTGCCGGCCCGCGTACGGTCCGGCGAGCGGCGCGACAGTCATCAGACCGCCGAGCCGCAGCCCGGGCGCGGCTTCGACCGCCGCGGCCAACTCCTCGATCCCGTCCGGCGCGACACCGCCCCGGTCGCCCCGCTCGCCGCTCTCCGCGTCGAGTGCGACCTGGATGAGGCAGCCGAGTTCACGCCCCTCGCGCACGGCGGCCGCCGAGAGGGCCGTGACCAATTTGGTCCGATCCACCGACTGTACGACATCGGCATAACTCGCCACAGAACGAACCTTATTCGTCTGCAATTGACCGACAAAGTGCCATGTGAGCGACAGATCCGCACATTCGGCTGCCTTCGGCGCCGCGTCCTGGTCACGATTCTCCGCGACATGACGCACACCGAGTTCATGCAGAATCCGCACATCGCTCGCGGGGTAGGTCTTGGTGACCACGATGAGGGTCACTTCTTCCCGCTTGCGGCCGGCGGCGATACAGGCGGAAGCAATGCGTTCCTCCACCCATGCCAGATTTTCGGCGAGTTGAGTCTTACGGTCCGTCATGCCCTATCAGTCCAACCAGACATATCCAGCGAGCCGCCCGGTGGTGCGGTCGCGGCGGTACGAGAAATGGTCGCCCGATTCGAGAGTGCAGACCGGCGACGCGTGACGGTCCTTCACCCCGAGGGCTTCGAGCTGGGCGTGGACCCCCGCCGTGACATCCACGGCCGGGGTTCCCCAACTTGTCTCGGACCAGGAGGCCGGGACGCTCTCGGCGACCTCGGCGCGCATCCCGGACGGGACCTCGTAGCACCGTCCGCAGACCGCCGGTCCGGTACGGGCGATGATCCGGGAGGTCTCGGCGCCGAGTCCGACCATGGCCTCGACCACGGCGGGGACGATTCCGGCGACCAGACCGGGACGGCCCGCGTGCGCTGCCGCCGCGATCCCGGCGACCGGGTCGGCGAGCAGTACGGGGGTGCAGTCGGCGGTGAGCACGGCGAGCGGAAGTCCGCGCCGGGCCGTCACCACCGCGTCCACCGCGGGGATTTCCGAAGCGTCTCCCCACGGGCCGTCGACGACCGCGACGTCCCGCCCGTGCACCTGGTTCATCCAGACGACCTGCGCCGGGTCCAGGCCGAGGGCCCGCGCGGCGCACTCCCGATTGGCCAGAACGGCGGCGGGGTCGTCTCCGACCGCGCCGCCGAGGTTGAGCTCCTCGTACGGAGCGGCGCTCACTCCGCCCCACCTGTCGGTGAAGGCGAAGTGCGCGCCGCGGCCCCCCGAGGTTTCCGAGGACACTGCGTGATGCGTGCCTATCACTTCAAGAAGTCCGGAACATCCAGCTCTTCGGCCTGGGAGTCCTGGTAGGGACGGGCCGGCGGGATGTGCGGCGGAGTGACCGGCGGCAGGTGGCTCTCGCCGGCCGCCGGTACGGACTCGGCCTGGACCGGGGGCTCCTCGCGCGGGAGCACCGAGCCCAGTCCGCCGGCCTGGCGCACGGGCTCGGCGGTCCGGACCGGCGGAGCCGGCTCTTCGCGCTTGGTGGAGTTCGCGCCCAGGACGTTCTCCCGCCGGGCCGGCGGCTGTCCGCCGTCGAAGCCCGCCGCGATCACGGTGACACGGACCTCGTCGCCCAGTGCGTCGTCGATGACCGCGCCGAAGATGATGTTCGCCTCGGGGTGCGCGGCCTCGCTCACCAGCTGAGCAGCCTCGTTGATCTCGAAGAGACCGAGGTCGCTGCCGCCGGAGATGGAGAGCAGGACGCCGCGGGCGCCGTCGATGGACGCCTCGAGGAGCGGCGAGGAGATCGCCATCTCCGCGGCGGCCACCGCGCGGTCGTCGCCGCGGGCCGAGCCGATGCCCATGAGTGCCGATCCGGCCTCGGACATCACCGACTTGACGTCGGCGAAGTCGAGGTTGATCAGGCCGGGGGTCGTGATGAGGTCGGTGATTCCCTGGACGCCCGAGAGCAGCACCTGGTCGGCCGACTTGAAGGCGTCGAGCACGCTGACCTGGCGGTCCGAGATGGACAGCAGCCGGTCGTTGGGAATGACGATGAGGGTGTCGACCTCTTCGCGGAGCTCGGCGATGCCGTCCTCCGCCTGGTTCGCGCGGCGCCGGCCCTCGAAGGTGAACGGGCGGGTGACCACGCCGATCGTGAGGGCGCCGAGCGAGCGCGCGATGTTGGCGACGACGGGTGCGCCGCCGGTGCCGGTGCCGCCGCCCTCTCCGGCGGTGACGAAGACCATGTCGGCCCCCTTGAGGACCTCCTCGATCTCCTCACGGTGGTCCTCTGCCGCCTTGCGACCGACGGCCGGGTTGGCCCCGGCGCCGAGTCCGCGGGTGAGTTCGCGGCCGACGTCGAGCTTGACGTCGGCGTCGCTCATCAACAGGGCTTGCGCATCCGTGTTGATCGCGATGAACTCGACGCCCTTGAGACCGACCTCGATCATTCGGTTGATGGCATTGACACCACCGCCGCCGACACCGATGACCTTGATGACTGCGAGGTAGTTCTGCGGTGCTGCCACGTCGAAGGCCTCTCGCCTCGAGTTACGTGTCGTCGCTCTGCGGTAGTCCCGCCGCGACGACGGATGCCGATTGGGACGGTCCGAAACGCCGACCCGAACCCTAACGTTGAAGTTTAGGGTTACCAGTGTGTCTGCTTCATGGACTCTTCCGAACAGGACACTAAGTCGACAAGTGGCGCACGTTCAACGAACACGCCGAACCTCCCGTCTTTCTTTTCACCCTATGTGATCACCCGTAGCGATGACCAACCAGGGTGCTGGCCAGGCCAAATGTCCGTCAACTACCCGATACGACAGGCGCGGTGGGTGCACTCACGTCGAAGTGTCCCGCTTTGGGGGCGGCTTTCATGAGAGCGGTGAGGACTTTCACCTTGACCGGCCCGTCCTCGCCACTGCCCCAGATCACCGTGCGGCCCCGGGTGAGCTCCAGGGAGATCGAGTCGTACGAGGTGACCCGTACGACCTTGGTCTCCTTGGCGATTCCGCCCGGAAGTCCGCCCGCGACCCGGACCGCTTCCCGCACCAGCCGGGCGCTGCCGAAGCGGCGCAGGCTCGCGGACTGACGAGGTGTCAATTCCAGCAGGGGTACACGTCCGGGCGATTTGTCCACTGTTGCGAAGCGAACGCCTTTCGCGTCCACTTCAATGAACTTTGTGTCCTTTTTCATCAACAGGACCGGCTGTCGTTCGGTCACCTTAAGTCCGATTCCGTGCGGCCATGACCGTACGACATCCACCGAGTCGATACGAGGCAGCTTCTGGCGCAGCCGGTCGGCGATGGCGTCGGTGTCCACGGAGATCAGCGGAGCCCCGATCGGTACCGCCGCGGCGGCCTCCACCTCGGCCGGTGTCAGTACGTCGACACCGGTGGTCCTGACCTGTTCGACCCGGAGCCAGGAGGAGCCGTAGAGCGCCCAGACGACACCGGAGCCGAGCAGCAGCACCAGCACGCCGATGACGGCCAGTCGCCTGCGACTGGTCGGTCTGCGCCCTTCGGGGCGCGGGCGGGGCGGGCGGGCCGAGGAGTTCCCCTGCTGCGCTGCACCACGCCGGGCGGTCGTCGGTCCGGCCACGCTCGCTCCTTATGCCGGGGCCGGGGGCACCGCCCCCGGACCCGTCCGCCTCACGCGTTGCGGCGTGCGGCGATCGCCTCGTACACCATGCCGACGAGCAGGTCGTCGGCGTCCCTGCGGCCGAACTCGGCGGCGGCGCGGGACATCTCGTACAGCCGGTGCGGATCCGCGAGCACCGGCAGGACGTTGCCCTGCACCCACTCGGGGGAAAGCGCCGCGTCGTCCACCAGCAGGCCGCCGCCGGCGTTGACCACCGGCTGGGCGTTGAGCCGCTGTTCGCCGTTGCCGATGGGCAGCGGTACGTAGGCGGCGGGGAGCCCGACGGCGGAGAGTTCGGCGACGGTCATCGCGCCCGCGCGGCAGAGCATCATGTCGGCCGCAGCGTACGCGAGGTCCATCCGGTCCACGTACGGTACCGGGATATAGGGCGGCATACCGGGCATGTTGTCGACGCGCGGCAATTCGTTCTTCGGGCCGACCACGTGCAGGATCTGGATTCCGGAGCGCTGCAGCAGCGGGGCGACCCGCTGGACCACCTCGTTGAGGTGGCGGGCGCCCTGCGAGCCGCCGGAGACCAGCAGCGTCGGCAGGTTGGGGTCGAGGCCGAAGGCCGCGCGCGCCTCGGGGCGGACCCGGGCCCGGTCCAGGGTGGCGATGGTCCGGCGCAGCGGGATGCCGATGTAGCGGGCACCGCGCAGCTTGCTGTCGGGGGTGGAGACGGCTACCCCGTGGGCGTACCGGGAGCCGATCTTGTTGGCCAGGCCCGGCCGGGCGTTGGCCTCGTGGACGACGATCGGCACACCGGCCCGCTTGGCGGCCAGGTAGCCGGGCAGGGCGACGTAGCCGCCGAAGCCGACCACGCAGTCCGCCTTGGTCCGCTCCAGGACCTGCTCGGCGGCCTTGATGGTGCCGCGCAGCCGTCCCGGGACGGTGATCAGTTCCGGGGTGGGCTTGCGCGGCAGCGGCACGGCCGGGATCAGGGCGAGTTCGTACCCCCGCTCGGGTACGAGCCTGGTCTCGAGTCCGCGCTCCGTGCCGAGGGCAGTGATTCCCACGGTCGGGTCCTGCCTGCGCAGGGCGTCCGCGAGGGCAAGCGCGGGCTCGATGTGGCCGGCGGTCCCCCCACCGGCGAGTACGACATGCACCGAAATTCACCGCTCTCCGGACGGACGCTTCTTGACGCGCCGTCTCATCGTCTTCCATCTCACCCCGGGCCTCCGCATGGCCAGGGCCGCCTTCGCGGCGGGATCCTCTCGCGCGAACGCGATCAGCAGCCCGACAGCGAACATGGTCGGCAGCAGGGCCGACCCTCCGTAGGAGAACAGCGGGAGCGGGACACCGGCGATCGGCAGCAGGCCGAGCACCGCACCAATGTTGATCACGGCCTGCGCCGTGATCCAGGTGGTCACACCTCCCGCGGCGTACCTCACGAAGGGGTCCTCCGTGCGTCCGGCCACGCGGATACCCGCATAGCCTAGAGCCGCGAAGAGGGCGAGCACCGACAGTGTCCCCGCCAACCCCAGTTCCTCCCCGGTGATGGCGAAGATGAAGTCGGTGTGCGGTTCAGGTAGTTGACCCCATTTTTCCACACTCGCACCGAGCCCGGAACCGAACCATCCGCCGGACGCCAGAGCATAGATGCCGTGCACGGCCTGCCAGCAGGAGTCCCCGGGGCCGGGTTCGCTGGCGCCGATGCAGGCGAGCCTGGACATCCGGTTCGGGCTGGTCTTGATCAGTACGAAGGCGATCACTCCGGCAAAGCCGAGCACCCCGGCGAAGAGCCTGGTGGGTGCCCCGGCCAGCCAGAGCAGCCCGAACAGGATCGCCGTGAGAATGATCGCAGTGCCCATGTCACCGCCGAGCATGATCAGCCCGAGGAGCATGAAGGCGACCGGGACGAGCGGGACGAGCATGTGTTTCCACTGCGCCAGCAGCCGTTTGTCCTGTTTGCGCGCGAGCAGGTCCGCACCCCACAGGACCAGGGCGAGCTTGCCGAACTCGCTGGGCTGGAGCTGGAAGGGGCCACCCAGGTAGAGCCAGTTCCGGTTGCCGTTGACCGACATCCCTATCCCCGGTACCTGGACCAGCACCATCAGGAAGACGGCGCCCAGGAGCAGCGGATAGGCGAACGCCCGGTGCAGTTTGGCGGGCATCCGGGCGGCCAGCGCCATCAGTCCGGCGCCGATGACGGCGGCGAGGAACTGTTTGCGGAAGAAATAGGTGCCGGGCTTGTCCAGCTCCAGGGCCTTGATCATCGAGGCGGAGTAGACCATCACGAGGCCGAGCACGGTGATCAGCAGGCCGGCGCCCAGGATCAGGTAGTACGCCGTCAGAGGGCGGTCCCAGGCCCGCCGCGCCTGCTCGTACAGCCGTCGCGCCCCGCCGCCGCGCGGGGCGCGGGGGGTGCCGGTGGAACGCCCCTTGGAACGGGGTACCGGGGGGCGCCGGGATCCGGTGGCCGACCGGACCCGCAGGGCGGGGCCGAGCGGCGCCGGAGCGGCCGCGCCGGCGAGGAGGGGCGGGGCGAGCGCCCGGCTGATCGCCGCGGCGGCCCGTGAGCGGTCCCCACGGGGCGCGGCGGAGCTCTCTTCGGCCGGCATTGTCGCTGTCCCCTCCACTGCTCGTGCCACGGGCCGCCGCCGAGGGCCGCGGCCCGTGGCGCGGCCGACCGCACCCGGTCGGCCGGGACAGTACGGCGCGGAGGCCGGGCCCGTCAGGCGCTCTCGGCGGCGAGTGCGCGGACCGCGTCCGCGAACGCCTCGCCCCGCTTGTTGTAATTGACGAACATGTCCATCGAGGCGCAGGCCGGGGCCATCAGTACGGTGTCTCCCGGCCGGGCGAGCCGTGCCGCCTCGCGGACCGCCTCGGACATCGCCCCAGTGTCGGTCCGGTCGAGGTCGACCACCGGGACCTCGGGGGCGTGTCGCGCGAGGGCTTCGCGGATCAGGGCCCGGTCCCGGCCGAACAGTACGACGCCCCGCAGCCGCCCTGCGGCCCCGGTCACCAACCCGTCGAACGTGGCGCCCTTGGCGAGGCCGCCGGCGATCCAGACGATCGGGTCGTAGGCCGCGAGGGACGCCTCGGCGGCATGGGTGTTGGTGGCCTTGGAGTCGTCGATGTACGCGACCCCGGCGACATCCGCGACGTGCTCGATGCGGTGCGGGTCGGGGCGGAAGGCCCGCAGCCCGTCCCGTACGGCCGCGGGCTCGACGCCGAAGGCGCGGGCCAGGGCCGCGGCCGCCAGGGCGTTGGCGATGTTGTGCGGGGCCGGCGGGTTGACGTCGGTGACCTCGGCGAGCTCCTGGGCCTGCTTCTGCCGGTTCGTCACGAAGGCGCGGTCGACGAGGATGCCCTCGACGACGCCCAGTTGGGACGGGCCCGGTGTGCCCAGGGTGAAGCCGATGGCGCGGCAGCCCTCCGCCACGTCGGCCCCGCGGACCAGGTCCTCGGTCGCCTTCTCGGCCGCGTTGTAGACGCAGGCGACGCGGTTGCCCTCGTAGATCCGGCCCTTGTCCGCGACGTACGCCTCCATGGAGCCGTGCCAGTCGAGGTGGTCGGGGGCCAGGTTGAGGACGGCCGCGGAGTGGGCGCGCAGCGAGGGCGCCCAGTGCAGCTGGTAGCTGGACAGCTCGACGGCGAGTACGTCGTACTCCTCGTCACCGAGGACGGCGTCGAGGAGGGAGACGCCGATGTTGCCGACCGCGGCGGTGCGCAGCCCGGCCGCCTCCAGGATCGAGGCGAGCATCCGTACGGTCGTGGTCTTGCCGTTGGTACCGGTGACCGCGAGCCAGGGTGCCGGCTCCCTGCCGCCTTCGCCGCGCAGCCGCCAGGCGAGTTCGACGTCGCCCCAGACCGGGACGCCCGCCTCGGCGGCTGCGGTGAAGAGCGGCTTGCCGGGGTGCCAGCCGGGGGTGGTGACGATGAGCTCGGTGGACTCGGGCAGGGTCGCCCCGTCGCCGAGGCGCACGGTGATGCCCTGCGCCTCCAGCTCCGCGGCCTGCGCACGGGAACGCTCGTCGTCCCCGTCGTTGACCACCGTGACGACGGCCCCGAGGCCGTGCAGCACGGTGGCCGCCGGGATTCCGGAGACGCCGAGTCCCGCGACGGTGACGTGCTTGCCCTGCCAGTCCTGGTTGCTCACTTCTCGGCTGCCCATCCCGCGTAGAAGAGACCGAGTCCGACGATCACGCACATGCCCTGGATGATCCAGAAGCGGACCACGACAAGGACTTCGGACCACCCCTTGAGTTCGAAGTGGTGCTGGAGCGGCGCCATCCGGAAGACCCGCTTGCCGGTCATCTTGAAGGAGCCGACCTGGATGACCACGGACATGGTGATCATCACGAAGAGGCCGCCGAGGACGGCCATCAGGAACTCCGTACGGGAGCAGATCGCCAGACCGGACAGGGCGCCGCCGAGGGCGAGCGAGCCGGTGTCGCCCATGAAGATCTTGGCGGGCGAGGTGTTCCACCACAGGAAGCCGAAGCAGGCACCCATCAGCGCGGAGGCGACGACCGCGAGGTCGAGTGGATCGCGTACCTCGAAGCAGGCGTTGGGGTTGGTCAGGGTCGTCGCGTTGGCGCAGGACTCCTGGAACTGCCACAGCCCGATGAAGGTGTACGCGCCGAAGACCATCACCGAAGCGCCGGTGGCCAGGCCGTCCAGACCGTCCGTCAGGTTCACGCCGTTGGACATGGCGAGGATCATGAACAGCGCCCAGACGACGAACAGCACCGGGCCGATCGACCAGCCGAAGTCCGCGACGAACGACAGCTTGGTGGAGGCCGGGGTGTTGCCCCGGGCGTCGGCGAACTGGAGCGAGAGCACCGCGAAGGCGATACCGACGATCAGCTGGCCCGCCATCTTCGCCTTGGCCCGCAGGCCCAGCGAACGCTGCTTGACGATCTTGATGTAGTCGTCGAGGAAGCCGACGAGACCCATGCCGGCCATCAGGAAGAGCACCAGCACACCGGAGAAGCGCATCTCCTCGCCGGTGATCACCTTCGCCAGGACGTACGCGATGATCGTCGCCAGGATGAAGGCAATACCGCCCATGGTGGGCGTGCCCTTCTTGGAGCCGTGGGTGCGCGGGCCGTCGTCCCGGATGAACTGCCCGTATCCCTTGCGGGCCAGCAGCTTGATCAGCAGCGGAGTCCCGACCAGGGTCAGGAAGAGCCCGATGGCCCCCGCGAAGAGGATCTGCCTCATCGGCCGGTGACCTCGCCCTCGGACGCGTTCTCCAGCAGTGCCATGGCGACCTGCTCCAGGCCGACCGACCGGGACGCCTTCACCAGCACGACGTCTCCCGGGCGCAGTTCACTGCGCAACAGGTCGACGGCAGCCTGTGCGTCGGACACGTGCACCGACTCCTCACCCCACGAACCCTCGTTGTATGCGCCCAGTTGCAGCCAGGAGGCTTCTCTGCCCCCGACTGCGACGAGCTTGCTGACGTTGAGCCGGACAGCGAGCCGTCCGACCGCGTCGTGCTCGGCGAGCGAGGCGTCGCCCAGCTCGGCCATGGGGCCGAGCACCGCCCACGTACGCCGGCCCTTCCCCATGGCGGCCAGCGCGCGCAGCGCTGCTTTCATGGATTCGGGGTTCGCGTTGTAGGCGTCATTGACGAACGTCACGCCGTCCGGACGCTCGGTGACCTCCATGCGCCAGCGGGAGAGGGTGCCCGCCTCGGAGAGCCCTTCGGCGATCTCGTCTGCGGACAGGCCCAACTCATGGGCGACGGCGGCCGCGGCGAGCGCGTTCGACACGTGGTGCTCACCGTACAGGCGCATGGTCACGTCGCTGCACCCGGTGGGTGTGTGGAGCTTGAAAGCGGGACGGCCGTCGTCGGTGAGACGGACGTTCTCTCCCCGTACGTCCGCATCCGCGGCTTCGCCGAAGAGCAGCACCCGGGCTTTCGTACGGGAGGTCATGGCGCGCACGAGCGGGTCGTCGGCGTTGAGCACGGCGAGGCCGTCCTCGGGCAGCGACTCGACCATCTCGCCCTTGGCCTGGGCGATCTGCTCGCGGCCGCCGAACTCGCCGATGTGGGCGGTGCCCACATTGAGGACGAGACCGATCCGGGGCGGGACGAGGCCGGTGAGGTAGCGGATGTCGCCGACGTAGCGTGCGCCCATTTCGAGGACGAGGTGCTGGGTGTCCCCGGTGGCGCGCAGGGCGGTGAGCGGCAGGCCGATCTCGTTGTTGAGGTTGCCCGCCGGGTAGACCGTGGGCCCCTTGCGTTCGAGGAGCTGGGCGATGAGATCCTTCGTGGAGGTCTTGCCCGCGGAGCCGGTGAGGGCGACGACGGTGGTGCCGAGGCGGCCGACGACGGCACGGGCCAGCGCACCGAGGGCGGCCACGACGTCATCGACGACGATCGCCGGAACACCGACGGGGCGGGCGGCCAGCACGGCTGCCGCGCCCGCCTCGACGGCGCGCTGCGCATAGTCGTGGCCGTCGACCCGCTCGCCGGCGAAGGCGGCGAACAGGCTGCCTTGCTTCACCTCTCGCGAGTCGATGACGACGGGCCCGCTGACGATTGCTGCCGGATCGGGTATGTCGTGCGACTGCCCGCCGACGATTTCGGCGATCTCGGCGAGGGAAAGGGCGATCACTTGGTCATCCCTGACTGTTCTCGTGGGTGTGGGCGCGGTGGGCGGTGCTCTCGGCGCCGCTGTGCCCCAGGGAGCGTTCGATGGCCGCGCGCAGGACCACGCGGTCGTCGAAGGGGCGTACCACGCCGTGGATGTCCTGGCCCTGCTCGTGGCCCTTGCCGGCGATCAGCACGGTGTCACCGGGCTCGGCGCGGGCGACCACGGCGGCGATGGCGGCGGCCCGGTCGGCGTCGACCAGGACGTCGCCCCGCTCGTGGACGGGCACCTCGGCGGCGCCCGCGAGCATTGCGGCGAGGATTCCGAGGGGGTCCTCGGAACGGGGGTTGTCGGAAGTCAGTACGGCGGTGTCGGCCAGGCGGGCCGCGGCGGCGCCCATCGGCCCGCGCTTGGTGGTGTCGCGGTCGCCGCCGCAGCCGAGGACGACGTGCAGCCTGCCCTCGGTGACCTTCCGCAGGGAGCGCAGCACGGATTCGACGGCGTCGGTCTTGTGCGCGTAGTCGACGACCGCGAGGTACGGCTGTCCGGCGTCGACGCGTTCCAGCCGGCCGGGGACGCCCGGAACGGCGGCGACACCGTCGGCCGCGGTCTGCGGGTCCAGCCCCGCGGCGGCGAGCGTGACGATCGCGGCGAGGGTGTTGGCGACGTTGAACGGGCCGGGCAGCGGGGCCCTGGCGGCGATCCGTTCGTCCTTGGGGCCGACGACGGTGAAGGTGGAGCCCAGCGGCCCGACTTCGACGTCCTCGGCACGCCAGTCGGCGTCCGGGTGGCCCTCGGCGGAGAAGGTGACGACGGGGACGGACGCCTCGCTGATCAGCCTGCGGCCGTACTCGTCGTCGAAGTTGACGACACCCTGCCGGCTGCGCCGCGGGGTGAAGAGCTGCGCCTTGGCCTGGAAGTAGTCCTCCATCCCGGAGTGGAACTCCATGTGCTCCGGGCTGAGGTTGTTGAAGACCGCGACGTCGAAGACACAGCCGTCGACCCTTCCGAGCACCAGGGCGTGGCTGGAGACCTCCATCGTCACCGAGTCGACCCCGCGTTCGCGCATGACGGCGAACAGGGCCTGCAGGTCGGTGGCTTCGGGGGTGGTGCGCTCGGACTTGATGCGCTCGTCGCCGATCCGCGTCTCCACGGTGCCGATCAGCCCGGTGGCGCGCCCGGCGCCGCGGAAACCGCCCTCGATGAGGTACGCGGTGGTGGTCTTCCCCGAGGTTCCGGTGATGCCGATCTGGAGGAGGCCGGCACCGGGCCGTCCGTAGATCTCGGCGGCGAGTTCGCCCATCCGGCCGCGGGGGTTCTCGGTGACCAGCACCGGCAGCCCGGTGGCGGCGGCGCGCTCGGCGCCGGCCGGGTCGGTGAGGACCGCCGCCGCGCCGAGGCCGGCCGCCTGGGCGGCGAAGTCGGCACCGTGGAAGCGGGCGCCCGGCAGGGCGGCGTACACATCACCGGGGCGGACCGCTCGCGAGTCGTGGGTGATGCCGGTGACCTCGCCGGTTCCCGGCGGTTCGACTCCCAGCCGGGCTGCCAGCTCGCCGAGGGGCGTCGGCCCGATCCGGTCAGGACGAGGCGCTCCCGGGTAGTTCACAGGGGCGTTTTTCTGGGTGGTTTGGAACTGATCAGCGTGGGGCACGGCGGTGAGCGTACCGGGCGCACCCGGCCTCTCGCGAAGTGAGGGGGCGGCGTTCCGGTGGTTCCCGTTCCGGTTCCCGGGATCGGGGGTGATGGTTGTCACTGGTCGGTCTCCCCGTGTTCACTGGCCGGGCTTGAAGGACACCGGCAGCCGGGCTGGCTCGGTGCCGGACGGTGGGGTCTGGAGGGTCTTCAGCGCGAATTCCATGACCTGCTTGTAGATCGGTCCGCAGATCTGGCCGCCGAAGTAGCTGCCCTTGGTCGGGTTCTGGATCGCGCAGTAGACGGTGATCTGCGGGTTGTCGGCGGGTGCGAAGCCCGCGAAGGATGCGGTGTAGCCGTGGTAGCCGCCGCGCACCGGGTCGACCCGGTTGGCCGTACCGGTCTTTCCGGCCACCCGGTATCCGGGGATCTTGGCCTTCGTCCCGGTGCCCTCCTCGTCCCCGACCACCGACTCCAGCATGGCGGCTAGCGTCTTGGCGGTCTTCTCGCTGACCACCCGGCTCCGGTCGGGAGCGGGGGCGGCCTCGAAGTGGCCGTCGGGGCCCTTGGTGCCGCGGACCAGCGTGGGCTCGACGCGGACCCCGCCGTTGGCGATCGTCGAGTAGATGGAGGCGGCCTGCATGGCGTTGAGCGAGAGGCCCTGGCCGAACGGGATCGTGTACTGCTGCGAGGTCGACCAGTCCCCGGGCTTGGCGAGGATGCCGGGGGTCTCGCCCGGGTAGTCGAGACCGGTCGGCGAGCCGATCCCGAACTTGCGCAGGTAGGAGTAGAGGACGCGGTTGGCCTCGGCCTGGGTCCTGCCGAGCTCTCCGGTGGCCAGGATGGTGCCGATGTTGCTGGACTTGGCGAGTACGCCGTTGAGCGTCAGGTACCAGGTGGGGTGGTCGATGTCGTCCTTGAAGAGCCGGTCGCCGCGGTGCAGCCGGTTGGGGACGGTGACGTGGGTGCCGGGGGTGGCGACACCCTCCTCCAGCACGGCGGCCATGGACATGACCTTGCTGGTGGAGCCGGGCTCGTACACGTCCTGGAGTGCCGCGTTGCCCAGCGACGCCGCGTCGGCCTGTGAGAGGTCGTTGGGGTCGAAGCCGGGGGCGTTGGCCATGGCGAGGACCTCGCCGGTCCGGGTGTTCTGCACGACCACGTAACCGCGGTCCGCCTTGGACTTCTTCACCTGGTCGGTGATGGCCTGCTGGGCGGCCCACTGGATGTCGCGGTCGATGGTCAGCTCGATGTCGGACCCGGCGACGGCCGGAACCTCCTGGGTGCCCGCGGTGGGCACCCGCCGGCCGCCGGACTGGGCGTACTTGATCTTGCCGTCCTCGCCCGCCAGCTCCTTGTCCAGCTGCGATTCGAGGCCGCCCGCGCCCTTGCCGTCGGCGTTGACATAACCCAGTATTCCGGCGGCGAGCCCTCCGTTGGGATAGACGCGTCTGGTGGTCGACTCCTGGAAGACCCCGGCCAGCACGTTGGCCCCGGGACCGCCGGCCGCCTTCTCCTTCGCGGCCTTTTCGGCGAAGACGGACTTGAGATCCTTGATCTGATTCCAGACCTGCGGGGTCTGGCGGCGGGCCAGCACGGTGTACCGGCCCTTCTTGGACAGTTTCGCGGTCAGTTCGGCGGCGTCGGCGCCGAGGATCGGGGCGAGGAGCGCCGCCGCCTGCCGGGGCGCGTCCGGCGCCTTGCTGAATTCGGGCGTGAACATCGACGGGTCGGCGGTGATGTCGTACGCGTCGACGCTCGTGGCCAGCGCGATACCGCTGCGGTCGGTGATCTGGCCGCGCTCGGCGGAGATCGTGTAGCTGAGGTAGCGGTTCTCCTTGGCCTTGGCCGCGTACGCGGGGGCGTCGACGGCCTGGACCTGGAGGAGTCGGACGACGAACACCAGCATGACGAGGGTCAGAGCGAAGCTGACCAGGCGGAGCCGGGGGCGCGGGCTGCCGAGGCGGAGGGCGCGCGCGGGGCGGTTGCGGGGCGCGCGGGCGCGGGGCGCCGGGGAGGAGGGGCGGCGGGCGGCGGGCCGGGGGCGGCCCTGGCCGCCGGCGGCGCCGCGGGGGCGCGCGGGGCCGGGGACCCGGCGGCGCGGTGGTTCCTTGGGAGACACTGCGTCACCTGCCGGGGCTCGTCGAGGGCTGGTCTGCCGGGGTACGCGGCCCGGCGGGCGGGACCGCGGAGGTGCTGGGCCTCACGGCCCCGCCCGAAGAGGTGGCGGGTGCCGAGGGAGAGTGCGAGGGCGAGGGCGAGCCGGTGGCCGGAGCGGGTGCGCCGGCGGGCGGTGCGGTCGCCGGGGTACTGGGCTTCCGCGGAGGCGGCGGGGACGGCTCGGCGCTGGACTTCGCCGGTTCGCCGCGGACCGTACCGTCCGGATCGAGGAAGGCGGGACTGCCGCCGGGCACCATGCCCAGTTGGCGGGCGCGCCGTTCCAGGGCATCCGGCTTGGAGTAGCTGTCGACGTCGTTCTGGAGGGCCTGCTGCTCGTCGGTGAGCTCGGTGGTCCGCTTCTTCAGCTCGCTCAGCCTGAACGATCCTTCATTGAGGGCCGAGTTGAGCACCAGAAGCGTGATCAGACCGCCGCCGAGGAGCAGCACGACCAGCAGCACGAAGGGGGTACGGGCCGCGTTGCTGGGCCCGGACGGCATCAGCCGGACGAGCCGCGCCGCCCGCCCTTTCAACTGCCCGGCCGCCCTGCTCACCGCGCCGCCCCGGGCGTCACCGGTGTCCGGCTTCCCGGACGCCGGACGCTCATCGTTCCTCCTCGCGGATCCGCTGGGCGCCACGCAGCCGGGCGGGAGCGGCTCGCCGGTTCTCGGCGACCTCCTCCTCGGTGGGCAGCTCCGCGCCGCGGGTCAGCAGCTT
Organism: Streptomyces sp. NPDC087845; assembly: GCF_044742755.1. Classification (NCBI taxonomy): domain Bacteria; kingdom Bacillati; phylum Actinomycetota; class Actinomycetes; order Kitasatosporales; family Streptomycetaceae; genus Streptomyces; species Streptomyces sp. NPDC087845. The sequence goes on from NZ_JBIUVC010000007.1 coordinate 299,090, forward strand.
CAGCCGGGGCTGATAGCGCTCGGGAACAACCGGCAGTCCGGGCGGCGCGGTCGTGGCGGCGCCCGCCGCGAAGACCTGCTTGACCAGCCGGTCCTCCAGCGAGTGGTAGGAGAGGACGGCGATGCGGCCGCCGACCGCGAGGCTCTGCACGGCGGCCGGAATGGCCCGCTCCAGGACGGTGAGCTCGCCGTTGACCTCGATGCGCAGCGCCTGGAAGGTGCGCTTGGCAGGGTTGCCGCCGGTGCGCTTGGCGGCCTGCGGCAGCGAGTCGCGGATCAGCTCGACGAGCCGGGCACTGTTGCTGAACGGCTCCTTCTCGCGCTCGCGCACGATCGCGGAGACGATCCGCTTGGCCTGCTTCTCCTCGCCGTACGCCCGCAGGATCCGCACCAGTTCGCCCGGCGGATAGGTGTTGAGCACCTCGGCCGCGCTGATGCCGGCTGTCTGGTCCATGCGCATGTCGAGCGGGGCGTCCTGGGCGTACGCGAATCCGCGGTCGGCCTCGTCCAGCTGCATGGAGGAGACACCGAGGTCGAAGAGGATGCCCTGGACCTTCGGGACACCGAGCCGGGCGAGCACCTCGGGCAGTTCGTCGTAGACCGCGTGCACCAGCGTGGCCCGGTCCCCGTACGGGGCGAGCCGCTCGCCGGAGAGCCGCAGCGCCTCCTTGTCCCGGTCCAGCGCGATCAGGCGCGCGGAGGGGAACGAGGAGAGCAGCGCCTCGCTGTGTCCGCCGAGGCCGAGGGTGCAGTCGACGACCACGGGATGCTGCGGGCCCGGCGCCTCCAGAGCCGGGGCCAACAGGTCCAGGCACCGCTGGAGCATCACCGGGACGTGTCGGGTCTGGCTCATGCGCCCTCTCAGGCTCAGGTCCCGGGCGGTGGCACGTACGGCCTGGTCCCCGCCCGCTCGGAAGGGGAGGACGGCCGGCGCCGGGGAAGAGGCGTCGGCCGACCGGCGAGCGGGAGAGGGCCGGACCGTACGTACGCCGCACACGGGGGAAATCTACGGAATGTGCAGGGTGTCGGTAACTTCCCGTCACTTTAGTCCACCCTGCCATTCGATCGATTCCCGATCAATCAGCCGGACAGCGCGTCGCCCCTCCCCCGGTTCACCCGGCCGGATGAACAACTGCGAGGCTTGTGGGTTACCTCACAACAAGCCTCGTTGACGTTCTTTGTCCCTTCTCACAGCACGACGCGGCCACCGGTGGGAGCTAACGTCATATCCATGTCGACTTCCGCACACTCCTCCGCCGGGCCTTCCTCGCCCACCGCCGACCGGCCCCGCACAGGAGGCACGGTCACCGACCGCCTCGTCGAGGCGAATGTCCGGTACGCCGCCGGATTCGAGGACCCCGGCATGGACGCCAAGCCGGTGCTGCGCGTCGCCGTGGTCGCCTGCATGGATGCCCGGCTCGACCTGCACGACGCGCTCGGCCTGTCGCTCGGCGACTGCCACACCATCCGCAACGCGGGCGGCGTGGTCACCGATGACGTGATCCGTTCGCTGACCATCAGCCAGCGGGCCCTGGGCACCCGCAGCGTCATACTGATTCATCACACGAATTGCGGCCTGGAGTCGATCACCGAGGAATTCCGCCAGGAGCTGGAGGTGGAGGTCGGCCAGCGTCCGGTCTGGGCCGTCGAGGCGTACAAGGACGCGGACCAGGACGTACGGCAGTCGATGCAGCGCGTACGCACCTCGCCGTTCCTGCTGCACACCGACGACATCCGCGGCTTCGTCTTCGATGTGACCAGCGGCTTGCTGCGCGAGATCCTTCCCGCCTCCGCCTCCTGACCGCCCGGGTGCCCCACGAGGAGTCGACAACCCCACCGAACCCGACATACCGCCCCGACTTGTCCACAGGCGAGTGACACGAAGCGGTAACGGCAACAAGAATGCGCGTGTGGCATTTCGCCGGGACGTTCCCGGAGGGATGTCCGTGTTTCGGGGTGGGCCGGGCCGCTGCACGCGCGTCGGTCCGTGACTGGGGAATCCCCTGCTCCTGGTGAGCGTGGGGCAGGGCCGAGGAGGGCCGGGTGACGACCTATGACGATCGAGCGAGCCTCACAGATCTGACCACGACTGCGGAGCGGGTGCGCAGGTCGGTGGAGAGCGTGATCGAGGGCAAGCCCGAGGTCGTACGGCTTTCGCTGACCGTACTGCTGGCGGAGGGGCATCTCCTCATCGAGGATGTGCCCGGCGTCGGCAAGACGATGCTGGCGAAGGCCCTGGCACGGTCCATCGACTGCTCGGTGCGGCGCATCCAGTTCACACCGGACCTGCTGCCCTCGGACATCACCGGTGTGTCCATCTTCGACCAGCAGCGACGCGACTTCGAGTTCAAGCCGGGCGCGATCTTCGCCCAGATCGTGATCGGCGACGAGATCAACCGGGCATCGCCGAAGACCCAGTCGGCGCTGCTGGAGTCGATGGAGGAGCGCCAGGTCACCATCGACGGGCACACGTACGAGCTGCCCGACCCGTTCATGGTGGTGGCCACCCAGAACCCGGTGGAGATGGAGGGCACCTATCCGCTGCCCGAGGCCCAGCGCGACCGGTTCATGGCGCGGGTGTCGATCGGCTATCCGAGTGCGGACGCCGAGCTGCGGATGCTCGATGTGCACGGCGGGATCCCGCCGCTCGACGATCTGCAGCCGGTGGCCCACGCCCACGACATCGTGAAGCTGATCGACGCGGTACGGACGGTCCATGTGGCCGAAGCCGTGCGGCGGTACGCGGTGGAGCTCGTCGCGGCCACCCGCAGCCACCCCGATCTCAGGCTCGGCGCCTCACCGCGGGCCACCCTTCATCTGCTGCGCGCGGCGAAGGCCTCCGCGGCGCTGAGCGGCCGGGACTACTGCCTGCCGGACGATGTGCAGGCGCTGGCGGTCCCGGTGCTCGCACACCGGCTGCTGCCGACGGCACAGGCCCAGCTGAACCGCCGTACCGCCGAGCAGGTCGTGCTGGAGATCCTCCAGCAGACACCGGTGCCGACCGCCGACGGCGGCGCCCAGGTGCAGCCCCAGCACCACCCGGGCCGGCCGGTGAACGGCCGGCCGCAGTCCGGCGTACGGCGGGTGTGATGGCCGCCGGGGGGCCGGCCGCGATGGACGACGGCGACGACAGGGGCGGTCTGCGGGCCGCTCTGAGCGGGCTGACCACGCGTGGGCGGTCCTTCCTCGCGGCCGGTGCCGCCGCGGCGGTCTGCGCCTACGTGCTGGGCCAGGCGGACCTGCTGCGGGTCGGGCTGCTGCTCGCCGCGCTGCCGCTGGTCTGCGTGGTGGTGCTCGTCCGTACCCGCTACCGGGTCACGGGCACCAGGCGGCTCTCGCCGTCCCGGGTCCCGGCGGGCACGGAGGCGCGGGTCCATCTGCGGATGGAGAACGTGTCCCGGCTGCCGACCGGGCTGCTGATGCTGCAGGACCGGGTGCCCTATGTGCTCGGGCCGCGGCCCCGGTTCGTGCTGGACCGGGTGGAGGCGGGCGGCCGTCGCGAGGTGTCCTACCGGGTGCGGTCGGATCTGCGCGGGCGCTATCCGCTGGGACCGCTGCAGCTGCGGCTGAACGATCCGTTCGGGATGTGCGAGCTGACCCGTTCGTTCAGCGCGTACGACACCCTCGTCGTCATTCCGCGGACCGAGCCGCTGCCCCCGGTGCGGCTGGCGGGCGAGGCCTCGGGGTACGGCGAGGGACGGCAGCGTTCCCTGGCGCTGGCCGGTGACGACGACGTGATTCCGCGCGGATACCGGCACGGCGACGATCTGCGCCGCGTCCACTGGCGATCCACCGCGCGCTACGGCGAGCTGATGGTGCGCCGCGAGGAGCAGCCGCAGCGGGCCCGGTGCACGGTGCTGCTGGACACCCGGCGGATCGCCCATCAGGGGGCGGGGCCCGACTCCGCCTTCGAGTGGGCGGTGTCCGGGGCCGCGTCCGCGCTGGTGCACATGCTGGAGCGCGGCTTCGCCGTCCGGCTGCTGACCGACGAAGGGAACGCCGTTCCGGGCGAGGGCGAGGGAGGCTTCGCCGGGTCGACGCAGGAGTCGGCCGACTCCGCGGGGCTGATGATGGACACCCTGGCAGTGGTCGACCACTCCGACGGGGGCGGCCTGTCGCGCGCGTACGACGTGCTGCGCGGCGGCAACGAGGGGCTGCTGATCGCGTTCTTCGGCGATCTGGACGAGGAGCAGGCGGCGGTGGCGGCCAGGATGCGGCAGCGCAGTGGCGGCGCCGTCGCGTTCGTACTGGACAGCTCGGCCTGGGCGCATGACGACGTCCCGCCCGCAGGGGCGGACACGGCGTTCGAGCAGCGGCTTCGGATGCTGCGCGAATCGGGCTGGACAGCGGTGGCGGTGACACCTGGGACGGGTCTCGCCCACTACTGGCAGCAGGCTGCGGGGCATCCGGGCGTGACGGCTCGGTCCGCCGGCGCCGGCGACGCCACAGGCGGCACGACGGGTTTCTCCGGGGGATGGTCATGAGCGGTCGTGGTCGGCTGACGCTGTGCGCCTTCGCGGCGACGTTGATGGCGGCGGGCTCGATGCTGCCGCTGGTCGAGCCGGCCGGGTGGATCCTGCAGACGGCGTTCCTGCTGGGGGTCCAGAGCGGGATGGGCGCGCTCGCCCGCCGGGCGCCCGTGCCCCGGATGCTGATCGTCGCGGCGCAGGCGGTGGCCATGCTGGTCCTGCTGACCGTGGTCTTCGCCAGGGAGCAGGCGCTGATCGGCGTCCTGCCCGGTCCGGAGGCCGTCCAGCGGCTCGCACACCTGCTGGCGTCGGGCGCCGACGATGTCAGCAGATACGCGGCTCCGGCACCCGTGACGGACGGCATCCGGCTGATACTGATCGGCGGTGTCCTGCTGGTCGGCCTGGTCGTGGACGCCCTCGCTGTGACGTTCCGCAGCGCGGCCCCGGCCGGTCTGCCGCTGCTCGCCCTGTACTCCGTCGCCGCGGGACTCTCCGAGGGCGGAGCGGACTGGCTCTGGTTCCTGCTCGCGGCCGGTGGCTATCTGCTGCTCCTGCTGGCCGAGGGCCGGGACCGGCTCTCCCAGTGGGGGCGGGTCTTCAGCGGCGCGGCCGGCTCCCGGGGCGGTCCGGCGGTCGGTGCGGCGATTTCCGACGGCCGCCCGACGGCCCCGGTCCGTACCGGACGCCGCATCGGCGCGCTGGCGCTGGGGATCTCGCTGTTCGTACCGGCGGCGCTGCCCGCACTCGACAGCGGTCTGCTGGCCGGTACGGGCGGCGGGGGCGGCAAGGGAGGTGGCGGCACCATCTCCGCGGTGAACCCCCTGGTCTCGTTGCAGAACAATCTGAACCAGCCGGAGAACCGGGAGGTGATGTCCTACCGCACCAATTCCGCCGACCCGCAGGACTTCTATCTGCGGATCCTGGCTCTGGACCAGTTCAACGGGAACGAGTGGCGGCCCTCCACGCGTCGGCTGAAGGGGGTGCCGAAGCGGCTCCCGGCCCCGGAGGGGCTCGGCCCGGACGTCATGGTCACGGAGATCAGCTCGAACATCTCCGCGTCCCGCTCCTACCAGCAGACCTATCTGCCGCTCCCCTACCCCGCGACCGAGGTCAGAATCGGCGGACGCTGGCGGTACGAGCCGACGGGGCGGACCCTCGTCGGTGACGGCGGGGAGACGACCCGCGGTGCGCAGTACCAGGTCTCCAGCCTGGTGGTCCGGCCGACCGCCGATCAGCTCGCCGCGGCAGGTGCCGCGCCGGCCGCTCTGCAGCGCGAGTACACCCGCGTTCCCGACTCCCTGCCGAAGGTGGTCGGACAGACCGCGGACCGGGTGACAGAGGGTGCGAGCAACGATTACGAGCGCGCGGTGAAGCTGCAGAACTTCTTCGCCTCGGAGGGCGGCTTCAGCTACGACACGTCGGTGAACTCGGGCACCGGGAGCGCGGCGATCGGCCGGTTCCTGAAGGAGAAGCGGGGATTCTGTGTCCACTTCTCGTTCACGATGGCCGCGATGGCGCGGACGCTGGGCATTCCGGCCCGGGTCGCGGTGGGCTTCACTCCCGGCACCCAGCAGTCGAACGGTTCGATGTCGGTGGGGCTGCGCGACGCGCACGCCTGGCCTGAGCTGTACTTCGAGGGTGTCGGATGGACCCGTTTCGAGCCGACGCCGACGCGGGGTACCGCCCCGTCCTACACCCAGCCCGACGCCCCGACGGGCGACACGGCCGATCCGGCGCAACCGGAGAAGGGCCCCTCGGCCGCTCCGACGGTCGCCCCGTCCGTCGCGGACGACTGCCCGGCCCAGATGCGCAAGCAGGGCGAGTGCGGCAGCTCGGCGGCGCCGGGAGTGGCGGCCCCCACGGATTCCGGGACGCCCACGGGCGCCGTTCTCGGGGTGGTTCTGGGAGCGCTGGTGATCCTGATACTGCCGCTGCTGCCACTGCTCTGGCGACTTCGGGTACGCAAGCACAGGCTGGGCTTCTCCGCAGGGCGGACACCGGCGGACGCGACGGCCAGAACGCTGGCGGCCTGGGGGGAGATCATCGATACGGCGTGGGACCACGGCATCGGGCCGGACGACTCCCTGACGCCGCGGAAGGCAGCGGCCCAGGTGGTGCGGCTGGGGCAGCTCGAATCCGACGGGGCCGCCGCGGTGCACCGGGTGGCGGGGGCGGTGGAGCAGGTGCTCTACGCCCCGGTGCCCCGGTCGGGTACCGGGCTCGCGGAGGACGTGGAGGCGGTACGGGCGGGTCTGCGGGCATCGGCCGGCCGGTTCGCCCGGGTTCGCGCGGTCGTGGCACCGCGCTCGGCCATTCGAGTGGCCTGGGCGACGGCCGACCGCTGGACGGCGTTCACCGGCAGGTGGGCGGCGCGGTGGGGCCGGGAACGGTGGACGCTTTGGCTGCGACGGCCGTCCCGCCAGCAGGGGTGAGCGGGAGGAACCTGAGCGGGATGCCCGCAAGCAGGGTGCGCCTCTCCCGCCCGGCAGGAGGTGACGGGAGAGGCGTGGGCCTGCGGCCCGCCTCCGTCCTCGATCCCCGAACGGACCGGTCGGCCGGGCAGGCACGCAGGCCAGGCAGGCCGGGCAGGCAGGCAGGCAGGCAGGCAGGCAGGCAGGCAGGCAATCGGACCGGACCGCCCGGCCACCCGCTCGCCTTCCGTCCACCGGCGCGTCGACGGGCCGCCTGGCGTTCCCCGTGCCTCGTCGGCAGCCTCTCGCGGGCCCGTCGGCCGCTCGCGCCGGGACAGCCGAGGGTCCACTTCCCCTCGCCGGGACAGCCGAAGGGACTACTGGCCGAGGGGATCGCCTGTGAGCAGCAGAGACGGGCCCGGCCTTTCCCTGGGACCGCCTGTGAGCGGCAGACGGGCCCGGCCTTCCCCCGGGACCGACCCGGACGGCTGGGATCGGCCGGTCCGGCCGGACCCGGGCATGCGTGAGGGGCGGCCGCGAAACCGCGGCCGCCCCTCACGCAAAGATTCTCCGGGGCCCTATTGGCCCTGCTCGTCACGGCGGCGCTGCCACCGCTGCTCGATCCGGTTCATCACGGTCCGGCGCTGCCTGGGCCGACGGCTGTCGCCGCCGCCTCCGGCTGCCTGTCGCTCGCCCGGCTTGGGCGCCTTGCGCCAACCGGTGACCGCAAGGACCGCACAGCCGAGCATGACGAGGAACCCCACCACGCTGATCCAGATCTGCTGGGCGACCATTCCGGCCATGAGGAGCGCGATACCCACCAGGAAGCCTGCGACCGCCTGGTAGACCCGTCGCCGGGTGTACGTACGCAGTCCGCTTCCCTCGAGCGCTGTCGCGAACTTGGGATCTTCGGCGTACAGCGCTCGCTCCATTTGCTCGAGCATTCGCTGCTCGTGCTCCGAGAGCGGCACGGAGTCCTCCTCGTCGTCGGCCGCGGGGGGCGGCCGGTATGCGGCCCTTCCAGGATAGGCAGGGAATCGCCCCCGTGAAACCCGCCCTCTTTTGCCAATCAGCCAGTCCGGGCCGCCACGACGGCTCAGCTGCTGAGGCGTAGATTCCCCAACCTCCGATCCGTCATGCCGGATGGTGTCCCCCGATCATACGGGGCGAAGCCCCCGATCGGGGGTCCCGGGCCGTACTCCATCTGCGGCTGCGCCCCTGATCAAACGTGCTACAGCCGCGCTACCAGTCGCCCGCTGCCGTGCTCGGCCGTGCTTCGCGCCCGGAACACCTCAGGCGCGCTTCGTGCCCAGTACGTGCAGCTGCGTCGCGACGGAGTGGAAGGCGGGCAGCTCGGCCGCGGCCGCCTCCAGCTTGAGCAGGGCGTCCACGGCACCGGGCTCGGTGTCCACCAGGACCCCGGGGACGAGGTCGGCGAAGACCCGTACGCCGTGGACCGCGCCGACTTCCACATCGGCGGCGGAGACCAGCTCGGTGAGCTGCTCCGCGGTGTAGCGCCGGGGTACCGGGTCACCCGCGCCCCAGCGGCCCGCCGGGTCGCCGAGCGCCTGCCGGGCCTCGGTGAAGTGTCCGGCGAGCGCCCGGGCCAGGACGGCGCCGCCGAGCCCGGCGGCGAGCAGGCTGAGCGCACCCGCCGGGCGGAGCGCCTCGACCGCGTTGCGCACACCCTCGGCGGGGTCGTCCACGTACTCCAGGACTCCGTGGCACAGCACCGCGTCGTAACCGCCGCGCCCGACCACGTCGAACAGGCCGTGGATGTCGCCCTGGACCCCGCGGACCCGATCGGCCACCCCGGCCTCGGCGGCGCGGCGCTCCAGGGCGAAGAGCGCGTTCGGGCTGGGGTCGACGACGGTGACCCGGTGGCCGAGACGGGCCACCGGGACCGCGAAGTTGCCGGTGCCGCCGCCGGTGTCCAGAACATCCAGGGCGTCCCTGCCGGTCGCCTTGACCTGATGGTCGAGGGCGTCCTTCAGGACCTCCCAGACCACGGCGGTACGGAGGGAGGCGCGGGGGCGCAGCTGGTCCGACACGGCAGATGACTCCTCGGCACGGTGCCGCCACTGACGGCGGAGCGTGAACAGTGCAGGTGGTACAGGTGCTGTCCACCCTATTGCCTCGCGCCGCCGTCGCCGTCATCCCGCGTCGGGCCGCTCCTTCCGGGCTTGTGGGAGCACCGGCTGAAGCATCAGCAGCCGCTCGACCAGGCGCAGGAACATCCCCGCGTCGCGCAGCAGGTCGTCGGCGTCCCGCCGACTGGCCGCGCCCGGTATGCCGGCTTCCGCGCGGGCCCTGCGGCGGGCGCCGGAGGCGAACAGCGCGCTCCATTCGGTCAGTTCGGGAGCTATTTCCGGGAGGACCTCCCAGGCGCTGCGGATCCGCTCACGGCGGCGCCTGGAGGTTTCGGGGCGACCCCGCGCGGCGAGCACGGCGGCGGCGGTGCGCAGCGCGGCGAGGTGGGCGGTGGCATACCGCTCGTTCGGAACGTCGAGAACGGCGGCCTCGTCGAGGCCGGTGCGGGCCTGGGCGAGCAGATCGAGTGCGGCGGGCGGCGCCGTGGTGCGGCGCGGAACGGGATGGACATCGCTTGCCGGGCCGGTCAGTGAGGGAGCAGGGCCGTCTGCGCGGCGCCGCGGTGCGGCTGCTGCGGACGAGTGGGCCATGACGAAACCTCCTGTCTCGTGCAACGGCTCCGTGGCCGTATGCATCCATCGTGGCGGGCACCACTGACAATCGATCTCGCCCCTCCCCTGACCTGCTCTTTTGCTTCGATCGCGAGTTCGGGCTACATTTTTGAACTGACCGGTCAGTTCAAAACAAGGGGGAGTCTGTGGACAGCCCGCACGGGGCAGCTGTCACCGCCGAGGATTTCGGGCTCAAGGGACCGCGCGGCTGGGCCTTCCGGGGCGTGGACATCCAGGCCGGGCCCGGAGCGCTGGTGGCCGTCGAGGGCCCGTCCGGCTCCGGCCGCACCTGCCTGCTGCTCGCCCTCACCGGCCGGATGCGCCCCACCGAGGGCCGGGCGGAGATCGGCGGACTGCGCCTGCCGCGCAAGATGGCCGCCGTACGCCGCATCAGCGCACTGGGCCCGGTGACCGGGGTCAGCGAGCTCGACCCGGCCTTCACCGTCGCCGAGCACCTGCGCGAGCGGGCGCTGCTGCAGCACCGCTTCGACGGTTCGCTGCGCGCTCTGCTGCGTCCCCGCGCCGAGCGCGTCGCCGCCGCACGGGGACGGATCGACGCGGCGCTGGAAGCCGCCGGGCTCGACCCCGCCACCCTGCCCAAGGCCGAGCGGACCTCCGTACGGGATCTGGAACGGCTGGAGGCGCTGCGGCTGTCCATCGCCCTCGCGCTGATCGGCCGGCCCCGGCTGCTCGCGGTGGACGACACCGATCTCAAGCTCTCCGACGCCGAACGCGCCGAGGCCTGGGAGCTGCTGCGGTCCATCGCCGGCGGAGGCACGACCGTACTGGCCGTGTGCAGCCAGGCACCCGAGGACGCCATCACCGTACGTACCGACACCACGGCCTCGCCGGCGCACACACAGGATGCCGCGGCCGAGGAGACCACGACCGAGGAGGAACCGGCCGATGCGTTCGCCGAGACTGGCCGCGCTTGAGCTGAGGCGTTTCGGCAGGGGGAAGCTGCCGGTCGCCGCACTGATCGCGCTCCTGCTGCTGCCGCTGCTCTACGGCGCCCTGTACCTGTGTTCCTTCTGGGACCCGTACGGCCGCCTCGACAAGATCCCGGTCGCACTCGTCAACAACGACAAGGGCGCCACCGCCGCCGGCAAGCACATCGCGGCCGGCGACGAGATCACCGGCAAGCTCCTCGACTCCAAGACCTTCGAGTGGCACGAGGTGAGTTCCGCCGAGGCCCACAAGGGCGTCGAGGACGGTACGTACTACCTCTCGCTCACCATGCCGTCGGACTTCAGCAAGCGGATCGCCTCCAGTTCGGGCGGCTCCCCCGAGACCGGCGCGCTCCAGGTGCGGACCAACGACGCCAACAACTACATCGTCGGGCAGATCTCCCGGTCGGTGTTCTCCGAAGTGCGCACCGCCGCGTCGACCAACGCCTCACGCGGCTTCCTCGACCGGATCTTCATCAACTTCTCCGACCTCCACGACGCCACGGCGAAGGCGGCCAAGGGCGCCGACGACCTCAAGGGCGGCATCGGCAAGGCGAAGAAGGGGTCGCAGGATCTCGCGGACGGGCTGAAGGACGCCAAAAACGGCAGCAGCAATCTGGCCGGCGGGATAGTCAAACTGAACAAGGGCGCCGGCGACCTGGAATCCGGCTCCCGGCAGGTCGCCGACGGCACCCAGCTGCTCGCCGACAAGGTCAACGGCGTGGCAGCCGACGTCCGTCCGTTCCTGAAGGACAACGGCAAGTCCATCGGCGACACCGCCCGACTGGTCGCGGACTCCTCGCAGACCGTACGGGACAACCTCGACCTGCTGGTGAAGTCGGCCCCCACCGCGGCCACCGCCGCCCACACGGCCTCCGACGAACTGACCGAGGTCTACCGCACCAGCTGCACCGAGCAGTCGCCGGCCGACCCCACCACCTGCCCGCCGCTGAAGCGCGCGAAGACAGCGGCGGCCGACGTCGCGAAGGTCGCCGACGATGTGAATGTGCTGGTCACGAACCAGAACGGCGACCTGAAGAAGCTGCGCGCCCAGCTGACCGCGCTGCGGCAGCAGGCCAACGACCTGGCCGGGAGCGCACCGCGCCTGGACGAGGACCTGAAGTCCGCCGTGGAGAAGGTCAACGCGCTCAACACCGGTGCCCACAAGGTCGCCAAGGGAGCGAACGAACTGCACACCGGCCTGGCCACGGCCAGGACGGGCTCCGCCGACCTGGACAACGGCGTGAGCAACCTCAGGAAGGGCGCGACCGATCTGGACGGCGGGCTGATCCGGCTCGGTGACGGCTCGGCCACTCTCGCCGAGGGGCTCAACGACGGTGTCGGCAAGATCCCCGACTACGACAAGAAGGACCGCGACGCGCGTACGGAGGTCATGGCCGATCCGGTGCAGCTGGCCTCCAAGTCGCTGCACGCGGCCCCCAACTACGGCACCGGCTTCGCCCCTTACTTCATCCCGCTCTCCCTCTGGGTCGGCGCGATGGTGGCGTACATGCTGATCCAGCCGCTCAACCGGCGCGCACTCGCCGCCGGGGCGTCCGCCTGGCGGATCGCCTTCGCCGGATGGCTGCCGGTGGCCGCGATCGGACTGCTGCAGGTGGCCGCCCTGATGGCCGTACTGCACTGGGGGCTCGGGCTGCAAATGGCCCGTGCCGCCGGGACGATCGGCTTCCTCGCGCTGGTGACCTGCTGCTTCGCGGCGATCGTGCAGTGGCTCAACGCCCGGTTCGGGGCTGCGGGACGCATCCTCGTGCTGGCGGTGCTGATGCTCCAGCTGACCTCGGCCGGAGGTACGTATCCCGTCCAGACCAGCCCCGGATTCTTCAACGCGATCCACCCCTACCTGCCGATGAGTTACGTCGTCGAGGGGCTGCGGCGGCTGATCACGGGCGGCGGCCTCGGCCCGGTCTGGCAGGGCAGCGCGGTGCTGCTGGCCTTCACCGCCGGGGCGCTCGCCCTGACCGCCGTCGCCGCACGCCGCAAGCAGGTGTGGACCCTGGACCGGCTTCATCCGGAGCTGAGCCTGTGAGCGGGTCCGGACCTGTGAGAATCAGGGGCATGGAAAGCAGTAGCACCACGCGCCGCCAGGCCACCCGGCAGAAGCTCTACGAGGCGGCCGTGACTCTCATCGCCGAGAAGGGCTTCTCCGCGACCACGGTGGACGAGATCGCCGAGCGCGCCGGGGTCGCCAAGGGCACGGTCTACTACAACTTCAAGAGCAAGACCGAGCTCTTCGAGGAGTTGCTGCGCCACGGCGTCGGGCTGCTCACGGCATCGCTGCGCTCCGCGGCCGAGGAGACCGGGGAGCGCGGCGGCAGCAGGGTCGAGGCCCTGGACGCGATGATCAGGGCCGGTCTGGCCTTCATCGACCGCTACCCGGCCTTCACCCAGCTGTACGTCGCCGAGCTGTGGCGCACCAACCGGGCCTGGCAGGGCACCCTCCTGGTGGTGCGTCAGGAGGCCGTCGCCGTGGTCGAGGGGGTGCTGCGCGAGGGGGTGGAGAGCGGCGAGCTCAGCGAGGAGATCGACATCCCGCTGACGGCTGCCGCGCTGGTCGGCATGGTGCTGGTGGCCGCCCTGGACTGGCAGGCGTTCCAGCCGGAGCGGTCGATCGACGATGTGCACTCGGCGCTGTCGCTGCTGCTGCACGGGCGGGTCAGCGGACGCTGATCCCGGCGGCGGGGGCCGCTCCCGCGGCCCGTCGCACGGACACGCGAAGACGCCGGTCCGGTGAGGCTCGATCCCCCCGAGCCTGCGCCGGACCGGCGTCCCCCGTGCTGCCGAAGAGCGTTTCCCCGCGACCCCCCGTTTCCCCCCGTGGTCCTCGGGCTCTCCGTCGTGCTCCCCCGCTCAGGAGAAGGGCCGCATCCGTTCCGCCGCCCCGTGCCGGCGGTGCCGGTGCCGCGCCCCTCTCCGTGGGTTCCACTCTCCCGTCCGCGCAGCCCGGAACCCATCCGCGCAGCTACTCATCTCGCTGCCTAGGTACAGATACTCAGGGCTGCGCAACGATCCCCGCCCCGGGCCGCGCGCCGTCTGGTTACGATCGCGTGCGTGTCCGTACTCCCTCTGGTGTTCACAAGCGGCTGGGCGAGCGGGATCAACGCCTACGCGGTGGTCCTGCTGCTCGGTGTCTTCGGCGCGACCGGTCTGAGCGACGAGGTGCCCGCGTCGTTGCAGCGCACCGATGTCCTCGTCGTGGCCGGTGTGCTCTTCCTGTGCGAGGTGGTGGCGGACAAGATCCCGTACGTGGACTCGGTCTGGGACTCGGCGCACACCGTCATCAGGCCGGTCGCCGGGGCCGTCGTGGCGGCGCTGCTGGCCGGGGAGAGCGGTTCGCTGCCGGAGCTCGCGGCCGGGGCCGTCGGTGGTTCCACCGCGCTGATGAGTCACCTGGTGAAGGCGGGTACCAGGATGGCGGTCAACACCTCCCCCGAGCCGTTCAGCAATGTCGCGGTGAGCACGGCCGAGGACCTGGGCGTCGCGGGGATCGTCACCTTCGCGATATTCCATCCGCTGGTGGCAGCGGTCATCGCCGGGGCGCTGCTGCTGCTCGGCATGGTGATGCTGGTCTTCCTGGTCTCCCGGATCCGCCGCTTCCTGCGCCGCAGGGCGCAGCGCCGCGAGGAGAAACGCCTGGCCGGGGCCGGTTCGTACTGGCCACTGGACTGAGTGTCGGCGGTGGCCGTTAAGGTCACTGACATGGCACGTATTGCGGTGATCGGCGCCGGGATGGGCGCGATGGCGGCGGCCGCCCGGCTCGCCGTGGCAGGCCACCGGGTGACGGTGTACGAGCGGTCCGGGACCTTCGGCGGCTCGGTCGGGCGGTACGCCCATGAGGGCTTCGCCTTCGACACCGGCCCCACACTGCTGCATCTGCCCGCGGTCTACCGGGACTTGTTCGTGAAGACGGGCAAGGAACCGCTGGAGCGGTGCGTCACCATGACCCAGGTCGATCCGGCGAGCCGCCACGTCTTCGCGGACGGCACGGCGGTCTCGCTGCCGAACGCGTCGCGGGCCGGGGTGGTCTCCGCCCTCGACAGCGCGCTCGGGGGCGGGGCGGGCGCGGCCTGGGGCGAGTTCCTCGACCGGGCTCGCGACGCCTGGGACCGGTCCCGGCGTCCGCTGCTCGAAGAGCCGCTGCGCTCCGACTGGCAGGTGCTCGGCCGTGATCCGTACCCGGCGCTCCGGCAGCGCCGCCTGCTGCGCTCCGCCCGGCAGGCGGACACGGTCGCGGAGATCGGCGCGTGGGAGCTGCCGGACCCCCGGCTGGCCACGCTTCTCGACGGGTACGCCCTGTCGTACGGGCTCGACCCGCTGCGCGCGCCGGCGGCGGCCGCCCTGCTGCCGTACATGGAGGAGACCTTCGGCAGCTGGTACGTCCGGGGCGGGACCCGGGCCCTGGCGCAGGCGGTGTACGAGCGGTGCCTGGCCAGGAAGGTGGAGTTCGTCTTCGGCGGCGAAGTGGCCAGGGTCGTCGAGAAGGACGGCCGGGCGGCGGGCGTCGAGCTCGTGGACGGGACGGTCGCGGAGGCCGGCCACGTGGTGCTGGGAGCCCGACCGCATCCGGGCCTGGTACCCGGTCAGGAGCTGTGGCGGGACGGTGACGTGGCGGTGCAGCCGCGGCCGGGGCAGGGGGTGGTGCCGGGTCGGTTCCTGGTCCTGCTGTCGCTGCGCGGCGCCCGGCCCGCGGATGCCGTGCACCGGACCCTGGTGCACCCGGCGGACGGCGCGGCGGAGCGCGAGGCGGTGTTCGGCGGCAGGCTCGCCGACCGCCCCACGGTGACGGTGCTGCGCCCGGACGACCCGTCGACCCGCCCCGACGACGCGCACGAGGCGGTGACGCTGAGCGCGACGGTCGCCCCGCACGGCGCGGTCGACTGGACGGACACGGCGTTGCGCGAGCGGTGCGCCGACGCGCTGATCGAGGCGGCCGGCGCGGTCGTGCCGAACATACGGGAGCGGCTGCTCCACGCCGAGGTGCGGACCCCGGCCGAGACGGCGGCGGACACCGGAGCCGAGGGCGGCTCGGTGCCCGCCCCCGCGCTCGCCGGGGCTCAGGGCGCGTATCTGCATCCGGGCAACCGCACCCGGCTGCCGGGGCTCTACACCGCGGGCGGCTGGTCGCACCCGGGCGGCGGGCTCGCCCATGCGGGAATGTCGGGTGCGCTGGTCGCCGGGCTGATCATCGAGGGGGACGGGTTCCGGGGCTCCCAGTGAGGGAGAAGCGGGCGGAGGTGCCCGCCACCGGAGAGGCGGGCCCGCCCGACGGCTGCCACTCTCCCCGTCCCTTCGGCGGCCCTCCGCCTCTGCCGGACCGTCGTCAGTAGCGGTACTGCTGCTCGTCGTAACCGTTGCCGTTGGCGTAGCCGTTCGGGTACGGGGCGGGCTGTGCGGGCTGCTCCGGCGGCGCGGGCGGGTACTGCTCGCCCTCGCGCTGCTGCGGCACCCAGACGCCGCCGGGCGGGGTCTCGGGGTGCTGCTGGGCGTACTGATCCGCGGCGTACTGCTGCTGGCCGCCGTAGCTGTCGTAGCCATTGCCGTAGCTGTCGTACGAGGCGTACTGCGCGGAGCCGCCGGTGGTGCCGGTCCCGATGTACGGGTCGGAGTACGCGGCGTACTGCTGCTCGCCGGTGCCGTAGTCGTACTGCCCCTGCCCGGCGAAGGAGTCCCTGTCCGGCGCCGAGTACGAGGGGTCGGCATAGGGGTCGTACGCGGCGTACTGCGGCTGCTGTTCCGCCTGCCCGTCCGGGCCCTGCCGCGGCCGCTGGTGACCGCTGTAGACGCCGTACTGCCCGGTGTCGTCCGGCAGCGGCTCCGGCTCGTAGACCGCGGCCCCCGGCGCCGCAACTCCCGGTGCCGCGCCCGCCGGTGCCGCGGACGATGCCGCCGCGGTGTCGGCCTGCTCCGGGATTCGCGCGTCGTACTCCGTCTCCAGGTCCGACACTTCGAGCGTGGGCTTGCGGCTCTCCCGGCCGCTTCCGCCCCGGCGGCGACGGCTCGCGCCGGGCCTGCCCCCTATCGCCCAGCCGGTGGAGAAGCCGCGCCGGAAGGACAGCGTGACGTACGTCTGACCGGTCGCGAACGCGATCGTGCCGACGACGATGACGAACACGGACGGAATCAGCACGCCGACGACCACACAGCCGAAGCCCGCGAAGGCGAGCAGCCGCCAGCGAAGGCGCGCCTTGTACTGCAGGAGTACCTCGCCGAGCAGCCACAGCGCGACGATTCCGAACGCGATGTAGAGGACCGTCCAGCCCATGCCCGCCCCCTCACTACGGCCCCCGCCCCGGATCGCGGCGGGTACGGCCGGTCACGACTGCTTGTGCAGTCCGAGATTCTCGTAGATTTCGAGCGTCGCGGTCGAGTTGTTGAGCGTGATGAAGTGCAGTCCGGGCACACCCTCGGAGCGCAGCTTCGCGCAGAACTGCGTTGCGAAGTCGATACCAATGGAGCGTACAGCGGCGGGGTCGTCCTTGGCGGCGAGGATGCGTTCTTTCAGAGAGGAAGGGAAAGACGCGTTGCTGAGCTGCGCAAACCGGTCCAACTGCTTGACGCTGGTCAGCGGCATGACCTCGGGGATGATCGGGGTTTCGCAACCCGCAGCGACCACACGGTCACGCATCCGCAAATAGTCCTCCGGATTGAAGAACATCTGCGTGATCGCATAGTCGGCACCGGCCCGGCACTTGTCCACGAAATGCCGGGTGTCGGTGTCCCAGTCGGCCGAACGCGGGTGCATCTCGGGAAATGCGGCGACGCCGACGCAGAAATCGCCGGATTCCTTGATGAGCCGGACCAGATCGGCCGCGTACCGCACGCCCTGCGGATGCTTGACCCACTCGCCCATCGGGTCGCCGGGCGGGTCTCCGCGCACGGCGAGGATGTTCCGGATTCCGGCGTCGGCGTACTGCCCGATCATGTTGCGCAGCTCGGCGACGGAGTGGTTGACCGCCGTGAGGTGCGCGACCGGGGTGAGCGTGGAATCTGCGGCGATCTGCTGGGTGGCCTTGACCGTCCCGGCCCGGGTGGAGCCACCGGCCCCGTAGGTCACGGAGACGAAGCTCGGCCCCACCGCCTCGACGCGGCGCAGCGCGTTCCAGAGATTCCGCTCGCCCTTCTCGGTCTTGGGTGCCCAGAACTCGAACGAATACGAAGTCTTGCCGGACGCGAGGAGCTCACGCACCGTGTGCGCGTGATCCGTCCTGGTAGATGGTGTGCCAAGGGCCATACGGGCAGGTTAACCAGAGCGCGGGGACCGCAGGACCAGACCAGCGCTAATTGCCCGAATTGACTGGTTGTTTGTCCATCCCTCGGACATCTGGCCGGATCACGCTCCGGCGCGCGCCCGGATTCGCCCGGCCAGCCCGGCAGTGGCGGCCGCCGGATCGGCGGCCTCGGTGATCGCCCGTACGACGACCACCCGGCGTGCTCCGGCGTCCAGCACCTCGTCGAGATTGCCCGCGTCGATCCCGCCGATGGCGAACCACGGGCGCCGGGTGCCGAGCGAGGCGGCGTACCGCACGAGGTCCAGACCCGGCGCATGGCGGCCGGGCTTGGTCGGGGTGGGCCAGCACGGACCGGTGCAGAAGTAGTCCACACCGGGTTCGGCGGCGGCCGCGTCGACCTCGGACTCGGCGTGCGTGGAGCGGCCGATCACCACGCCCTCGCCGATGATGGCGCGGGCGGCCGGGACCGGCAGGTCGCCCTGGCCCAGGTGCAGCACGTCGGAGCCGATGGCGTGGGCGACATCGGCCCGGTCGTTCACCGCGAGAAGCTTGCCGTGACGCCTGCAGGCGTCGGCGAAGACCGCCAGGTGTTCGAGCTCCTCCGCCGCCTCCATGCCCTTGTCGCGCAGCTGGACGATGTCCACCCCGCTGGAGAGGACCGCGTCGAGGAACGCGGGAAGGTCGCCTTGGCGCTTGCGGGCGTCCGTGCACAGATAGAGCCGGGCGTCGGACAGCGGCACGCTGGGCGTGGACATGATGCGGTTCCCCCTGGAGAGCATGGCGGAGCTGGAGAGCGGGTGGAGCGGTCGCCGGATCCGGCGCGGGGTGCGGGCCGCGCGGTGCTGCGCGGCCCGCACCTCACGTACGGTCGGCGGTCAGACGGCGAGCGCCTGGGCGCGGCGCTTCACCTCCGTGCCGCGATTCTCGCTCAGTGCCTGGGCAGGGGTGCCCGGCAGGGTCGGGTCGGGGGTGAAGAGCCATTCCAGCATCTCTTCGTCGGTGTAGCCGTCGTCCCTCAGGAGCGTCAGGGTGCCGGAGAGGCCCTTGACCACCTTGTCGCCGTCGATGAAGGCGGCAGGCACCTGGAGCGCCCGGTTCTCACCACGTCGTACGGCGATGAGCTGGCCCTCCTTGACCAGCTGGCGCACGCGCGTCACCTCGACACCGAGCATTTCGGCGATGTCGGGGAGGTGGAGCCAGGCGGGGACGAGAGCATCGATCTTTGCGTCAATCTCGGTCACAGGGACAAGCGTGCCATCCCGGACCGACAGTCGGTAGCCGGGCCGACCGTACGGGGCGCCGGGGTACGCCGTCAGAGGGTCGCCGACTTGAGGGGGACGGCGGGGTCGGCGGCGCGCGCCGGATCGAGGCGGGCGCCCGCCTCGATGAGCCTGCGCCCCTGCGCCAGGTCGCGCGGCCGGCCGACGGCGAGGACCGCGACCAGGACGCCGTCGCGCAGCCAGCACACCGACCAGGTGGGGCCGGTGGGCTCGCCGCGCCACAGCAGGGTGTCGGCGCCGCCGTGGTGGCCCGCGTACTGCACGAACCGGTCGAACTGCTCGGACCAGAAGTACGGCACGGGGTCGTACGTCCGCGGCGCCGGGTCACCGCCGGCCGCGGCGGCGATGATGTTGGCGGCGGCGGTCCGGGGGCCCTGGAGGGCGTTGTCCCAGTGGTGGACGAGAAGGCGTTCGCCGTACCGGGTGGACGGGAACGAGGCGCAGTCGCCGACCGCGTACACATCGGGCTGCGAGGTGCGCAGCGCGCCGTCGGCGGTCACCGATCCGTCGGCGCCGAGCGCGATGCCGGAGCCGGCCAGCCAGCCGGTGGCGGGCCGTGCGCCGATTCCGACGACGACCGCTCCGGCCGGGATCTCGCGGCCGTCCGTGAGGACCACCCGGCCCGGTTCGATGCGGGCGACCCGGGCTCCGGTGAGGAGTTCGGCGCCGATCTCGGCGTACCAGGCGGTCATCGGGGCGGCGACCTCGGCCGGCATCGCGCCCGCGAGGGGCTGCTCGGCGGCCTCGACGACGGTGACCGCGCAGCCCGCGGCGCGGGCCGCGGTGGCGAACTCGGCGCCGATCCAGCCCGCTCCGACGACCACGACGCCGTGCTGCTCGTCGAGGACGGGGCGCAGTCGTGCCGCGTCGTCGAGGGTGCGCAGCAGATGGACGCCGGGAAGGCCCTCGGAGCCGGGCAGGACGACCGGTTCGGCACCGGTCGCGATCACCAGGAAGTCGTAGGGCACGGGACCCGAGGGGGTGTCCAGCTCATGCGCGCCGGGCCGCACACCGGTGACTTCGCGGCCCAGTCGCAGATCGATGTCCAGCGCCTCGAAGTCGATGTCGAACGCGGAGTCCTCGGCCTTGCCGAGCAGTACCGCCTTGGACAGCGGGGGCCGGTCGTAGGGCTGGTGCGGTTCGGCGCCGATCAGGACGACGGGGCCGGTGAAGCCCTGTTCCCGCAGGGCCACCGCCGTCTGTACGCCGGCCATGCCCGCGCCGACGACGACGACGCGACGCCCGGCCGACGGGTCGGGCCGCTCCGCCCCGTCCGGCTGCTCCGACTGCTGCTGCTCGCTCACCCGTACACCATAAGCACCTGACGATTCATCAGGGTAGGGGACCTCTTCCACGGTGCTCGTTCCGCTTCCCTCCTACGGCTCCCACTCCCCTCTCTCCTCCGGCCGGACCCGGCCGTCCGCGAGAGCGGCGACGGTGGAGACGCAGTGGCCGGAGGATGTCGTTCCGCCCTGCTCCGGCTGCACGGAGGGGCGCCTCCCCTGCCTTTGAGGCCATGAGGGAGGAATCCGAGCGAGCGAACGGGCCACGGGCCCTGCTCCCTTACCGGGCCCGGGGAACGAGGTTTAGGGTGGCCGACGTAAAAGACTCGCGGGAGCCCGGACGCACCGGGCTGAGAGGGAGGCTGGGGCGGCCTCCGACCGTACGAACCTGATCCGGGTCATGCCGGCGAAGGGAGGGGCTGGACGCCCATGCGTTCTTCTCGGAACAAAAACGGATCCGACGTCCTGGTCGTCGGGGGCGGGATCATCGGTCTGGTGACCGCCTGGCGGGCCGCGCAGCGCGGACTGCGCACCGCGGTCGCCGATCCCGAACCGGGCGGCGGAGCCGCTCAAGTGGCGGCCGGCATGCTGGCCGCCGTCACCGAACTCCACTACGGCGAACAGATGCTGCTGGGCCTCAATGTCGCCTCGGCCGCGCGCTATCCGGCCTTCGCGGCCGAACTGGAGGCGGCGAGCGGTCAGGAGACCGGCTTCCGCGCCTGCGGCACCCTGGCCGTCGCGCTGGACTCCGACGACCGTGCCCATCTGCGGGAACTGCACGCCCTGCAGCAGCGTTCGGGCCTGGAGTCGGAGTGGCTCGGCGGCCGCGACTGCCGCCGTCTGGAGCCCATGCTCGCGCCCGGTGTCCGCGGCGGTCTGCGGGTCGACGGCGACCACCAGATCGATCCACGCCGGCTGGCCGCCGCACTGCTGACCGCCTGCGAGCGGGCCGGGGTGGTCTTCCACCGCGGCTGGGTGGAGCGCCTGGCGGTCGTACGCGACCGGGCCGCCGGAGCCGTGCTCGCCGGTGGTACGGAGCTGGGCGCCGACCAGGTCGTACTCGCCGCGGGCAGCCTCAGCGGCCGGCTCCCGGGGCTGCCGGACGAGGCCGTGCCGCCGGTCCGGCCGGTGAAGGGGCAGGTGCTGCGGCTGACCGTGCCCGCACCGTACGCGCCCTTCCTCACCCGGACGGTCCGGGCCGTGGTCCGGGGCAGTCATGTCTATCTCGTCCCGCGGGAGAACGGCGAACTGGTCGTCGGCGCCACCAGCGAGGAGATGGGCTGGGACACCACCGTCACCGCGGGCGGCGTCTACGAGCTGCTGCGGGACGCGCACGAGCTGGTGCCCGGCATCACCGAGCTGCCGCTCACCGAGACCCGGGCCGGCCTGCGTCCCGCCTCCCCCGACAACGCCCCGCTGCTCGGCCCCACCACCCTGCCCGGCCTCCACCTGGCCACCGGCCACCATCGCAACGGGGTGCTGCTCACCCCCGTCACCGGAGACGCCATGGCCGCGCTGCTGGCCGACGGCGAACTGCCCGAGGTGGCCCGCCCCTTCACTCCGCACCGTTTCCCGCCCGCCGCCCCCGTACGTCAGGAGCAGCCCGCATGACCGAGCCCGCACCACTCTCCGAGCCCGGCTCCCCCTCTCCTTCTCCCTCCCCTCCCCCTTCCCCCTCCCCTCCCCCTTCCCCCTCCCCTTCCCCCGCCGAATCCGCGCCCCTCTCCGTGTCCGTGAACGGCGAGGTGCGCCTCCTCCCCGCGGGCACCACCCTCGACGTCCTCGTCGCCACCCTGACCGCCGCGCACTCCGGCGTCGCCGCCGCCGTCAACGAGACCGTCGTCCCGCGCGGCCGGTGGTCCACCGCCGCGCTCGGTGACGGTGACCGCGTCGAGGTCCTGACCGCGGTCCAGGGAGGCTGACGATGCCCGACGACCTCTTCACCCTCGGCGACACCTCCTTCGGCTCCCGGCTGATCATGGGGACCGGCGGGGCGCCCAGCCTCGACGTGCTGGAACGCTCGCTGACCGCCTCCGGCACCGAACTGACCACCGTGGCGATGCGCCGCCTGGATCCGGCCGTGCAGGGCTCGGTGCTCTCCGTCCTCCGGCGGCTCTCCATCCGCGTCCTGCCGAACACGGCGGGCTGCTTCACCGCGGGCGAGGCGGTGCTGACCGCCCGGCTGGCCCGCGAGGCGCTCGGCACCGACTGGATCAAGCTGGAGGTGGTGGCCGACGAGCGGACCCTGCTGCCCGACCCGATCGAGCTGCTCGACGCCGCGGAAACCCTGGTGGACGACGGGTTCACCGTGCTGCCGTACACCAATGACGACCCGGTCCTGGCCCGCAGGCTCCAGGACGCGGGGTGCGCGGCGATCATGCCGCTCGGCTCCCCCATCGGCTCCGGCCTCGGCATCCGCAATCCGCACAACTTCCAGCTGATCGTCGAGCAGGCCCGGGTGCCGGTGATTCTCGACGCGGGCGCCGGGACGGCCTCGGACGCGGCGCTCGCGATGGAGCTGGGGTGCGCGGCGGTGATGCTGGCGTCCGCGGTGACCCGGGCCCAGGAGCCCGAGCTGATGGCCGCGGCGATGCGGCACGCGGTGGCGGGCGGGCGACTGGCGTACCGCGCGGGCCGGATCCCGCGCCGGCACTTCGCCGAGGCCTCGTCGCCGGTGGAGGGGCGGGCGGCGCTGGACCCGGAGCACCCGGCCTTCTGACCCGCCGGGCCGCCGGTGGACGCATGTCCCTGTCACGGCTCGGCTGCAGTACGGCCCCGGGACCGCTCCGGCCCGTCGGACGTGTCCGTGGCGGCTCGTAGACTCGCATGCGTGGATACGACCCTCCAGGACCCTCTCGTCGGGCAGCTGCTCGACGGCCGCTACCGCGTCGATGCCCGCATCGCCGTGGGCGGCATGGCCACGGTCTACCGGGCCGTGGACACCCGGCTCGACCGGGTGCTCGCCCTCAAGGTGATGCACCCGGCGCTCGCCACCGACGCCTCGTTCGTCGAGCGCTTCATCCGCGAGGCCAAGTCCGTGGCCCGGCTCGCGCACCCCAATGTGGTCGCGGTGTTCGACCAGGGCGCCCAGGGGCAGTACGTCTATCTCGCGATGGAGTACGTCGCGGGCTGCACCCTGCGCGACGTACTGCGCGACCGCGGCGCCCTGCAGCCGAGAGCCGCACTGGACATCCTGGAGCCGGTCCTCGCCGCCCTCGGCGCCGCGCACCGCGCGGGCTTCGTGCACCGCGACATGAAGCCGGAGAACGTCCTCATAGGGGACGACGGCCGGGTCAAGGTCGCCGACTTCGGTCTCGTACGGGCGGTGGGCGCCGTCACCAACACCACCGGGTCCGTCCTGGGCACCGTCTCCTATCTCGCCCCCGAGCAGATAGAGAACGGCACGGCGGACACCCGCACCGATGTGTACGCCTGCGGTGTCGTCCTGTACGAAATGCTGACCGGTTCCAAGCCGCGCTCCGGCGACACCCCCGCCCAGGTCATCTACCAGCACCTCAACGAGGACGTCCCGGCCCCGTCGGCCGCCGTCCCGGGGCTCCCGGTCGCGCTCGACGACCTGGTGGCGAGCGCGACCGCCCGCAACCCCGAGGTCCGGCCGTTCGACGCGGTGGCGCTGCTCGCCGAGACCCGCGAGGCCCGCTCCGGCCTCACCGACGCCCAGCTGGACGCCGTACCGCCGCAGGCCCTCGCCGAGGCGCGCGACGCCGCCGAGGACCGTACGAGCGTGATCCCGCGGCTGCTCCCGGCCGGCCAGGGCGTCGCCCATCACACCAGCCGGCTGGAGCTGCCCCCGCAGATACCGACGCGGCCCGCACAGCGCGGAGCGTGGTTCCCCGGTCCGCGGCGCGCCGTCATGGCCGCGGTCGTCGCCGTCCTGCTGGTGCTGGGGGCCGGCACCGGTGTCTGGTACATCAATTCCGGGCAGTTCACCCGGGTCCCCTCCCTGCTCGGCCAGACCGAGAAGACCGCCCAGCAGCGTCTCTCGGACGCCGGTCTGGAGCTCAAGGGCGTCAAGCGCTCCTACAGCGACACCGTGGAGCGCGGCAAGGTCGTCGGCAGCGACCCGAAGTCCGGCGCCCGCATCCGGGGGAACGACGCGGTGACGCTCGTCGTCTCGCGCGGCCCCGAGATCGTGAAGGTGCCCGATGTCCGGGGCCGCGCGCTCGCCGACGCCAGGCGGGAGCTGAAGAAGGCCGGACTCGTGCCCGGCATGGTCACCAAGGAGTTCAGCGAGGAGACGGGCCGGGGCGAGGTGATCCGCACCGACCCCGCGGCCGGCGCCGAGCGCCACCCGGACTCCGCCGTCGCCCTGTTCGTCAGCAAGGGCGCTCCGGTCGACGTCCCCGATGTCACCGGGCTGTCCGTCGAGGACGCCACCGCCGCGCTGGACGAGGAGGGTCTGAAGACCGAGGTGCTGCCCGACCGGGTCAACTCCCCCGAGGTCGCGGGCGACATCGCCCATCAGTCGCCGGCCCGGGGCAGCCGGGCCGCCGAGGGCGACACCATCACACTCACGGTCTCCAAGGGGCCGCGGATGATCGACGTACCGGACGTCACCGGGAAGGACGTCGACGACGCCAGGAGCGAGCTGGAGGACGCGGGCTTCGAGGTCAAGGTCGACCGGCCGTTCCTCTCCTTCAGCGACACCATCGCCGGCCAGTCCGTCAACGGCGGCGAACAGGCCCCCGAGGGCAGCACCATCACCATCAAGACCAAGGGGCTCTAGATCCACATGCGCAATCCCGTCGGCGGCCATGTTCCCGTGGCCGGCGGCCTCGCCAAGGTCGGTCTTCCGTACGCCCGTGAGATGGGGGCGGAGGCCGTCCAGGTCTTCGTCGCCAACCCGCGCGGCTGGGCGACACCCGTCGGCAACCCGGCCCAGGACGAACAGTTCCGTGCCGAGTGCGCCGCCGCGTCCCTGCCGGCGTACGTCCACGCCCCCTACCTGATCAACTTCGGCTCGCACACCGAGGCCACCGTCGAGTCGTCGGTGCGGTCGCTGCGCCACTCACTGCGCCGGGCCCGCGAGATCGGCGCCCTGGGCGTCGTGGTGCACACCGGATCGGCGACCGGCGGCCGCCCGCGCGAGCAGGCCCTCGCACAGGTGCGTACGCACATGCGGCCGCTCCTGGACGAGCTGACGCACGACGACGACCCGTATCTGCTGCTGGAGTCGACCGCCGGGCAGGGGTCCTCGCTCTGCTCGCGGACCTGGGAATTCGGCCCGTACTTCGAGGCACTCGACGCCCACCCCAGGCTCGGCATCTGCCTCGACACCTGCCACATCTACGCGGCCGGCCACGATCTGGCGGGCCCGTCGGGCATGCGCCGGACGCTGGACCTGCTGGTGGACACGGTCGGCGAGGATCGGCTGAAACTGATCCATGCCAATGACTCCAAGGACGTGGTGGGGGCCCACAAGGACCGCCACGAGAACATCGGCGCCGGGCACATCGGCGAGGAGCCGTTCCGGGAGCTGTTCTCGCATCCGGCGACCGCCGGTGTACCGCTGATCATCGAGACGCCGGGCGGCAAGGAAGGCCATGCGGCGGACGTGGCGCGGCTGAAGGCACTGCGCGTCCGACAGGACGGACCGGGTCGGCCGGCCGCCTGACCCTCGGGGCGGCGCCCCGGTCAGAGCTCGGGGCCGTCCCCGGGCTCCTCCTGGTACGAGTAGCGCTGCTCGCGCCACGGATCGCCGATGTTGTGGTAGCCGCGCTCCTCCCAGAAGCCGCGGCGGTCGGCCGTCATGTACTCGACGCCCCGGACCCACTTGGGTCCCTTCCACGCGTAGAGGTGCGGCACGATCAGCCGGAGCGGGAAGCCGTGCTCGGCGGTGAGCAGCTCACCATCCTTGTGGGTGGCGAAAAGCGTTCGGTCCGAGGCGAAGTCGGAGAGCCGCAGATTCGAGCTGAACCCGTACTCGGCCCAGACCATCACATGGGTCACGCTCGGCGCGGGCGGTGCGAGTTCCAGGACCGTGCGGGCGAGCACGCCGCCCCATTCGGCGCCGAGCATGCTGAATTTGGTGACGCAGTGCAGGTCTGCGACGACCGAGGAGAACGGCAGCACCGAGAATTCCTGGTGGTTCCAGCAGTGCTTCTCACCGTCCGCCGTGGCACCGAAGACCCGGAACTCCCAGCGGTCGGGCTTGAACTTGGGCACGGGCCCGTAGTGGGTAACCGGCCAACCACGCTGGAGTCGCTGTCCCGGCGGAAGCTCGGACTGCTCTGACGCGCGGTTTTCCCGGCTTTCCGGCTGACCCATGCCTCCATGGTGACAGACAGGCAGAGGTGGTCCCGACCAGGGCGGGGACAATTCGGGCAACTCACACTAAGCATGCACTTACTGGACGATCATCGAGTGCGGTGCGAGGATGCGGCCAACTTGACCAGTTCACCGGTTGGAAGGAGCCTCTGCGATGCAGGGCGACCCCGAGGTCCTTGAGTTCCTGAACGAGCAGCTGACCGCCGAATTGACTGCCATCAACCAGTACTTCCTGCACGCGAAGATGCAGGACAACTTCGGCTGGACGAAGCTCGCGAAGTACACCCGCTCCGAGTCGTTCGACGAGATGAAGCACGCGGAGATCCTCACGGACCGCATCCTCTTCCTCGATGGACTGCCCAACTACCAGCGGCTGTTCCATGTGCGGGTGGGCCAGACCGTCACCGAGATGTTCCAGGCCGACCGCCAGATCGAGGTGGAGGCGATCGACCGCCTCAAGCGCGGGATCGAGCTGATGCGCGGCAAGGGCGACATCACGTCCGCAAACATCTTCGAGTCGATCCTGGAGGACGAGGAACACCACATCGACTACCTCGACACCCAGCTGGAACTGGTCGAGAAGCTCGGCGAGCCGCTCTACATCGCCCAGGTGATCGAGCAGCCGGACAGCTAGGGCCTCTCGTTCGGGCGTCCGCGCGGATCAGGCCGCTTCGGAGAACCGGGGGCCCGGGGCCACGCCCGGGACGGTGCCGGGAGCAATAGCCGGGCCGGCCTCGGGGGCGGCGTCCGGGCCGGCTTCGCCGGCGGTGCCGGGCGCCCGCTTCCGGTCGAGCAGCTCGCGGCGCGGGCAGGCGCCGCGGCCGAGCACGGCCTGGATGGCGCGGACGCAGCCGCCGCAGTCCGTGCCCGCCTTGCAGGCGGAGGCTATCTGCCGGGGCGTGCAGGCCCCGGCGTCCGCATGTTCCTTGACCTGCTTCTCCGTAATGCCGAAGCACGAGCAGACATACATGCGGTTCACCTCCCGGCGGGATCGGTCGCTGCTGCCACCCCGTTGATCGGTGAGGCTTACCTAACCTTACCCGGCGCCGCAGGTGCGTGAAAGCCTCCGAACGCCCTGTGGGGCACGGATCACATCGATCCGTGCCCCACAGTCGTACGCGTGCCACCTGCGGTGACGGCTACTGGTCCCGGTACATCTCGGCGACCAGGAACGCCAGGTCGAGGGACTGGCTGCGGTTGAGCCGCGGGTCGCAGGCCGTCTCGTAGCGCTGGTGCAGATCGTCCACGAAGATCTCGTGTCCGCCGCCGACGCACTCGGTGACGTCGTCACCGGTGAGCTCGACGTGGATGCCGCCCGGGTGCGTGCCGAGGCCCTTGTGGACCTCGAAGAAGCCCTTGACCTCGTCCAGGACGTCGTCGAAGCGACGGGTCTTGTGGCCGGAGGCGGCCTCGAAGGTGTTGCCGTGCATCGGGTCGGTCACCCACGCCACGGTGGCGCCGGAGGCGGTGACCTTCTCGACCAGGTCGGGCAGCTTGTCGCGGACCTTGTCGGCGCCCATGCGGACGATGAAGGTCAGCCGGCCGGGCTCGCGCTCGGGGTCGAGGCGTTCGACGTAACCGAGCGCCTCCTCGACGGTGGTCGTCGGGCCGAGCTTGATGCCGATGGGGTTGCGGATCTTCGAGGCGAACTCGATGTGCGCGCCGTCCATCTGCCGGGTGCGCTCACCGATCCAGACCATGTGCCCGGAGGTGTCGTACAGCTGGCCGGTGCGCGAGTCGGTGCGGGTCAGTGCCGACTCGTAGTCCAGCAGCAGGCCCTCGTGCGAGGCGTAGAACTCGACCGCCTTGAACTCGGCCGGGTCCGTACCGCACGCCTTCATGAAGTTCAGCGCGTTGTCGATCTCGCGGGCGAGCGCCTCGTAGCGCTGGCCGGACGGCGACGACTTCACGAAGTCCTGGTTCCAGGCGTGCACCTGGCGCAGGTCGGCGTAGCCGCCGGTGGTGAAGGCGCGGACCAGGTTCAGCGTGGAAGCGGATGCGTGGTACATCTGCTTCAGCCGCTCCGGGTCCGGGACACGGGCTTCCTCGGTGAAGGGGAAGCCGTTGACGGAGTCGCCGCGGTAGGTCGGCAGGGTGACGCCGTCGCGGGTCTCGGTCGGCTTGGAGCGCGGCTTGGAGTACTGCCCGGCGATCCGGCCCACCTTGACGACGGGCACGGAGGCCGCGTAGGTCAGCACGGCGCTCATCTGGAGCAGCGTCTTCAGCTTGGCCCGGATGTGCTCGGCCGACACGGCGTCGAAGGCCTCGGCGCAGTCACCGCCCTGCAGCAGGAACGCCTCGCCCTTGGCGACGGCTCCCATGCGGGCACGCAGCTGGTCGCACTCGCCCGCGAAGACGAGCGGCGGATACGACGCGAGGTCCGCGAGTACATCGCGCAGAGCCTCGGCATCGGGGTACTCGGGCTGCTGCGCCGCGGGAAGGTCTCGCCAGGTGTGGCCACCGGCGACGGAGGTATTGGCGTTCACGGTCACACGGACAACACTACGGGGTCCGGCGGTGCGTCCATCCGTAGGCTCAATAGTTGAGACGCGCGCTCGGATGACGAGGTCGTCCGTTAGGGTTCGGAACATGTTCGCGCAGACGCACCAGAACTGGTGGTGGACCGCTCATCCGGCGGCCCACTGATCGATCGCGCGCGACAGACCACGCGAAGGCCGCCCGAGGGGCGGCCTTCTCTGCGTTTCGGGAGCCGTTCCTCCGTACGGAAGGAACACCCCCATGCCCCAGCCCCACCGCACCGACCTCGTCGTCGAGCGGCTCCTGCGTGACGACTGCCCGCCGTTCGCGCTGCTGCGCCGGCGCACCCCCGGCCACGACCACGACACCGTCGAGGTGCTGATCGGCCGGGTACGGGAGGCGGACCGGCTCGCCGACCTCCCGGTCGGTGCGCTGCCGTCGCTCGCCCTGGTGCCGTTCCGGCAGATCGCCGAGCGCGGCTTCGATGTGCGCGACGACGGGACGCCGCTGTCCGTGCTGGTCGCCGAGGAGACGTACGAGCTGCCGCTCGCCGAGGTGCTGGACCGCCTGCCGGCCCACGACGTGCGCGTCGAGGGCGGCGGCTTCGACGTCCCGGACGAGGAGTACGCGGGGATCGTCCGGCGGGTCGTCGAGGACGAGATCGGGCAGGGCGAGGGCGCGAACTTCGTCGTCCGGCGGACCTTCCGGGGCGAGATCCCCGGCTTCGGCCGGGCGGACGCACTGGCCCTCTTCCGGCGGTTGCTGGCCGGTGAGCGGGGCGCGTACTGGACCTTCGTCGTCCACACGGGCGACGGCGGACCCGCAGGGTCCTCGTCACCGGGTGGGCGGACGCTCGTCGGCGCGAGCCCCGAGGTGCATGTGCGGATGTCCGGCGGGACGGTCGTGATGAACCCGATCAGCGGCACGTACCGCTACCCCGCCGAGGGCCCGACCGCCGAGGGTCTGCTGGCCTTCCTCTCCGACCGCAAGGAGAGGGACGAGCTCTCCATGGTGGTCGACGAGGAACTCAAGATGATGTGCACCGTCGGTGACATGGGCGGGGTGGTGGTCGGGCCGCGGCTCAAGGAGATGGCCCATCTCGCGCACACGGAGTACGAGCTGCGCGGGCGCTCCTCGCTGGATGTGCGGGAGGTGCTGAAGGAGACGATGTTCGCGGCGACGGTCACCGGCTCCCCGGTGCAGAACGCCTGCCGGGTCATCAAGCGGTACGAGCCCGGCGGGCGCGGCTACTACGCGGGCGCGCTGGCGCTGCTGCGGCAGGAGCCGGGCGGGGCGCAGACCCTGGACTCGCCGATCCTGATCCGTACCGCCGACATCGCGGCCGACGGGCGGTTGCGGGTACCGGTCGGGGCGACGCTCGTACGCCATTCCGACCCGGACAGCGAGGTCGCCGAGACCCACGCGAAGGCGGCCGGGGTGCTGGCCGCGCTGGGGGTGCGGCCGGGCCGGCCGCGGGACGGGGCGGCCCGGCCGCAGCTGGCCGGCGATCCGCGGGTGCAGGCAGCGCTGGACTCCCGGCGGGACGGCCTGGCGCCCTTCTGGCTGCGGATGCAGGAGCGTACGCACGAGCTGTCCGGCCGTGCGCTGGTGATCGACGGGGAGGACACGTTCACCGCGATGCTGGCCCATCTGCTGCGCTCGTCGGGTCTGGAGGTGTCGGTGCACGGCTACGACGAGCCGGGGCTGCGCGAGCGCGTACGGGCGCACGCGGGCCCGGTCGTACTGGGTCCCGGGCCCGGGAATCCGGGCGACACGGCCGATCCGAAGATGCGGATGCTGCGCGAGTTCGCCGCGGAGCTGGTCCGTGATCACCGGCACGGTCTGCTGGGGGTCTGCCTCGGCCATGAGCTGATCGCGGCGGAGCTGGGTCTGGAGATCGTCCGCAAGACCGTGCCGCACCAGGGCGCGCAGACCCGGATCGAGCTGTTCGGACGGCCCGAGACGGTCGGCTTCTACAACAGCTTCACCGCGCGCTGCGACGACGGTGCGGCCATCGAGCTGGCGGCGCACGGAGTCGAGGCGAGCCTGGACGCGGCGACCGGGGAGCTGCACGCACTGCGCGGGCCGGGCTTCGCCTCGGTGCAGTTCCACCCGGAGTCGGTGCTGACCCTGCGCGGCGCGACGATCGTGGCCGAACTGCTGGCGGGGCTGCCGGTCGCCGGCTGAACGGGACGGACGGGACCCCGGGGAAGCTCCGGGGTCTCAGCCCGCCGGGGCCGCCGGGACGAGGACGTTGTCGCTGCGGCGGCCGGCCAGGTAGTCGGCGACGTTCCGGACGGTGGTGTCGATGATCTGGGCCACGGCGTCCCGGGTGTAGTACGCCTGGTGCGAGGTCACGATGACGTTCGGGAAGGTGACGAGCCGGGCGAGGGTGTCGTCGTCGACGCCCTCCAGGGACTTGTCGAGGAAGAACAGCCCGGCCTCCGCCTCGTACACATCGAGTCCGACACCCAGGAGGCGGCCCGCGCGGAGCTCGGCCACCAGGGCCGTGGTGTCGATGAGACCGCCGCGGCTGGAGTTGATCAGGATCGCGTCGTCCTTCATCTTCGCCAGGGCGGCCTCGCCGATGATGTGGTGGGTCGCGGGCAGCAGCGGGACGTGCAGGCTGATCAGGTCGGACTCGGCGAGGAGCCGCTCCTTGCCGACGTACTCCATGCCGAGGCCGACGCAGGCGGGGTTCTCCTCGACGTCCCAGCCGAGCAGCCTCATGCCGAAACCGTGGGCGATCCGGGTGAACGCCTCGCCGATCCTGCCCGTGCCGATCACCCCCGCCGTGCGGCCGTGCATGTCCCGGCCGAGGAGGCCGTCGAGCCGGAAGTCGAAATCACGGGTGCGGCTCGCGGCCCGGATGACGCGGCGGTTGACCGCCATCGCGAGGGTCCAGGCGAATTCCGCGACCGAGTACGGCGAGTAGTGGGAGACCCGGGCGACCCGCAGGGCGAGCCGTTCCGCGACGTCGAGGTCGATGTTGTTGAAGCCGGTGGAGCGCTGGGCGATCATCTGCGTGCCGCCCGCCGCGAGGGTCTGCAGGACGCCGCTGCCCAGGTCGGCGTTGACGCTGGTGGAGATGATCTCGTAGCCCGCCGCGATCGGGGCGGTGTCCCTGTTCAGGAAGACGTCCAGGCATCGGACCTCGTGCAGTCCGGCGAAGGCCTTCTCGATCAGCGGCTTCTCGTCGGACTGCACACCGAATGCCAGGATTTCCACGACTTCTCCATTTTTTCATTTCGCACGAAAGACGGGAGTTGCGTACCGGATGTCCGCGAATAGTACGGGTCGCGCCTCCGGTACGCCGCTCAGCCGAAGAAGACACCCACCTCCGCGTAGAGGGCCGGATCGACCGTTTTGAGCCGGGCGGTCGCCTCCGCGATCGGCACGCGCACGATGTCGGTGCCTTTCAGGGCGACCATCGTGCCGAAGTCGCCGTCGCGGACGGCGTCGATGGCGTGCAGACCGAAGCGGGTGGCCAGCCAGCGGTCGAAGGCGCTGGGGGTGCCGCCGCGTTGGACATGGCCGAGGACGGTCGTTCTGGCCTCCTTGCCGGTGCGGCTCTCGATCTGCGCGGCCAGCCATTCGCCGACGCCGGAGAGCCGGACATGGCCGAAGGAGTCGTGCGACCCGTCCTTGAGGATCATCTCGCCCCGCGCGGGCATGGCCCCTTCGGCCACCACCACTATCGGCGCGTAGCTCGCCCTGAACCGGGAGGTCACCCAGGAGCAGACCTGCTCGATGTCGAAGCGCTGTTCCGGGATGAGGATGACGTTCGCACCGCCGGCCAGCCCCGCGTGGAGCGCGATCCAGCCCGCGTGACGGCCCATCACCTCGACGACGAGGACGCGCATATGGGATTCGGCCGTGGTGTGCAGGCGGTCGATGGCCTCGGTCGCGATGGAGACAGCGGTGTCGAAGCCGAAGGTGTAGTCGGTGGCGGAGAGGTCGTTGTCGATGGTCTTGGGCACGCCGACGCACTTGATGCCGTGCTCGCCGGCCAGGGTCGCCGCCACGCCGAGGGTGTCCTCGCCGCCGATCACGACGAGTGAGTCGACGCCGTGCGCGGCGAGGTTGTCCCTGATCCGGCGGACGCCGTGCTCGGCGCCGAGCGGATTGGTGCGTGAGGAACCGAGGATGGTGCCGCCGCGCGGCAGGATGCCGCGCACCGCCGGGACGGAGAGCGGCACCGTCTCGCCCTCCAGCGGGCCGCGCCAGCCGTCCCGGAATCCGATGAAGTCGTAGCCGTACTCCTGTACACCCTTGCGGACGACGGCGCGGATGACCGCGTTGAGCCCTGGGCAGTCACCGCCGCCGGTCAGTACTCCGACCCGCATGGAAGCGTCCCTTCGCCGAAGTGAGCTCGCCGACGACCACGCTAGTGGTGATCCAGGTCACTCAGGAATGGAGCGGAGGGAGCAAATCCGGCTCAGTCCGGGCGCGTTGGGTCAGGCGTCGTCGAGGCCGCGCTCGATCGCGTACCGCACGAGCTCCACCCGGTTGTGCAGCTGGAGCTTGCCCAGGGTGTTCTGGACGTGGTTCTGGACGGTGCGGTGCGAGATGACCAGCCGCTCGGCGATCTGCTTGTACGAGAGCCCCTTGGCGACCAGCCGCAGCACCTCGGTCTCGCGCTCGGTGAGCTGCGGGGCCTTGGGTTCGTCGGACGCGACGGGGGTGGGGTCCGAGGCGAGCCTGCGGTATTCGCCGAGGACCAGTCCGGCCAGGCCCGGGGTGAAGACGGGGTCGCCGGCGGCGGTGGACCGCACGGCCTCGGTCAGCTCCTGCGTACTGGCCGACTTGAGCAGGTATCCGGTGGCACCGGACTTGACCGCCTCCAGTACGTCGGCGTGCTCGCCGCTCGCGGAGAGCACCAGCACCCGCAGTCCGGGGTGGGAGCCGACGAGCTCCTTGCAGACCTGCACGCCGGGCATGCCGGGCAGATTGAGGTCGAGCACGAGGACGTCGGGGGTGACGGCCTTCGCCCTGCGGACGGCCTGCGGTCCGTCGCCGGCGGTCGCCACCACCTCGAAACCGGACTCGGAGAGATCGCGGGCCACCGCGTCGCGCCACATCGGGTGGTCGTCGACCACCATCACCCTGATGGCCCGCTCCTCGCCGCCCCGGGTGTTCTCCGTACTCATCTGCCTGATCCTGCCTTCCCCCGCGAAACCTGTGGAGCCTGTGAGATTTGTGGAGCCTTCTAGGCCCTTGATGCCTTCGCGACCTTGGGGACCTTGGGGACCTTGGGGACCTTCAACTCGACCTCGGTGCCCTGGCCGGGCACCGAAATCAACTCCGCCGTGCCGCCCAGGTCGCGCAGCCGCCCCCGGATCGACAGGGCCACCCCCATCCGCCCCTCCCCCTCCGCCTGGGCGAGCCGCCCCTCCGGAATGCCGGGGCCGTCGTCCC
Organism: Streptomyces sp. NPDC087845; assembly: GCF_044742755.1. NCBI lineage: Bacteria > Bacillati > Actinomycetota > Actinomycetes > Kitasatosporales > Streptomycetaceae > Streptomyces > Streptomyces sp. NPDC087845. The sequence goes on from NZ_JBIUVC010000007.1 coordinate 333,612, forward strand.
GGACCGTCACGACCACCTCGTCCGGCCAGTCCTCGACGAGGATCCAGGCCTGGGCGCTCTCCCCCGCATGGACCCTGACATTGTCCAGGGCGGCACTGACAGCGGCCGCGAGTTCCTTGGCGGCCGCCGGGGCGAGCAGCACCGGCGCGCCGGGCTCCGCGAAGCTGATCCGCGAGCCGGCGTGCGGGGCGAGCAGGGAGCGCAGATCGCAGTCGGCCCATCCGGACGGCCCGTCCTCGTCGTCGACCTCGACGCTGCGGACCACGGCGCCCTCGGCGGCGTCCTCGGAGACCCGGGTGGTGGGCACGAGGCCGCTGGAGACCAGGGTGCGCAGGGCGACTTCCTGCTCACCGGCCATCCGGCCCAGCTCGGCGGCCTCGCCGCCCAGCGCCGTGCCGCGGCGCTGCACCATCGCCAGGACCTGGAGCACGCTGTCGTGGATGTCGCGGGCCAGCCGCTCCCGCTCACGGGTGGCGGCCTCGATCTCCAGGGCGCGGGCGAGGGTGCGCTCACTGGCCCGGGCCACCTCGACGACGTAGCCGATGGCGATGGAGGCGACCCAGACCAGCAGGACGTTGTGGAAGGTGTCCCGGCTCGGCTCGCCGCGCTCGACGATGTTGGCGACGGCGACGAAGGTGGAGGCCAGGGCCGCCCAGCGCCAGCCCCCCTTGATGGCGAAGGCCAGCACGGAACCCGCCGTCCAGATGGACGGCAGCGTCGGGCCGTCGATGTGCTGGGCGTCGAAATCGGCGAGCGGGGTGAGAAGGATGCCGACGAGGGCGAGGGTGAGGTCGGCGCCGAGGAAGCGCTTGGTGCAGGCGGCGGCGCCCGCGACCTTCGGGAGGGTGCCGAGCGTCCAGGCCACCATCACCGCCAGGAAGGCGATGGCCACCCACGGCCGGTCGTACCTGTCCCGGCCGAAGACGGCGAGCAGCACCGCGTAGACCATCGTCAGAATGCGGTACGCCGTCAGCGCACGCCACAGCGGCTGCTCGACCGACATCCGTACGACCCGCTCGCGCCTGGCCACTTCCCCACCCCCCGGACGGAAACGACGCGGTTACGCGCCGAACCGTTCCGTCACTCCTGCGTTCCGGATTCTCCGCCCGCGCGCTTCTCCTCCTCGGCACGGCGCTTCGCCTCGTCCGCGATCTGCCGCTTGGCGGCGGTCGCGTAGATGTCGACGTACTCCTGGCCGGAGAGCTTCATGATCTCGTACATCACCTCGTCGGTGACCGAGCGGAGGATGAAGCGGTCCCCCTCCATGCCGTGGTAGCGGCTGAAGTCGAGCGGTTTGCCGATCCTGATCCCCGGACGCATCAGCTTGGGCATCACCTGGCCGGGCGGCTGGATCTTCTCCGTGTCGATCATCGCGACGGGGATGACGGGCGCTCCGGTGGCCAGCGCCACCCGGGCGAGCCCGCCGGGCTTGCCCCGGTAGAGGCGGCCGTCGGGCGAGCGGGTGCCTTCCGGGTAGATACCGAAGAGTCCGCCGCTCTCGATGACCTCGATGCCCGCCTTGATGGCCGCCTCACCGGCGCCGCGGGCACCCGAGCGGTCCACCGGCAGCTGGCCGACGCCCTTGAAGAAGGCCGCGGTCAGTTTGCCCTTCACCCCCGGTGCGGTGAAGTACTCGGACTTGGCGATGAAGGTGACCTTGCGGTCCAGGACGGCCGGCAGGAAGAAGGAGTCGGAGAACGACAGGTGATTGCTCGCCAGGATCGCCGGTCCTTGCGCGGGGATGTTCTCCAGGCCCTCCACCCATGGCCGAAAGGCGAGCTTCAAGCCTCCGCCGATGGAGAACTTCATTGCGCCGTAGATCAACTCGGGTGCCTCCTGTGTGCTGTCCGACTGACCTTAACCCGTGCGGTCGTCCGCGCTCCCGCCCGGCGTGGACCCGAAGCGGTGACCCGGGCCGTGAGGGCGCCCGCCGGTGACGACGCCCCCGGTCGGTGTCGGTGACGGCCCTGGTCGGTGTCAGTCCGGTCGCGTACGGTGAAGTAATCCTTCTGCGCTCCCCCTTTCGCTCCCTTTCGAGCCTCACGAACAGGAGACCCCGGTGCCGGTCCTGCCTGGAGCCGAGCCGTTCCGCCACGAGGGCGGAGAGGTCGGCGTCCTTCTCTGCCACGGATTTACCGGTTCCCCGCAGTCGCTGCGCCCCTGGGCCGACTATCTGGCGGAGCGCGGGCTCACCGTGTCGCTGCCGCTGCTGCCCGGGCACGGCACCCGCTGGGAGGACATGCAGATCACCGGCTGGCAGGACTGGTACGCGGAGGTGGACCGGGAGCTGCGCGCCCTGCTGGAGCGGTGCGCCCAGGTCTTCGTCTTCGGCCTCTCCATGGGAGGCGCGCTGACGCTGCGGCTGGCGGCGAAGCACGGGGACGCCATCAGCGGTCTGGTGCTCGTCAATCCGGCGAACAAGGTGCACGGCCTGTCGGCGTACGCGCTGCCGGTCGCCCGCCATCTGGTGCGGACGACGAAGGGGCTGGCCAGCGACATCGCCCTGGCGGGCTCCGCCGAGACCGGATACGACCGGGTGCCGCTGCACGCGGCGCATTCGCTGCGGAAGTTCCTCCGCCTGGTCGACGCCGAACTGCCGCAGGTCACCCAGCCGATCGTCCTGCTGCACAGCCCGCAGGACCATGTCGTGCCGCCCGCCGACTCGGCCCGGATCCTCAGCCGGGTGTCCTCGACGGACGTCGAGGAGATCCTGCTGGAACAGAGCTACCACGTGGCGACGTTGGACCACGATGCGGAGCGGATCTTCGACGAGAGCCACCGGTTCATCGGCCGCCTCGCTCCGAGCGTCGGAAAGAAGGGGAGCACGTCAGGTGGCTGAGCACGACGCGGAGCGCGCGGGCAGCGAGGAGGGGCGCGAGCCCCCTCCCGCGGAAGGAACGGCCGTTCCCGAGGACAGCACGGGTACGGACACGGACACGGGCGCAGGCACGGACGCGGGTGAGGGCACGGGTCCGCAGGATGCCGCCGCCGCCCGGACGGCGCCGCCGGGTGCCGACGGCGACCTGCCCGACCGGTCGATCGACGAGGACGCCGCGTGGAAGGCGATCGTCGCGGGATACGGCGATGAACCGCCGGACCCGCCGGGCGCCAGGCCGTTCAGGTCGATCGAGGACCTCGCGCTGCCGGAGGACGATCAGTCGGGCGTCCTGGACCCGGACAAGGGGGGCGGGAAGAAGCCCCCGAAGCCGCCGGAGAAACCGCTCGGCAGCTCGATCGTGTTCGCGCCCGGCGTCGCCGGCCCGCGCGACTACGAGGTGGCCGAGCCGAAGGACGACGACCTCGACGACAGCGACGAGGGGCATTTCGTCCCCCCGGAGCCGCCGCCGCTGCCGGAGGCCGATGTCACGGCGAAGTTCGCCTGGCTCGCGGTCGTGGGCGGTCCGGTGCTGATGCTGGTCGCCGTCCTGCTGCGGTGGGACATGACCTGGTGGCTCACGACGGTCTGCGTCGGCGGCTTCCTGGGCGGCTTCGTCACGCTGGTGGCGCGCATGGAGGACGACGACGAGGACGGCGACGACCCGGGCCGCGGCGCGGTGGTCTGAGACCGGGCAGCTCCGGCGGCCGGCGGCATCGCGCGGCTCAGGGCGCGCTCGCGCCGCGCCGCCCGGAACCGGCCGCGGGCACCCGCAGTGCCGCCAGCACCGGCAGGTGGTCCGTGGCCGTCCGCAGGTCCGCGTCGGTGACCCCGGGCAGTCCCGCGGGGACACCGCAGCCGAGCACCTCGATCCCGCCCGTCGCGAACACCGCGTCGATGCGCCGCCGCGGCCGGTCCGCCGAGAAGGTGTTCTCGGCGCCCCACGGCCGTACGGCCCAGCAGTCCTGGAGCCGCCCGGCGAGCCGCCGGAACGCGGCCCCGGTCGGTACGTCGTTGAGGTCGCCGGCCGCGACGGCGTGCTCGACGCCCATCGCGTCCAGCCGTTCCAGCAACAGCTCGGTCTGGGCCAGGCGTTCGTCGCGCTGCAGGCTCAGATGGAAGCTCAGCAGACCGATCCGGGTGCCCGCGATCCGTACCACCGACGTGGCGAAGCCCCTGCGGTGCAGCCCGGGGGTGAGCGGCAGCAGGACGTCCTCCGTGCGCTCCACCGCGGCCCGCAGCGAGCAGAGCAGCAGCGGCCCGGCCGCCGTGGCGCCGCCGCTGAGGACGACCAGGTCGGTGTGGGCCGCGAGCCAGGCGGCGCGCTTGCGCCAGCGGAAGAAACGCGGTGCTTCCTGGACGAGGACGAGGTCGGGGGCGCAGGCGCTGATGACGCGGGCCAGCGCCTCGCAGTCGTCGCGCATCGACCGGACGTTGTAACTGAGCACCCTGATGACGGCCGAACCATCCGGCTCGGTACGGGAGTCGGGCAATGGCGTCAGGACCATGCGTCTCACGATACGACGGACGCCCGCCGCACCCCGCAGGGGCGCGACGGGCGTCCGGTTCTGTCCGGCTCCGGGGAGGCTCAGCCCTGGCGGGCCAGGTCCGCCGCGCCCACCAGTCCGGCCTTGCCGCCCAGTTGGGCCGCGAGCACCTGGGCGTGCGGGCGCCACTCGCCACCGATCAGCCAGCGCCGGAACGACTTGCGGATCGGGTCGAGGACGAGCTCGCCCTCGTCCGAGACGCCGCCGCCGACGATGAACGCGGACGGGTCGAACAGCGAGGCGAGGTCGGCGAGTCCGGCGCCGGCCCAGCGGGCCAGCTCGCGGAACGAGTCGATCGCCACCGGGTCGCCCTGCCGGGCTGCCGCGCTGATGTGCTTGCCCTCGATGCCGTCCACCGTGCCGTCGCCCAGCGAGAGCAGGGTCGTGGCGTTCTCCGGGGTGGCGTTGGCGCGCTGCTTCGCGTACCGGACGAGTGCCCGCCCGGACGCGTACTGCTCCCAGCAGCCCTGGCTGCCGCAGCCGCAGAGCAGCCCGTCCGGGACGACCCGGATGTGACCGAACTCGGCGGCCACACCGAAGCGTCCGCGGCGCAGTTTGTTGCCGATGATGATGCCGCCGCCGAGCCCGGTGCCGAGCGTGATGCAGATGACGTCGTCGTGGCCCTGCCCGGCGCCGAAGCGGTACTCGCCCCAGGCGGCGGCGTTGGCGTCGTTCTCGACGACGACCGGAAGGCCGACGCGCTGTTCGACCTTGTCCTTGAGCGGCTCGTGCCGCCAGTTGATGTTCGGTGCGAACAGCACGGTGGCGCGCTTGTCGTCGACGTATCCGGCGGCGCCGATGCCGACGGCCTCGATCTGGTGGCCCTCGCTCGCGCCGGACACGGCCGCCGCGATCGCGTCCACGATGCCTTCAGCCGTCTGCGGGGTCGGCACCTTGAACGTCGAGAGGATCCGGCCCTCTTCGTCGACCACTCCAGCTGCGATCTTCGTGCCGCCGATATCGACGCCGATGGTGAGTCCCATGAATCCCTCAGTTCCGGTCGAGCCCCGCTGTGGCCAACGGTACCCGAGCCGGGGACCCGGCCCCTCCGTGCCGGTCAGTCCAGGTCGATGTGTTCGCCGGCGGCGGGGCCCTCGTCGCGGGGGTCGGTGGGGTCGTCGGCCTTCTTTTCGGTGCCTGCGGGGTCCCCCGCGCCCTGGGTCCAGCGGCGTTCCTGACCTTCGACCGCGGAGCGGTAGGCGGCGAGGAGTTCGCTGCCGGCCGCGGCGATGTGGTCGAAGACGTCCGGATTGCGTTCGATGACGGGCTCGACGACGGACTTCGCCTGCCTGATGATCTGCTGCACGGTGCCCTGGGCCGCCGCGCCGAGGAGCGGCGACTGGAGGGACGAGACCTTGTCGGCCACGGCGTCGACCAGCTTGCGCAGCTCGTCGGCGGCGGTGCCGGGCGGCGGGCCGTGCTGGGCGCGGCGGCGGGCCTTCTCCGCTTCGAGGTCCTCGGCGCAGGCCTTCGCCCACGCGTCGTCGTCGGCGGGACGATCGGTGGCTTCGCTCATGGCGGACTCCTGCGACGTGATTTGCCTGCGGTGCGCATGGACGTGGTTTGGCTGCCGTGCGCATACGGGGCACGTACTACCGACGTTACCCGAACCGTGACGCGCCGTTCAGCTCGTCCGGGGCCAGAGACCGGGGTCCGGTGTGAACCTGACGCGGAGCACGCCGTCGGTGAGGGCCGCTCCGGAGACGGTGCAGCGGCGCAGCCCGGACTCCAGGGGGACGATCCGGTGGAACGGGCCCACGGTGAGGAGCAGTTCGTTGCCGCGGCGCACCAGCTGGAGGTCCTTCTTGGCGGCGCCGGGCAGCGGCAGGCACCAGACGAGGACCGGGCCGCCGTCGCCGGACCGCGGGGCGGCCGCCGTCCGGGCGCCGGGCAGCAGTCCGTCGAGGGCGTCCGGGGCGTCCGGGTCCTCGATCCACCACGGGTCGCCGGCCCGGCCGGAGCCGCGGTCGTCGAGTTCCGCGGCGAGCCCGTCGCCCTCGAAGAGGCCGCCGCCGGTGCCCGCTTCCCCGAAGACCGTGCAGCCGGCCCCGGTGTCGAGGAGGGTGAGGTCGTCCGGGCCGCGCGGGTCGCGGCCGAGGTGGGGCACTTCGCACAGGGCCGCCGCGGGCACCCATTCCTCGTACCAGTGGCCGACGGTCTTCTCCTGCTGCGCGGCGAGGGCGGCGAACCAGGGGTCGCCGGAGTGCCGGGGCAGGACCCGGTTCGCGACGAGGGTGTCGACACGCAGTCCGTGCAGGGCGAGTCCGGTGCGGGCGGTGCGCAGGGCGTCCTCGGCGGCGGGGCCGGGCTCGGCGACCAGCCGGAGCGTGGTGCCGCGGTCCTCGATCAGTGCCTGTACGGCGGCCAGCTCGGCGTCCTTGCGGGCGGCGGCCTCGTACAGCCACTGGGCGGGCATGGGTACGCCGGCGAGCTGGGCCAGCATCGGGCGCAGGGCGCGTGCGGCCTGGCGTTCCTGGGGCAGCAGCCGGCGCAGATAGCGGCGCAGCTGTTCGGGCAGGGCGAGCACGGCGAGCGCTTCGCGCAGCGGCGGCAGGTCGACGACGAGGAGGTCGTGGCCGCCCTGCGACCAGTCGCCCTCGGCGGCGCGGCGCAGGGTGTGCAGGAGGGCGAGCTCCGCGCTGCCGGGGAGTTCGGTGAGCTCCTCGCCGTCCAGGCGGTTCCCGCCGAGCAGGTCGAGCACGCCGGAGGCCCGCTCCTGGAGGGCGAGGAGTTCGCCGCGGAAGTGCTCGCCGGAGTCGATGCGGGCGGACCACAGACCGTCGGTGACCTCGGCGGGTTCCGTGCCCTCGGGGAAGCCGGGTATGGCGTCGGCGGAGAGCAGCAGGGCGCGGCGGCCCCGGCGGGCCGCGGCCAGTGCGGTCGCCGCCGCGACGGTGGTACGGCCTGCGCCGCCGGTGCCGGTGACGAGAACCGTACGCACCGGGTCAGGCCTTCGGGACGGACTCGACGCGCTTCTTCAGACCGGCCAGCGCGCGGTCGATGATGACCTTCTCCGCCTTGCGCTTGATCATGCCGAGCATCGGGATCTTGACGTCGACGGTCAGCCGGTAGGTGACCTCGGTGCGGTCGCCGTCGCCGAGCGGGGCCAGTGCGTAGGAGCCGTCGATGGCACGCAGCATCTGGGACTTGACGAGGGTCCAGCTGACCTCGTAGTCGCCGATCCAGGTGTACGCGAGGGTGTGGTCGTCCTTGATCGCTCCGGCGTCGAGGACGAGGCGGACCTTCTCGGCGCGGCCCCGGTCGTCGGTGGCGAGGATCTCGGCCTCCTTGACCTCGCCGGTCCACTCCGGATAGCGGGCGAAGTCGGCGATCACTCCCATGACGTCGGCCGGCGCCGCCTCGATCGTGATGCTCGAGCTGGTGTGTTCAGCCATCGCCGTGGCTCCTCCAGTGCGGTGTACCGGTGCGTCGGCAGAAGCCTGCCGTCAGAAGGCTATCGCGTGCGCGCGGCGCCTCGGTCCAGGGCCCGGTGCCGGTGCGGTCACCACTCCAGGGCCCAGGGCCTGCCGGTGGACGCGAAGTGGCCGACGTTCACGCATTCGGTGGCACCGATCCGCATCCGGCGTACCAGGGGCTGGTGGACGTGGCCGAAGAGCGCGTACCGGGGCCGGGTCCTGCGGATGGCGTCGAGCAGGGCCCGGCTGCCGCGTTCGAAGCGGCGCGCGACCGTGTCGTACGTCAGCTCCGGTACATCGGGCGGGATGTGGGTGCAGAGCACGTCGACCGGGCCGATCGCCTCGATCTTGGCCGCGTACTCCTCGTCGCTGATCTCGTACGGGGTGTTCATCGGGGTCTTCAGGCCGCCGCCGACGAAGCCGACCACGCGTCCGCCGATCTCGACGCGGTCGCCGTCGAGGACGGTGGTGCCCGGACGCGCGTACTCGGGCCACAGGCCGGGGATGTCGACGTTGCCGTAGGTGGCGTACGTCGGGGTGGGGAAGACCGCGAAGAGCTCGGCGTACTGCTTGCGCACCGCCGAGACGATCGCGGCGTTGCGATCCATGCCCGCCCACAGGCCGCGGCCGAACTCGCGGGCCTCCTCGAAGCGGCGGGCGGTGCGCAGTTCGACGATCCGGTCGGCGTTCTCCACGCCGAAGAGATCGGGGAAGATGCCGCGCGAGTGGTCGGCGTAGTCGAGGAAGAGCACCAGGTCACCCAGGCAGATCAGGGCATCGGCGCCGTCCCCGGCGCGGGCCAGGGCCTCGGTGTTTCCGTGCACGTCACTGACCACATGGACACGGGTGCGCCGCGCGGCCGGGCTTCCTTCGCTGTGCGGTCCGACTGGCATGCCGATCACCCTAGGACTCCGCCGCCCACCTGGGTAGAGGCCACCGGACCTGCGATTACCTCCGGCCGGTAACGGCGGTGGACTACTGTGCGCCCAAGGATCACGGTTGTGTGTGACGCATAAGACATCTGGCCGGAACCCCCTATCGGGAACCGAGTACTGGTGGGTAACGTCCGGGCAGTCCGGCAGTCCAGTCGTGCTCACCCCACTGAGCACCTGCCAATCCTGGACCGCAGCCGGTGCGTCGCACGGAGCCGTGGCACCGGAGCCCGATGAGGAGCAGCAGTCTTGCGCGAGTTCAGCCTTCCGGCCCTGTACGAGGTCCCCTCGGACGGCAACCTGACGGATCTCATCCGCCGCAATGCCGCGCAGCACCCCGATGTCGCGGTGATGAGCCGCAAGGTGGCAGGCAAGTGGGCCGATGTCGACGCCACGCAGTTCCTGGCCGAGGTCAGATCCGTCGCCAAGGGCCTGATCGCCGCGGGTGTCGAAGCGGGCGACCGGGTGGCCCTGCTCTCCCGCACCCGCTACGAGTGGGTCCTGCTCGACTTCGCGATCTGGAGCGCGGGCGCGGTCACCGTCCCGGTGTACGAGACGAGTTCGCCCGAGCAGATCCAGTGGATCCTCGGTGACTCCGGTGCCACGCTGTGCGTCGTGGAGTCCCAGGCGCACCAGGACTCCGTGGCCTCGGTCCGGGCGGATCTGCCGGAGCTGAAGGGCATCTGGCAGATCGAGGACCAGGCGATCCGCCGGCTGACGGAGACCGGCGAGGACGTCTCGGACGAGACCCTCGACCTGCGGATGGCGTCCGCCAAGGCGGACGACCCGGCCACCATCGTCTACACCTCGGGCACCACCGGCCGCCCCAAGGGCTGTGTGCTCACGCACCGCAGCTTCTTCGCGGAGTGCGGCAATGTGGTGGAGCGGCTGAAGCCCCTCTTCCGTACCGGCGAGTGCTCGGTGCTGCTCTTCCTGCCCGCCGCGCATGTCTTCGGACGGCTGGTCGAGGTGGCCTCGGTGATGGCCCCGATCAGGCTCGGCTGCGTACCGGACATCAAGCACCTCACCGATGAACTGGCCTCCTTCCGGCCGACGTTGATCCTCGGTGTGCCGCGCGTCTTCGAGAAGGTCTACAACGCGGCGCGCGCCAAGGCGCAGGCCGACGGCAAGGGCGGCATCTTCGACAAAGCCGCGAACACCGCGATCGCGTACAGCCGCGCGCTGAGCACCCCCCAGGGCCCGTCCCTGGGCCTGAAGTTCAAGCACAAGATCTTCGACCGGCTGGTCTACGGCAAGCTGCGGGCCGTGCTCGGCGGCCGCGGCAAGTACGCGATCTCCGGCGGCGCGCCGCTGGGCGAGCGGCTCGGCCACTTCTACCGCGGTATCGGCTTCACCGTCCTGGAGGGCTACGGCCTCACCGAGACCTGTGCGGCCACCGCCTTCAATCCGTGGGACCGCCAGAAGATCGGTACGGTCGGCCAGCCGCTGCCCGGCTCCGTCGTCCGGATCGCCGACGACGGCGAGGTGCTGCTGCACGGCGAGCACCTGTTCACCGGCTACTGGAACAACGAGGCGGCGACGGCCGACGCACTGGCCGACGGCTGGTTCCACACGGGCGACATCGGCACGCTCGACGAGGACGGCTATCTCTCGATCACCGGCCGCAAGAAGGAGATCATCGTGACGGCGGGCGGCAAGAACGTCGCTCCCGCGGTGATCGAGGACCGGATCCGCGGGCACGCCCTGGTCGCCGAGTGCATGGTGGTCGGCGACGGACGGCCGTTCGTGGGCGCACTGATCACCGTGGACGAGGAGTTCCTGGGCCGCTGGGCCGAGGAGCACGGCAAGCCGGCCGGCGCGTCGGCCGCGTCGCTGCGCGAGGACCCGGAGCTGCTGGCCGAGGTGCAGCGCGCGGTGGACGACGGGAACGCCGCGGTGTCCAAGGCGGAGTCGGTACGCAAGTTCCGCATCCTGCCCTCCCAGTTCACCGAGGAGGCGGGCCACATCACCCCGTCGCTGAAGCTGAAGCGGAATGTGGTGGCGAAGGACTTCGCGGACGAGATCGAGGCGATCTACCGGGGCTGACGGAGGACCGCCGGGCTGAAAGCCGTCTTCCGGAACGTGAAGGCCGGCCGCCGGAGCGGGCCGGCCGTCGGGGCGGGCCGGCCGTCGGGGCGGGCCGGTCGTCGGGGCGGGCCGGTCGTCGGCCGCGCATCGGCCTCGTGCCGGTGGTCGGCCGGCGCGAGGTTCCGGATCGCCCGCTGATCCGCTTCCCCGGGGCGGCTCCCCGGCGCGTGGCCTTCGGGCGGGCCGGTCCCGTCGTGGCCACGACGGCCTCTGCCTTCGTGGCGGGCACGGTCTCCGTGGCAGTGCCCGCCACCGCGGCGGAACCGGCCCGGCGGTCTCAGAGCAGCGCCTTGAGCCTCTCGGCCAGCAGGTCCCAGCGCCATTTCTCCTCGACCCAGGCCCGTCCCCGCTCCCCCATCCGCCGTCGCAGCTCCGGGTCGCGGAGCAGGGCGACGATCCGTTCGGCCGACTCCTCCGCCGAGCCGCCGCGCACCACCCACCCGGTCTCGCCGTCGAGCACGGCGTCCGGCGCGCCGCCCGAATCACCCGCCACCACCGGCAGCCCGGTCGCGGACGCCTCCAGGAAGACGATGCCGAGGCCCTCCACGTCGAGGCCGCCACGACGGGTCCGGCACGGCATGGCGAAGACATCGCCCGCGCCGCAATGGGCGGGCAGCTCGTCCCACGGGACCGGCCCGGTGAAGCGCACCGAGTCGGCGACCCCCGTCTCCGCGGCCAGCCGCTGCAGTTCCTTGGCGTACGGCCCGCCGCCGACGATCAGCAGCACCGCGTCCGGTACCTGCGCCAGGATCGCGGGCATCGCGAGGATCAGCGTGTCCTGGCCCTTGCGCGGCACAAGCCGTGACACGCAGACGACGACGGGCCGGTCCGAGAGCCCGAGCCGGGCCCTGATCAGGTCCCCGCCGGAATCCGGGTGGAAGGTCTTCTCGTCGACGCCGGGCGGCAGCTGGACCATGCGGTCCGCCGCCTCGGGGGTGAGCACGGCGGCGATCCGGGAGCGGGTGTACTCCCCCAGATAGGTGATCGTGTCCGTGGTTTCGCCGATCTGCCGCAGCAGCTGCCGGGCCGCGGGCAGCTGGGCCCAGCCCGCCTCGTGTCCGTGCGTGGTGGCGACCAGGCGCCGGGCACCGGCCTTGCGCAGCGCCGGTGCCATCAGCCCGAGCGGGGCCGCGGCACCGAACCACACGGAGGTGCAGCCGTGTATCCGCAGCAGCTGCGTGGCGCGCCGGGTGACCCGGGGGGTCGGCAGCAGCATCGTCGTACGGTCGCGGACGACGGTGAAGGGCTGCTCGGCGTCGAAGGCGGCGGTGGCCGCGATGCCTTCGGGGCCACGCTTCCAGGTGGAGGCGTATACGACGATCTGTCCGGGGTCCAGGCGCAGTGCCATGTTGTGCAGAAACGCCTGGATACCGCCGGGGCGGGGCGGGAAGTCATTGGTCACGATCAGGGTCTTGTCCATCCCGGCCGACAGTACCGGGCGACCGCCGCGACGGCTCTCGCACGGGCCGGGCGGGCATCATGGCTCCTCGTACCACCGGGGACCCGCCGACGTACGCGCCGGGTGCCCGCCGACCCACCCATCGACGAAACGGACGAGGCGGTCATGACCGGACCGACCGGCACGCGGCTCGCTCTCGCGGTCTGGACCCTCACCAGGTTCCTGCTGCTGCTCTGCGTCACCAAGGCGGTCCCGCTGTCCGGGCCGGACGTGACCAGTGATGTCTCGGTGATCTACCACGGCTGGTCCGAGGTCCTGAAGACCGGTACGTACCCGCGGTCCGACGTCACCTGGCAGTACCCGCCCCTCGCGGCGCTCGCCGTCCTCTCCCCCGCTCTGCTGCCGTTCCTGGAGTACGCCTCGGCCTTCTTCGTCCTCGCCTTCCTATGCGACGGGCTGGTGCTGGGGTTGCTGCTGTACGCGGGCCGCGGGACCGGCCGGCGGACGGCGGGCGCCTGGGTGTGGGTGGCCGGGGTGCCGCTGCTCGGTGCGACCGCGTACGCCCGGTACGACGTGATGGTGACGGCGGTGGCGGTGGCGGCGCTGCTGGCGGGAGTGCGGCGTCCGCGGGTGCTGGGGGCGCTGGCCGCCGTCGGCGCGCTGCTGAAGGTGTGGCCGGCGCTGGTCCTGGCCGGTACCGCGCGCGGGCCGCGGACGCGCCGGGCATGGACGGCCGCGGCGGCGACGGCGGCCGGGCTGCTGGTGGTGTGCACCGTGGCGATGCCCGGCGCACTGGCCTTTCTCGGCTTCCAGCGCGACCGGGGCACCGAGGTCGAGTCGCTGGGGGCACTGGTCTTCCACGTGTGGCGGCAGTTCGGCTGGCGGGGCCGGGTGGAGCTGCACTACGGCTCCATGGAGTTCCTGGGGCCGCACGTGCCGCTGGTGAGCACGCTCGCCCTCGGTCTGTCCGCCGCCGCCGTCGGCTGGCTGCTGGTGTGGCGGCTGCGGGCCCGCGACTTCCGGGTGAGCACCCCGGCCGACGCGGCATTCGCGGCGGTGCTGCTGTTCACGACGACGAGCCGGGTGCTCAGCCCGCAGTACCTGCTCTGGCTGGTCGGCCTGGCGGCGGTCTGCCTGGTCTTCCGTGAGAGCCGGATAGTGCTGCCGACCGGTCTGGTGCTGCTCGCCACGGGATTCACGCAGTGGGAGTTCCCGTTCGGGTTCGTCCATGTGGTGAGCAGTGACGCGACGGGCGTGACGCTGCTGCTCCTGCGCAACGGCCTGCTGGTCGCGGCGACGCTCATCGCCTGCCGGCGGCTGTGGCGGCGGACGGTGTCCGGTGCGCCGCGGGGCGGCGGGGGATCCCCGGCCGCCGTGTCCGGCGCCGGCCAGGAGGCGGAGCCGGTCGGCTCCTGAACCGTGCGCCGCGCTCAGCCGAACCGGGCGCGCAGATGGTCCCGCCAGAGCGCGGTGAAATCGCCCGGGGTCGTGGCGAGCACCTCCCGCATGGCCTGCTCCACCGCTCCGTCCCGCCCATGGTGCCCTCCGACGGCCCGGTAGAAGGCGAACAGCTTCTCCTCGCCCCAGTGGTCGGCGATCAGCTCGCAGGCCAGCCAGCCGCCCTCGTACGCCTGCGCCAGGCGTACGGGGTCGCCCGCGAAGCCGAAGTCCTCGTCCGCGGGGAGCCCGGCGGGCAGCTCGCCGCGCGCGACGGCGTCGGCCAGTTCCGGCGCGGCCTGTGCGGCGGTACGGTCCTCGGCGCGGTAGGCCGCCCAGTCGGCGAAGCCCTCGGAGAGCCAGGCCGGGGTGGCGGCGGAGGTGCGGGCGCGGGTGGCGACATGGGTGATCTCGTGGGTGAGGACGATCCGCCGCCCGAGGGTGCTGAACATGCCGTACGCCTGCGGGTTGACGATCACCCGGTCCGCGGGCGCCCGGTCCGGGCCGCCTGCCTGCCCGGTGGTGACGGCCGCGATGCCCCGGTAGTTCGCCCCCGGTGACCCCAGCAGCCCCGCCATGTCCTCCACGGTGTGCGGCACCAGCACCAGCACGCGGCCGGCCCAGCGTTCCGGCCAGGCACCGGAGACGGCGGGCACCGCGCGGTCCGCGGTCCGGGCGATCGCGCGCAGCTCCTGTTCCGTGCGGCCGGCCCCGAGGACGAGGCTGCGCTCTCCGCGCACCACCCGTACGTCGCCCTGCTGCCAGAGCAGCCCGCCGCCGTCCTTGCCCGCCCGGTCGCCGGTGATGTACCAGCGGCCGTCCGCCCGGTCCCGTCTCAGGTCGAGCACCCGGTCCACGGAGACCGGGGCGGCGTCATAGCCCTTGATCCCGTAGCGCAGCCGGACGTCCGCGGTGGCCCGGTCGGCGCCCTGCCCGGTCACGTCCGTCAGCCGGTACGTCCACGAGCTCAGCGGTATGTCCGCGAGGTTCTCCAGCTCCCGGCGCTGGGCCGTGCGCAACCCGGTGGCACGCGGGTCCACTGCGGCCACGTAGGCGTCCGCGTCGTGCGCCCGCACGGCGGCCGCGCGGCGGTCCAGAGTGGCCCGGATGCCTCGGTCGGCGGAGCCCTTGGCGGCGCCGTCGTCGGGGGCCGCGCAGGCGGCGGCGAACAGCAGCCCGGCGAGCAGCGCTCCCGCCGTGCGCCGTCCTGCGCCACGTCCCCGCCGTGCGGTACGCCGTCTGCCGGTCACCCGGTCGAGGGTACGGGTCAGACGCGGGTGACCGACGAGACGGGCATCATGCCGACGGGGTCGTAGCGCACCGGGGCTCCCGGGTACGGGGCGTGGATGACCTGGCCGTTGCCGACGTACATGCCGATGTGGCTGGCGTCCGCGCGGTAGGCGACCAGGTCGCCCGGCCGGGCCTCGGAGAGCGGCACCATGTGTCCCGCGTACCGCTGGGCCTGCGAGGTGCGCGGCAGGCTGACCCCGGCCTGGGCGTACGCCCACTGCATCAGCCCGGAACAGTCGAATCCGGCGGGTCCGTTGGCCCCCCAGATGTACGGGCGGCCCAGTGCCTGGCGGACCGCCATCACGGCGACGGCCGCCCGCGCGGAGCCGGCCGGCAGATCGGCAGCCGCCGGGAGCACGTCGTAGCGGCCGGCGCGCGAGGCCCGCTCGAAATCCGCCCGGTCGGCGTCGGGCAGCGCGTCCAGCAGCTGCTTGGCCCGGGCGAGCTTGTGCTCGACGGTCCGTTTGTGGTGGGTGGCGGCCGCCTGGTTGCGCTCCAGCTCGGCCAGCGCCCGGACGGCCTCCGCACGGGTCCGCGCGAGTTCGCGCTGCGTCTGCTGGAGCTCCCACAGCTCGGTGGCCCGGCGCTCGGTCAGGCGGTCCAGCGCGGCCGCCCGGTCGAGGTAGGTGTCCGGGTCGGAGGAGAGCAGCAGGGCCAGCGAGGGGTCGAGGCCACCGGAACGGTACTGGGCGCTCGCCAGCGAACCGAGCGCCGTGCGCATCCGGTTGAGGTGTTCCTGGCCGCGGGCCGCCCGGTCCCTGGCCCGGTTCACCTCGCCGCGCAGCCGGTCGGCGTTCTCCTCGGCCTCGTTGTACTGCTCGGTGGCCCGCTCGGCCTCGCTGTACAGCCGGTCGACCCGGGCCTTGGCGCTCCGGGATGTGTCCTGCGGGTCGGCGTTGGCCGTGGCCGCTCCGAGAGTGGCGGCCGCGGTCGCCGCCGCGGCCGACAGGACAGTGATCCGGGCGCCCCGGTTGAGGCCGGGCTGTGTGGAACGGCGATGGGACACCACAGGACGCCGCACTCCCTTCCGCTGTACGCAGATCGCGCAGCCCCTGCCACCCGGGGCGGGCGGACCGACGACCGGGAGCTGCACAGCAGGCAGACAGTAGTCGGACGGTTACGGAGCGGCCAAAGGCCGCGCCGGGCGGACAGGCTTCGGAAACATGAACGCCCCGCCGGTGACCTGTGGTCTCCGGCGGGGCGGACGGTCTGCGCGGGCGCGGGAATTCGCCCGTTCGGGCGTCGTCAGCCGACGCGCACGCCGAACTGGAAGCTGCCCATGGTGTTCATCGACTCGTAGCGGACGAACGCGCCCGTGTACGGGGCGTGCAGGACGGTGTTGTTGCCCGCGTAGAGGCCCACATGCTCGGTGTTGTTGAAGAAGACGAGGTCGCCCGGCTTCAGCGCGCTGCGCCCGATGTGGGCGCCGTCGTTGACCTGGGTGTACGTGACCCGGGAGATCTGGACGTTGGCCTGGGCGTAGGCCCACTGGGTCAGCCCGGAGCAGTCGAAGGATCCGGGGCCGGTGCCGCCGCGCTGGTACGGCTTGCCCACCTGGGTGGCGGCGGCGTTCAGGGCGGCGGCGCCACGGGCGGAGGCGGGGACCTCGTTGCCCAGGTCGACCCGGTCGCTCGCGGCGCGGCTGGCACGCTGTTCGTCGTTCCGCATCTTCGTACGCTCGGCTGCGGTCATCGTGTTGAGCAGGCGCTGCGCCTCGGACAGCTTGTCCTGGAGCTTCTTCTTCTTCGCGCCGAGCGTCTTGCGCACGTCCGCGAGGTCACCGAGCTTGTCCTGGGCCTCCTTGCGCTCCTGCGCGAGGACCCGCTGCTTCTCCTGGATCTTCCCCAGGGTCTCGGTCTGCTTGGCCGTCAACTGGTCGAGCGCCGAAGCCCTGTCGAGGAAGCTGTCGGGGTCCGAGTCGAGGAAGAGCTGCACCGACGGGTCGATGCCACCGGAGCGGTACTGGGCGGCGGCGAGCGAACCGAGGCCGTTGCGCAGGCTGTTGATCTCCTGCTGGCCGCGGGCCACCTTGTCCTGCAGCGCGCCGACTTCCTTCTCCAGCTTCTGCTGCTTCTCCTTGGCGCCGTAGTACTGCTCATTGGCCGCGCCGGCCTCGTGGTTGAGCTTCTCGACCTTCTCCTTGACCTCGCCCTTGGAGGGCTTCGGGTCGGCGTGGGCCGCCTGGGAGGTCAGGGCCATGGCCGCGGCGGCGGTCGCGGTGAGCACGGTCACACGAGCGCGGCTCGGCTGCTTGGGACGACGGTGGGACGCCACGGAGGCGAGCTCCTTCTTCCTCGAGCCGCCTACCGGGCTGTGGGGGATTCGAATCCCCGGCTCCGTGCATGTCACGGACTCGGCGGTGCCTTCGCCGCCACCCCGAATGAGTGATCGACCGTGCGAAGGTTCGAGCCCTGACCCTAGTGACCAACTTGTGATCAGTTCAAATCCTCACAGGAAAAATCTCATCACAGGAGGCACTTCTTTACCCACATCACACAGGGGGTAGCGACGACTTGACGATCCGTTCCCCGATTTCCACCGAGACCCGGCAAGTGTCACTAGACGCGCGAAAGACGCTTCAGGAGCAAGACGGACGCAACGGGCCTGGCGCCCGCCTTCGCCACTCCGTCGGCGACTTCGCGGTCGGTGGAGACCACCACGACGGGCCGGCCCGGCGGTTCGGCACGCGCCAGCTGACGGATGAGTTCATCGGCGGTCACACCCGGCTTGCTGAACAGCACCCGGACCCCGCGCGGCGGCGCGAGCAGCACCGGGGCGGCCAGCTCGGCCCCGTCGAAGACACAGGTCATCTCCGCGCCGGTCTGCGCCGCGAGGACCGCGAGACCGCCCAGCAGCCGCAACCGCTGCTTCTCCAGCGGCAGCTGCGGATAGCCGGTCTTGGTGACGTTGTAGCCGTCCACGATCAGATGCGCCTGCGGCAGCGCGAGCAACTGGTCGAGCAGGGCCGGATCCGTCTCCGAAAGGGCCCTGGCCGCAATGTCCTTGGGTGACATCCTGCCCGGCTCGACCGCGTCGGCACTGTCCGCGGGGCGCATCGACGACGGCGGCAGAGCCAGTTCGCGACGGAGCCCGCGGGCCGCGTCGAGCACCGTGTCCAGCAGCAGCCGCAGCCGCATGTCCTCGACCGACCGGCCTTCCCTGGCGGCCCTGCGGCCCGCCTCGACGGCCGCCTCGGCCTCACCGAGCCGCGCCTTGAGCCGACGGGTCTCGCTCTCGGCAGCGGAGACCTGGGCGGCGGCCTCGGACCGCACCGCGTCGGCCTCGGCCCGGCTGCGGCGCAGCGCGGCCTCGCCGCGCTTGACCTCGTTGACGGCGCTGCGCAGTTTGCGCTGAAGGGAGTCGGCCTCCTTGCGGGCCGCGTCCAGCTCGGCGCGGAGCCGCTCGGTCTCGCTCTTCGTGTGGGAGCGGGACTGGGCGAGCTCCTCGCGCAGCCGTTCCAGCTCGCGGCGGCTCTCCTCGTCGGCGCGCTCGGCGTCGGCCCGCTGGGCCTCCTCACCGGCTGCGGCGACCAGCTTCACCCAGTCGGCCGGGCGCAGCACATAGGCGGCCGCGGCCACATCGACGGGGTCGGCGGCGGCAGGCGGCGAACCGGCCTCCAGCGCGGCGGCCAGCTCCGGCTGCCCCTCCTTGAGCCGTTCGCCGATCCGCTGCCGGAACAGCGCGTCGCTCTCCAGGGCAGCCGCCATCGCGTTCCCGGCGAACTTGGCGCGCCGGGTCGGGGTGAAGCGGGCGTACTGTCTCAGCTGGGCCGGGAGTTCGGTGAGCGTAAGGCCGCCGAACGCGTCCGAGACCAGCGCGACGACCCGCCGTCGCACGGCTTCGGGCAGCGGGCGGTCGAGCGCCTCGACGGCGTCGCCGGCCGCCTCGGCCGACTCTGCGCCGCTAGCGGGCTGCTCCACCATCCGTCACCCCAAATTGTCTGTCCGCACGGCTCCGTCAGGAGTCGGCACCCGGCCTGGCCACCAGTTCGATCTGATCCACCGCGTTGCACCAACGGCAGCGCACCGACTCGATGGTCTCACTGACCACCTCGCGTTCCTCGACGGTGGACTCCCCGGCCAGGTCGAGATGGACGTACTCGACGACCTTGGAGGAGCGCGTCACGTCGAATCGCGTGAGGTTTCCGCAGAGCGTGCAGCGCCAGCGGGTCCCGTCGGTCGGCTGGGGAACCGTCGTCATCGTGCGTCCTCTTTCGTCGAGCCTCGTGCTGCCTGCTTCAAGGATCTCGCGGTGCGCCGTCGAACTGCGGATGTCCTGCGGTTACCCTACGGCCTCAGTGCGTCCCCCCGACACGGCGAGGCGGTCTGTCCCGTTCCCTCCGCTTGCGTCATGCTCTGTTCATGATCGATCGGCGTGCTGCGGCCGGCAGGCTGACCAGGGGGCTGCTACGGACGGTCACCCCGGGCGGCCCCTTGGTGACCCGTGCCCTGATCGCCCTGTGCTGTCTGGTGTTCCTGATCAGCCCGCTCTCCGGGCTCAACCCGCCCTCCGGCACCGCCGACGCCCTGCTCGCCGCCCAGGCCGGGTACTTCGAACGCTGGGGCGTGATCCCGAGCGAGCTGTGGGACGGCTCCGCACGCGCCCTGCTCACCCCGCTCACCGCCCTCTTCGTGCACGGCAGCTGGCTGCATCTGCTCGGCAACATGCTCTTCCTGTACGTGTTCGGGGCGATGGCCGAGGAGCGCATGGGGCGTACCGAGTTCACCTTCTTCTACGTTGCCTGCGGCTATCTCGCCCTGGTCGCCTACGCCGCCGCGCACGCCACGTCCGACCAGACCCTCGTCGGCGCGTCGGGGGCGATCTCGGCGGTGCTCGGGGCGTTCCTCTACCTGTTCCCCAGGGCCCGGGTCACCAGTCTGTTCCCGTTCCTCTTCTTCCTGCCGCTGCGCTTCCCCGCCTGGATCGTGCTGATCTTCTGGTTCGTCCTGCAGTGGCTGGCGGTCCAGGGCGCGGGCAGCGGAGGGCCCGGCGTGGCCTATCTGGCCCATGTGGTCGGCTTCGCCCTCGGCTTCCTCTACGCCTGGGGACGCTACCGGCGTACGGATAGAGTGAAGTCACCAGCCGCGGCCACCGAGGGAGAAAACCAGCCGTGATCACCGCGATCGTGCTCATCAAAACCAGCGTGGACCGGATTCCCGAGATCGCCGAGGCCATCGCCGCACTGGACAGCGTCAGCGAGGTCTTCTCGGTCACCGGTACGTACGACCTGATCGCCATGGTCCGGGTGGCCAAGCACGACAACCTGGCGGACGTCATCCCCGGCCGGATCAGCAAGATCCCCGGCGTCGCGGCCACCGACACGCATGTGGCCTTCCGTACGTACTCGCAGCATGACCTGGAGGCCGCCTTCGCCATCGGCCTCGACGCGTAGGTACGCCGCTCACCGCGGCGTGACACTTCGGCGGGGGACGGGCAGCCGAGTCCGTCCCCCGCCGAAGTGCTGCGCGGCCGTCAGAGCTGCGCCGTGCCCCGGTCCGGAACGCAGCGGCCACCCTCGGTGCGGTACTTCCACTGGGCGCCCTCGCTCACCAGTTCCCCGACGGCGCGGACGAAGCGCTCGATGTGCTCGTCCGGCGTACCGGCCCCGAAACTCACCCGGATCGCGTTGAGCGAGCTCTCGCCCGGCTCGGCCTCCGGCGCGCCGCACTCGCCGACCTCCTGCGGGTCGCTGCCCAGCAGGGTGCGGACCAGCGGGTGGGCACAGAACAGTCCGTCGCGGACCCCGATGCCGTACTCGGCGGAGAGCGCGGCGGCGAAGTGCGAGCTGTTCCAGCCCTCCACGACGAAGGAGATGACGCCGACCCTCGGGGCGTCGTCGCCGAACAGCGAGAGCACCTTGACCTCGGGGACGTCGGCGAGTCCGGCCCGGACGGCGGCGACGAGGTGCTGCTCCCGGGCGACCAGCTGGTCGAAGCCCGCCTCGGTGAGTGCCTTGCAGGCGGAGGCGATGGAGTACACGCCGATGACGTTCGGGGAACCGGCCTCGTGGCGGGCGGCGGTGGAGTGCCACTCGACGTCCACGCCACCATCGGCGCGGCGGGCGACCCTGCGCGAGGCGCCGCCGCCGGCCAGGTACGGCTCGGCGTCCTGCAGCCAGTCGGCCCGGCCCGCGAGCACCCCCGAGCCGAACGGCGCGTACAGCTTGTGCCCGGAGAAGGCGACCCAGTCGACGTCCAGTTCCGCGATGTCGACGGGGTGGTGCGGGGCCAGCTGCGCCGCGTCCAGCACGATCCGGGCACCGTGGGCGTGCGCGGCGGCCGCCAGCTCCTTCACCGGCCACAGCTCGCCGGTGACGTTGGAGGCGCCGGTGACGCAGACCAGCGCGGGGCCGTAGGGGTCGCGGTCGGCGAGCGCCCGCTCCAGCGTCTCGACGGCCTGGGCCGGGGTGCGCGGGGCGTTCAGGTAGGTCACCCGGGCGTCGCGCCACGGCAGCAGCGAGGCGTGGTGCTCGGTCTCGTACACGAAGACCTGGCAGCCGGCGGGGACGACGGCGGCCAGCAGGTTGAGGGAGTCGGTGGTCGAGCGGGTGAAGATCACCTGGTCGTCCGCGCGGCAGCCGAGGAACTCGGCGACGGTCGCGCGGCTGTTCTCGAAGAGGTCCGTGGAGAGCTGCGAGAGGTACCCGGCGCCGCGGTGGACGCTGCCGTAGTACGGGGCGTACGCGGCGATGTCGTCCCAGACGCGCTGCAGGGCGGGGGCGCTGGCGGCGTAGTCCAGAGCGGCGTACGCGACCTCGCCGCCCGTGACCAGCGGAACCGTTACGTCCTTGCCCAGAACCGACAGAGGGGAACAAAGCGACTGATCGGCGGCAGCGGTGAAGACAGACATGGCGAACTCCCGTAACAGGCAGGCGAATCGCGTGCGCCGGCGGATACGCGGCAGCGCAGCGGAAAGAGAAAAAGGGTGTGCGGAGGAGGGCCGAGAAGCCCTATCGCATTCGCTTGCTCACAAGAGACTCCCTAGGGACCAGGACCCCGGGGGTTGGCATTCACAGATGCCGAGGGGCCCGCGCTTGCCGCAGACCTCGCTGCCTACGGCCTGGTCTTCACCCGGGGCACCCCGCCACGGACGGAGGGTTGCCGGACAGCGGGCCGGGGCCGTAGTCGCTGTCACTCATGACCTGCGCAGCATCTTGCCATACGTACGTCGACGCGCAAGGCGCGGTCCAGGATCCGGACCGCGCCCTGCGTCACTTTCCGTCCGCTCAGGCGTTGCTGACCGCCACCCAGCGCTCCAGCACCTGCCGGGCCGCCCCCGAGTCGATGGACTCGGCGGCCTTCGCGATCCCTGCGGCCAGCTGCTCGTTCAGCGTGCCGTCCGCCGGGTCCAGGGCCACCAGCGCCGCCGCCGAGTTGAGCAGCACGGCCTCCCGTACGGGCCCCTGCTCGCCCGCCAGCACCCGGCGGGCCACATCCGCGTTGTACGAGGCGTCGGCGCCGCGCAGCGCCTGTGCCGGCACCAGCTCCAGACCGACGTCGCGCGGGTCGAACGCCTCCTCGCGCACCGCTCCGTCCCGGACCACCCAGACGCGCGAGGTCGCGGTCGTCGCCAGCTCGTCCAGGCCGTCGTCACCGCGGAAGACCAGCGCCGAATTGCCGAGCTCGGCGAGGACACCGGCGACGATGGGCGCCATCCGCAGGTCGGCGACGCCGATCGCCTGGGAGCGGACCTTGGCCGGGTTGGTGAGCGGCCCGAGGATGTTGAACGTCGTCGGGGCGCCGAGCTCCTTGCGGGCCCTGGCGGCGTACCGCAGGGCGGGGTGGAACTTCACCGCGAAGCAGAAGGTGATGCCCGCCTCCTCGGCGACCTCGACGACCCGCTGCGCGCTGAGCTCCAGATTGACGCCGAGCTTCTCCAGCACGTCGGAGGAACCGCTCGCCGAGGAGGAGGCGCGGTTGCCGTGCTTGACGACCTTGGCGCCGGTACCCGCGACGACGATCGCGGACATCGTGGAGATGTTGACCGTCTTGGCGAGGTCGCCGCCGGTGCCGACGATGTCGACCGTGCGACCGGGCACGTGGATGGTGTGGGCGTGCTCGTACATCGCGCGCACCAGGCCGGACACCTCGTCGACCGTCTCGCCCTTGGCGCGCAGGGCCACCGCGAAACCGGCGATCTGCACATCGGTCGCCTCACCGCTCATGATGCGGTCCATCGCCCACGCGGTGTCGTCCGCGTTCAGGTCCTCGCCGCGCAGCAGCGGATTCAGCACGCCGGGCCAGGAACGGTCCGCCACGCTGTCGCCGCCGACCGGGGTCACAACGTTCATGGTCCGCTCCTGGGGGTCCACAGCCGATAAAAGGGGATGTCCCCCACCCTATCGAGCGCCGGGGACAGCGAAGAGCCCCGTCCATCGGATGGACGGGGCTCCTGCTGTGGCGATCAGTTCAGGCGATCAGTGGTGACCGTGGCCGCTGGTGATCTCCTTGTACTCCTCGGCGGTGGGCTTGGCGATCTGGTTGTCCCCGCCGTAGTAGCCCTTGCTGAGCTTGGCGCGCAGCTTCTGGAGGGCGGGCACCTTGCGCTCGACACCGTTCTCGTCGACCGTCGGGCCGATCTCGACCGGCTGGTACTGCTCGTGCGCGGTGAGCGTGTGCAGCTGCTCCGGACCGAGCGGCTCGTGGATCTCGACGAACTCGCCGTGCGGCAGGCGCTTGATGATGCCGGACTCGCGCCCGTGCAGCACCTTCTCCTTGTCGCGGCGCTGGAGACCGAGGCAGATCCGGCGGGTGATGACGAACGCGAGGACCGGGCCGACGAAGATGAAGATCCGGACGAACCAGGAGATGGCGTTCAGCGACAGGTGGAAGTGCGTGGCCCACAGGTCGTTGCCACCGCCGATGAAGACGATGACGTACTCGGTGATCCAGGCGACGCCGAAGGCCGTCCGGGTCGGGGCGTTGCGCGGGCGGTCCAGGATGTGGTGCTCGCGCTTGTCCCCGGTGATCCAGGACTCGACGAACGGGTAGACCGCGATGATCGCGAGCACCAGTCCGAAGGCCATCAACGGGATGAACACGCCCAGGACCAGCGTGTGGCCCCAGAGGTTGATCTCCCAGCCCGGCATCACTCGGATCAGACCCTCGGCGAAGCCCATGTACCAGTCGGGCTGGGCGCCGGTGGACACCTGGTCCGGGCGGTACGGGCCGATGGCCCAGATCGGGTTGATCGAGGCGATGGCCGCGATGACGGCGATGATGCCGAAGACCAGGAAGAAGAACCCGCCGGCCTTCGCCATGTACACCGGCAGCAGCGGCATGCCGACGACGTTCTTGTTGCTGCGTCCGGGGCCCGCGAACTGCGTGTGCTTGTGGTAGAAGACCAGGATCAGGTGCGCCACCAGCAGACCGAGCATGATGCCCGGCAGCAGCAGGATGTGGATCGAGTAGAACCGGGCGACGAAGTCGTGGCCGGGGAACTCTCCGCCGAACAGGAACATCGAGATGTACGTGCCGACGATCGGCATCGACAGGATCGCGCCCTGGGTGAAGCGGACACCCGTGCCGGAGAGCAGGTCGTCCGGGAGCGAGTAGCCGGTGAAGCCGGTGAACATGCCCAGCACGAACAGCAGGAAGCCGAAGAGCCAGTTGATCTCGCGCGGCTTGCGGAACGCGCCCGTGAAGAAGACGCGCATCATGTGCACGAACATGCCGGCCAGGAAGATCAGCGCGGCCCAGTGGTGGATCTGGCGAACCAGCAGACCACCGCGGACGTCGAAGCTGATGTCCAGCGTCGAGGCGTAGGCCTCGGACATCCGGATGCCCTGCATCGGCTCGTACGAGCCGTGGTACACGACCTCGTTCATGCTCGGGTGGAAGAACAGCGTCAGGTACACACCCGTGAGGATGATGATGACGAAGCTGTAGAGGGCGATCTCACCGAGCATGAAGGACCAGTGGTCCGGGAAGATCTTGCGCATGTTGGCCTTGGCCAGGGAGTAGATCCCGAGCCGGCCGTCCGCCCAGTCGGCCACCCGCTCACCGGCGGGCGCCTTGCGCTGTGTGTCGGTCGCAGTACTCATCCGCGCTCCCAGAATGCAGGACCGACGGGCTCTTCGAAGTCACCGAGCGCCTCGAGGTTGCCCTCACTGTTCACGCCGATCCGCAGCTGCGGAAGGGCGTGACCGGCCGGACCGAAGATGACGCGGGCGCCGTCGGAGAGGTCGAAGGTGGACTGGTGGCACGGGCAGAGCACGTGGTGCGTCTGCTGCTCGTACAGGCTGATCGGGCAGCCGACGTGGGTGCAGATCTTGGAGAAGGCCACGATGCCCTCGTGGGCCCACTCGCGCTCGCGCTTGTCCTTGATGTTCTCCGGCTGGATACGGATGATCATCAGTGCGGCCTTGGCGATCTGGTTCTGGAAGTCCTCCGCGTCCTCCGACAGCCCCTCGGGCATGGCGAAGGTCAGCGAACCGACGGCGACGTCCTCGGGACGCAGCGGCTCCATCGTGTTCATGTTGATGAGCTGCTTGCCCTTGGCCCACAGGGTGTTGCGGAGCTTCTTCTCCGGCAGCGGACCGAGGTCGCGCAGCAGCACCACACCGGAGAGCGGCACCAGGGCCAGCGCGCCGAACATGGTGTTGCGGATCAGCTTGCGCCGGCCGAGCGCGGACTCCTCGGCACCGGCCGCGAAGTCCGCGAGGACCTTCGCCTTGACCTCGGGCGTGGCCTCGATGGCGTGCCGGTCGTCGGCGACCTCCACGTCGGACATCAGGGTGCGTGCCCAGTGGACGGCACCGGCGCCGATCGCGAAGAGGGCCACACCCAGGGTCAGCCCCAGGGAGAAGTTGAGCGCGCTCACATGGCCGAAGGGCCAGATGTACACGATCTTGTCGACCGGGAAGACGACGTACGAGGCGATGAAGCCGACCGTCGCCAGCATGGACACGGTGAACATGAGCGCGACGGTGCGCTCGGAGCGCTTCGCGGCACGTTCGTCGATGTCCTGGATGCGCGGCTTGTGGGCCGGCAGCCCGGGGTCGGCGAACGGGTCGTCCGCGACCTTTACCGCGCCGTGCGCGGGGTCCTGCTCAGCGGGCAGGTTCTCGTCTGGAATCTCTTGGCTACTCATGACTTCTTGGCCTTAGCGGTGTGGGCCGCGACCCAAATGGCAAGTGCGATCAGTGCGCCGAGCCCGAAGATCCAGGCGAACAAGCCTTCGCTGACCGGCCCCAGGCCACCCAGCTTGAGACCACCCGGGTTCTCCGACTGGGCGCTGTTCATGGTCTTGATGTACGCGATGATGTCCCGCTTCTGCTGCTCGGGCATCGTCGTGTCCGGGAAGGACGGCATGCTCTGCGGGCCGGTCTGCATGGCCTCGTAGATGTGCTTCGGGTCCACGCCTTCGAGGCTGGGCGCGTACTTGCCGTTCGTCAGCGCACCCCCCTCACCGGTGAAGTTGTGGCACTGAGCGCAGTTGGTACGGAACAGGTCGCCACCCTTGGCGATGTCCGCGCCGTCAGGGCTGACCTGGCTCTTGGTCGGAACAATCGGACCGGCGCCGAGCGAGGCGACGTACGCCGCGAGCTGGTCGATCTCGGCCTGGCTGTAGATGACCTTCTTCTTCGGTACCTGGGCGCCCGGCTGCTGCGCCGGCATACGGCCCGTACCGACCTGGAAGTCCACGGCGGCGGAGCCCACGCCGACCAGGCTCGGCCCGTCGGTGGTGCCCTGACCGCCGGTTCCGTGGCAGCTGGCGCAACCGACGGAGTACAGCTTCTTGCCCTCGTCGATGGCGAGGGACTGGGCGGTTTCGTCGGCCTGCGCCTTACTCGCGGGCGCAAACGCGGCGTACAGCCCCCCAGTGGCCGCCAGCGCGAGGAGTAGTACGACGACCG
This sequence comes from Streptomyces sp. NPDC087845, assembly GCF_044742755.1. Classification (NCBI taxonomy): domain Bacteria; kingdom Bacillati; phylum Actinomycetota; class Actinomycetes; order Kitasatosporales; family Streptomycetaceae; genus Streptomyces; species Streptomyces sp. NPDC087845. The sequence continues at coordinate 360,453 of NZ_JBIUVC010000007.1, forward strand.
CCGCCAACGGATGGCGTCGTCGTGCGGAGAGCTTTTTCACGGATTACCCCGGTGTCAGGATCTTCTGCGTCGATGCTGGATGTGGTTCGGGTTCGAGCCCGGTTACTTGATCATGTAGATCGTGGCGAAGAGGCCGATCCACACGACATCGACGAAGTGCCAGTAATAGGACACGACGATGGCTGCGGTCGCCTGTTCGTGGGTGAACCTCTTGGCTGCGTACGTCCTGCCCAGAACGAGCAGGAAGGCGATGAGACCGCCTGTCACGTGCAGCCCGTGGAAGCCGGTCGTCAGGTAGAACACCGAGCCGTACGGGTCGGAGGACAGCGAGAGGCCGTCCTTCTTCACCAGCTCGGTGTACTCGAAGACCTGGCCTCCGATGAAGATCGCACCCATCACGAAAGTGATCACGAACCAGGTACGGAGCTTCTTCACATCGCCCCGCTCCGCGGCGAAGACGCCGAGCTGGCAGGTGAGTGAGGAGAGCACCAGGATCGTGGTGTTCGTCGCCGAGAACGGGAAGTTCAGGGCCGAAGCCATTTCCTTCCAGTGCTCCGGTCCGGTCACCGATCGCAGGGTGAAGTACATCGCGAAGAGGGCCGCGAAGAACATCAGCTCGGAACTCAACCAGATGATGGTTCCGACGCTGGTGAGGTTCGGTCGATTGACCGACGGGTGCGCGTGCCCGGTTTCTACTGTCGTTGCTGTCGCCACGACCGACATTATGTCGGTCCCTTATCCCGCCCTCACTCCGGGGGGTGCCGTTCGGTGTGTCAACAGGGTGTGCCCTCCCCGAACGGCCCATGAATCCGCCGTCCCGGACGGTGCTGACAGGCCATCGGGCAGAGTACGATCCGCGCATCGGTTCATGCCCGGAAAGCCCCGAAGACACAGATGTCACGGAGGAACAATGCAGCCGACCGCCACGGTCCTGGTCTACAGCGACGACGCCAACATCCGTGAGCAGGTGAGGCTGGCAGCCGGGCGCAGGCCCGCGGCCGACGTACCACCGGTGGAGTTCCTGGAGTGCGCCACGCTGCCCGCCGTCCTGGACGCGCTGGACAACGGCGGCATCGACGTCTGCGTCCTGGACGGCGAGACGGCTCCCGCGGGCGGCATGGGCGTCTGCCGGCAGATCAAGGACGAGATCTTCCACTGCCCGCCCGTGCTGCTGCTGATGGGACGCCCCCAGGACGCCTGGCTGGCCACCTGGAGCCGTGCGGACGCCGCGGTGACCCTGCCGGTCGAACCGGTCGGGTTCGCGGACGCCCTGGCGGCCCTGCTGCGCAGCAGGGACTGCGTGGACGCCTGAGGAACCGCCGCGCCCCTGTCCCCGGTCCCGCCGGGGAGGCGCGCACCCCCCGGGCCGGTCAGACCTCGGGGCGCAGCCGCGCCGCCTGGATCGTGTCCGAGCGGTCCGGGGTGGCGTTCTTCTGCAGCGCACTGCCCTGCTGCCATTTCGCCCAGGACAGGTTCCAGTCGCCGAAGCCGTTGTCGAACGGCGTCATCGTCTCGCCCTGGCTGCCGACGACCTGGACGACGTCGCCCGTGCGCACGGTGTTGAAGAACCACTCGGCGAGGCTGGTGCTCATGCCCGTACAGCCGTGGCTGACGTTCGCGTACCCCTGCGAACCGGTGGACCAGGGGGCCGCGTGCACGTACTCGCCGCTCCAGGTGACGCGGGTCGCGTAGTAGACCAGCAGGTCGTACGAGTCGTCCGAGCCCTCCGAGATGCCGATCGTCTCTCCGCGCATGCGTACGGAGTACTCCTTGCTCAGCACGACCTTGACGCCGTTTCGAGTGGAGAAGCCGGGTTTGCCGGTGGTCACCGGAATGGTGTTGATCACTTTCCCGTTGCGCTTGACGGTCATCGTGTGCGCGGCGGCGTCCGTGATGGCCTCGACGCGGTCGCCCGTGGTGAGCTTCAGCGCCTTCGACGGGGCTCCGTAGAGGGTGTCGGTGACCTTGACACCGGCCAGGCCGCTGGTCACGTCGATGGTGGCCTTGGCGGGCCAGTACTCCTTGGGCCGGTAGTGCAGGATCTTGTCGTCGACCCAGTACCAGGAGCCGGTCACGGCGGGCTTGGAGCGGACCCGCAGGGCACGCTCCACGACGGCCCTGGACGCCTTGTCCTTGACCGGGGCGCTGAGTTCCGCCGTGATGGGCTGTCCGACGCCATAGGTGCCCGCCTGGGGGCCGAAGGTGACCTTCAGGAGCTTCTTGGCCCGGACGGAGGCGGTCTCGAAGGAGAGCGTGCGGCTGCCCGGGTCGCCGTCGTCGTCCTCCATGCTGACCCGGACGGTGTAGTGGGTGCCGGCGGCGAGCGGTGAGGTGGAGATCCAGCGCCTCCCGTCGGCGTCGAGCTCGCCGGCCACGTGGCGGCCGGTCGCGTCCACGGCCGACACGTCCGTGATCCGGCCGTCGTCGTCGACGGTGACTTCGAGCGGCTTCTCGGAGTCGGCCTTCTCGTCGCCCGCGGGGATGTTGGAGGAGATCTCGTCCACCGCGTCGTACGGTTTCGCCGCGAGCGGATGGCCGTCGGACCCCCCGCAGGCGGTCACACCAGCGACCAGGGTCACGACCAGCAGAATGCTGCTCACTACGGGGCGGAAGCGCGGCGTGTGGTCCATGAACACACGTTATGGAGATTCATCCCTATTAGCACGCAATGTGACTGCAAACGGGGGGCCCGTACTTCTTTTGGTGGAGAAGTACGGGCCCCCCGTCAGGTGGAGCGGTGACGCGAGGTCACTGGGTGCGGTTCTCACCGCGGTAGTACTCGAAGACCCAGCCGAACAGGCCGATCAGGATCATCGGGGCCGAGAAGTAGAGCAGCCACCAGCCGAAGACGATGCCCAGGAAGGCGAGGGCACCGCCGACCGCCAGCGAGAGCGGCTGCCAGCTGTGCGGGGAGAAGAACCCCACCTCGCCGGCCTCGTCCGCGACATCGGCCTCCTTGTTGTCCTGAGCCATGGCGTCGACCCGCTGCGCCGTGAAGGCCAGGTAGAAGCCGATCATGACGCTCAGGCCGAAGGCCAGGACGAGCGCGGTGGTACCGGCCGGCTCCTTCGACCACACGCCGTACGTGACGGCCATGGCGAGGATGAAGACGCTCAGCCAGAGGAACATCTTGCCCTGGATCTTCACTTGCCGGCCTCCTTGCCACCAGCGAGGGCCTTGTCACCCTCGGAGTGGGGCTCCAGCAGTTCGAGCGCCGCGATCTCCGGGTGGTGCAGGTCGAACGCCGGGGATTCGGAACGGATCCGCGGCAGGGTGAGGAAGTTGTGCCGCGGCGGCGGGCAGGAGGTCGCCCACTCCAGCGAACGGCCGTAGCCCCACGGGTCGTCGACCTCGACCTTCTTGCCGTACTTGGCGGTCTTCCACACGTTGTAGAAGAACGGCAGCATCGACAGGCCGAGCAGGAACGAGGAGATCGTCGAGATCGTGTTCAGCGCGGTGAAGCCGTCCGCGGCGAGGTAGTCCGCGTAACGACGCGGCATGCCCTCGGCACCCAGCCAGTGCTGCACCAGGAACGTGCCGTGGAAGCCCACGAACAGCGTCCAGAACGTGATCTTGCCGAGCCGCTCGTCCAGCATCTTCCCGGTGAACTTCGGCCACCAGAAGTGGAATCCGGAGAACATCGCGAAGACCACGGTGCCGAAGATGACGTAGTGGAAGTGCGCGACGACGAAGTACGAGTCCGAGACGTGGAAGTCCATCGGGGGCGACGCCAGGATCACACCGGTCAGACCACCGAAGGTGAAGGTGATCAGGAAGCCGACGGCCCAGAGCATCGGTGTCTCGAAGGACAGCGACCCCTTCCACATCGTGCCGATCCAGTTGAAGAACTTCACACCGGTCGGTACCGCGATGAGGAATGTCATGAACGAGAAGAACGGCAGCAGCACACCGCCGGTGACGTACATGTGGTGTGCCCACACGGTCACGGAGAGGCCCGCGATCGCGATCGTCGCGCTGATCAGGCCGATGTAGCCGAACATCGGCTTGCGGCTGAACACCGGGATCACTTCGGAAATGATTCCGAAGAATGGCAGGGCGATGATGTACACCTCTGGATGGCCGAAGAACCAGAAGAGGTGTTGCCAGAGCAATGGGCCGCCATTGGCCGCATCGAATACATGCGCACCGAATTTGCGGTCCGCCTCCAGCGCGAAGAGCGCGGCGGCGAGAACCGGGAAGGCCAGCAGGACCAGCACACCGGTCAGCAGGACGTTCCAGACGAAGATCGGCATGCGGAACATCGTCATGCCAGGGGCACGCATGCAGATGATCGTGGTGATGAAGTTGACCGAGCCGAGGATCGTGCCGAAGCCGGAGAAGGCCAGACCCATGATCCACATGTCGGCGCCGACACCCGGCGAACGGACCGCGTCCGAGAGCGGGGAGTAGGCGAACCAGCCGAAGTCGGCAGCGCCCTGCGGGGTGAGGAAGCCGGCCACCGCGATGATCGAGCCGAAGAGGTACAGCCAGTACGCGAACATGTTCAACCGCGGGAACGCCACGTCGGGCGCGCCGATCTGCAACGGCATGATCCAGTTCGCGAACCCGGCGAACAGCGGCGTCGCGAACATCAGCAGCATGATCGTGCCGTGCATCGTGAACGCCTGGTTGAACTGCTCGTTCGACATGATCTGCGTGCCGGGACGGGCCAGTTCGGCGCGCATGAAGAGCGCCATCAGACCGCCGATGCAGAAGAACGCGAACGATGTGACCAGGTACATCGTGCCGATCGTCTTGTGGTCAGTGGTGGTCAGCCACTTGATGACGACGTTTCCCGGCTGCTTGCGCCGGACCGGCAGCTCGTCCTCGTACGAGTCGTCTGCTGCCGCGGCACCCTGAGGTTCGTTGAGGATGCTCACAGTTTGTTCGTCTCCGCATTCCTGGCCGGGTCAGTCTGCGCGATGCCGGCCGGCACGTAGCCCGTCTGGCCCTTCTTCGCCAGCTCCTTGAGGTGCGCCTGGTAGCGCTCCGGGGAGACGACCTTGACGTTGAAGAGCATCCGGGAGTGGTCGGCGCCGCAGAGCTCGGCGCACTTGCCCATGAAGGTGCCCTCCTGGTTGGGGGTCACCTCGAAGGCGTTGGTGTGGCCCGGAAAGACGTCCTGCTTCATGAGGAACGGCACCACCCAGAAGGAGTGGATGACGTCACGCGAAGTCAGGACGAAGCGGACCTTCTCGCCCTTCGGCAGCCACAGGGTCGGACCCGGGTTGCCGTTCTGCGGGTTCCGCGTTCCCGGGATGCCGTAGTCGTAGACGCCCTCGGCACCCTTGGGGAAGTCCTTGCGGAACCGGTCCGGGATGGCGTCCAGTTCCTTGGGGATCTTGTTGCCCGTGGCGGTCGAGCCGTCCACGTTCTCGATGTAGTTGAATCCCCAGCTCCACTGGTAGCCGACCACGTTGACCGTGTGGGCGGGCTTCGGGGAGAGCGTGAGGAGCTTCGATTCATCGCGCGCGGTGAAGTAGAACAACACCGAGACGATGATCAGGGGGACCACGGTGTACAGCGCCTCGATGGGCATGTTGTACCTGGTCTGCGGAGGAACCTCGACCTTGGTGCGACTGCGCCGGTGGAAGATGACGCTCCACAGGATCAGACCCCAGACCAGCACACCCGTGGCGAGCGCTGCCGCCCACGAGCCCTGCCAGAGGGAAAGGATCCTAGGTGCCTCTTCCGTTACCGGCGTGGGCATACCAAGGCGGGGGAAGTCCTTGTATGTGCAACCGGTTGCGGTCGCCAGGATCAGGCCCGCAGTCAGCACCTGCGGCAGCTTCCGCCGCATCGGGCGCCGCGACGAGCGGTCGGAGCCGTTGGGACTCACGTAGCGCCTTCCCGAGAGTCTCGCCCGCGCGGTCGGCGCGGCCGTCTTTCTGGTCGGTCGCCGCCCTGACGCGGGCAGGGGTTTGGATGTTTATGCGGACCAAACCCTACTGGACGCCATTTGGGGCCGCGCGGGGAGGGTGCCCAACGCGCCGTCCGGGTCCCCGAAGGGGTGGAATACGGGCCTCCGGCCGCCATCTGACGCCCCCTCTCCCGGCCGTCCGGGCGGCCCCTCCCCGGGCCCGGACCCGGCGCGGGCTAGCGTGGCGGCGTGCCCTACTTCGACGCCGCTTCCTCCGCCCCCCTGCACCCCGTCGCCCGCCAGGCGCTGCTTGCCGCGCTGGACGAGGGGTGGGCCGACCCGGCCAGGCTCTACCGCGAGGGGCGGCGGGCCCGGCTGCTGCTCGACGCGGCCCGGGAGGCCGCCGCGGAGGCCGTCGGGTGCCGTCCGGACGAGCTCACGTTCACTCCTTCGGGGACCCTGGCGGTGCACTCCGGGATGTCCGGAGCGCTCGCGGGGCGTCGGCGTGTCGGCCGTCATCTGGTCGTCTCCTCGGTCGAGCACTCGTCGGTGCTCCATTCGGCCGCCGCCCATGAGGCGGGGGGCGGATCGGTCTCCGAGGTCGCGGTCGACCGGTCGGGGGCGGTGAGCGCGGCGGCCTACGCGGACGCGCTGTGCGAGGACACCGCACTGGCCTGTCTGCAGTCGGCCAATCACGAGGTCGGCACCGAGCAGCCGGTGGCCGAGGTGGCGGAGGTCTGCCGGGCGGCGGGGGTGCCGCTGCTGGTGGACGCCGCGCAGTCGCTGGGCTGGGGGCGGGTGCCGGACGGCTGGTCGCTGCTGGCGGCCAGCGCGCACAAGTGGGGCGGGCCCTCGGGGGTCGGGCTGCTGGCGGTGCGCAAGGGGGTGCGGTTCGCGGCTCAAGGACCGGCCGGCGAACGGGAGTCCGGTCGGGCCGCGGGGTTCGAGAACCTTCCGGCGATCGTGGCCGCGGCGGCGTCGCTGCGGGCGGTGCGGACGGAGGCGGTGGCCGAATCCGTACGGCTGCGGTCCCTGGTGGACCGCCTCAGGGCCCGGGTGCCGCAGTTGGTGCCCGATGTGGAGGTGGTCGGCGATCCGGTGCGGCGGCTGCCGCATCTGGTGACCTTCTCCTGTCTCTATGTCGACGGAGAGACACTGCTCCATGAACTGGACCGGGCCGGTTTCTCCGTGTCGTCCGGTTCCTCCTGCACCAGCAGCACGCTGATTCCGAGCCATGTGCTCAAGGCGATGGGGGTGCTGTCGGAGGGGAACGTACGGGTGTCGCTGCCGTCCGGCACGGCGGACGGGGACGTCGACCGCTTCCTGGACGTGCTGCCCCGGGTGGTGGCGGAGGTGCGGGAGAGGCTGGGGGCGCCTGTTTCGGCTCCTCCCTCCCCCGCCGCGGCACCGTCCCTGGTGGTCGATGCCCTCGGGAGGCGGTGCCCGATCCCCGTGATCGAGCTCGCCAAGGTGATCGGGGAGGTACCGCTGGGCGGCACGGTGACCGTGCTCTCCGACGACGAGGCGGCGCGCCTGGACATCCCCGCCTGGTGCGCGATGCGCGAGCAGGAGTACGTGGGCGAGGAGCCGGCGGACCGCGGCTCGGCCTATGTGGTCCGCCGGCTCACCTGAGGTTCTCCGGGGTCAGCCCAGGTGCGTGTGGACCTCGGCGGCGGCTGCGTGGCCGTACGCCTTGGTGAAGCGGTCCATGAAGTGGGCGCGGCGCAGCGTGTACTCCTGGGTGCCGACGGTCTCGATGACCAGGGTGGCGAGCATGCAGCCGACCTGGGCGGCGCGCTCCAGGCCGACGCCCCAGGCGAGACCGGAGAGGAAACCGGCGCGGAAGGCGTCGCCGACACCGGTCGGGTCGGCCTTGATCTCCTCCTCCGGGCAGCCGACCTCGATGGCCTCGTGGCCGGCCCGCTCGATCCGGACACCGCGGGCGCCGAGCGTGGTGACCCGGTGGCCGACCTTGGCCAGGATCTGCTCGTCGCTCCAGCCGGTCTTGGACTCGATGAGCCCCTTCTCGTACTCGTTGGAGAAGAGGTACGTGGCGCCGTCGAGGAGGATCCGGATCTCGTCGCCGTTCATCCGGGCGATCTGCTGCGAGAAGTCCGCGGCGAACGGGATGCCGCGCGAGCGGCACTCCTCGGTGTGGCGGAGCATCCCCTCGGGGTCGTCGGCGCCGATGGAGACGAGGTCGAGGCCGCCGACGCGGTCGGCGACGGCCTTCAGCTCGATGAGCCGGGCCTCGCTCATCGCGCCCGTGTAGAAGGAGCCGATCTGGTTGTGGTCCGCGTCCGTCGTGCAGACGAAGCGCGCGGTGTGCAGGACCTCGGAGATCCGGACCGAATCCGTGTCGACGCCGTGGCGGTCGAGCCAGGCACGGTACTCGTCGAAGTCGGAGCCCGCGGCGCCGACCAGGATCGGACGGGTGCCCAGCAGGCCCATACCGAAGCAGATGTTGGCGGCGACACCGCCCCGGCGCACGTCGAGGTTGTCGACCAGGAAGGAGAGCGAGACCGTGTGCAGCTGATCCGCGACCAGCTGGTCGGCGAAACGGCCGGGGAAGGTCATGAGGTGATCGGTGGCAATGGAGCCGGTGACTGCGATTCGCACGGGAAACTGCTCCTGCGGAGATCGGGGGGAACGGGTGACTGCGTTCCCGGGGCGGCGTGACAGTTCACGCTACCCGCTTCACATGCGCGCCCTGAAGGGGGGAAAACTACCCGATAGTAGGTCTTTCTTCTCAGGGCGTGCGGTGCCTACGGTGCGGTTATGTCGAACCACAGCGCTATGCGCGAGTCCGAGATCAGCCTGGCCGAGCTGCGCGGTGACTGCGCGCGGATGGCTCCGCACTGGGTGGTCCCCGCGAAGTCCGCCCCCGCTCCGGTCGCCCCGTCCCTGATCCACGGCGTGACGGTGCCGGCCGCCTCCGCGCGGCTGATCGACGCCATGTCCGAGTACGGCGACTGAGACCGGCACCGATCGCGTCCGACGCCCCCGAGGGAACCGAGCGCTCCTGCGCCCCGTCCCACCGTTGTCCCCCACCCGCTGGGCGGACGGCAGGCCGTGTGAGGGCCTGTGACGGCAACGCAGGCGAAGGAGCGGATCCGGTGAGCACCGAGCGACCCGACAACGACGTGACCGGCCCCCGGCGGCGTTCGCCGCTCGCCGTGGCCTCGGTGGCGGCAGCCGTACTGCTGGCCGGGGGCGGTGGCGCGTACTGGGCCGCCACCGCCGCGGACGGTGGCGGCAGGAGCGGCGGCAACGCGGCCGGCCGCGGGGAGCCCACCCCTCCCCCACTGGCCCTGGACGGGCGCGCGGGCGCCCCGGCGGCCCCCGGCGGGTCCTCGCCGGGGGCCGCACCGGGCATCGCGCCGGGCGAGCCCGATCCGCACGGCGGCCGGGTGGTCTACCGCGCCTCCGGCGAACTGCCCGAGGGCCCGCGCACGGCGGCGGTGCAGCGCGCGGAGGGGACGGTCACCGCGGCGGAGGTGGCCCGGCTGGCGAAGGCGCTGGGTCTCGGGGGCACGCCACGGGCCGAGGGCACGTCCTGGAAGGTGGGGTCCGAGGGGGACGGATCGGGCCCGGTCCTACAGGTGGACAAGCAGGCCCCCGGCACCTGGAGTTTCGCCCGGTACGGCTCCGGCGGTACGGACAACTGTGAGAAGACCACGGCCTGTTCGGGCAGGCAGACGGCCCCGGGCGGCGGCGGATCCCCGGTGGGCGAGAGCGCCGCCCGGGCTGCCGCGGCGCCGGTCCTGAAGGCGGTGGGCCAGGACGGTGCCGCCCTCGACTCCCGCCGGCTCATGGGTTCGGTACGGGTGGTGAACGCCGACCCGGTGGTGGACGGACTTCCCACCCATGGCTGGTCGACCGGGATCCAGGTGGGTTCCGAAGGTGAAGTCGTCGGCGGCAGCGGGCAGTTGAAGGGCCTGGAGAAGGGCGACAGCTATCCGGTCATCAGCGCGGGCGAGGCACTGAAGCAGTTGAACGGGGCGACGTCCCGGACGGACGGGCGCGCGGACATCGGCGGCTGCGCCACCCCCGTACCTCTGCGGGACGGCCTGAAATCGCCGGCGGCCCACTGCGGGACGCGGACCGGTGCGGAGCGGCCGACGACGACCGTGACGATCGACAGGGCGGCGTTCGGGCTGACGAAACAGTACGTGGCGGGCAAGCAGACGCTCGTACCGTCCTGGCTCTTCTCGGTACGGCCGGCCGCGGGCGGCACGGGCACCACCGTGTCGCAGATCGCCGTGGACCCCGCGTACCTGACGAAGGCCGCGCCCTCCTCGGCGACCCCGCCCCCGGTGGACGCCGGAAAGTCCTCGCGGCAGATCCTCTCGTACAGCACCGACGGGAGGACCCTGTCGGTGACATTCTGGGGCGGGGTGTGCAGCACGTACACGGCGAGCGCGACCGAGAGCGGGACGGCGGTGCGGGTGGCGGTGGCGGAGTCGAAGCCGGCCGAGAAGAAGACCTGCATCATGATCGCCAAGGAGCTGACCCGGACGGTGACACTGGACGCGCCGCTCGGTGACCGGACGGTGGTCGACGCCGCGTCGGGCGGCGATGTGCCCCGCGCCTGACGCCGGAGCCCGTACACAACAGAGGCGGGGGGGGGGGGGGGGGGGGGCGCCCCCGCGCGGGCCGGCCCCCCCCCCCCCCCGCCCCCGCGCATGACCGGGTGCGACCGGCGGAGGGCGCCGCAGGGGGCGGGGGGGTTGTAG
>NZ_JBIUVC010000007.1:371058-442163 GCF_044742755.1 Streptomyces sp. NPDC087845
CGCCGCCCCCCCGCGTGCCCCACGCTCGCCTCCCCCCCCCCCCCCCCCCCCCCCCCCCCCCCCCGCGGGCCGCCCCCGCCCCCCGCCCCCCCCCGCCTCTGCGTGGTTCCGCCGCTGCCTTCAGGGCCCTAGCTGAAGGAGTCGCCGCAGGCGCAGGAGCCCGTGGCGTTCGGGTTGTCGATCGTGAAGCCCTGCTTCTCGATGGTGTCGACGAAGTCGATGGAGGCGCCGCCCAGGTACGGGGCGCTCATCCGGTCGGTGACGACCTTGACGCCGTCGAAGTCCTTGACGACGTCGCCGTCGAGCGAACGCTCGTCGAAGAAGAGCTGGTAGCGCAGGCCCGAGCAGCCGCCGGGCTGGACGGCGACGCGCAGCGCCAGGTCGTCACGGCCTTCCTGCTCCAGCAGGCCCTTGACCTTGGCTGCGGCGGCGTCGGACAGGAGGATGCCGTCGCTCACGGTGGTGGTCTCGTCCGATACGGACATCTGCTTCTCTCCCGGGTTGTACGGAGACTGCTTGCCGACGTTGCAACCGACGGGACCTCGGATTCATTCCGAGCCGAGCGCTTGCCTGTTCCATTCATGCTCGCACACCGGCCGTCCCGGCGGATGCGTCACATCGACACTATGGCCATCGTCAAAGTGACGTGAACGGGATATGATAGATAGCGTCAATTAGACGAAAAGGCATTTCTGCAGAGAAGAAAGGGTGCGTGACGTGACCACGGCCCACCCCGTCCAGGATCTCGACGTCCAGCCGACGCCCCTCGCCCTGCTCCTGCTCGGCCGCGAGGCCGACCCGAGGAGCGAGCGCGGCGTCGAGTGCCCCGGCGACCTCCCTTCCCCGTCCGACCCGGACCTGGTGGAGCGTGCCCGCGCGGCCAAGGAGAAGCTCGGGGACAAGGTGTTCGTCCTCGGTCACCACTACCAGCGCGACGAGGTCATCCAGTTCGCGGACGTCACCGGGGACTCCTTCAAGCTCGCCCGGGACGCGGCCGCGCGCCCGGAGGCGGAGTACATCGTCTTCTGCGGCGTGCACTTCATGGCCGAGTCCGCGGACATCCTGACCACCGACGACCAGAAGGTCGTGCTGCCGGACCTGGCGGCGGGCTGCTCCATGGCCGACATGGCCACCGCCGAACAGGTGGCCGAGTGCTGGGACGTGCTGACCGAGGCCGGGGTCGCCGAGCAGGTCGTGCCGGTCTCGTACATGAACTCCTCCGCCGACATCAAGGCCTTCACCGGCCGGCACGGCGGCACGATCTGCACCTCGTCCAATGCGGAGCGGGCGCTGGAATGGGCCTTCGAGCAGGGTGAGAAGGTCCTGTTCCTGCCCGACCAGCACCTGGGGCGGAACACCGCGGTCCGGGACATGGGCATGTCGCTGGAGGACTGCGTCCTGTACAACCCGCACAAGCCGAACGGCGGCCTGACCGCCGAGGAGCTGCGCGACGCGAAGATGATCCTGTGGCGCGGGCACTGCTCGGTGCACGGGCGCTTCTCGGTCGAGTCCGTCGCCGACGTGCGCGAGCGGATACCGGGCGTCAATGTGCTGGTCCACCCGGAGTGCAGGCACGAGGTCGTGGCGGCGGCGGACTACGTCGGCTCGACGGAGTACATCATCAAGGCCCTGGAGGCGGCCCCGGCCGGCTCGAAGTGGGCGATCGGCACCGAGCTGAACCTGGTGCGCCGCCTGGCCAACCGGTTCGCGGCCGAGGACAAGGAGATCGTCTTCCTCGACAAGACGGTCTGCTTCTGCTCGACGATGAACCGGATCGACCTGCCGCACCTGGTGTGGGCCCTGGAGTCGCTGGCCGAGGGGAACCTGGTCAACCGGATCGAGGTCGACCCGGAGACGGAGAAGTACGCGAAGCTGGCGCTGGAGCGGATGCTGGCGCTGCCGTAGCGGGTGCCGCTTGCGGCACGGCCGTGAGGCCCGGTCCACCGTTGGACAGCCGGTGGGCCGGGCCTTCCGCTCGCGTACGGGTACGGAACCTCCCGAGCCGACCGGTTTCCTCCATATGGCACTCGAACAGCCCTCTCCGTAATTACGCTGTTTTATCCACGGCAGCAGCGCACATTCACGGGGGTACGGCGCCACATGACGTCTCGCAGCCGGGTCGACGACATGGTGGTCGTCGTCCCGGGCATTCTCGGCAGTCGGCTGGCGGACGCGGACGGGCACGAGGTCTGGGGCCTCTCGGGCCCGGCCCTCCTCCGCGGGATCCGTACGTTCGGCCGGTCCGTCAAGGGCCTGGCGCTGCCCCCGGACCTGGGCGACGAGCACCCGGGCGACGGTGTGCGCCCGCTCGGTCCGATGCGCGACCTGCACGGACTGCTGGGCATCGGGACGCTCGTGGACGGCTACGACGGCTTCCTGAAGTGGCTGGAAGACAACTTCACGCTCCGGCGCCGGGGCGAGAAGGGCGAAGCGGACGCCCCCGCCAACCTGATCGACTTCGCCTACGACTGGCGGCTGTCCTGCCGCTGCAACGCGGACCGGCTGGCCGAGCGGGTGGACGAGGAGCTCGGCCGCTGGCGAGCCTCGGCGCCGGAGCGGGCGGAGGCCCGGGTCGTCTTCGTCTGCCACTCGATGGGCGGCCTGGTCACCCGCCAGTACGTGGAGCGGTGCGGCGGCGCGGAGGTGACGCGCCGCGTGATCACGCTCGGAACCCCGTACCGGGGCTCCCTGGACGCCCTGCTCTCCTTGGTCAACGGGGTGGGCCCGGCCGGTATCGGCCTCACCGCGTTCGCCCGCAGCCTTCCGTCCCTCCACCAGCTCGTCCCCGACTACGCCGCGCTGATCACCGCGCCGGGCGAGCCGCTGCGATACGCCCGTGAGGCGACCGGCCTGCCCGGGGCCGACGCGGCACTGCTCAAGGACGCCGCCCGCTTCCACGAGGCGCTGCGGGAGTCCGGGGCGGGGGCGGCGTACGGAGTGGAGTACGTACCGATCAGCGGAGTGCTCCAGCCGACCCCGACCACCGCCGAGGTCCAGGGCGAGAAGCTGACCGGACTGCTCACGATCGACGGGACCGACGAGGGCGGCGACGGCCGCGTGCCCAGGCTCTCCAGCGCCCACGTGGGCGTGGCGCGGCGGCCCGCGTACACGCCCTGGGAGAAACACGGCTCGCTCCAGAACAACACGGCGCTGCGCCAGGCCCTCTACAACTGGCTCACCCCCGACCCGCCGGTCCACCGGGGCCCGGAGGTCGCGGACATCCCGCTGGTGGTGGACGCCCCGGACGCGATCACCGAGGGCGAGGTGTACGAGCTGCGGGCCACGGTCCCGCCGGACATACGGGGCCACGACCGGGTGGCCGTCTTCGCGGCCGCCGGGGGCGGACCGGTGCGGACGCTGAACAACCTGGGCGGGGGCCGTTACGTGGCACGCCTGGCCGGGCTGCCGGCAGGGCCGCACCGGGTGCGGGTGAGTACGGGGAACGCGGGCCATGTCGTGATGACCGCGCTGGTGCTGGTACTGGAAGGCGGGGCGGACAATGGTGCGTGAGGCGGGCGTGGCGGGCGACGACGGACGCGAGCCGGTGGGGACGGCGCTGTGCGTGGCGTGCGAGGAGTACGCCGACAAGCGGAGCTTCCCCCCGCTGACCGGGGCGGTGGCCCAGATGGAGGGGATCGCCGGACTGCTGGAGGGCCTGGGGATCGCGGCGCATGTGGTGGGCGGCGGGAACCCGTCCTGGGCGACCTTCGACGAGGCCCTCACCACCTGGAGCGAGGGCCGGCGGAAGACGGGGGCGGCGAAGCCCGCGATCATCATCTGGTCGGGGCACGGCGTGCTGATCGACGACGAACTGCGCCTCGCGCTCTGCGACCTGGATCTCGACGTCGAGCAGGTGGCTCGTGACGCACGCGCCCTCAAGCGGGGCGTCTCGGCCGAGACGCTGGTCAATGACGCGGTGGCGTCGGGCGCCGGCCAGATCCTGGTGATCATCGACACCTGCCACGCGGGAGATGCGGTGGGCCGGGGCCTGGAGAAGGCTCTGCGGCGTTGGGAGGCCACATCCACGCCGCCCGGCCAGGTCAAGTGGTTCGGGATCATGGCGAGCTGTCGGCGCAACGAGACGTCGGACGGCAGCGGCCCTCTGCTCACCGCGTTGGCGGAGGTACTGAAGGCCGGCCCTGCCACCACCGAGTACCGCTCGGCGTGGAGCGCCCACAACGCGTCGGTCAGCGGCCCGGACCTGCTGGCCGCGCTGGGTGAGCGATGGCGCGGAGAGGGGCAGACACCGGTGCCCGCCACCCTCGGCACCGGGCGGCCGGTCTTCCCGAACCCGCGCCATGTACCCGGGGCCCCCGCCCGGCTGGTGGAGCACCTGGTGCTCGCGGCGCGCGGGGCCGGGTACCGCGAGGAGGGCTGGTTCTTCACGGGCCGGAAGGAGGTGCTGGGTCGGATCGCCGCATGGCTGGAGGCGGACGAGGCCGGGCTCTTCCTGGTGACCGGCCCGGCGGGCTGCGGCAAGTCGGCCGTGCTGGGCCGGATCGCGACGCTCACCGATCCCGTGCAGCGGAAGGAGACCGAGGCACACGGGGGCCTGCGCGAGGACGACCCGGACCCGGGCCTCCGCCCCGACCGCTCCCTCGCCTCCGTGCATCTGCGAGGTCTGAGCCCTCTCCAGGCGGCCTCGGAGCTGGCCCGGCAACTCGGACTGCCGGAACCCCGCAACGCGGACGACTTCCGGGGCGAGCTCCGTGAGTTGTCCCCGCAGCCGGTGCTGGTGCTCGACGGCCTGGACGAAGTACCCGCCGAGCACCTCCGTGCCGTGATCGAGGAGCTGGTCTTCCCGCTCAGCCGGACGACCCCGGTCCTGCTCGGCTCCCGCGACCGTGCGTTCCGCAGCCGTATCGAGGAGGACGGGCAGGGGAACGAGACCCTGCCGGACGCTCTGGCCCGGCTGATCGGTACGGAGGTCACCACGGCGGACCTGGAGCGGGAGCCGCACACGCAGGAGGACATCGGTGAGTACGTGTTCCGCCGGTGCGCGGCGGCCGGTGTCCCGGAGGACCGGGCGCGGGAGGCGGGCGATGCGGTTGCCGCGCGTGCTACGGCGGTGGGCGGCGGGTTCCTGTTCGCCCGGCTGGTGACGGGCTCGCTGCTGGCAGGGGGTTATGTCGCCGAGGAGGACCAGTGGCCGGCCGGTCTGCCGGGCTCCATCGAGGCCGCGTTCGAGGAGGACTTGCGGGCCGGGCCGGTACGGGTCCTGGCGGACGGCACCGAACTGCCGTCCGCCGCACGGGATCTGCTGACCGCGCTGGCGTGGACGGTCGGGCGCGGCATGCCCGCCGGGGGCGTGTGGGAGGAGGTCGCCGGAGCGCTGGGCGGCGGTGACGTGTCGTACGACGACAGCGACGTGGACTGGGTGCTCTCCGCCTACGGCCATTACATCGTCGAGGACTCCGAGGACGGACAGGCGGTGTACCGCCTGTACCACCGCGAGTTCGTGTCACATCTCGCGGACCGGGAGGGGCCGGGGCACGCCGAGGCCGGAGAGGTGGCGTTGGCCGCGCTCATCGCGCACGTCGAGCGGCGAGCGGTGGGCGGCGACTGGGGGGCCATCGACCCGTACGTGGTGCGGGGGCTGGCGCGGCACGCGGCGCGGGCGGGTGCACCGGGGATCGGGATGCTGCGGGGGCTGGTGGAGCGGGGCGGGGCGAGCGCGGCGCTGTTTCTGGCCGAGGCGTTGCATCGCTTCTCCGAGCGGCTCGGGACGGAAGGGGATCTGGACGGTGCGCTGGGTGCAGCGCGGGAGGCGCTGTCGCTGTGGGAGGAGCTGGAACGAGAATCTCCCGGAAGCCATCGGACCGCGGTGGCCCGTGCCCTGATGAATGTCTCCGCCCGCTGCGCCGGCACCGGCGACCTCGCAGGGGCTCTGGCACCCGCACGGGAGGCAGTCCTTGTCCAGCGGGCGCTGGCCGATTCCGGGGCCGACGGCACGCTCCCGGCTCTGGCGGACTCCCTCAGCGCCCTCGGCAACCGCCTCGCAGGCGTCGGCGACCAGGAAAGCGCACTCGATCCGGCGCGGGAGGCCGTACGCATCTACCGCGAACTCGCCACGCAAAGCCCAGCGGCCTTCCGCCTGGGTCTCGCCCGTACGCTCACCAACCTCGCGGCGCACCTGGGTTCCGGCGGACAACACCGGGCCGCGCTGCCGCACGCGAAGGAAGCGGTCGGCATCTACCGCGAACTCGACGCGCTTCACCCTGGCGCATTCCTGGGCGACCTCGCCGCCGTCCTCACCAATCTGGCAGGCAATCTCCGCAGGACCGGCGCCCACGCGGACGCACTGCCGCCCGCAGAGGAGGCGGTCCGCATCCGGCGGGCCGTGGCCCGAGGCCACTCCGGCGCCCTGCTCCCGTTGGCCCGCTCCCTGAACAATTTGTCCGCGCACCGCGCCGACGCCGGGGACCGTGAGGGGGCCCTCGCCTCCGCCCAGGAGGCGGTACGCATCTGCCGAGACCTCGGTTCGCGCCATCCGACCGCGTTCCTGCCCGGTCTGGCCGACGCCCTCACCAATCTGTCACAGCGAATCTCCGCCACCGGAGACCCCAAGGGGGCGCGCGCCCCGGCTCAGGAGGCCGCACGCCTGTACGCCAAGCTGGCTGCGGAGCACCCCGGCGCGTTCCGGGCGGATCTCGCGCTGTCCCTGAACACCCT
Source organism: Streptomyces sp. NPDC087845 (assembly GCF_044742755.1). Lineage (NCBI taxonomy): Bacteria > Bacillati > Actinomycetota > Actinomycetes > Kitasatosporales > Streptomycetaceae > Streptomyces > Streptomyces sp. NPDC087845. The sequence goes on from NZ_JBIUVC010000007.1 coordinate 377,731, forward strand.
GTCCGGAACATTCCCCGCCGGAGACCGGGAATCCGCCGTGGCGTTGATGCGAGAAGCCGTACGCATCCAGCGCGAACTGGCCGCGGAACAAACGGCCGCACACCTCCCGGCGCTCGCCGACTTCCTCCACAACCTCGCCAAGGCGCTCGTCGCTGCCGGGGAGCCCACGGCAGCCCTGCCCCAGGCCGAAGAAGCGGTCAGCGTCTGTCGCCGCCTCGTCCTGCGGGACCCGGGCGCTTCCTCTGCCAAGCTCGCCACGGCGCTCTGCCACCTGGGCAGCAACCGCGCTGTCGTCGGCGACGTCTCAGGGGCGCTCGCATCGGCCCGAGAAGCCCTCGCCCTCCAGCGTGAACTCGCCGCACAGCAGCCTGTCTTCCGCCTGGACCTTGCCGCGACGCTCAACAACCTGGCCAACCACCTCAACGACACCGGGGACCCTGCCGCCGCGTTGCGGGCAGCGGAGGAATCCGTTGCCATCCACCGCGAACTCACCGCACAGAACCCTGCCGCCTTCCGCTCCGGCCTCGCCTGCGCCCTCACCCCTCTCGCGGAGAGTCTCGCCGCCACAGGCAGTCCGGAGCAAGCACTGTCACCAGCGCACGAGTCCGTACGGCTCTGGCGTGAACTCGTCGCCGACCAGGCCGACACTTTCCTTCCCGATCTCGCCACCGCCCTCAACAACCTCGGCGTGTACCTGGGGCAGAACCGCGACTACGACGGGGCGGTGACCACAGCGCGGGAAGCCGTCGCCATCCGGCGGAGCCTGGCCATGGCGAGTCCTGGCGCCTTCGAGACCGTGTTCGTCACCGCTCTCGACAACCTGGCCGAGGCTCTCACCCGCACGGACGGCCACACATCGGCGATCTGCGCATTCGACGAGGCCGTGGAGGGTTTCGCGACGGTCCACCCCGCAACCGCCCGCCGCCTCGGCGTCGAGCGCGGCGTCTTCCTCCTGTCCTGCCCCGCCCCCTGGGCCGAGGCCGGCGTACGTGAGCTGGTGGCGTGCCTGCACAAGGCCCCCGTGGGGACGGGAGGGCCGGACCCCGTGACCGTACGGGCCCGCCAGGCGCTGCGCGCGTACGGCGATCCCGACGCGGTCCGCACCGCGTGGGAAGAAGAGACCTTCGCCCCCGCACCGGCCTGGCTCGCCCTGTCGCCGGAGACTCTGGACCTCGTCAGTTCCTGGATGTTCGCGCCCAACTGGCCCCAGTCACGCGACGTCTGGTCCCGGAATGCGGAAGTGCTCAAGCGCGAGGAGACAGCGACAGCCCTCGAAGAGCTGGCACTCCTGGACCCCCGCACCGCACAGCAGCACGCCGCGCTCCGCGAGGCCGTCCTCGTCCACGGCGTGACCGCCGCCTACGATCCGCTGATCCTCGCGGAGCAGGTGGCGGAGTGGGTGGACTGCGACACCTGGGCGGAGTCACGGGTCTTCCTCCAGGACCACCCCCGCATCCTCCAGGCCCAGCCGTCCGAGGCCACCCCGCTCGCGCACGTCGCCGTCCTCGATGTCGCCCGCACCGAAGGACTGGACGCCGCGTACCGCCTCGTCGAGGACCGCGACGCCCTCCAGGCGTACGTGGAAAGGGCGTTGGCAGCCGGGGACGGCAACGCACTGCTGCACGCGGCGGCCGTCGAGGGGCAGGTCTTCGACGACATGCTGTCCTCCCTCACCCACGCCCAGGCGGGCATGGTGCTCGCCGGAGCCGTCGAGGGCGTCGAACCGGACGAGCTGGCCACGCTCCTCGCCCGCGCACCCGAGGAGACCCGTGCCCGGCTACTGAGGGAGATCCTCGCCCTCAGCGTCCGGCACGCCCACCCGCACGGCGAGACGTGGCTCCGGATCGTCCAGGCTCTCAGCGGGGCCGCCTGACGCTCACCGCCCCGCAGCCAGCCTGCGCTCCCGCCGCTCCAGCAATTCCCATGGGGGCGAATGCGTCGAGATCAGCGACGACTTCCCCGGCGTCGTCCCCGTACGCGACAGCAAGAACCCCGCCGGCCCGGCGCTCGTCGTCCAGGCCGCGGCCCGGGGCGCGTTCCTCCTCGCTCACGTAGCAGCAGCGCTCAAGCCGCAAGCGGACAACCCGAAGGGGCCTGTCCCACACGCTCGTGCGGGACAGGCCCCTCGTCATGCCAGGCGGGTCAGGCCTTCGCGGGCTCCGGCTCCTCGACGGTGGAGTCCGCCGCCTCGGCCGGGGCCGACACGCCGGCCTTCCGCGCCCGCTTGATGGCCTTCTTCTTCGCGCGGCGCTCCTTGCGGAGTTCCACCATCGCGTAGAGCGTCGGCACCAGGAGCAGCGTCAGCAGCGTCGAGGTGACCAGACCGCCGATCACCACCACCGCGAGCGGCTGCGAGATGAAGCCGCCCTCGCCGGTGACGCCGAGCGCCATCGGGAGCAGGGCGAAGATCGTCGCCAGGGCGGTCATCAGGATCGGGCGGAGCCGGTGGCGGCCGCCCTCGACGACCGCTTCGACGATGCCCATGCCCTGCGTCCGGTACTGGTTGATCAGGTCGATCAGCACGATCGCGTTGGTGACCACGATGCCGATCAGCATCAGCATGCCGATCATCGCCGGGACGCCCATCGGAGTGCCGGTGATCACGAGCAGGCCGATCGCGCCGGTGGCCGCGAACGGGACGGAGACCAGCAGGATCAGCGGCTGGATCAGGGACTTGAAGGTCGCCACCAGCAGCATGAAGACGATCGCGATCGCGGCCAGCATGGCCAGGCCGAGCTTCACGAACGCGTCGTTCTGGTCCTCGGAGACACCGCCGATGGTGGCGGTGGCGCCGTCCGGGAGCTTCAGCGCGTTGATCTTCGTCTGGAGCGAGGCACCGACCGCGCCGGTGTTGTCACCAGTGGGCTTGGCGGTGATGGTCGCGGCGCGCTGGCCGTCGATCCGGGTCATCGAGACCGGTCCGGGGACCAGCTCGACGTCGGCGATCTGACCGAGCTCGACCGGGCCGAGGGAGAGGTTCTTCAGTTCGGCCATCGTGGTCGCCGGGTGGGCCGACCTGATGACGATGTCCCGCTCGGTGTCGTCCATGATCGCCTTGCCGGACGGGGTACCGCGCACCGCTCCGGCGACGGCCGCGCCGAGCGTGGTCTGGTTGAAGCCCGCCTCCGCGGCCTTGGCGTTGGCCTTGACCGAGATCCGCGGCACGCTCTGCGCCAGGTCGCTCTGGACGTCGGTGACGTCCTTGAGCCCGGCCATCTCGGCCCGTACCTCTTCGGAGGCCTTCTTCAGGACGTCCGCGTCGGCGGCCTTGACCACGACGCTGAGGTCCTGGCTGCCGAAGCTGCCGCCCGCGGAGATGGTGGTGTCGCCGATGCCGTCGAGCTTGCCCAGCTCCGTGTCGAGGCGCTTCTGCACGGCCTCGGAGTCGCCCGCGTCCTTCAGGGTGATCTGGTACGAGGCCTGGTTGGAGCCCGTACCGCCGCCGAAGGCCGCCATGAAGCCGGAGGAGCCGACGGTGACCTGGTAGTCCTTGACGCCCTTGTCGTCGGCGAGGACCTTCTCGACCTTCTTGGCCGCCGCGTCGGCGGCCGCCAGGCTGGTGCCGGGAGTCAGCTCCTGCTTGATGGAGAGGACCTCCTGCTCGCCCTGGTCGAAGAAGTTGGTCTTCAGCAGCGGAGCCATGCCGAAGGTGCCGAGCAGCACCACGCCGGCGATGACGATGCTGGTGATGCGGCGCCGGGTCGCGAAGCCCAGCACCGGGACGTACAGCCGCTGGAGCCGGCTGCCGGCTTCCTTCTCCTCGGCCTTGCGCCGGGCCTCGTCCGGGTTCTCGGTGCTGCCCTTCGGGGCGCGCAGGAACCAGTACGACAGGACGGGGACGACGGTCAGCGAGACCAGCAGGGAGGCCAGCAGGGCCGAGGTGACGGTCAGCGAGAACGAGCCGAAGAGCTCGCCGACCATACCGCCGACGAGACCGATCGGCAGGAAGACGGCGACCGTGGTGAGGGTCGAGGAGGTGACCGCGCCGGCCACTTCCTTCACCGCGGTGATGATCGCCGACTGGCGCTCCTCGCCGTAGCCGAGGTGACGCTTGATGTTCTCCAGGACCACGATCGAGTCGTCGACGACTCGGCCGATCGCGATGGTCAGCGCGCCGAGCGTGAGCATGTTGAGCGACAGGTCGCGGGTCCAGAGCACGATCAGCGCGAGGACCACGGAGAGCGGGATGGAGACCGCGGTGACCAGGGTCGAGCGCAGCGAGGCGAGGAAGACCAGGATCACGATGACCGCGAAGAGGAGACCGAGCGCGCCCTCGGTGGTCAGGCCGGAGATCGCCTTGGAGACGGCGGGGCCCTGGTCGGAGACGACGGTCAGTTCGGCGCCCTTGCCGAGGTCCTTGCGGAGGTCGGGGAGCTTGTCCTTGACCGCGTCCGAGATGGCGACGGCGCTGCCGTCCTTGTCCATCGTGGCCATCACGGCGAGGCTCGGCTTGCCGTTGGTACGGGTGATGGAGACCGCGGAGGACGGCTCCTGCTTCACCGTGGCGATGTCACCGACGCGGACCGGCTCGCCGGGCTTGCCCGTCGCCGGGTCCTGGCCGGTGACCCGCAGGTCCTCGATCTGCTTCAGGGAGGTGAAGGCGCCGCCGACCTGGACGGTGCGGCTCTTGCCCGACTCGGAGAAGGAACCGGCGGGGACGGTCGCGCCGCCCGCCTGGAGCGCCTGGGAGAGCGTCGTGGCGTTCAGACCCGCGGCGGCGAGCTTCTTGTCGTCGGGGGTGATGGAGACCTGGAGGTCCTGGACGCCGTCGATGCTGACCTGGCCGACGCCGTCGATGTCCTCCAGTGCGGGGACGACGGTGCGGTCCAGCTGGTCGGCGAGCGCCTGCTGGTCCTTGTCGGAGGTGACGGCGAGGACGACGGTCGGCATGTCGTCCGTCGAGCCCGCGACGACCTGCGGGTCCACATCGTCCGGAAGCTGGGCGCGGGCGCGGTTCACCGCCTGCTGGATGTCGGCGACGAGCTGCTTGGTGCCCTCGCTGCCGAAGTCGAAGGTCGCCATGATGACGGCGTTGCCCTCGCTGGCGGTCGAGGTGGTACCGGTGACGCCGTCGACGGCCTTGATGGAATTCTCGAGCGGTTCGACGACCTGCTTCTCGACCACATCGGGGGACGCACCCTGATAGGGGGCGAGCACCGACACCATCGGGAGTTCGATGGTGGGCAGCAGCTGCTGCTTGAGCTGCGGGATCGCGATCGCTCCGAATACGAGGGCGACGATCGAGATCAGTCCGATCAGGGCCCGTTGCGCGAGGCTGAATCTGGACAGCCAGGACATGGGTGGGTCTCTCTTCTGTGGCTTACGCGGCAGATGGGCGGGTTACTGGGGACAGACCCGACCCATCCATACGATCGCTCACCCGCAGGGGCTCGGGCGTCGGCCCAGGGTCGCTTTCTTATGCCGCGCATACCGCAGGTGGAGTACGCCGTATCTCCACCTGTCACTCCACCCTGGGGCGCACCAGGCCCGATTCGTACGCTATTACCACCAATTGAGCCCGGTCCCGTGCGCCCAGCTTCGCCATCGCCCTGTTCACATGCGTCTTGACGGTGAGCGGGCTGACGACGAGCCGCTCGGCGATCTCGTCGTTGGAGTGGCCGCCCGCGACCAGGACCAGCACCTCGCGCTCGCGGCCGGTGAGCGCGTCGAGCCGCTCGGAGTACTCCGCGGCGCTCGGCCCGTCGCCATCCGAACTGCCGCCCTGCGCAAGGAAGGTGGCGATCAGGCCCTTGGTCGCGGCGGGCGAGAGCAGCGCCTCGCCACCCGCGGCGACGCGGATGGCATTGAGCAGTTCCTCCGGCTCCGCCCCTTTCCCGAGAAAGCCGGACGCCCCGGCCCGTAGCGACTGCACCACGTACTCGTCCACCTCGAAGGTGGTGAGCATGACGACCCGCACGTCCGCCAGTTCCGGATCGGCGCTGATCATGCGCGTCGCGGCGAGTCCGTCCGTACCGGGCATCCGGATGTCCATCAGCACCACGTCGGCGCGGGTCGACCGGGCGAGCTCGACGGCCTGCGCGCCGTCCGCCGCCTCGCCGACCACCTCCATGTCGGACTCCGAGTCGACCAGCACCCGGAACGCGCTGCGCAGCAGCGCCTGGTCGTCGACGAGCAGCACCTTGATGGGCGGTGTCATGCGTTCTCCCCCGTCCGGCCCGCCGCGTCCGGCTCCTCCGGCTCTGCCGCACGGGCCTTGACGGGCAGGATCGCATGGACCCGGAATCCGCCGCCGTAGCGGGGCCCCGCGGTGAGGGAGCCGCCGAGTGCGGTGACCCGTTCGCGCATGCCGAGGAGGCCGTGGCCGCCGCCGTCGCCCCCGCCGTCGCAGCAGCCCCCGCCCGAGCCGTTGTCGATGACGGTGACCTCGGCCGTGGCCCCGACCCGTACGACGCTCACCTCGGCCTTCGCGCCGGGGCCCGCGTGCTTGCGCACATTGGTCAGCGCCTCCTGGATCACCCGGTACGCGGCCAGGTCCACGGCCGCGGGGAGCGGGGGCCGCCGGTCGGTGCAGGCCACCTCGACCGGGAGCCCGGCCCGTCGGACGGTGTCCACCAGTTCACCGAGGACCGCGAGCCCCGGCGCCGGTTCGGTCGGTGCCTCCGGGTCGCCGGACTGACGCAGCAGCCCGACGGTGGCCCGCAGTTCGTTGAGCGCGGAGCGGCTGGCCTCCCGGACGTGGGCCAGCGCCTCCTTGGCCTGGTCGGGGCGCTTGTCCATGACGTGGGCGGCCACCCCGGCCTGGACGTTGACGAGGGCGATGTGGTGGGCGACGACGTCGTGCAGATCGCGGGCGATCCGCAGCCGTTCCTCGGCGACCCGGCGCCGGGCCTCCTCGTCGCGGGTGCGCTCGGCCCGTTCGGCACGCTCCCTGATCGCGTCGACGAAGGCGCGCCGGGAGCGGACGGCGTCCCCGGCCGCGCCGGCCATGCCGGTCCAGGCGAAGACGCCGAAGTTCTCCTGGCTGTACCAGGGCGCCGGACCGAAGAGCATCGCGGCCGCCGTCAGCGCGGCCATGGTCAGCAGGCCGACCCGCCAGGTGGTGGGCCGGTCGGTGCGGGCGGCGACGGTGTAGAGCGCGATGACGGTGCTCATCACCACGGGCGCGGGCGGGTCGGACCTCACCAGTTCGACGACCGTCAGCCCGGCCGTGACCGCGAGCACCGCCATGGGATTGCGCCGCCGCCAGATGAGCGCCACGGCACCGAGCATCATCAGGCACACGCTGCTCACCTCGGGCGGGCGGGTGCCGAAGGTGGGCCCGTTCGGTGTACGCGGATGGACGAACGACCCGATGCTCATGGCCGCGAGTACGGCCAGGGCGAGCACGGAATCCAGCGCGAGGGGATGGTCGCGCAGCCAGTGCCGGACGCGCAGAACCCCGGTTCCGAGGGTGGTCACGTCAAGCTACGTTACGGCGTGTCGCGCGGGAATCGGTCCGGATTGTACGGAGAGAACGGTACGGAGCGCCCCGACCCGCAAGGGCGCCGCGCCGCGGACACGGCCGTGCCCCGTGGCCGGCGGACCGGACACGGGGCACGGATTCGCGCGGGTGCGCGCAGGTGCGAGCGGGTGCTGGAGTACGACCGGCGTCAGCCGGGGATCAGGCCGTCGTCCCGGAGCATGGCGCGCACCTGTTCGAGGGTCGCGTCGGACGACGGGAGGATCAGCTCGGACGGCTCCAGGGAGTCGTCCGGCAGGGGCTCTCCGAGCTCGCGCACCCTGGCGAGGAGCGCGTGGAGAGTGGAGCGGAAGCCGGGACCGTCGCCTCTCTCCACCTCGGCGAGCAGTTCGTCGTCGAGCTCGTCGAGCTCGGCGAGATGACTGTCGGCCAGTACGACCTGGCCCTCCCCCATGATCCGTACGATCATGACGCTGCCTTAACTCTTGTCGAACCTGTGCGGGGACTGCGACGACTGCTGCTGCGCCGCGTCCTGCGGGCCGCCCTCGATCGCCTGCTGCTGGGTGGAGCCGCCGGCCAGCTCGGCCTTCATGCGCTGCAGCTCCAGCTCCACATCCGTACCACCGGAGATCCGGTCCAGCTCGGCGGCGATGTCGTCCTTCGCCGTCCCGGTCGGGTCGTCCAGGGCGCCGGAGGCGAGCAGCTCGTCGATCGCGCCGGCCCGCGCCTGCAGTTGCTGGGTCTTGTCCTCGGCCCGCTGGATCGCCAGGCCGACATCGCCCATCTCCTCGGAGATCCCGGAGAATGCCTCGCCGATCCGGGTCTGCGCCTGGGCGGCGGTGTAGGTGGCCTTGATGGTCTCCTTCTTGGTACGGAAGGCATCGACCTTGGCCTGCAGCCGCTGGGCCGCGAGAGTGAGCTTCTCCTCCTCGCCCTGCAGCGTGGTGTGCTGCGTCTCCAGGTCGGTGACCTGCTGCTGGAGTGCGGCGCGCCTGGACAGCGCCTCGCGGGCCAGGTCCTCGCGGCCGAGCGCGAGCGCCTTGCGGCCCTGGTCCTCCAGCTTGGACGACTGCCCCTGCAGCTGATTCAGCTGCAGCTCCAGCCGCTTGCGCGAGGTCGCCACATCGGCGACACCGCGGCGCACCTTCTGAAGCAGCTCCAGCTGCTTCTGGTACGAGTAATCGAGGGTCTCGCGCGGATCCTCGGCCCGGTCCAGGGCCTTGTTTGCCTTCGCGCGGAAGATCATCCCCATACGCTTCATGACACCGCTCATGGGCTTCGCGCGCCCCCTTCTGACGGACTGAGCTCCAGCACTCCAACAGAACCCACAGTACGGGCCCTGCCTCTATTACCGCACTGTTCGAGCACAGATGTGCTCCTCCCCAAGGACGACTGCACCCGGTCACCACTCCGGCCCAGGGAGTAGGTGGCGGTCGGGGAAACGGTGGCGGCGCCCCCGCGGAACCCGTGGGGACACCTGCGAGGACGCGGGCCGTTGCCGGATCGTTCCCGACCGGCCTGGGGTCGCGGCGATCGAACCCGTACCCTTGGGCCTTGTGTTCCGTAGCCGTTCGAAGGAAGAGAAGGCGCCCACCGGCAAGGTGACGGCGGACCTCTCCAAGCAGCCCCGCGACCCGCAGGCCCCCAAAGGTCGCCCCACCCCCAAGCGCAGCGATGCCCAGTCGCAGCGCCGTCGTGCCTCCAGTGGCGCGCCGCTCGACCGCAAGGAGGCCATGAAGCGGCAACGCGAAGCGCGCCGTGTCGACCTGGCCAAGCAGCGCGAGGCGCTCGCCAGTGGCGACGAGCGCTATCTGCCGGCTCGCGACAAGGGCCCTGTGCGGCGCTTCGTCCGCAACTACGTGGACTCGCGCTTCTGCATCGCGGAGTTCTTCCTTCCGCTCGCCGTGATCATTCTGATCCTCAGCGTGATCCAGGTGCAGAACATCCAGAACATCTCGCTGCTGCTCTGGCTTGTCGTGATCGTGCTGATCGTCGTCGACTCGATCGGTCTCGCGTTCCGCCTGAAGAAGCAGCTGAACGCGCGCTTCCCCGATACGCCGAAGCGCGGCGCGGTCGCCTACGGTCTGATGCGTACGCTTCAGATGCGTCGGCTCCGGCTGCCGAAGCCGCAGGTCAAGCGCGGAGAGCGGCCCTGAGTACGGACATCTCCGCCTCGGCCGGCGGTCCGTCCGCCGGCCTGCCGGGCGGCACCGCCCCCGTTGCCGTCACCGGATTTTCGGGAGCCTCCTCGGCGTGGCTGAAGGGGCTCGGCGGGCTGCGCAACACGGTCCGCCAGGAGCTCGTCGCCCGCCAGCTCGACGAGCAGATAGCCGCCCGCTTCCCGGTCGGGCAGCGGCTGCGCGTCCTGGACGTCGGTATGGGCCAGGGCACCCAGGCGCTTCGCCTGGCCAGGGCCGGGCACACCGTGACGGGGCTGGAGTCCGATGCCGAGATGCTGCGGGTGGCCCGCGAGTCGCTCGGCAGCGAGCCGGCGGGCATCCGCGAGCGGGTCCGGCTGATCGAGGGCGACGGCCTGGACACCGGGGTGCACTTCCTGCCCGGCAGCTTCGACGTGGTGCTCTGCCACGGCGTCCTGATGTACGTCCGGGAGCCGGACGCGATGCTGGCCGGCCTGGCCCGGATGCTGGCCCCCGGCGGGCTGCTCTCGCTGCTCGTACGGAACGCCGACGCGCTGGCGATGCGCCCCGGGACGGCCGGGGACTGGGACACGGCGCTGGCCGCCTTCGACACGGCCACGTACACCAACCGGCTGGGCCTCCCGGTACGGGCCGACCGGCTGGACGCCCTGACGGCCACGCTCGCCGGAATCGCGGCGCCCCTGCACACCTGGTACGGGGTCCGCGTCTTCACGGACAACGTGAGCAACGACGTGGAACTGCCGGCCGCCGCCGAGCTGGAGCGGGTGCTGGCCGCCGAGGACCGGGCCGGGCGGACGGACCCGTACCGCGGGGTGGCCGCGCTGCTGCATCTGTGCGGGGTGCGGGGCTAGAACCACTCGTCCGGGCCGGGGCCGGACGGAGGCGCGGTGCCCGGTCGGCCGAACCCAGCGGGCCACCGGGAGCACCAGAAGCGACAATCCGGACATGGATGCATTCCACTTCCGCAGCCGTGTGCGCCAGGTGCTGCTGCCTCTGACCGCAGGGCTCTGCGCCATCGCCCTGGTGAGCGGCTGCTCGGACACGAAGTCCGATTCATCGAAGGCCGATCCCTCCGCGTCTCCCCCCGCTCCCCGGAACGCCGCTGATCTGCAGAGCGATTACCAGACCGTGATCAAGAACGTGCTGCCGTCGGTCGTGCAGATCGAGGCCGCCAACAGCCTGGGCTCCGGCGTCGTCTACGACTCCAAGGGCCATATCGTCACCAACGCCCATGTGGTCGGTGACGAGAGGACATTCAAGGTCACCGTAGCGACCGGCGAAAAGGTACTGAACGCCTCGCTGGTCACCTCCTATCCGGAACAGGATCTGGCCGTCATCAAGCTGGACAGCGTTCCGAAGGGGCTGAAAGCGGCGAAGTTCGGTGACTCGGAGAAGGTCGAGGTGGGACAGATCGTGCTGGCGATGGGCTCGCCGCTCGGGCTGTCCTCCAGCGTCACCCAGGGCATCGTCTCGGCGCTCGGCCGGACCGTCAGCGAGAGCCGTGCGGGCGGTGGCACGGGCGCGACGATCGCGAACATGGTGCAGACCTCGGCGGCGATCAACCCGGGCAACAGCGGCGGTGCGCTGGTCAACCTGAACAGCGAGGTGATCGGCATCCCGACGCTGGGGGCGATCGACCCGGAGATGGGTGACAGCGCGGCACCGGGAATCGGGTTCGCGATCCCCGTCTCGATGGTGCGGACGGTCGCCGATCAGATCATCAAGAGCGGCAAGGTCACGGACTCGGGCCGGGCGGCGCTGGACATCATCGGACGCACGGTCGTCGACACGAACTACCGGCCGGCCGGGGTCGCGCTGGTCAGCGTGACGAAGCGCGGCGCCGCGGACAAGGCGGGGCTGCGGGTCGGCGACATCATCACGGCGCTCAACGATCTGCCGGTCACGACGATCACGTCCCTGTCGGAGGCGCTGGCCTCGGACAAGCCGGGCCAGAAGGTCACGGTGACGTATCTGCGCAACGGGGCGGAGAAGACGGCGCGGGTCACCCTGGGCGAGATCTAGATCCCGGCCGCGGGAACACCCTCCGTCGTCCGTACGGGCCGGTCCTTTACGGACGGACGACGGCGGAGAGCCGGGTCGCCGCGTACGGGCGCGGGCCCCGGCCGGTCTCGTACGGACGGAACGCCGCCGCCCCGCGGGCGCGGATCCCGGCGGATCTCAGCCGTACGGGCCCGGGAGCGCAGCCCACGGGCCCGTACGTCGCTCGCGTGTGCGGGGTCGGATCAGCCCTGGTCCGCCTGGAGGCTCATGGGGCCGTAGATCTTCGTCGAGTCCTCGAAGAGCGTCGCCTGGTCCGCCCCGCCGTCGAGGAGTTCCTTCCAGTACTCGCCGATCCAGGACTCCGCATCACCCTGCGTGGTGAATTCCTCCGGCTGCAGGGCCGGCTCCGTCTCCGTACCGTCGGACTTCTCGAACCGCCACGTCCACGCCATGTCCGCCTCCTGGGTCGCTTTGCTGCCCGCAGCCTAGTGCCTCCCACCCGTGCGGGTACGGGGTCTGCGCCCGCCCGGACACCCCCCCAAGTCGCGCACCCGTGGCGCGGACGCGGCAGGATCGGAGGCGTGGAACTGACTCTGCTCGGCACCGGAGCCCCCGACGGGCTGCCGCGCCCCGAATGTCCCTGCGCCGCCTGCGCCACCGCCCGCGGGGCGCGCTCGCGGGCCGCGACCGCCGTGCTGGTCGACGACGCGCTGCTGCTGGATCTCACCCCGGGCGCCGTGTTCGCCGCAGCCCGTGCGGGGCACTCGCTCACCGGCGTACGGCAGGTGCTGCTCACCCATCCGCACGACGGGCCCGCCGTGGAGCTGCCCGCCGGGCTGCCTCCGGCGGGACGGGTGCCGGACGGGCGGGAACTGACGCTGATCAGCGGGCACCGGGTGCGGGCGGTGCCGATGGACGCGCCGGGCACGGGTTACGAGGTGACCGCGCCGGAGGGCGTACGGCTGCTCTACCTGCCGCCCGGCGCCGCGCCCTCCGGCCTCGCGGACCCGGCGCCCCAGCCGTACGACATGGTGGTCGGCGATGTGGTCGGGCGGCCGGACGCGGTGGCGCGGCTGCGGGCCGTCGAGGCGATCGGCCCCACCACGGAGATCATCGCCGTCCATCTGGGCCACGACGCACCGCCCGGCGGGGAGCTGGACCGACGGCTCGCGGCGTCCGGCGCGCGCGCCGTGCCGGACGGGACGACGCTGGTGGTGGGCGAGTACCACGCGGCGTTGGAGGTACCGCGGCGCACGCTGGTGACGGGCGGTGCCCGGTCGGGGAAGTCCGTGGAGGCCGAGCGGCGCCTGGAGACGTTCCCCGAGGTGGTGTACGTGGCGACCGGTGGACGCAGGGAAGGGGACGCCGAGTGGGCGGCCCGGATCGGGCTGCACCGGGAGCGCAGGCCCGCCGCCTGGCGCACCGAGGAGACCTGTGAGCTGGTGGAACTGCTGGGGTCGGACGGGCCTCCGCTGCTGATCGACTGCCTGTCGCTGTGGCTGACCGACGCGATGGACCGGGTGCGTGCCTGGGACGACGCGGCGTGGGCGGACGGCGGCGAGAGCGCGCTGCGGGAGCGGACCGCCGAGCTGGTCGCCGCGGTGCGCGGGACGCGGCGCACGGTCGTCGCCGTGACCAACGAGACGGGCTCGGGAGTGGTGCCCGCGACGGCCGCCGGGCGGCGGTTCCGGGACGAGCTGGGCCGGTTGAACGCCGCGTTCGCCGACGAGTGCGAACAGGTGCTGCTGGTGGTGGCCGGGCAGGTGCTGGTGCTGCGCGGCTGACCGGAGCACGCGAACGGAGACGCGGGAACAGGAGGAGCGGACATGGCACGTGTGCGACCGATGCTGAGCGGGGTTCCCGAGACCTTGCTGTGGACGCTCTACAACCGGGCGTACGAGGCGGGGCAGCGCTATCCGGTGCTGGACGACCCGATGGCGCTGCGGCTGATGAAGGATCTGGACTATCCCTTCGAGGAGCGGTTCGGGCGGCCGAACGCGTTCCACTCGCAGGCCCAGGGGCTGCGCTCGCGCTGCTTCGACCTGGCCGTGCAGGGCTACCTCGCCGACCGTCCGCAGGCCACCGTGGTCGCGCTCGGCGACGGCCTGGAGACCGGTTTCTGGCGGGTCGACAACGGCCGGCTGAACTGGCTGAGCGTGGAGCTTCCGGAGGTCGCCGAGCTGCGGCGGGCGCTGCTGCCCGCCTCCGGCCGGCTGCGCACCCTGTCCCGGTCGGCGACCGATCTGTCCTGGCTGGACGAGATCGAGGATCCGGAGGGCCGCGGTGCGGTCGTCACGACGCAGGGGCTGCTGATGTACCTGCCTCCCCCGGAGGTGCGGAGGATCCTGGCGGCCTGCGCCGAACGGCTGCCCGGCGGCGTCCTCGTCCTGGACACGATGGCGCGCTGGCTGGCCAGGGGCACGGTGGCCGGCACCTCGAAGGCCGGCGGGATGACCATTCCGCCGATGCGCTGGGCGATGAACCCCGGCGAGCGGCACAAGCTGCGCGGTGCGCACCCGGCGATCACCGAGGTACGGGCGCTGCGGCTGCCCCGGGGGCGGGGCGCGATGGGCGAGCTGATCCGGCTCCAGTCGATGCTCCCGGGGCTGCGGACCCTGACACCCGCGATGACGCAGCTGCGGTTCGGATACGGGTCCCCGCACTGACCGGGCGTCAGAAACGCTGCGGGTACTGTTCCGCAGTGAGCCCGCCGCCGGGCTCACCGGCCCACTCCACGTATCGACCCGCGAGGCAGACCCCCGTGAATCTGGACGACTTCTCCGACCTGATCGAACGCCCCGACGGCGGCGTACGGCGCGACGCCGAGGAACGCCGGGAGCGCCTGATCGTTCCTCCGGGCGCCCTCGGGCGCCTGGACGAGCTGGGCGAATGGCTCTCGGCCGCCCAGCAGTCCGTACCGGTCAAGGCGATCGAGCAACCGCGTGTGGTGCTCTTCGCCGGTGATCACGGGGTGGCCGCACTGGGTGTCTCCGGCCGCCCGGCCGGGAGCGCGCACGAGCTGGTGAGAGCCACGCTGGACGGCGCGACTCCGCTCGCCGTGCTGGCCCGCCGGTTCTCCGTACCGGTACGGATCGTCGACGCCGGTCTGGACTGCGACCCGGAGCTGCTGCCCGAGTCGGTGGTACGCCACCGGGTGCGGCGCGGCAGCGGCCGGATCGACGTCGAGGACGCGCTGACGGCCGAGGAGGCCGAGCAGGCGGTGCGCCTGGGGATGGCGATCGCGGACGAGGAGGCCGACTCGGGCACCGACCTGGTGGTGCTCGGCGATCTGAGCGTCGGCGGTACGACGGCCGCCGCCACGCTGATCGCGGCGCTGTGCGGCACGGACGCCTCGGTGGTCACCGGACGCGGTGGCGCGGGGATCGACGATCTGGCCTGGATGCGCAAGTGCGCGGCGGTCCGGGACGCGCTGCGGCGGGCCCGGCCGGTCCTCGGTGATCAGCTGGAGCTGCTGGCCGCGGTGGGCGGTGCGGACCTGGCGGCGACGACCGGGTTCCTGCTGCAGTGCGCGGTGCGCAGACTGCCGGTGATCCTGGACGGTGTGGTCTCGGCGGCCTGCGCGCTGGTGGGTCAGCGCGCGGCCTTCCGGGCACCGGACTGGTGGCTGGCGGGTCAGGCGAGCGGCGAGCCGGCGCAGGCCAAGGCCCTGGACCGGATGGCGCTCAACCCCTTGCTGGACCACGGCGTCATCGTCGGTGAAGGAAGTGGGGCATTGCTCGCACTTCCGCTTGTTCGGGCCGCGGCCGCGCTGGCGGCGGAGCTGCCCGAGCGCCCATCTGTCGCCGACGAGAAGGACGGCGCCGGCGAAGAGGCCGAGGGAAGCGACGCGGACGGCGACGCGACCGGCGGCTGACGGACCCGGCACAGCTGCGGCCGCCGAACACCGGCCGCAGCGCAGCCCCCTCCCGCAGCGCGATGCACCATATGATCGCTTTTCATGGGAGAGGTCCGATTGGCCACCGACGAAACCGGGCGAGACAGCACCCGTGCACCGAGCACCGACCGGTCGCGGCGCAGTGCCGCGTTCGCCATCTGGTATCTGCGCGTGGTGTCGTTCATCAATTTCCTGAGCGCCGTCTGGGTCAGCTTCGGCAATGATCTGCGCCGCCACAACACCGCGAACTACTTCACCCCGTACCTGCTCACCGCAGGCTTCTCCTCCGGGGTGGTCGCACTCTTCCTCGCGATCACCATGCGCCGCCGCAAGCGGGCCGCCTGGATCGTGAACATGGTGGTGAGCAGTCTTCTGCTGCTCCTCTTCGCCCTGGTGATCCCGTTCCCGGAGGTCCGGCAGTACCCACAGAACTGGATCTCGCTGGCGCTGACCGCCGTATTCGTCCTGGCGCTCGCCCTCGGCCGGCGTGAGTTCTACGCGAAGGGCGACCGGTCCAACCCGAAGCTGGCGGCCGCCGTCGCGGCCGGCGGCCTGCTGACCACCTCGCTGATCGCCGCGGGCCTGGTCACCCTCACCAACACCGCGCACGACGGCTTCCGCTCGTCCTTCCTGGACCGCTGGCGCTACGGCGCCCTGCGGCTGGTCTCGATCGCCGCCAACGACACCGGTTTCCCCGGGATCCACACGCCCGGCTGGGTCAACGTCACGATCAACATCCTCTCCACCCTGCTGCTGATCGCCGTCGTGTACGCGGCGTTCCGGTCCCGCCGGGCCGTCGACCCGATCACCCCCGAGGACGAGGCGCGGCTGCGGGCGCTGCTCGACAAGCACGGCGACCGGGACTCGCTCGGCTACTTCGCGCTGCGCCGGGAGAAGAGCGTCGTCTGGTCACCGACCGGGAAGGCCGCCGTCGCCTACCGGGTGGTCGGCGGGGTCTCGCTCGCCTCCGGTGATCCCATCGGCGACCCGGAGGCCTGGCCGGGGGCGATCGAGCCGTGGCTGGCCGAGGCCCGCGAGCACGGCTGGATCCCGGCGGTGATGGGGGTGAGCGAAGAGGGCGGCACCGTGTACGCGCGGCACGGCCTGGACGCCCTGGAACTGGGCGACGAGGCGATCGTGGAGACCGCCGAGTTCACCCTCGAAGGGCGGGCGATGCGGACCGTGCGCCAGGCGTACAACCGGGTCGGGCGCGCCGGGTACGAGGTGACCGTGCGCCGGCACGCCGACATCCCCGACGACGAGATGGCGGAACTGGTGCGGCGCGCCGACGACTGGCGCGACGGGGCGACCGAGCGCGGCTTCTCCATGGCGCTGGGCCGGCTCGGCGATCCGGCCGACGGGCAGTGCGTGATGCTCGAATGCCGCGACGCACCCACCGGAAAGGACGGCGCGGACGCCGAAGAGGGCGGCGCGCCCGGCGAGTTGCGCGCCGTGCTGAGCTTTGTGCCGTGGGGGCCGAACGGCCTCTCGCTGGACCTGATGCGCCGCGACCGGGACTCCGAGAACGGCCTGATGGAGTTCATGGTCATCGAACTCCTGCAGCGCGCCGAAGAGATCGGGATCACCCAGGTCTCACTGAACTTCGCGATGTTCCGGTCCGTCTTCGAGCGGGGTTCACGACTCGGCGCCGGACCGGTGCTGAGGCTGTGGCGCTCCATGCTCAGCTTCTTCTCGCGCTGGTGGCAGATCGAGTCGCTCTACCGCGCGAACGCCAAGTACCGACCGATCTGGGAGCCGCGCTTCATGCTCTTCGAGAAGAGCTCCGACCTGCTGCGCATCGGCCTCGCCGCGGGCCGTGCCGAAGGGTTCCTGGAGGCGCCCGGTCTGCCCAAGTGGCTGCACCGCTCGCACCTCGGGGCCGGTGGATGAGACCCGTACGGGCGCTGCGCGGGGCAGCCCGTCACGAATGGGGTCCGCTCGTCGTCACCGTACGCGCGGGGCTCACCGCCTCCCGGCTGCGGGCGGTCCCGATGACGCTCGCCGCGGTCTGCCTGACGGCGCTGCTCCACGCCGTGCAGAACCAGGCGTGGGGCTTCGGCGCGGTGCGCGAACTCGGGGCCGTACGGGCCGAGGACCCGCTGTGGCAGGCCCTGCTGCGTACCCCGTTGTCGCTGTTCGTCCCGGCGCTGGACCTGCCGGTGTGGGGCGCGCTGGGGCAGATCCTGATGGTGTTCGGGACCGCCGAGATCTGCCTGGGCCGGTGGCGCACGCTCATGATCGCGTACACCGCGACGCTGGCCGGGACGCTGTACGCGCGGATCGGCGTCGCGCTCGGCCCGGACGGGCTGTTCGGGCTGCCCGCCACCGACGCCCGGATCGTGGACACCGGCCCGTCGGCGGCGGTGGTCGGTCTCGCCGTCTACGTGTGCTGCCTCTACCGGGCCTGGTTCACCGGGGCGCTGGTGATCGCGGCGATGGCGGTCGAGATGGTCCTCAAGAACAATCTGGCCGGCAAGGAGCATCTGGCGGCGATCGCCGCGGTGCTCGTGCTGTGCGCCGTCACGGTGAGCCGGCACCGGCACCGGGATCTGCGCCGCCGGGATCAGGGTTTGCGTCCGGAGACCGGAGCCCGGTCCGGTGCCCCGCCGATCAGGTCCTGAAATCTGCGCCGCGGGCCCATCCAGCGCACATCGTGGTGGTAGGCGCGCAGCACCGCCCGGGCACGGGCGCGGTGGCGGTTGCGGTAGAAGCGCCTCGCCCACATCGAGGTCGGCCGGGCCAGCCGGATCGCCCCGATCAGCGCGACGAACGGGACGAGGGTGCCGACGACGGCGAGCCGCGCCTTGCCCTTGAACAGGGAGATCAGCACGAAGCAGAAGTTGATGGCCAGGGTCAGGACGACCCCGAGCCTGCCCTGCTGCTCGTCACTGCTCAGTTCGTTCACGCCGAGCGGTGAGAATCCGGCCAGGACCAGCAGCACCAGCGCCGCGGTGAGGACCACGACCTCCACGCTCTGGCGGCCCTCCTCGGTCCAGTACACGTCGTCGAGGTGGAGGATCAGGGCGAACTCGTCCAGCACCAGCCCCGCGCCCGTGCCGAAGATCACCGCACAGACCCCCGCGGTCACCCCGTGGCGACTACTGGCGACCGCCCCGAAGCCGCCGACGACGCTCAGCACCACACCGGGCACCACGTGGTGGACATGCACTCCGCCGGGCGTGATGTTGCGGAACGGCCCCTTCCCCGCCCTGATCATCCGGGTGATGAACCGGGTGACGGCGAAGGTGAGCACGAAGGCGGCCAGGGCGAGGAGCAGCGGCAGCTTCCCCGGCTCGACGATGTTCTGATCGAACCAGTGACCCATGCCACCCACTCCTGATAGGACGCTTTTGCCATGGTCTGTCGTGTTACGACCAATCTATCGGTCCGTCACAGCGATTAGCCTGCGCGCCGTGACCTCCCTGAACAGCCACGGCCTGCGCTTCGCCTTCGGCACCCTGACCGTGCTTCCCGTCCGCGTCACCCGCTGGGACCGCGGTACCGCCCGTACCGGGATGATGTGCGCGCCGCTCGCCGGTCTCGTCGTGGGGATCCTCGCCGCGGTACCGGGCGCCCTGTCGCTGCTGCTCGGCTCCGGTCCGCTGCTCGCCGCGGTCGCCTCCGCGGCCGTGCCCGCGGTGCTGACCAGGGGGCTGCACCTGGACGGTCTCGCGGACACCGCCGACGGCCTGGGCAGCGGCAGACCCGCCGACGACGCCCTGCGGATCATGAAGCAGTCGGACATCGGGCCGTTCGGCGTGATCACCCTGCTGTTCGTGCTGCTGGCCCAGGTCGCGGTACTCGACCAGTTGTACGGGCAGAGCTGGGCGCGCGGCGCGGTGGCGGCGGCCGTCGCCGCGGTCACCGCCCGGCTGGCGCTCACGCTGGCCTCCCGTCAGGGCGTACCGGCGGCCCGTCCGGAAGGGCTGGGCGCGGCGGTGGCCGGGACGGTCACGGTGCGGGCCGCGGTGGCGGTCGGGGCCGTCGCGGTCGCGGCCTGCGCGGGTGCCGGGGCGCTCTTCGGCGGGTACGGGGCGCTGCACCACGCCCTCGCCGCCCTGGCCGCGCTCGGCGCCGCCCAACTCCTGCTGCGGCACTGCGTACGGCGCTTCGGCGGGGTGACCGGCGATGTCTTCGGCGCGCTGGCGGAGACGGCGGCGACGGCGGCCCTGGTGGTGCTGGCGCTCGGTTAGGGCCGTACGTTTCTAGGTGCGCGCCTCGGGGCACGCCTGGCGCCACACACCCAGTTCGTACTTCTTCCGCAGCGAACTGAGCCCCAGCCGCTGCGACGCGGCGCAGAACCGGGCGACCGGCAGTTCGTACTCCACGTGGAAGACGGCCTTGCCCGCCTTCACGAACGGCGTGAGGGCCTCGCACTCCTGGTACTGCGCGCACTGCTCGTTGACCGCGAAGTCGAAGTCCGGCACCAGTTCCGGGATCTGGCCGAGGTCGTTCTTCAGGCCGACGGCGAGTCCGTGGCGGTGGGCGATACGGGCGATGAGCCGGTTGTAGCGCACCTGGTCGGCGGCGGTCAGCGGGAAGCCCGTGCGGTTGCGGTAGCCGTCCATGTTGTCGGGTTCCACCGCGTCGAAACCCTTCTTCGCGCACATCGCGATCCGCGCCTCCATCAGCGGCCCCAGGACGTCCGTGCGGCGGATGTCGAGCCACCGCTCCCCCTCCCAGCCGTTGCCCTTCCCCCGCACCGAGGCGGGGAACTCGCCCGCGTCCGGGCGGAAGTCCTCCCAGGCGCCGGTGGAGAGGTAGCAGATCACCTTGCGGCCCCGGCGGTGCAGATCGGCGACGGCCGGGGCCTCGTGCTCGAAGCCGTCGATGTCGTAGACCGGGACGTCCACCGTGGGGTCGAGCCGGCCGGAGAGCTGCCACTGCCAGCCGATGCCCGGCTCCGGCCGCCAGTGGCCCCGCGGGCCCTGTTCCGGCGCCGAGGTGCAGCCGGTCAGCAGGACCAGCAGCATCAGCACGGTGACCGGCAGCACCGTTCCCGGTCGCGCCGGGCGCGCAGCCCCGCGGACGTGCATGGTTCTCCCCCCGTAGGTCCAACACCGGCAACGACCCTACTTCCACGGTCCGTTCCCGTCGCACGGGCCCGGCTCCCGCCGCCCGGAACCGCGGCCGGGACACCACAACAGGCCATCGACGGCCCGCCGCCGTGATCCCGCAGCAATGGCGCGCGTAGGCTCATTCCCGGCACATTGCGGCGGCGTCTACGATGCGCCGGGCACGGTCGGCCCACCCCTCGACCGACAACGAACTCAACGGAAGCGAGATTTCACCACCGTGACTGCTCTCACTCTCAGCACTGCCGGTGCGGCGACGCTGCGCGCCGACGCACTCGTCGTCGGCGTCGCCAAGGGCGCTGGATCCAAGTCTGGGGACCTGGTCCTCGCACCGGGCGCCGAGGCCGTGGACAAGGCGTTCGACGGAAAGCTCGCCACCGTCCTGGAGGCCCTGGGCGCCGCAGGTGCCGAGGGCGAGGTGACCAAGCTCCCCGCGCCCGACGGCCTCAAGGTCCCGGTCGTCATCGCGGTCGGCCTCGGCCCCGTCCCGGAGAAGGACGCGGCGTACGACGCCGAGGCGCTGCGGCGGGCCGCGGGCGCGGCCGCCCGCGCCCTCGCCGGTGCGAAGAAGGCCGGCTTCGCGCTGCCCATCGCCTCCGCCGAGGACGCCGGGGCGGTCTCCGAGGGCGCGCTCCTCGGCGCGTACGCCTTCACCGCGTACCAGGGCGGCGAGGACAAGCTGGCCCCCAAGGGCAAGAAGAACGGCAACGGCCCGAAGGGCCCGCTCGGCGAGGTCGCCCTGCTCGGCGCCAAGCCGCGCGACAAGGCGTTCAAGGCGGCCGCCGACCGCGCCCTCGCGGTCGTCGAGGAGATCAACCGCGCCCGCGACCTGATCAACACCCCGCCGAACGACCTGTACCCGGAGTCCTTCGCCGCCGTGGCCACCGCCGCGGGCAAGGAGCACGGCATCAAGGTGCAGGTCCTCGACGAGAAGGCGCTCGTCAAGGGCGGCTTCGGCGGCCTGCTGGGCGTCGGCCAGGGCTCGACCCACGGCCCGCGCCTGGTCAGGCTCGCCTACACGCACCCGAAGGCGGAGAAGACCCTGGCCCTGGTCGGCAAGGGCATCACCTACGACTCGGGCGGCATCTCGCTGAAGCCGGCCGGCCACAACGAGACGATGAAGTGCGACATGAGCGGCGCCGCCGCCGTGTTCGCGAGCGTCGTCGCGGCCGCCCGTCTGGGCCTCCGGGTCAATGTCACCGGCTGGCTGGCGCTCGCCGAGAACATGCCGTCGGGCAACGCCACCCGCCCCGGTGACGTGCTGCGCATGTACAGCGGCAAGACCGTCGAGGTCCTCAACACGGACGCCGAGGGCCGGCTCGTCCTCGCCGACGCGCTGACCCGCGCCTCCGAGGAGAACCCGGACGCGATCGTCGACGTGGCGACCCTGACCGGCGCGATGGTGCTGGCGCTGGGCAACCGCACCTTCGGCATCATGGCGAACGACGACGCCTTCCGGACCTCCATCCACGAGATCGCCGAGGAGGCCGGCGAGGCCTCCTGGCCGATGCCGCTCCCCGCCGACCTGCGCAAGGGCATGGACTCCCCGACCGCCGACATCGCCAACATGGGCGAGCGGATGGGCGGCGGCCTGGTGGCCGGTCTGTTCCTGCAGGAGTTCGTGGGCGAGGGCATCGCCTGGGCGCACCTGGACATCGCGGGCCCGGCCTTCCACGAGGGCGCACCGTACGGCTACACACCGAAGGGCGGCACCGGTTCCGCGGTCCGCACGCTGGTGAAGCTGGCCGAGCGCACCGCGGCCGGAGACCTCGGCTGAGGTCACGGCTGACCTGCGGCCCCGGGCATACGTCCGGGGCCGCAGGTGTTCTCCTCCTGGCATCGCGGCACTGATCCGGCCGTTTTCGCTCTCAACGAAATCCGTACGTCTCTACGCAGCGGTAACCACGCGAGACGGATGATCATCCGTCTCAGACCCGGGCCCCGCGTCCCGCCCACCGTCAACAAGTGCGAAGATGGGTTCTCGGCAGGACAGGGCCCCCACCACAGGGCCGAATAACAAAAGCGGCCGAACACCAGCCGACCGGCCGGTCATCCCCCAGCGACGGGGCCCGGCGTACGGCGCACATGCATGGAGGACGTGACGTGGCGAACGACGCCAGCACCGTTTTCGACCTAGTGATCCTCGGCGGTGGTAGCGGCGGTTACGCCGCGGCCCTGCGCGGAGCGCAGCTGGGCCTGGACGTCGCTCTGATCGAGAAGGGCAAGGTCGGCGGCACCTGCCTGCACAACGGCTGCATCCCCACGAAGGCCCTGCTGCACGCCGGCGAGATCGCCGACCAGGCGCGCGAGGCCGACCAGTTCGGTGTCAAGGCCACCTTCGAGGGCATCGACATCGAGGCCGTCCACAAGTACAAGGACGACGTGATCTCGGGCCTGTACAAGGGTCTTCAGGGTCTCATCGCCTCGCGCAAGGTCACCTACATCGAGGGTGAGGGACGGCTCTCCTCCCCCACCTCGGTGGATGTGAACGGCCAGCGTGTCCAGGGCCGCCACGTGCTGCTCGCGACCGGCTCCGTGCCGAAGTCGCTGCCGGGCCTGGAGATCGACGGCAACCGCATCATCTCCTCGGACCACGCGCTGAAGCTCGACCGCGTCCCGAAGTCCGCGATCGTGCTGGGCGGCGGCGTCATCGGCGTCGAGTTCGCCTCGGCGTGGACCTCCTTCGGCACCGACGTCACGATCATCGAGGGCCTGAAGCACCTCGTCCCGGTCGAGGACGAGAACAGCTCGAAGCTTCTTGAGCGCGCCTTCCGCAAGCGCGGCATCAAGTTCAACCTCGGTACGTTCTTCCAGAGCGCCGAGTACACGCAGGACGGCGTCCGCGTGACCCTCGCCGACGGCAAGACCTTCGAGGCGGAGGTGCTGCTGGTCGCCATCGGCCGCGGCCCGGTCTCGCAGGGCCTGGGCTACGAGGAGGCCGGCGTCGCGACGGACCGCGGCTACGTCCTGGTCGACGAGTACATGCAGACCAATGTGGACACCATCTCGGCCGTGGGTGACCTGGTCCCGACGCTCCAGCTCGCGCACGTCGGCTTCGCCGAGGGCATCCTGGTGGCGGAGCGGCTGGCCGGTCTGAAGACCGTTCCGATCGATTACGACGGTGTCCCGCGGGTGACGTACTGCCACCCCGAGGTCGCCTCCGTGGGCATCACCGAGGCCAAGGCCAAGGAGCTCTACGGCGCGGACAAGGTCGTCGCTCTGAAGTACAACCTCGCGGGCAACGGCAAGAGCAAGATCCTCAAGACCGCGGGCGAGATCAAGCTCGTCCAGGTCAAGGACGGTGCCGTGGTCGGCGTCCACATGGTCGGTGACCGTATGGGCGAGCAGGTCGGCGAAGCCCAGCTGATCTACAACTGGGAAGCGCTGCCCGCCGAGGTCGCGCAGCTGATCCACGCACACCCGACGCAGAACGAGGCGATGGGCGAGGCCCACCTGGCCCTGGCCGGCAAGCCCCTGCACTCCCACGACTGATCAGTCGACCGGGCGCGACGACCGACCACTTCCGCACTTTCGTAAGGAGCAACTGAAACCATGTCGGTTTCCGTAACCCTTCCGGCGCTCGGCGAGAGCGTCACCGAGGGCACTGTCACCCGCTGGCTGAAGGCCGAGGGCGAGCGCGTCGAGGCCGACGAGCCGTTGCTCGAGGTTTCGACCGACAAGGTCGACACCGAGATCCCGGCCCCCGCGGCCGGCATCCTCGCCGCGATCAAGGTCGCCGAGGACGAGACCGTCGAGGTCGGCGCCGAGCTGGCCGTCATCGACGACGGCACGGGTGCGGCCCCTGCCGCCGCGGCACCGGCCGCCGAGCCGGTGGCCGCACCGGCACCGGCACCGGCACCGGTCGCCGAGGCCCCCGCCGCCGCTGCCCCGGCCCCGGCCCCGGTGGCCGAGGCTCCGGCCGCCGCACCGGCCGGTGGCGCGGCCGGTACCGACGTCACCCTCCCGGCGCTCGGCGAGAGCGTCACCGAGGGCACCGTCACCCGCTGGCTGAAGGAGGTCGGCGAGGAGGTCACGGAGGACGAGCCCCTCCTGGAGGTCTCCACGGACAAGGTCGACACCGAGATCCCGGCCCCGGTTTCCGGTGTGCTGCTGGAGATCGTCGTCGCCGAGGACGAGACCGCCGAGGTCGGCGCCAAGCTCGCCGTCATCGGTGCCCCGGGTGCCGCTCCGGCCGCTGCCCCGGCTCCGGCCGCTCCGGCGCCCGCCGCCGCTCCGGCTCCGGCACCGGCTGCCCCGGCCGCTCCTGCCCCGGCCGCCCCCGCACCGGCACCGGCACCGGTGGCGCCCGCGGCCCCGGTCGCCGCTCCGGCCCCGGTGGCCCCGGCTGCTCCGGCGCCCGCCGCCGCTCCGGCTCCGGCCGCCCCCGCCGCCCCCGTTGCCCCGGCCGCCCCGGCCGCGGCCTCCGGTGACGACGGCGCGTACGTCACGCCGCTGGTCCGCAAGCTCGCCTCCGAGAGCGGAGTCGACCTGGGCGCGGTCAAGGGCTCCGGCGTCGGTGGCCGTATCCGCAAGCAGGACGTCGTCGCCGCCGCGGAGGCCGCCAGGGCCGCCGCCGCTGCCGCGGCCCCCGCCGCCGTGGTCGCCGGGGCGCCCGCCGCCTCCAAGGCGCCGAAGCTGGAGGCGTCCCCGCTGCGCGGTCAGACGGTCAAGATGACCCGCATGCGCAAGGTCATCGGCGACAACATGATGAAGGCTCTGCACTCGCAGGCCCAGCTGACCTCGGTCGTCGAGGTCGACATCACCAAGCTGATGAAGCTGCGCAACCAGGCGAAGGCCGCGTTCGCCGCCCGCGAGGGCGTCAAGCTGTCCCCGATGCCGTTCTTCGTGAAGGCGGCGGCCCAGGCGCTGAAGGCCCACCCGGTCGTCAACGCCCGGATCAACGAGGACGAGGGCACCATCACGTACTTCGACTCGGAGAACATCGGCATCGCCGTGGACGCCGAGAAGGGTCTGATGACCCCGGTCATCAAGGGTGCGGGCGACCTGAACATCGCCGGCATCTCGAAGAAGACCGCCGAGCTGGCCGGCAAGGCCCGCGGTGGCGGCCTGACGCCGGACGACATGTCCGGTGCCACCTTCACCATCAGCAACACCGGCTCCCGCGGTGCGCTGTTCGACACCGTCATCGTGCCCCCGAACCAGGCAGCCATCCTGGGCATCGGTGCCACGGTCCGCCGCCCGGTGGTCATCGACCACCCGGACCTCGGCGAGACGATCGCGGTGCGCGACATGACGTACCTCTCGCTCTCCTACGACCACCGTCTGGTGGACGGCGCGGACGCCGCCCGCTACCTGACCGCGGTCAAGGCGATCCTGGAGGCCGGTGAGTTCGAGGTCGAGCTCGGCCTCTGAGCACCACGGTTGTAACCAGCCTCACCAGCGGCGCCCCCGTCCGGATCCTTTCCGGACGGGGGCGCCGCCGTATTGTCTAGACACCACCGGTCGCCCCGGCAGCCGTGATGGTGCGGACAGCACCGGTTTGCCCCGAAGGAGCCCCTCATGACCCCGCCCGTCGTCCACTCGCTGCGCGAACAGATCCGCGAGCACATCGTGGACGGGATCGTCAGCGGGCGCTGGAAGCCGGGCGAACGAATCGTGGAACGCCGGATCGCCACCGAGCTGGAGGTCAGCCAGACGCCCGTGCGCGAGGCGCTGCGGGAGCTGGAGACGCTGCGGCTGATCGAGTCGGCGCCCAACAAGGGCGTACGGGTCCGCAATCTCACCGCGGCCGATCTGGAGGAGAGCTATCCGGTACGGGCCGGTCTGGAGCAGATCGCCGCGGAACTGGCGGCTCCGGCGCTCGGCGAGGACTGTTCGCGCCTCGCGCCGCACGTGGCGGCGCTCTACCGGGCGGACCGGCTGGCCGACGGCGAGGCGCAGGTGCGGCACACCGTCGCGTTCCACCGCGAGATGGTGCGGGCCGCCGGGAACGCCGTGCTGCTGCACACCTGGGAGGGGCTGGGCATCGAGGTGTTCACCGCCCTGTCGATCCGCTGGCTGGGCACGGTGCAGAAGTCGTACGCGGAGGAGCACGAGGCGCTCATCGAGGCGTTCCTGCGGAAGGACCCGGACATCGGGGTGCTGGTCAAGGCCCATGTACTCGGCTGCGCCCCGCGCGCCTGAGGAAGGTACCCGCCACGGGCCGAGGGTCATACGGTCCCCGCACCCGGGGGTCGTACGTTCCTTGTGCCCCAGACGCGTACGTTCCCCGCACCTGGGGGCGTACGTCTCCCGCACCCGAGTCGCGGGCGTTCCTCGCGCCCGAGACGCGTACGCATCTGTCGCCGGGGGCGCTCGTCTGTGCAGGTGGGCGCCCCTTTTGCGCGCTAAATCCCGTCACTCCGTGCCCGGTTCCGCGGCACCGAATGCCACTTTCTTCACATCGAGAAGTTTTGCCATTCATCCTTTGATCGATCATCGATCGGCGACTTAGAGTTCACTTCGCGGGCCCACCGGCCCCATCGCCCTGTCCTGCCAGCCAGGGCCTTTCTCCACCCCCCTCCACTCCGGAAGGCGGCGATCATGACCGACCCCGTAGGAAAGCTTCCGAGCGAGCTCGATCAGCTCCCGGACCGTGACCCCGAGGAGACCGCCGAATGGGCGGCCTCCCTGGATGCCGTCACCAAGGCCGCGGGCCCGCACCGCGCCGCGTACCTGATGCGCCGCTCGCTCCAGCACGCCGAGGGCGCCGGTCTCGCGCTGCCCAAGCTGCTGGAGACCGATTACGTCAACTCCATCCCGACCGCCGCCGAGCCCGCGTTCGACGGCGACCTGGAGATGGAGTCCCGGATCACCGCCTGGAACCGCTGGAACGCGGCCGCGATGGTCACCCGCGGCTCCCGGCTCGGCGTCGGCGGCCACATCGCCACCTTCGCCTCGGCGGCCTGGCTGTACGAGACCGGCTTCAACCACTTCTTCCGCGGCAAGGAGGGGGACGGCTCCGGCGACCAGCTCTACATCCAGGGCCACGCCTCCCCCGGCATCTACGCCCGCGCCTTCCTCGACGGCCGGCTCGGCGAGCAGCAGCTCGACAACTTCCGCCAGGAGGCGGGCGGCGACGGCCTGCCGTCCTACCCGCACCCGCGGCGGCTGCCCTGGCTGTGGGAGTTCCCCACCGTGTCGATGGGCCTCGGCCCGCTCTCGGCGATCTACCAGGCGCGCTTCAACCGCTACCTGGCCAACCGCAACATCAAGGACACGTCGGACTCGCACGTCTGGGCCTTCCTCGGCGACGGCGAGATGGACGAGCCCGAGTCGACCGCGGCCCTCGCCCTCGCGGCGCGTGAGCGGCTCGACAACCTGACCTTCGTCATCAACTGCAACCTGCAGCGCCTCGACGGCCCGGTCCGCGCCAACTTCCGCGTGGTCCAGGAGCTGGAGGGCGCGTTCCGCGGCGCCGGCTGGAACGTCGTCAAGACGCTCTGGGGCAACGCCTGGGACGAGCTGTTCCAGCTGGACACCACCGGGGCGCTGGTCCGCCGGCTCCGGGCGGTCCCGGACGCGCAGTTCCAGACGTACGCCACCCGCGACGTCGCGTACATACGCGAGCACTTCTTCGGCGCCGAGCCCGCGCTCGCCGAGCTGGCGAAGCTGCTCACCGACGCGAAGATCGCCGAGTGCTTCCACACCTCGCGCGGCGGCCACGAGGCCCGCAAGGTGTACGCGGCGTACAAGGCGGCCGTCGAGCACAAGGGCGCGCCGACCGTGATCCTGGCCCAGACGGTGAAGGGCTACACGCTCGGCCCCGGCTTCGAGTCGCGCAACGCCAACCACCAGATGAAGAAGCTCTCCGGCAAGGAGTTCCGCGCCATGCGGGACCTGCTGGAGCTGCCGATCCCGGACTCGAAACTCGACGAGGGCCTGGTGCCGTACGGCCACCCGGGCGCCGACTCCCCCGAGGTCCGCTACCTCCAGGAGCGCCGTGCCGCCCTCGGCGGTCCCGCCCCGGCCCGCCGGGTCCACGCGGTGGCGCTGCCCGAGCCCGACGAGCGTGCGTTCGCCGCGCTGAAGAAGGGCTCCGGCAAGCAGGAGCTGGCCACCACGATGGCGTTCGTACGCCTGGCCAAGGACCTGATGCGGGACAAGGAGACCGGCAGGCGCTGGGTTCCGATCGTCCCCGACGAGGCGCGCACCTTCGGCATGGAGGCGCTGTTCCCGTCGGCCGGCATCTACTCGCCGCTGGGGCAGACGTACGACCCGGTCGACCGCGACCAGCTGATGTACTACAAGGAAGCCAAGGACGGCCAGGTCCTCAACGAGGGCATCACCGAGGCCGGCGCGATGGCCGACTTCATCGCCGCGTCCACGTCGTACGCGACGCACGGCGAGCCGATGATCCCCTTCTACATCTTCTACTCGATGTTCGGCTGGCAGCGTACGGGCGACCAGTTCTGGCAGCTCGGCGACCAGCTCGGCCGCGGCTTCGTGGTCGGTGCCACGGCGGGCCGTACGACGCTGACGGGCGAGGGCCTCCAGCACGCGGACGGCCACTCGCACCTGATCGCGTCCACGAACCCGGCCGCGCTCAACTACGACCCGGCGTTCGCGTACGAGATCGCGGTGATCGTCAAGGACGGTCTGCGCCGGATGTACGGCCCCGAGGCCGAGGACGTCTTCTACTACCTGACGGTCTACAACGAGCCGAAGCCGCAGCCCGCGATGCCGGAAGGCGTCGAGGAGGGCATCGTCAAGGGCCTCTACCGCTTCAAGGAAGGCACGCCCGCGGCGGCGGACGCCCCGCGCGTCCAGCTGCTGGCCTCCGGCACGGCGATCCACTGGGCCCTGGAGGCACAGGAGCTGCTGGCCGCGGACTGGGGCATCACGGCCGACGTCTGGTCCGCCACCTCGTGGGGCGAGCTGCGCCGCGAGGCGCTGGAGTGCGACGAGGCGCTGCTCCGCGGTGAGCAGCGGGTGCCGTACGTGACCCAGGCGCTGGAGGGCGCACCGGGCCCGGTCCTCGCGGTCAGCGACTGGATGCGGCAGGTCCCGGACCAGATCAGCCAGTGGGTGGAGCAGGACTGGTCCTCGCTCGGCACGGACGGTTTCGGTCTCTCCGACACCCGCGACGCGGCCCGCCGCCACTTCGGCGTCGACGCCCAGTCGATCACGGTCGCGGCCCTGGCCCAGCTGG
The DNA here is from genome assembly GCF_044742755.1 of Streptomyces sp. NPDC087845. Lineage (NCBI taxonomy): Bacteria > Bacillati > Actinomycetota > Actinomycetes > Kitasatosporales > Streptomycetaceae > Streptomyces > Streptomyces sp. NPDC087845. Next base: position 407,432 of record NZ_JBIUVC010000007.1, read on the forward strand.
CCCGCCGCGGCGAGGTGACCGCGTCCGCGGTCAAGGACGCCCGGGAGCGGTACGGGCTGTGACGTGAGGCGGCGGCCGGGTGCGCCCGGCCGCCGATCCGCCCGGCGGGCCCGGGGACCGGACCCGTCCGGCGGCCGAGGGCGTCTTCCGGGCCGCCCCGCGAGGGAGGGCGGCATGTGGCTCCCGGCCACAATGGCCGTATGCGTGCTGCCCGTCTCATCAAAATGGTGCTGCTCCTGCAGTCCCGCCCCGCCATGACCGCCGCCGAGCTCGCCCAGGAGCTGGAGGTGTCCGAGCGGACCGTCACCCGGGACGCCCAGGCGCTCTCCGAGGCGGGTGTCCCGGTGTACGCGGACCGGGGCCGGGCCGGGGGCTACCGGCTGGTCGGCGGGTACCGCACGCGCCTCACCGGACTCGCCCGCAACGAGGCCGAGGCGCTCTTCCTCTCCGGGCTGCCGTCCGCCCTGCGCGAGATGGGCCTGGAGGACGCCGCGTCCGCGGCCCGGCTCAAGGTGTCGGCGGCGCTGCTCCCCTCCCTGCGGGACGCCTCCGCCAGTGCCGCCCAGCGCTTCCATCTGGACGCTCCCGGCTGGTATCAGGAACCGGTCACCCCGGAGCTGCTGCCCGCCGTCGCGGAGGCGGTCTGGGACGACCGGATCGTCCACGCCCGCTACCGCCGCGGCGGCCGGGACGGCGAGGTGGAGCGGGAGCTGGCCCCGTACGGGCTCGTCCTGAAGGCCGGGGTCTGGTATCTCTGCGCCCGTGTGGCGGAGGACTTCCGGGTGTACCGCATCGACCGGTTCTCGGCCGTCGCGGTGTCCCACGAGCGGTTCGCGCGCGACGAGGCGTTCGACCTGCCGGGGTTCTGGGACGAGCGGGCCGCGCAGTTCGCCCGCTCGCTGCTGCGTACCGAGGTGACGGTACGGGTGTCGGCGCAGGGCGTACACCGACTGCCGTACGCGATGGACCGTTCGGCGGTCCGCGACGCGCTGGAGGCGGCGGGACCGGCCGATACGCAGGGGTGGCTCACGGTCACTCTGCCGGTCGAGTCCCTCGATGTCGCATACAGCCAACTTCTCCTGCTCGGACCGGAGTCGGAAGTCCTCGAACCGGCCGCGCTGCGGGCCCGTTTCGTCGCGGCCGCCGAACGTCTGCGCGACCTCTATCGCTGAGGGTTCCTTTTCCCCGCGTCCGCGTGCGTCGCCCGCCGCCGGGGCCGATGCTTGTCCCGTGATGGACGAGACGGAGTTCTGGGAGATCGTCGACAGCACCCGCGAGGCCGCCGAGGGCGACCCCGAGGACCAGGCCGACCTGCTCGTCGAACGGCTGGTGCGACTCGATCCCGAAACCGTGCTGGATTTCGCCAGGCACTTCGAGGCCCGTTACAACCGCGCGTACCGCTGGGACCTGTGGGGCGCCGCCGCCGTGCTGCTCGGCGGCGCGAGCGACGACGCCTTCGACTTCTTCCGCTGCTGGCTGATCGGGCAGGGCCGGGAGGTCTTCGAGGGCGCGCTGCACGATCCGGACAGCCTCGCCGACCTTCTCGGCGACTTCGACGCGGAGGTCGACGGGGAGGCCGAGGATCTCGGCTACGCCGCAGACGAGGCGTACGAGCAGCTCACCGGCGTGGTCGCCCCGGACCTCGGCCTGCCTCCCCAGGCCACCGAGCCGGCGGGCACCCCTGTCGGCCTTGAGGACGACGGGGCCCTGGCGGAACGCTTCCCCGCGCTCTGGGAGCGGTTCGGGGCCGGCTGAACCCGCCCGGGGCCTGGCACCGTCCCGCCACCCCGCGCCCACTCTGTGACGCCGTGGCACCGTCCCGCCACCCCGCGGCCCCTCCGCCCCGCCGTCGCACCGCAAGCGGGTGCCGCCGCCTCAGAAGTGCGTTCCGCCGTCGATCCGGATCTCCGTACCCGTGATGAACGCCCCGTCCTGCGATCCGAGCATCGCGACGACGCCCGCGACCGTGTCCGGGCTGGCGAAGCCCGCCCCGAGCGCCGGGGACAGCTTCGCGAAGAGCGACATGTCGGCATCGGCGGGCAGCCCCGGGCCGTTGCCGCTGGTCATGTCGGAGGAGATCGAGCCGGGCGCGACGGCGACGACCCGCAGCCCCTGCTTGCTGTACTCGCTCGCCAGCGCGTGCGTCATCGACTGGATGCCGCCCTTGCTCGCCGCGTACGCCGCCATGTAGGGGTGCGCGAAGCTCGCCGAAGTGGAGGAGAAGTTCACGACGACCGGCTCGTCACCCGCCAGCAGGGCCGGTATCGCCTCACGGACCATCAGGAACGTGCCCGTCAGGTTGACCGCGAGGATCTTGTTGAAGAACTCCAGCGTCGTCTTGTGCGTGTGCTCGGAGCGCAGGATCCCGGCCGCGTTGACGAGCACGTCGAGCCCGCCGAGGGCGGCCACGGCGGAGGCGACGCCCGCCCGTACCGCGGACTCGTCCGAGATGTCGAGGACGAGGGTGGTGAGGCGGCCGGCGGTGCCGTTCGCCTCGGCCGTCGCGTACGTGGCGTTCAGGCCGGCCTCGTTGACATCGGCCGCGACGACCTGGCCGCCCTCGGCGAGGAGGCGGTGAACGGTGGCCTGTCCGATGCCGGAACCACCACCGGTGATGAGTGCGCGACGGCCTTCGTAACGGTTCATTTCTGTTCTCTCCCGATCCCGGTGACTGCTGTCCCGAGGCTGTCCGAACGTGCTCGACACCGCCTCGATCGATGTCCACCGTACGCCCAAGTGGCACGTTTTGCCATGACGTCATTCTGCGCACACCACTCCCCTGCCGGGGTAATCTCCCGGGAATGAGCCCGAAGCCGAGTCAGCCGTCCCTCACCGAACGCCGCAAGGCCGCGACCCAGCTGGACATCGCGCGCGCGGCCGCCTCGCTCTTCGCCGAGCGCGGGCCCGACGGCACCACGGCGGAGGACATCGCCCGTCGGGCGGGCGTCGCGCTGCGCACCTTCTACCGGTACTTCCGCTCCAAGCAGGACGCGGTGGGCCCGCTGCTCTCCGGCGGCGCCGAGCGCTGGCGGGCCCTGCTCGAAGCGGCCGAGCCGGGAGAGGCGCTCGCCGGGGTCCTGGAACGGGCGGTCACCGAGGCGCTGCGGATGCCCGACGCGCACGCCGCCGAACAGCTCGGCTGGACGCGCGGGCTGCTGCGGGCGGCGCGGGAGGACCCGGCGCTGCGTGCCGTCTGGTACCGGGTCAATCAGGATTCGGAGGAACGACTGCTGCCGGTGCTGACCCGGCTGGCGGGCGAGGGGGCGGATCCGCTGGAGGTCCGGCTCGCCGCGGCCGCCGCCACGGACGCGGTGCGCGTCGCCCTGGAAGCCTGGGCCGAGACGGACGCACCGGCGAGCGGACCGGGCTCACCCGCCGATCTGGCGGTGCACTGCCTGCACCAACTCATGGGCGGCATGCGGCTGTTCAGGGGCTGAGCGGGAATCGGGGGGTCACGGGGCGAGCGAGCGGCCCATCATGACGTCGTCGACGTAGCGCCCGCCGAGGAAGAACTCACCGGGCAGCACACCCTCGACGGCGAACCCCTCCGACTCGTAGAGGGCCCGCGCGGGTGCGTTGTGCCCGAGCACCCGGAGCGTCATCCGGTTCGCCCCGTCGCTCCGCGCGGCCGCGACCGCCGCCCGCAGCAGGGTCCTGGCGACACCGCGGCCGCGCGCCCAGTCGGCCACGGCGAGGCCCTGTATCTGCCGGACATGGGCGTTGCAGGCCAGCGGGGTCGGCGGGACCAGCCTGAGGTACCCGGCGAGGCACACCGCTCCGGACACCTTCTCCACCTCGGCCACGAGGATGTCCTCGGGCCTGTGGCGGTCGTCGAAGAACGGCGCGTACGGCGGCTGCGGCCTCGGCATGACCGCGTGCAGCGTCGACCAGGTGGAACGGTCGAGTTCACCGAGAGCGGCTTCGTCGGCGAGAACCGCGGGACGGACGGGGCGGGCCGGGCGGGTGTGAATCTCGGGCATGCGCGCCACTGTGCCACGGCTCCCCCGCCCGGTCAGCCCCGTTTCGCCGCCCGGCGCGGATCGCGACGCGCGCGGGGCCGTCCGGCCCCGCGGGTGAGGCGCGCCCGGGGCCCCTGCGGCAGGATGGCCCCATGTCGCACTCCCGTATCGCTGTCACCGGAGCATCCGGACTCATCGGAGCGGCGCTGGTGCGCTCGCTGCGGGCCGACGGGCACGAGGTCGTACGCCTGGTGCGGCACCCGGCGCGGGCCGGCGACGAGGTGGAGTGGAATCCCGGGCGCCGGTACGTCGATGTCGCGGGCCTGGTGGGCTGCGACGCCGTCGTCCATCTCGCCGGGGCCGGCGTCGGCGACCACCGCTGGACACCGGCGTACAAGCGGGAGATCCGGGACAGCCGGGTGCTCGGGACGGCGGCGATCGCCGAGGCCGTCGCCTCGTTGGACGTACCGCCGAAGGTGCTGCTGTCCGGGTCGGCCATCGGCTACTACGGCGACACCGGCGACCGCGCGGTCGACGAGAGCGCCCCGGCCGGCGAGGGCTTCCTGCCGTCCGTGTGCGTGGAGTGGGAGGCGGCCACGGCCGCCGCCGAGGAGGCGGGCGTACGGACGGTGCACGCGCGCACCGGCCTGGTGGTCGCGCGGGAGGGCGGGGCCTGGGGCCGGCTCTTCCCGCTGTTCCGCGCGGGGCTCGGCGGGCGGCTGGGCAACGGACGCCAGTACTGGAGCTTCATCGCACTGCACGACGAGGTCGCGGCCCTGCGGCACATCCTCGACACCGAGTCGCTGTCGGGTCCGGTGAACCTGACCGGCCCCGACCCCGTCACCAATGGCGAGGTGACGGCCGCGATGGGACGGGTACTGCGCCGCCCCACACTCTTCACCGCCCCGGCTCCGGCCCTGCGGATCGCCCTCGGGGACTTCGCCGCGGATGTGCTGGGCAGCCAGCGGGTGCTGCCGGGCCGGCTCCTGGACTCGGGCTTCGTGTTCGCCTTCCCGGGAATCGACGCGGCCATCCGCGCGGCGCTGCGCTGAGCGCACGCGCTACGCGCCAGTAGGCGCCGGAGCCCGTCCCGCCGGGCCCCGGCCCACGTGTCCGCCGCGCATTCGGACGGGCGTGCGACCCCGTGCAACGGTGCCCCCGGTGCGCGCGACTGCGCCCGCACCGGGCGCCCTCCTAGCCTCCTTGCGAACTCGGGCATTCCGGGGGCCAGTCGGGGGCAAGAGCCTCCCAGCAGTTGCGCCGACTCGGGGAGGGGCACGTGCTCAGCTCGGCACACCACGCGGACGTCGTCATCATCGGGGCCGGGATCGCCGGTCTGTCAGCCGCCCACCGACTGACCAGCGCAGGGGTAAGCGTCAGCGTCCTGGAGGCCGGCCCCCGGATCGGCGGCCGGATGACCACCACCGAGACGGACGGCTTCCTGCTCGACCGCATCGGCCCACTGCTCAGCACCTCGTATCCGGAACTCCGCCTGATGCCCGCCCTCGAAGGGCTCGTACTGCGCACCTTCGCACCGGGGGTGCTCGTCCACAGCGAGGGCCGTCAGTACCGGACCGGCGATGTACGGGGCGCGCGGGGCGCATTCAAGGCAGCACGCGCCCTGGCAAGCGCCCCCCGGCCGCCGATGGGCGGGCCGATCGACCAGGCCCGGCTGGGCGCCGCCCTGGCCCGGCTCGCCGCCACCCCGGCCGCCCGCATCCTGGCCCGGCCCGAACAGACCGCGCTCGCCGCCCTGTCCCACCGCGGCCTGCCCTCCCGTACGGTCAACGGCTTCCTGCGTCCGCTGCTCTCCGCGCTGCTCAGCGACCCGGAGCTCACCACGTCCAGCCGGTGCGCCGATCTCGCGCTGCGCGGCTACGCACGCGGCCGGATGTGCGTGCCCGCGGGCGGTTCGGGGAGGCTGCCCGAACTGCTCGCGGCGGCGCTGCCACCGGGCACCGTACGGACGGGCGTGCATGTCACGGCCGCCGACATCACCTCGGTCCGCACCAAGGAGCACGGCGAACTGGGCTGCCGTTCCCTGCTGCTGGCGACCGGCGCGGGCGCCGCCGCCGAGCTGCTGCCCGGCCTGCGCATGCCGTCCTTCCACCCCGTGACGGTCCTTCACCACACCGCCCCCGCTCCCCCGCCGACCGGCGCCTCGCTGCTGCTGGACGCCGACCGCTCGGGCCCGGTCGCGCACACCGCGGTGATGAGCGCGGTCGACCCGTCGCGCGCCCCGCACGGCCGGAGCCTGATCAGCTCGACGGTACTCGGCACCCCGCCGCCCGACCTGGACCGCGCCGTCCGCACCCACCTGGCCGCCCTGTACGGGACCCCCACCGACGACTGGGAGCTGCTGGCCGCCCACCACGACCCGGAGGCGGTCCCGGCGATGCCCGCCCCGCACGATCTGCGCCGCCCCGTCCGGCTGCTCGCCGGTCTGTACGTGTGCGGCGACCACCGCGACACGAGCACGGTCCAGGGCGCCCTGTTCTCTGGCCGCCGCGCGGCCGAGGCGATCCTCACCGACCTGGGCGTACGACCGGGATACGGGAGCGGGACGGCGGCGCTCCCCGAAGCGGCCTAGTCCGCCGCCCCTTGCGCCCGGAGGGGGGCGGGCGCGGGGTGCGGGCGGCGGCGGGCGCGGGGGTGCGCCCGGGGGTACGGGCGGGCGGGGGCTCACCCCAGCGCGGCGACCCGTTCGCGGTACCCGCGCACCGCGGCCGCCTCCCGGTAGGGCTCCAGGCGGCGCTCGAAGTCCCGGACGTATTCCGTCGCGCGCACCGACCGCATCTCGGCCGCCTGCTGGGCCGCCTCGGCGCCGAGCAGGCACGCCTGGTCGAGCTCGCCGAGCCCGAGCCGCGCGCAGGCCAGCACCACCCGGCAGAACAGCCTGCTGCGGGCGTACGCCGGGGCGCGCAGTTGGAGGGAGCGCTCCGCGTGCTGCGCCGCGGCCTTGTACTGCTGCAGATCCCGGTGGCAGTGCCCGAACTCGTCGGCGAGCTGGGCCTCGTCGAAGTAGCGCGCCCAGTGCGGCACCTCGTCCCCGTGGCGGGCGATCTCCAGGGCGTGTTCCGCCCGTGCCAGGGAGGCGGTGCAGGGCCTGGCCTCGCCGAGCACCCCGTGACCGCGTGCCTCGGCGGCGTGCAGCAGGGCCTGGACGACGGGCGGCGCCGACGAACCGATGCCCTGCTGGGCGACGCGGGCCAGCTGCACCGCCTCCCTGCCGTGCCCGAGGTAGACCGCCTGCCGGCTCATGGTGATCAGGACGTAGCTGCCGTACGCGCGGTCCCCGGCGGCCTGGGCGAGCCGCAGCGCCTGGACGAAGTACCGCTGGGCGAGGCCGTGGGCCGCGATGTCGTACGAGGTCCAGCCCGCCAGCCGGGTCAGATCGGCGGCGGCGGAGAAGAGCCTGCGCCCGGTCGCCTCGCCGTACGTCCCGCGCAGCATCGGTTCCGTCTCGTGCTCCAGGTACCGGACGAGGGCCTGCCGGGCATGGCCGCCGCCGTAGGCGTTGTCGAGGGTGCGGAAGAGTTCACCGACCGAGCGCAGGGCGGCGACATCTCCCACGCCGACCCGCTGGCCGGAGCCGCGGTCGGACTGCCGTTGCCGGGGGACGCCGGGGGCGGCCGGCAGCCCTGCTCCCGGGACGCCGGGTGCGGTCGGGGAGGTGGGGGATCCGGGAGGCGCGGACGGTCCGGAGGGCCGGGACGGTACGGGTCCCCGGGCCCCGTTCCGAGTGCTCGCACCGGCTGTTCCCGTACCGCCGGGCCCGCTGCCGCCGGGCCAGTGCGCGCCGTGCGGGCCGTGCAGCCCCGGTGCCCCGGTCCCCCGCGCTCCGCCGGGCCCACCGGTCCGTGCCGGACCACCGGCCCCGGCGGCTTCCACCGTTCCCGTGCCCCGGAAGGCCCCTGCCGCCCCTGCGGCCTCACCGCTCCCGGCAGACCTGCCGAGCCCGCCGGCCGCACGCGCACCACCGGTCGCCTGGGCACCACCGGCCGCACGGCTCCCGGCGGCTCCGCCCGGCACCGGTGGGGCGGACTCGGGCCCCCGTCCCACCCACTCGTCGGCCCGGCCGATCAGCCAGTCCCGGCTGGGGACGACGAGCCCGGCCGGGGTGAAGGCGATCTTGCGCAGCTCCGCATGGCTGCCCGAGTCCTTCCGCCACAGCCCGCTGACGATGTCGACCGCCTCGGCCGGCGTGGCCGCGAACTCCAGGCCCGCGTAGACGGGGGCGCACGCGTCGAGGCCCAGATCCTGGGCGGACAGGCGGCGCCCGAGCCGCCGGGTGAAGACCTCGGCGATCAGCGCGGGGGTGGTCCCGCGCGGCTGCTGACCGCGCAGCCAGCGAGTCACGGACGTCTTGTCGTACCGCAGGTCGAGGCCGTGCTCCAGACCGAGTTGGTCCACTCTTCGGGCGAGGCCGGCGTTGGAGAAACCGGCCTCGGCGATGAGCGAGGCGAGTCGGCGGTTGGGGGTGCGCTGCGGAGGTCGTTCCGACATCAGCTGTACGGTCTCCTGCCTTCGGGGCCGGGCGGGCAGCCCTAATGGAACGGCGCGAATTTAGCGGCCTCTGTCGCGACCGCAGGCACCTTCGCTTCACTTTCATCCGATCGTGTGAGGATTGGGGGTGGCGCTGACGGGAAGGACCTGCCGGGCCGCCGCCCGGGGGCCGGTCGTACAGTGGCTCGGGGCGTGATTCAGTGCATGGTGGCGTGGCTCCGGGCACCCCCGGCTCCCGGCACCGCGAGTAGGAAGGCATCTGTCGTGACCGAACTTCGGTTCGTCCGGCTGGGATTCGGCGAGGAAGCCGTCGACTACCAGGAGGCCTGGCAGAAGCAGCGCGAGGTGCACGCGGCCAGATTCGAGGACGCCGTCCCGGACACCTGCCTGCTGCTGGAGCACCCGCCCGTCTATACGGCGGGGCGGCGCACGACCGACAGTGAGCGCCCGCTCGACGGCACCCCGGTCATCGACGTGGACCGCGGTGGCAAGATCACCTGGCACGGCCCCGGGCAGCTGGTCGGCTATCCGATCCAGAAGCTGCCCAGGCCGGTGGATGTCGTCGCGCACGTCCGCCGGCTGGAGGACGCGCTGATCCGCACCGCCGCGGAATTCGGTCTGGAGACCTCCCGGGTCGAGGGCCGCAGCGGGGTCTGGGTGCTCGGCGATCCGGTCGAGGACCGCCCGTCGCTCGGCGGCCTCTCCCTCGACTTCGACCCGCGGCTGCAGGACGAGGAGTTCGACCCCCGGCTGAACGGCCCCGAGTACGCGCCGTCCAACGCCGGCCAGCGCCGCGAGGACCGCAAGCTGGCCGCGATCGGCATCCGGGTGGCCAAGGGCGTGACCATGCACGGTTTCGCGCTCAACGTGAACCCGGACAACACCTGGTTCGACCGCATCGTGCCGTGCGGCATCCGGGACGCGGGGGTCACGTCGCTCGCGTACGAGCTGGGCCGTGACATCACCATCGCCGATGTGCTCCCGGTGGCCGAGAAGCACCTCAAGGACGTCCTGGAGAACGCGGAGCTCGCCCCGCGCGTCGTCGAGCGCCCGGCGGATGCCGCGGCCACGGCATGACGGCCCGGACGCCCGGCGGGGAATAGGCCCTGCCGGCCACAGGTTGGCCACACGTAAAGCCGTTTGAACTACGGGCGTACCCTGGTGTTCGCCGAAGAATCCAATGCAGTGAAAGCAAAGGGGAGTGCCGGAGTGTCCGCTGTCGCACCCGACGGGCGCAAGATGCTGCGCCTTGAGGTCCGGAACAGCCAGACCCCCATCGAGCGCAAGCCCGAGTGGATCAAGACCCGGGCGAAGATGGGCCCCGAGTACAACCAGCTGCAGAAGCTCGTGAAGAGCGAGGGCCTGCACACGGTGTGCCAGGAGGCCGGCTGCCCCAACATCTTCGAGTGCTGGGAGGACCGCGAGGCCACGTTCCTCATCGGCGGCGACCAGTGCACCCGGCGCTGCGACTTCTGCCAGATCGACACGGGCAAGCCGCAGGCGCTGGACCGGGACGAGCCCCGCAGGGTCGGCGAGTCCGTCGTCACGATGGACCTGAACTACGCCACCATCACCGGCGTCGCACGCGACGACCTGGAGGACGGCGGTGCCTGGCTGTACGCGGAGACCGTGCGCCAGATCCACGCGCTGACCGCGGAGCGGGAGGCCGGCCGGACCAAGGTCGAGCTCCTGATCCCCGACTTCAACGCGGTGCCCGAGCAGCTCGCCGAGGTCTTCTCCTCGCGCCCCGAGGTGCTCGCGCACAACGTCGAGACGGTGCCGCGGATCTTCAAGCGGATCCGCCCCGGCTTCCGTTACGAACGTTCCCTGGAGGTCATCACGCGGGCCCGTGAGGCCGGTCTGGTGACCAAGTCCAACCTGATCCTCGGCATGGGCGAGACCCGCGAGGAAGTCAGCGAGGCGCTCCGGGACCTGTACGGCGCGGGTTGCGAGCTCATCACGATCACGCAGTACCTGCGGCCGTCCGTGCGGCACCACCCGGTCGAGCGCTGGGTGAAGCCGCAGGAGTTCGTGGAGCTGAAGGAGGAGGCCGACGAGATCGGCTACTCCGGCGTGATGTCCGGGCCGCTGGTCCGTTCCTCGTACCGCGCGGGCCGTCTTTTCCAGCAGGCGATCGAGCGGCGCGGCGCCGTCGCGGCGACGCCCGCCGTGTGAATCCGAGCACAAGAAGCTACCGATCGGTAATAGCCGATTCGACGCGGCCCCTATGCTCCCCGCAGGTCGGGGGCGCGTATGGGCCGCGTCGGCGTGCGCTCCGCCCGGATCAAGGGTTCATTGGTGTTTGACCGACCCGTCATGCGCTGGTAACACCGAGCAGTGACGCTGGGTGCTCACGGCGCAGCGGCTCTCCTGGTCGCTGCCGGCGCCGCTTCCCGCACCCGGCGCACGCCGCCCACTTCGCGCAACGCAGTCCCGGGCAGACCGGCCCGGGCAGCTGAGTCCACGCCACTCAGTCCGCACATCCGCTCCGAGGAGATTTCCACGATGCAGGCCGTGCCGGTACGCGCCACCGCCCTCCCCTCCGTCACCCATGCTCTCCGTGCCGTCGAGTCGCTGTTGCTGAGCGGCGGCCAGCGGACCGCCCGCCGCAACGCCTGGACGGCCGTCCTCGAAGACCGGCGCCGGGCCAAGGACCGGGTCGAGGCCGAGTACGTACTGGAGGCCGCGGCCGACCACCGTTCTTGAGCCACGTAAACTTCAGTGCATGGCGAGGAAGGCAAACACTGAAGGCGCGGACAGCGCCGAGAACGCGGGGCGGCTCAAGCAGATCGCCCTGACCTACAAGATGACCAGGCGGACCGACCCCAAGATCGGTCTTGTCGTCGCGGGTGTGGGAATCGTCACCTTCGGTGTCCTCCTCGCGGTCGGTTTTCTGATCGACCACCCGATCTATCTGGGCATCCTGGGCTTCGTGCTGGCCCTCCTCGCGATGGCGATCGTCTTCGGACGGCGTGCCGAGCGCGCGGCCTTCGGGCAGATGGAGGGGCAGCCCGGCGCCGCGGCGGCGGTGCTGGACCGGGTGGGCCGCGGCTGGACCACGACACCCGCGGTCGCGATGAACCGCAGCCAGGACGTCGTCCACCGCGCCGTGGGCAAGGCGGGCATCGTGCTGGTCGGCGAGGGCAATCCGAACCGGGTGAAGCTGCTGCTCGCGGCCGAGAAGAAGAAGATGGCGCGCATCCTGGTCGACGTACCGGTGCACGACATCATCGTCGGCAACGACGAGGGCCAGGTGCCGCTCAAGAAGGTGCGCACCAAGATGCTGAAGCTGCCGCGCGTCCTGACCGGCCCGCAGGTGACGGCCGCCAACGACCGGCTGCGCGCGATGGGCGACCTGATGAGCAACATGCCGCTGCCGAAGGGCCCGATGCCCAAGGGCATGCGGATGCCGCGCGGCGGAAAGATGCGCTGACGCCTCCGCCGTACGCGGCAGCCGGCCATCCGTACCACGTACGAGAGAGGGCGGGTTGCGAACCGAACCGGTTCGCAACCCGCCCTCTCTCATCTTTTCGGCCTCGCCCGGCCGCGGGCCCTCGCCCGGATACGGCCCCGCTCAGATACGGACCTGAACCGCGCGGGCCAGCCGGTCGTGCAGACCGCGGCCGTCGCGGTCCCAGACCAGGGCCGGGATCGCCAGGCACAGCAGCACGCTCCGGACGACCGCCCGCCCGAACGTGAGCCGGCCGCCGTTCTCGGCGACGACCCTGATGCCCGCGACGCGCTTGCCGGGCGTGCAGCCGATGGTTCCGACCGTGAGCACGCTCAGTACGAGGAAGACGCCGAGCGCCCAGTTTCCCGCCGCCTGCTGGTCACCGCGAGCGAACAGCCCGTATGCGATCAGCATGCACAGGGCCCAGTCGATGAAGAGCGCACCGAGACGCCGGCCGAACGGCGCCACGGACCCCGGCCCGTGCTCGGGCAGACCGAGCCGCTTGCCCCGGTGGCCGAAGTCGGCCCCCATCTCCTCGGCGGTCGCGCGCGGCCCGGAGAGCCACGATCCGATTGCTTGCCTAGTGTCCACCCGAACACGGTACTGCGCCCTGTTTCGCTCCCCGCCGGGCGGGGTGACCGCCGCGGGCTCCCTGGCGGGCCGGACAAGGGTCCGTTACCGGCCTCAAGGTGCCGCTCGCGCTCGGCTCGGTTAACTTCTGCGAAACAAATGGGTCATGCTTGAGAAATCCGGTCTGCCTAAGGTCGGGTCCAGCGTGTGCCACCGCACCGGCCGCACCACGAGCTGCAACCCCGTCCCTCCCGGGCCGGGAGTAGGAGGAGTTGGATGTTCCAGAACGCCGACGACGCGAAGAAGTTCATCGCCGACGAAGACGTCAAGTTCATCGATGTCCGGTTCTGCGACCTGCCCGGTGTGATGCAGCACGTCACCGTACCGGCGGCGACCTTCGACCCGACCGAGGAGCTTGCCTTCGACGGTTCGTCGATCCGCGGTTTCCAGGCCATCCACGAGTCCGACATGGCGCTGCGCGCCGACCTGTCGACCGCGCGTGTCGACCCGTTCCGCCGCGACAAGACCGTCAACATCAACTTCTTCATCCACGACCCGATCACCGGCGAGCAGTACAGCCGCGACCCGCGGAACGTGGCCAAGAAGGCCGAGGCCTACCTCGCCTCCACCGGCATCGCCGATACCGCGTACTTCGGTCCCGAGGCCGAGTTCTACGTCTTCGACAGCGTCCGCTTCCAGACGTCGGCGAACGAGAGCTTCTACCACATCGACTCCGAGGCAGGCGCCTGGAACACCGGTGCGGTCGAGGACAACCGCGGTTACAAGGTCCGCTACAAGGGCGGCTACTTCCCGGTACCGCCGGTCGACCACTTCGCCGACCTGCGCGCCGAGATGTCCCTGGAGCTGGAGAAGAGCGGTCTCCAGATCGAGCGCCAGCACCACGAGGTCGGCACCGCCGGCCAGGCCGAGATCAACTACAAGTTCAACACGCTGCTCGCCGCGGCCGACGACCTGATGCTCTTCAAGTACATCGTGAAGAACGTCGCCTGGCGCAACGGCAAGACCGCGACGTTCATGCCGAAGCCGATCTTCGGCGACAACGGCTCGGGCATGCACGTCCACCAGTCCCTGTGGGCCGGCGGCGACCCGCTGTTCTACGACGAGCAGGGCTACGCGGGCCTCTCGGACGTGGCCCGCTACTACATCGGCGGCATCCTCAAGCACGCCCCGTCGCTGCTGGCCTTCACCAACCCGACGGTGAATTCGTACCACCGCCTGGTTCCCGGCTTCGAGGCCCCGGTCAACATGGTGTACTCGCAGCGCAACCGCTCCGCCGCGATGCGTATCCCGATCACGGGCTCCAACCCGAAGGCCAAGCGCGTCGAGTTCCGTGCCCCGGACCCGTCGTCCAACCCGTACCTCGCCTTCTCCGCCCTGCTGATGGCGGGCCTCGACGGCATCAAGAACAAGATCGAGCCTGCCGAGCCGATCGACAAGGACCTGTACGAGCTGGCTCCCGAGGAGCACGCGACCGTCCAGCAGGTCCCGACCTCCCTCCCGGCCGTCCTGGAGGCCCTGGAGGCGGACAACGAGTATCTGCAGGCCGGCGGCGTCTTCACGTCCGACCTGATCGAGACGTGGATCGACTACAAGCGGACCAACGAGATCGCCCCGATCCAGCTGCGCCCGCACCCGCACGAGTTCGAGCTGTACTTCGACCTCTAAAACGCGGGATCGGTCCCACCGGGACTTGATCGACCGTCAGGCATGACAGCGAGGGCCGCCCCTTCCTCCCGGAAGTGGCGGCCCTCCCTCTGTGTACCTGACGCCGAATCGCGCATGCGTATCCCCCGATTTCGCAACCGCACGGAATTAAACCTGACACTGCCACTCCTAGGATGAATGGTCTCTTGTTGCCCCTCGGACCCCATGCAACGCTTTTCCTTGCACGGACCCACGACAAAGGGGAATCTCATGCACGGAAAGAAGCGAATTCTCGCCCTGCTCGGCGTCCCGCTGGGTGCGTCGCTGGCGCTGGCACCCGGAATCTCCGCCACAGCGCACGCCGCAACTCCTGGCAAGAGCGCGGCATCGGGGGCCGCTTCACAGCCGTCGGCCATTCCGGCAGCCTCCTGCTCGATTTCCGGAGTCGAAGACCCGAATGAGAGCGCGAAAATAACGGGTGCCGGTTTCACTCCTGGGCAATTGGTCTCCTTCATCAGTGGGAAGCGCATGATCACCACCGCAACGGCTGACGGCGGTGGAGTGGTCAACGCGGTGGCGGTGGTCAAGGCCGACGACGCCGTCACAGCCCAAGAGGGAGCGAACCAGCAAGGGTGCCTGAACCTTGTCAAGCCGAGTGCGACAGCGCAGACACAGGTTCCCGGCACAACGGTCCCCGGCACCGCCGACGAGAGGGAACAGGCGCTCACCGCCGGGGCGAACGACGGCGCCGCGTCGTGCAGGCAGAAGTCCGACCTGTTCAACGAGAACACCGGAAAGAGCCAGAGTTTCGTGGCGGATTACACTCTCGGCTTCAACAACAAGGTGGCATCCATCGGCGGTTGCTCCGCAATGCTGGCGCAGCTGAGGTCGGGGGTCCCGGTTGAGCAGAACCAGAAGCAGAACCAGAATCAAAACGAAAACCAGAACCGGCACCAGAACCGGAACCGCGACCAGAACCAGAACCAGAACCAGAACCAGGGTGAGCGTGTAGGCGGGCGGGGAAACCGCTGACCTCAACCTCACACGAAGGGCCCGGCAGCTCGCTGCCGGGCCCTTTGCGGTGCGGTCACCGACGGGCGCACAGCGGCGGTACGCCTCTGAAGGCTTCCGGCCGCGCCCTCGCACGCGGCAGAGCGCGATTCCGGAAACCGACTATCCTGAGAGCAGAGGTACCAGGTAATGCCATCCGCAGCAGTCCGCCCAGCAGAGGGGACAACGGATGAATTGCGACCAACGGCGAGTGGAGCTCGCGAACTTCCTCAGAACACGACGACTGGCCCTTCAACCGGAAGAGGTCGGTCTTCCCTCGCGAGCATCGCGGCGGACCCCTGGTCTGCGACGGGAGGACGTCGCCGACCTGGCAGGGATCAGCGCCTGCTGGTATTCCCGCCTCGAACAGGCCCGGAACATCCGAGTCTCCGACCAGGTCCTCAATTCGCTGGCCGAAGCCCTGCGCCTCAACGCCGAAGAGCGCGGTTACCTCCTGGCCCTGGCGAACCAGGACGCCCGTTCCAGCGCGAGCGTTGCCGACGACGGCGTGTCCCCGGCCCTCCAGCGCATCCTGGACAGCCAGCACCCCCATCCGGCATTCGCTCTCGGTCCCCGTTTCAATATTCTCGCCTGGAACCAGGCCAGAACCGACGTCTACGGCGACCTCACCGACATTCCCCCTGAGCACCGTCACATTTTGTGGCTGTTCTTCGGCGGATATCTTCGTGAATTGGTTCAGAACTGGGAGCCGAGCGCGCGATCAGCACTGGCCGGATTCCGCGCGGCCACCGGTCTGTACGTCCACGAACCGTGGTTCACCGCATTGGTTCGCGAACTGGGCAGAAGCAGCCCGGAATTCCGCACGTGGTGGCAGCAGCACGAGGTCGAAAGGCGTCACGTCACCGCTCGGGAAGTGGAGCATCCCTCGGTCGGCCGCATGGTGCTGGAGGAGATCGCGCTCGTGGTCGACGACTGCTCGGACCAGCGGATCATCCTTGAGATACCGCAACCCGGCACCGGCACCGAGAACAAGCTGACGGCGCTTTCCTGCCGGCCTCGCCGGGTGCAGGCTCCGCCGTGGCACGTGCTTCGCAGGCCGACCGCGCGGGAGCAGCGGAACAACACCTTCTGACGGCGCCCCGGCGCCGGCCCCGGCGCCTGCGGTCTTCGGGGCAGTGATCCATCGCTCCGAAGACCGCAGGCAACCACGGGCAACCACCTTTGCAACTACGGACGTTGCGGCGTGATCAGTGCCGCAGCGCCCTTCCCACCTCGGCCTCGACATCGCCCGACAGCTTGCGGTTACTGCGGGCCGTGGCCTCCTTGGACGCCTTCGGGCCGACGTCGTCGACCGTTACCACCACCGCGTCGAGCAGATTGCCCTTCGGGTCGCGGAAGTTGATCTGCACGGCGTAGGACTTCGCCGAGTCCGCACCGTTGGTCACGGTGACCTTCGCGTCGGCATGGCCGTCGGGGCCGGTACCCGGTGTGCCCACCTTGACATCACCCTTGGCGTTCACGCCGTTCTTGAAGCCCTTCAGCTTCTCGCCCGCGGCCGCTGTCGCCGAGGCCACCACGTCCGAGCCCCTGGAGGCAGCCGACGCCGCGGCGGACGCGGCCTTGGACGCCGCGGTGGAGGCGCTGCCGCCGTCGTCGGAGCAGCCGACGGCCGTCGCCGCCACGGCCGTCGTCAGGAGCACGGCCCACAGGCCGCGCGCGGCTTTCGTCGTCATCGCGTGCCTCCCAGCACTCGGCCATCGTCCCTCGCCCCAGTCAAGACGGCGGCGGGTGCGGCCGCATGCCGTGTACGCCGGACGGGTGAGCGTTCCGGACGGGTGAGCGTTCCGGCCGTACGGAAGGACCGGACGGCCGGGAGCGGCCGCCCCGCGGAGTCGCGGCGTGACGCTGGACGGCTGGACGGCTGGACGGCTGGACGGTGCGAACGGCCTCGGTGTCCGGCGCCTTCGCCACGGCCGCCTGCGGTGGGTACTGAAGCCGGGCGTGGCCGGGAGCAGCCTTGCGCGCCCGTGGCCCGTGGCCCGCGCCCCGGCAGGGCACGGACCACGGGCCGGTCGGCCGTCAGCCGTCAGCGGCCGTAGCGGATCAGGGTGCGGACCATGCGGCAGGTCGTGTCGGACGGCGGGTGGATGCCGATGCGCTCGGCAGTCGCACGTATCCTGCCGTCGGTAGCGGTCGACGGGTAGTAGACGCCCGTGTCGAGCAGGGCGATCGCCAGGCGCATGGCCTTCAGGCGGCGGTTGTGGGAGACGTACCACTCGCGGGGACGGCCCGCGGGGAGCGGCTTCTTCTGCAGGGGCTTGTGGAGCGGCTTGGTCGTGACTGCGGCAACGGCCATGGGCAACCTCCTGGCACGGTCGTGGAACCCTCACCAACTCCCTCTATTTTACGGCCCACCACTGACAATCGTCGCTGGCCAGACGGGTTTTCGCGGCGTCCCTCCCGTACCGTCGACCCCATGGAGATCTGGATCAATCCCGCCTGTTCCAAGTGCCGCAGCGCGCTGACGCTGCTCGATGCGGAGGGTGCCGAGTACACCGTCCGCCGCTATCTGGAGGATGTGCCGTCACCGGACGAGATCCGGGCCGTGCTCGACCGTCTCGGGCTGGAGCCGTGGGACATCGCACGGACGCAGGAAGCGGACGCGAAGGAGCTCGGGCTCAAGGACTGGCCGCGCGAGGCCGGGTCGCGGGAGCGGTGGATCTCGGCGCTCGCCGGGCATCCGAAGCTGATCCAGCGGCCGATCATCACGGCGGACGACGGGACCGCCGTCGTGGCGCGTACGGACGAGGCGGTGCGGGACGCCATGGGGCGCTGAGCGTCCCGCGCGGCGGGTGCTGTCGGGCGTCCGTCAGGAAGTCCTCGATCCTGCGGTTCAGTTCGGTGGCCGCCGGCTCGTGCAGCGGCAGGGTGTGGTGCGTCGCGCCGGGGACCGACCGTCTGGAGCGCCTGGGCCACCTCGACCGCACGCGTGACGCGCGTGACCGGCGGCGGGTGCTGCTGAGCGTCACGCCACGCGCGGTGGAGCTGGGCCAGTTCTTCTTCCGGCCCCTGATCGAGAACACGGTCGCCGTGCTGCGCGACTTCGACGAGAGCGAGACGGCCGCGGTCCGGCGCTTCCTGGACACCGCTCACCGGGCCGTCACGGCGCCTCCCCCACCCGCGCCCGGCACGGATGCGGCTCCGCGGGCAGGGTGACGCCGCCCCGCCCGTGCCCCGCCCGCACGGGGCACGGGCGGGGCGGCCGGGACGAACGGTTGCGTCCCCCGTGCACAGGGACACCCGCACACGGCCCCGCACCGCCCGTTCCTTCGCGCTCCCCGTCCCCTCGCTCCCGCTTGCTCCCCCTACTCCCCCGCCTGCTTCTCCGCCTCGGCCAGCAGTTCCGTCAGGCGCAGTCCGAACCGGACGTCGCAGGGGTGCGGCACCCCCGTGCGTACCGATTCGACCAGTGCGTCCACCGCCGCCCGGAAGGAACCGACCGGATCGCTCCACCGCGGCAGCGCCGCCGTTCCCTGCTCGCCCCTGAGCTCGATCTCCGTGCCGGCCGCGCCCACCGGGGCACCCAGGGCGAGCGTCACGGTGCTGGACGCGCCGGAGGTGTGGCGGAGGATCAGGTGGGTGGTGTCGGACGGGCCGCGGGCCGCGGTCAGTCGTGTGACGTCGCCCAGGACCGGGATCAGGACCGACAGGACGTGCGGGCCGACGTCCCACAGGCCGCCCTTCTCCCGGCGCCAGGGCGAGGCCGCGTACTCGCTGGTCGTGCCGGGGGCGAACAGCGCCCCGAGCCACTCGGCGCGGGCGGTGAACCAGCCGTCCAGGGCGGCCTGCTCGATGATCCAGGCGGATGTCTCGGCCGCGAAGCGCAGGGTGCAGAAGACGACGGACGCGACCCCGGTCTGCTCGGCGGCGCGCACGACCTCACGGGCCGCCGCCGTCGTGGTCGCGACCGGCTTGTCCAGCAGCAGATGGCGGCCGGTGGCGGCGGCGCGGGCGGCGAGCGGGGCCTGGACGTCCGGCGGCACGGCGAACGCGATGGCGTCGCTGGCCGCGAAGAGCTCGTCGATGCCCGTCTCGCCGGTGTACGCCGTGGTGCCGTGGGCGGCGGCCAGCGCGTTCGCGGCCTCGGGGCGGCGGCCCCACACGCCGCTCAGTACGGCGCCCGGGTGCGCGGCGAGAGCGGGGGCCTGGGTGTTCCGGGCCCAGGGGCCCGCACCGACGAGGCCGATACGCAAAGGGGTCGGGGGAAGTGTCGTCATGGCCCAAGTCTGCCGGGTTCACCGGGCCGATCCCGTATTGAGTTGGCACAGCGTGAACTTCATGGCTACGTTTGCGGTGCCGGCCGCGGGACTCCGGCCGCGACTTCCGGGACTTGCCTCTGAAGCAGTGATTTCGCTGTTCGCGCCCCCATTCCCCGGCCGGCGCCCCGCCCCGCCCCTGCGTACGGCGGCGCGTGACACCACGGGGGAAACCATGACGACCAGCACCGGCAGCGGCACCGGCCTCGTGGCGGCCGAGGACGTGCTCCTCTTCGTCAACGCGGCGATCACCGCGACCGGACAGCGCGAATTCCGCACGACCGCGCATCAGCAGCAGCTCTCGCTGGACTTCCTCCACGAGTACGTACGGGTCAACTACCGTCGCGTGTACGCCGCCGCGCTCGCGCTCGACATCAACGACCACAACGCCGCGCGCATCGTCCAGGGGCTGCTGGAGACCGCCGCCGACGCGACCGCCGAGGAGAAGCGCACCGAGGGCCGGCTGATCGCCGCCCGGCTGGCGAAGCTGCCGCCGCAGCGCGTGTACCGGCTGTTCCGGTCGCTGCGCGGGGCCAAGGTGAACAACCGGCGCACCCGCGCGATCATGCGCGACTGGCTGGCCGCCCGGCCGGATCCGGCGCACGACGCGGTGAAGTACCGCTCCGGTCTCAAGACCGCCGCCCGCCATGTCCACTTCCGGTTCGGCGGTCCGGGTGAGCCGGACGAGACGGGGGACTTCCTGTTCCGGCCCGGGCGGCGGCCGCGCTACCGGCACCAGCTGCTCGACGCGTGGCGGCGCGCCCACTACGAGCAGGGCGCCGTCGACGAGCTGCCGTTCACCGTCGCGGAGGGCTTCGCCGCCCGGCACGGGATGAAGCGCGAGGTGTTCCTGGAGCGGATGGTGCCGAGGATGACCCGGCTGGAACGGCTGCGGACCCAGGGGCGGCGCGGCGCCGGGGACGAGGCGCCGCTGCCCGCGGACGTCGATCTGACCGTGATGCCGCTGACCCGGCTCGCCCTGTACGTCCTTTCGCTCGGCCCCGGGGTGCGGCGGCTCCACCGCGCGGAGCTGACGCGCGCGCTGCGGACCGCCGCCCACCGTGCGGCGGGTCCGCACGCCGGGGGCTGGGGCCGGGTCGCCGCCGTGCTGGACGACAGCTACTCGTCGTCCGGGTCGGGTGAGAAGCGGCGCCGTCCGCTCGCCGTGGCGCTGGCCTGCCACTTCCTTCTGGAGGCGCTGGCCGCGCCCGGCGCGTACACCGCGCTGTGGACCTCGGGCGGCACCGACCCGCTGCTGGCCAGGCCCTGGGGCCCGACCCCGCTCGGCACCCGTGTGCTGGACGCCCTGGAGCACGGCCCGGACCGGCTGGTCATCGTCTCGGACGGCTGGGACAACGCGCCGCCCGGACTCGCGGGCGAGGTGCTGCGGGTGTGGCGGACGCGGCTCGATCCGGACCGGCGCACGGCGGTGGTGCATGTGAACCCCGTATACGACGCGGACGGTTTCGATGTGCGGCGCCTGGCGCCGGGCGTGCCCACGGCCGGTATCCGGGACGCGGAGGATCTGCCCTCGCTGGTGGAGGTCGCCCAGTTCGCCGAGGGGCGTACGGGAACGGCGGCCCTGTACGCCTATCTGGACCGCCGGGTCGCACGTTTCGTCAGTGAGCAGAGGCCGGGGGCCACATCGTGAACAGGCTCGAACTCTCCGGGCTCGCCACGCTCCCCGCCCAGGTGTGGGGCGGCATCCGGCTGGTGCCGCTGGTGCGCGAGCAGCCGGTCGAGGGGCTCCGGCTGCACCGGGAGCTCTACACGGGGTACGGGTACGGCGTCGTGGACGCCGGTCCGCGCACGCACTACACCTCGTACATCCCGCACGGCTTCGTCGCCGACTGGTCCGGCGAAGGCAAGCAGTCCGCCGCGTACGGTACGCAGCTCGGCGCCGGACCGGGTGCCCCGTCCGGTGACCCGCCGCCCCGGACCGCCCGGCTCCAGCGCAACCGCCACCACCGGATGGCCAAGCGGCAGCCGGGCCACCGGCTGCGCTTCCTGCCGCTGCACCTCGCGCTGGAGGGCTATCTCGCCCTGCACTTCGGCGGCCCCTCCGTCGCCTGGGAGGAGTGGTCCCGGCAGGCGCTGCGCGACGGGCTCTCGCCGCGTGCCGAGGACGCGTACATGGGGTGGTCGGTGCGCGGGCTCGGGGACGCGCTGCGGGCCTTCGAGATCCATCCCGGCCAGTGCGGGGTGATGGTGTACGCGGCCGACGCGCTCGCCGCCGCGTTCGTGACGCCGCACCCGGACGACTACCGCCTGCTGCACCCTTCGCTGGTCCAGGATCTGTACGGGGAGCTGGTCCACCAGTACGCGCTGTACGGTGCGCCGGTGCCGGAGTTCGCGGCGCGGATCCCGGACGGTCCGCAGCTGCGGACGCTCGCCGGTCTGCGCGCGGCGGCGCGGGCGCAGGAGCGGGAGTGGGCCGAGGCGCACGACACCCTGTTCGCGCGGGAGCTGCTGGACACCTCGTACGCCTTCGACCGGGTGTACCGGATGGGTTCGTACACGCTGTGGCGGTTCCTGCCGCCGTTCCTCCGCAACGGGGAGGGCCAGCACATCGGGGAGACGATCACCGACCACAAGGGGCAGGTCGCGTATCTGAAGACGTTCCGGCTGTCCGAGGCCCAGATCAGGCGCGGCCATCTGCTGCACCGGCTCTCCGCCGCGGACTGGCGGCTCGCGCGGGCGGCCGAGTCGCTGGGCACCAGTGAGGAGGAACTGGTGCGCCGGATCCGCGCCGCCGGTTTCGAGACCCTGCTCAAGGACCGCGCGCACCGTGGAAATCCTCGGTAACACGGGGTTCACACCTGGGCAACGAACGGGAAATCGCGTCTTGCGAGGCTGCGCTGCGTAGACCGGACCGCAGCACCCGCAGCACCCGCAGAGGATGGCTTCCGTGACGTTCAAGGCTGAGTACATCTGGATCGACGGCACCGAGCCGACCGCCAAGCTCCGTTCGAAGACGAAGATCATGGCCGGGAGCCCGTCGCGGGAAGCGGCGGAACTGCCGATCTGGGGCTTCGACGGTTCGAGCACCAACCAGGCCGAGGGCCACGCCTCCGACCGGGTGCTGAAGCCGGTCTTCACGTGCCCGGACCCGATCCGCGGCGGCGACGACATCCTCGTCCTGTGCGAGGTCTTCGGCATCGACATGACGCCGCACGCGTCCAACACCCGTGCCGTGCTGCGTCCGGTGGCCGAGCGGTTCGCCGGCCAGGAGCCGGTCTTCGGCATCGAGCAGGAGTACACCTTCTTCGACGGCCACCGCCCGCTCGGCTTCCCCGAGGGCGGCTTCCCGGCCGCGCAGGGCGGCTACTACTGCGGTGTCGGCGCCGACGAGATCTTCGGTCGCGACATCGTCGAGAAGCACCTCGACAACTGCCTGGCGGCGGGTCTCGGCATCTCCGGCATCAACGCCGAGGTCATGCCCGGCCAGTGGGAGTTCCAGGTCGGCCCGCTGTCCCCGCTGGAGGTCTCCGACCAGCTGTGGATCGCCCGCTGGCTGCTGTACCGCACCGCCGAGGACTTCAACGTCTCCGCGACCCTCGACCCGAAGCCGGTCAAGGGCGACTGGAACGGCGCGGGCGCGCACACCAACTTCTCCACCAAGGCGATGCGCGAAGGGCCTGAGGGCTATGCCGCGATCATCACCGCGTGCGAGTCGCTCGGCGAGGGCTCGAAGCCGATGGACCACGTCAAGAACTACGGTGCGGGCATCGACGACCGTCTGACCGGCCTGCACGAGACCGCCCCGTGGAACGAGTACAGCTACGGCGTCTCCAACCGCGGTGCCTCGGTCCGTATCCCGTGGCAGGTCGAGCAGGACCGGAAGGGCTACATCGAGGACCGCCGCCCGAACGCCAACGTCGACCCGTACGTCGTCACGCGGCTGATCGTCGACACCTGCTGCACCGCGCTGGAGAAGGCCGACCAGGTCTGATCCCCGGCCGCCGCCGGTCCGAGGGGCGTCCCACCCGTCCGGGTGGGGCGCCCCTCGTCGTGGTGTCACACGCGTGCCGGGCGGGACGGGCCGGGCCCGGACGCCGCCGGTCCGCCCGGCCCGCCCGTCGGGGAGGCCGTGGCGGTCCGCCGGTTTCGGAAGTACAGGGTGAGGAAGGTAACGCAAAGGGTCCGTATCGACGGGTGGGAGAGGTCTGCTGCGCCGTCACGTTCTCTGGTTCAATGGGGGCATGGCCAGCATCCAGTACACCTCGACAGGTCGCAGCGACCTCGAACCGTTCTGGCCTTCCCGTCAGCACCACGACTTCGACCGGGTGTGTTGCCGCGCGTTGAACGCGCAGGCCCTCTAAAGCCGCTCACCCCGGTCTTCGGTCCGCGCGCACGCAAGCAAGTCCGTCCCTCGACGACTCCTTCGCGCGAAAGAGCTGACCCTCATGGCGAACACTCGTACCTTCTCCGCCGCAACCGCTGCCACCGCGGCGTCTTCGGCGACCGCTGCGGCCACCACCCCCGCCCGCTCCCTCTCCTCCAACCGCCACCGGCTGCGCGCCGTCGACCCCGACGAGGTCGTCCAGCTGGCCGATGTGGCCGAGTTCCTGACGCCCGACGCCACCTGGCTGCCGGCACCCCAGCACTCCGTTCCGGCGCTGCCGGGCCGGCCGCCGATGATCGGCTACCTGGTGCTCGTACCGGCCGATCAGCAGCCGGCCGCCACCGCGGCCGCCCAGTACATGGTGCCGACATCGGTGGAGGGCCCGCCCGCGGGTCCGGTGCGCATCGACCCGGTGCAGCGCACCGCCGCGGTGGACGGGAACACGCTCGACCTCACCTTCCTGGAATTCGAGCTGCTCGCCCACCTTGTCGCGCACCCGCACCGGGTGCACACCCGCGACCAGTTGGTGACCACGGTCTGGGGCTACGGGCACGTGGGCGACGGACGCACCGTGGACGTCCACATCGCCCGGCTGCGCCGCAAGCTGGGCGCCGAGCACCGCCGGTCGATCCAGACGGTACGGCGCGTCGGCTACAAGTACGCCCCCTGAGGCCCGCGGCGTACACGGGAGAGCGGCCCTGGTCCGGTACCTCCGGACCGGGGCCGCTTCCGCGTGCCCGGGTGGATCAGCCCCGCGTCCCGGACCTCACCGGCTCGACCGCCCCCGCGCCCGTACCCGGCTCACCGTGTTCCAGGCCCGGCAGCCGGGCCAGTCCGCGCGGGGTCCGCCAGTTCCGCTCCCCCAGCAGCGCCATCACGGAGGGCAGCAGGACCATCCGTACGATCGTGGCGTCCAGCAGCACCGCGACGGCCAGGCCG
This sequence comes from Streptomyces sp. NPDC087845, assembly GCF_044742755.1. Taxonomy (NCBI): domain Bacteria; kingdom Bacillati; phylum Actinomycetota; class Actinomycetes; order Kitasatosporales; family Streptomycetaceae; genus Streptomyces; species Streptomyces sp. NPDC087845. Next base: position 432,194 of record NZ_JBIUVC010000007.1, read on the forward strand.
ACGCCCATCTGCTGCATGTCCTGCATCGACAGCGTCCCGAAGACCGCGAACACCGCGACCATGATCGCGGCCGCACCGGTCACCGCGCCCGCCGTCCGCCGGATGCCCTCGTCGATCGCGGCCCGGGTGGACAGGCCCCGGTCGCGCGCCTCGCGGATCCGGGAGACCACGAACACGTGGTAGTCCATGGAGAGCCCGAACAGGACGACCAGGACGAACAGCGGGATCCACGCCTCGATCGCGCCGACCCCCTCCGAGCCGATCAGCGAGGCTCCCCAGCCGTGCTGGAAGACGGCGACCATCACCCCGTACGCGGCGGCCACGGAGAGCAGGTTGAGCAGGATCGAGGTCACGGCGACGACGTACGAACGGAAGCAGAACAGCATCAGCAGGAACGTCACCGCCGTGATGAAGGCGAAGACGGGCACGATGCCGCGCTTCAGCTGGTCGTTGAAGTCGACGGACCCGGCGATCTCCCCGGTCACGTACACCTGCGCCCCCGTTCCCCCGAACGCCGCGGGCAACCTCTTCTCGCGCAGTTCGGCGAGATCGGCCCTGCCGCCGGGGAGCGGCACCTCGATCTCCGCGACGTTCTGCGCCCGGTGGACGCTCACCCGGTCGAAGCCGCCGAACGCCTTGCGCAGGGCGGGCGCCTGGATGTCGTCGGCCTTGACCACCACCCGTGCCGGGGCGGGGCCGCCGGGGAAGCTCTCGTCGATCTGCCGGTAGGCGACCGAGAGTTCCGAGTCGGAGCCGAACTGCTTCTCCAGGCCCAGCTGTTCGGTCTTCATGCCGAGGGCGGGCGCGGCCAGGGCGAGCAGCACGGCGACCGAGGCGACCGCGAAGATCTTCGGCCTCGACAGGACCGGCCTCAGCACCGTGCCGGCGGTCCCGCCGGCGGTACGAGCGCGCCGGCCCCCTCGCCGGTTGAGGAAGGGCACGCGTCCCGCGTCGATCCGGTCGCCCAGCCAGGACAGCAGCGCGGGCAGCACCGTCACCGAACCCAGCATCGCGATGAAGACCACGATGACCGTGGCGAGGGCGAAGCCCTTGAACAGCATCAGTCCGGACAGGAACATGCCGGCCATCGCGACCATCACCGTGAGCCCGGAGACGAGCACGGCCCGGCCGCTGGTCGCCGCCGCGATCCGCAGCGCCGTCTCGGCGTCGCGTCCCGCCGCCCGCTCGTCGCGTTCGCGCCGCAGGTAGAAGAGGCAGTAGTCGACGCCGACGGCGAAGCCCATCAGGAACATCACGGAGTACGTGGTCTGGAACAGGTGCAGTTGGTGGCTGGCGAGCGACAGCAGCCCGAAGGCGGCCATGCACGCGGTCAGCGCGAGACCGACCGGGAGCAGCGCCGCGACGACGGCCCCGAAGGCGACCAGCAGAATGCCCAGCGCCAGGGGCACGGCGGTGAACTCGGCCTTCTTGAAGTCCTCGGAGAGCAGGTCGGCGAGCCACTTCCCGGCGCTGGCCTCGCCGAACTGGTGGATGGTGACGTCGGGGTGGTCCGTCCGGGCGGCGGCCACCGCGTCGAGGACGGGCTGCACCCGGTCCGGCGCCGTCGCCGCGTCCCCCTTCAGGTCGAAGGTGATCAGCGCGTCCTTGCCGTCCTTCGAGGGCACCGGGGCCGCGAGGTTCGCCACCTCTCCGGTCCGCCCGATGGCCGCGGACACATCGCGGGCGGCGCCCCGCCAGTCTCCCGCCTTCGCGGCGGACACCATGACCAGCTCGCCGGCGGGCTGCCCGAGTCCGGCGTCGTCGAGGATCCGCTCGGCGCGGGCCGAATCACCCGCGGCGTTCTCCGAGTTGGTCATCTCGACCAGCCCGGACGCGCCGCCGATGCCCGTGGCGAGCACGACGAAGATCAGCCAGCCGAGAACAGCGGTCTTGCGGTGGTGTGCGCTCCACACACCGATGCGTGCCGCGAGGTTGCGCCTCATGGCGTGTTCGCCCCCAGAGATTCAGACGGAAGTGGAAGAGGTGGAAGAAGTACGTCGCCGATGAATCTAGGAACGGGGACCGGGTCGCCCCAGCCGCCCGAGCCCCCACTCGCGGAGCCGTAGGGCGAGGTCGGCGGGGTGGTGCTGGGTACACCCCGCCCGGGTGGCGAAACGGCTGACGTCCGGGACGCCCGGTGGGTGAGACTGTCCCGGACGGGTCCGCCACGGGGCCCGGCGTAGGGAGGACGGGACCGAGATGAACGCGATACGGACACGGATACGGGGCGCGCTGGTGGCCACCCGGCACGGGTTCCTGCTGTCGCTCGCCGGCCTGGTCGGGTCGCTCACCCTCTTCGTGTGGACGGTGCTCTCCATCGTCTTCATCCCGCTGGGGGTCGGCGTGTTCACCACCCCCTATCTGCTGGAGCTGGTCCGCAGGCACGCCAACCGGCGCCGGCTGCTCGCGGTCACCTGGTGCGACATCCGCATCCCGGTCCCCTACCGCCCCTTCCCGAAGGACCTGCGCACCGGCTTCACGGGGCAGGTGGAGCGGACCACGCTGTTGCTGAAGGACCCGGCGACCTGGCGGGACCTCCAGTGGCTGCTGGTCGACATGACCGCGGGCTATGTCGTGGCGACCCTGACGACGGCCCTGCTGGTGTACCCGCTGGAGGGTTTCGTCCTGGCGGCCGGCCTGTGGCGGGTCTTCACCGACGACCGGTACTGGTACGGGTTCGTGCCGGTCGACAGCCAGGCGTCGGGCCTTGCCGCCGCCGCGCTCGGCCTGGCGCTCCTGGCGACCGGTGTCCTGGTCAATCACCGGCTGGTGCGGCTGCATTTCGTGATCACCCGCGCGATGCTGGCCCCCACCCAGCAGCAGGAGCTGGCCCGCCGCATCGACCGGCTGACCGAGACCCGGCACGAGGCCGTGGACACCGCCGCCTCCGAACTGCGGCGCATCGAGCGCGATCTGCACGACGGGGCGCAGGCCCGGCTGGTGGCCATGGGCATGAACCTGGGGACCGTGGAGGCGCTCATCGAGAAGGACCCGGCGCAGGCGAAGAAGCTCCTCGCCATGGCCCGCGAGTCCTCGGCCGAGGCCCTCACGGAACTGCGGGATCTGGTGCGGGGCATCCACCCGCCGGTCCTCGCCGAACGCGGACTCGGGGACGCGGTCCGGGCGTTGGCGCTGCGGCTGCCCATCGAGTCGGAGGTCAGTGTGGAGCTGGGCGGCCGGGCGGACGCCGCCGTCGAGTCGGCCGCGTACTTCGCGGTGAGCGAGACGCTGACCAACACCGCCAAGCATGCGGGGGCCGACCGCGTCTGGGTGGACATCCACCACGCCGACGCCGTGCTGCGGATCTCCGTCACGGACAACGGCCGGGGCGGTGCGTCGGTCGGATCCGGCTCGGGACTGAGCGGAATCGAACGCCGACTCGGTACATTCGACGGCATCATGGCCGTCAGCAGCCCCGCAGGCGGTCCCACCATGGTGACCATGGAGATCCCTTGCGAGTTGTCCTAGCCGAAGACCTCTTCCTGCTGCGCGACGGCCTGGTCCGGCTGCTGGAGGCGTACGGCTTCGAGATCGCGGCGGCCGTCGAGACGGGCCCCGAACTGACCCGGGCGCTGGCCGAGTCGGCGCCGGACGTCGCGGTGGTCGACGTCCGGCTTCCGCCGTCCCACACGGACGAGGGCCTGCAGTGCGCGCTGGCGGCCCGGCGGGCCAGGCCGGGGCTTCCGGTGCTGGTTCTCTCGCAGCATGTGGAGCAGTTGTACGCGCGCGAGCTGCTGGCGGACGGCAACGGCGGCATCGGCTATCTGCTCAAGGACCGGGTCTTCGACGCCGAGCAGTTCGTCGACGCGGTGCGCAGGGTCGCCGCGGGCGGCACGGCGATGGATCCGCAGGTGATCTCGCAGTTGTTGTCGCGGCGCTCGCAGGACAAGCCGTTGGGCGGGCTGACCCCGCGTGAGCGGGAGGTCATGGAGCTGATGGCGCAGGGCCGTTCGAACGCGGCGATCGCCTCGCAGATGGTGATCACGGAGCGGGCGGTGGCCAAGCACACCTCGAACATCTTCGGGAAGCTCGGTCTGCCGCCGTCCGACGACGACAATCGCCGCGTTCTCGCGGTCCTGGCCTATCTGGACCGGGGCTGAGCAGGGTCTGCGCGCGGTCGCGGGGTCACGGAGCCGTGCTCAGGTGGAGTGTGGTCGCCCCCAGGTGGGGCGCGGCCCGCGACTCCAGCACCTTCACCCGCACCGAGGTGGCCGTGACCGGCGCGGCCAGCGGCAGGATGCGGCGGTGGCCGATCGCCGTGCCCTCGGCGATCCGCTGCCAGGTCCCGCCGATCCGGGCCTCGACGGCGAACCTCTCCACCCGCTGCCCGTGCCGGATGTCCTCACGGACGGCGACCCGGTCGAAGGTGTACGGGGCCGGGTTCCCCTTGCGTACATCGGTGCCGTAGATCCGGCGCACGTCGGAACCGAAGGCGGTCAGTGACGCGACGTCGGCGTCGTCGATCCGGCCGTCCTTGTCCGGCGGGACGTTGAGCAGCAGGGAGGCGTTGCGGCCGGCGCTCTTCTCGTACAGATTCATCAACTGGGCGGGCGTCTTGGGCTTTTCGTCCGCATGGTGGAACCAGCCGGGCCTGACCGAGACGTCCGCCTCGGCCGGATACCACTGGAGGTAGTTGACGGCCGGGTCGAGGATCCTGGCCCGGGAACCGATGTCGGGGTCGGTCGAGTCGTTGGGGAGGCTGCCGAGTCCCGTCCACGGGTCGGTGGCGTGCGGGGTGACGCTCCACTCAGTCTCGCGGGCGGTGCCGTTCTCGTTGCCGACCCAGCGCACACCTTGCGGGCCCTGGAAGACGACGGTGTTCGGCGAGAGCGCCTTGACCAGGTCGAACCACTGCTTGACGTCGTATTTCTGAGTGATGCCGGAGCCGGACCAGGGGTTGGCGCCGTCCAGCCAGAGCTCCTCGATCGGCCCGTACTGGGTGAAGATCTCGTACAGCTGGTTGAGGTAGTACGCGTCGTAGTCGTCGGCCCTCACCGTGAAGGCGGGCAGCTTGCCGCGTGCGACGGCGGCGGCGCGGTCGTCGCCGGGGACGAGGGTGGGGATGGTGCGCTCGGTGACCGCGCTGCCGTTGCCGAAGCGGCCCTCGCCGGCGGGGGCGCGGTCGCCGTCCTCAAGGGCCATGCGTTCGGGCAGGCTGAGCGGTCGGCCCTCGGCCTGCTTCTCTCGGATGGTGTCGACCCACTGCGCGTGCCAGGCGTGCGGGAGTTCGGCGCCGTCGGAGGGCGAGAGGTAGAGCCCGACCTTCAGCCCCGCCTTGCGGGCGGCCTTCACATAGGCGGCCACGACGTCGGGGCTGCCGGGGCTGAGCGCGACCGAGTGGCCGGTGTAGCGGCTCGGGTAGAGGACGAAGCCGTCGTGGTGCTTGGCGGTGAGCATGACCTGCTCGGCACCGGCCGCCTTGTAGGCACGCATCCACTGATCGGCGTCGACGGCCCGGGGCGCGAAGAGCTTCTCGTCCTCCGTGCCGGAGCCCCACTCGCGGCCGGTGAACGTATTCATCCCGAAGTGCGTGAAGGCGGTGACCTCCCGCTGCTGCCAGGCGAGTTGGCCCCGGGTGGGAACGATGTTCGCGGCCTTCTCGATGATCCGTCCGGGGCTGTCGCAGGGCTCGACGGTCATCTGCGGGGCGGGCTTCACGGGCGCGGTGCACGGGGCCCCCGGCGGCGCCGGCCGCTGGTTCACGGGCTGCTGTGCGGTGGCCTGCACGGGGACGAGCGCGGCGGCCGCCGCCAGTGCGAGCGCACTGAGCACACGGGTACGTCGTGCCATGGTTCCCTCCCATTCCCGACCAGTATTGGTCGGATCTCTTGGGTGTCGACGTGCGCATGTTGCCGCACAGTTGAACCCACGGGAAGGGCGCGCCCACCATACGTCCTATCTCTCGCCCGCAAAGTCCCCATGCACACAGGGCCCGAGCGCCCACCCCGACGCCACCTCAGCCGGTGAACCACCCCGCCGCGTCGAGCCGGAACGCGCTCGCGGGCACCATCGCGCGCAGGTCCTCCTCCATCGCGCGCACCCGGTCCGCACCGAGCGCCCGGGCCCACTCGGCGCGCACCCGATCGAACCCCTCGGCCGACTTGACCAGCACGTCGACCCCCCGCACGGTCAGCCGCACCAGCTTGCGCCGACCGTCCTGCGGGTCGTCGACGCGCTCCACGTATCCGAGCCCTTCCAGCTTCTCGACGGTCTTCCCGGCGGCCTGCTTGGAGACCCCGAGCCGCCGGCCGATCTCGCTGGCCGTCGCACCGTCGCGACCGACGGCCTGAAGGGCGAAGCCGTACGCGGGACGGATGTCGGGATGACCGCGCCCGGCCAGCTCACGGTGCAACTCGTCGACGATCGAACGGAATCCGGCGAACAGCAGCAGGGGCAGCTCGAAGCCCGCCTCGACGGGCGCGGACGACCGCACGCCCGGCTCGCCCCTTCGCTCAGCCCTTCGCTCAGCCATTGCAAGACTCGACAACTTGGTTTACCTTTTCGTCAATCACGTTGTCGATTTTAGCGTGAGCACCCACCAGGAGAGGCCACCCATGTCCACGCCCGCGTTTCCCGACCACACCCTCGACTCCGCCCCCGCCGCCGCCCGCCGCACCATGGAGGCGGTGACGAAGAAGCAGGGCCATCTGCCCGCCGCCGTCGCGCGGCTCGCCACATCCCCGGAGCTCCTCGACGGCTTCCTGAAGATCGGAGCGATCTTCGAGTCGTCCACCCTGGACCCGCTCTCCCGCGAGGTCCTGATCATGACGATGGCGACCCGCAACCACTGCCACGTCTGCGTGGCCATGCACACCGCCAAGCTCACCGCCCTCGGTGCGGACCCCGAGCTGATCGCCGCCCTGCGCGAGCCGGAGGCGCGCACCCTGCCGGATGAACGGCAGGAAGCCGTACGGCAGTTCACCCTGTCCGTGCTCGCGACGGCCGGAGCGGTCGACGAGGCGACACTCCAGGCGTTCCTGGCGCACGGATACACCCCCCGCAATGCGCTGGAGGTGGTCCTGGGCATCGGCGCGTACACGATGTCGACCCTGGGAAACCGGATGACCGGGGCTCCCCTGGATCCCCACATGGCCGCCTTCGCCTGAGTGTTCTACCGATCGTGGTCGTTGCCGGATCGCGGCCGTGCCCGAAGACGCCGAGCGGGCTCCTGAGCGGCTGGTCATGGCCCGTGGGGCGGTGGTGGACGTGCCGGCCGAACCGGCCGCGCACACTGTCGCCCCGGTGGAGGGGGCGGTGGGACCGGCCCCGGTGGCGGCGGTCGGAGCGGTGCCGCGATCGACGGTTCCACACCGGCCCGGAGGGCCGGCCGGTACGGTCCCGGCGCCGGACCACCGGCGGATCATGTCCGTCCCGGCGGTCTGCTCGGCAGACCGGCCCTCACTCTCGTGGACCCGGCCGCACAGCCGGTCGCGGAATTCCGCGGCAAAACCCTGGCAGCGACGGCCTGATCAGTGCCCACTCGGTGTCGGTCAGGTCCGAGGGACAGCGCCGTACACGGTCCGGCCGGTGCACCGCGTTGCCGTGCACGCGCGCGAGACAATCACACGACAGAACCGCCGAGTTGGGATCCAGGGCCTCGACCGCTCACCGCTGCGGCAAGCAGGACTCCTGGCGCTCGGTGAGACTCGACGCATTCCGAATCGCCACGAGGCCCTCACTTCCCGCATGGACCACTCCGCCCTCATCCGATCCAGAACCCTGTTCGAGGCCCAAGCTCGACAATCACTGTGAACAAGGCTTCCGAATTCGAAAGGCGCGCTGGAGGGTGGGCGCGTCGGTCTCGGCAATTCGGCGCCGCGCCGGATGATGGCGGGATGTCGACCCGACCCGTACTCGTCTTCGACGGGGACTGCGCCTTCTGCACCACGTCGGTCACGTTCGCCGAGCGGCGACTCCGGCCCGGATGCGACATCGTCCCCTGGCAGCGAGCGGATCTGCCGTCGCTGGGCGTCGATCAGCGGCGGGCCGAGTACGAACTGCTGTGGGTCACGCCCGCCGGGACGGTGTACGGCGGTGCGCAGGCCGTCGCGATGCTGCTGCTCGGCTCCGGCCGGAGCTGGGCCGTCCTGGGCGGACTGCTCCGTCTGCCACCCTTCCGCTGGGTCGCCCACTGGGCGTACCGCCTCGTGGCGAACAACCGCGAACGGATGCCGGGAGGCACCCCGGCGTGCGCGGTCAACTCCCCGCACTGACCATCCCCGCGCACGCGTCGACCCTGCAGAGTTCCTTTGATCGGCCTGTGTTCTGCCGTGCCGAAAGGCGTGGCCCACGGCGTCCGTGCCGGCGCCTCAACACACTGTGTATTAATTGCTTTTAGGTCCTTCCGGGTTGCACCCGGGCGTGGCGGGGGAATTCTTCGATCCTGCCGATCCATGACTACGACCTGGGCATATGCCGATCACGGGGCCGTCGATCGACGCCTTCCTGGGTGTTTCACCCGTTCGCGCATCACCCCCTTTCCCCCTCGTACCTACTCTTGTGCGCATCTCTTTCCATGGGCTCTCGCCCCTCGGGCAAATGGCCATTTTCAGGCTGCCGTTGGAGAGAGGGGATTGATGAATTGCTGCCCGTGGGCGGGATGTCCGACGGACTCTCGCCTCCCCTCACGAAGAGAGTGGAATCATCGATGAAATTCAGTGCTCGGGGCTTGCCGGGTCGGCGTGCCCTGGCAACATCGATCGCGTCGGCGGTACTGGTCGCCGTTGCCGGGGTGGTGGTCACACCGACCCCTGCCGTCGCGATCGCGACGGCCGTTCCCCTCGGTACGGCCACCAGCTTCGCGGTGCTTGCCGGCCAGTCGGTGACCAACACCGGGGCCTCAACGGTCACGGGTGACCTGGGCGTCAGCCCGGGTACGGCGATCAGCGGCTTTCCACCAGGACTGGTGAACGGCGCGACGCACCCCGCCGACGCGGTCGCGCTCCAGGCCCAGACCGACCTGACCACCGCATACAACAACGCCGCGGGGCAGGCGCCGGACGCGAGTATCTCCGCGGACCTCGGCGGCCTGACCCTGGCCCCCGGCGTCTACAACGCGTCGTCCTCCATCGGGCTCACCGGCACGCTCACCCTCGACGCCGCCGGTGACCCCAACGCGGTGTGGGTCTTCCAGATCGGCTCGACGCTGACCACCGCGTCCGCCAGCCGGGTTCTGTTGGTCAACGGCGCCTCACCCTGCAACGTGTTCTGGCAGATCGGCAGTTCGGCCACGCTCGGCACGGACACCACGTTCGTCGGCACGATCATGGCGCTCACCTCGACCGGCCTGAACACCGGCGCGTCGATCACCGGCCGCGCGCTGGCCCGCAACGGCTCCGTGACGATGGACACGAACTCCATCACCAGGCCTTCGTGCGCCACCACCACCGGCGGCACGACCACCGGTAGCACCACGACCGGGACGACCACCGGCACGACCACAGGGACAACCACCGGCACGACCACTGGGACAACCGCCGGCACGACCACCGGTAGCACCACGACCGGGACAACCGCCGGCACGACCACCGGCGGACTCCTCGGCGGTGTCACCACGGGTGGCCTGCTGGGCGGTGTCACCACCGGCGGCCTGATCGGCGGCAGTTCCATCGCGGGCAACACCGTCGGCGGCAACACCGTCGGTGGCGGAAACACGGTCGGTGGCGGAAACACCGTCGGCGGCGGCAACACCGTCGGCGGAACCGTGGGCGGCAACACAGCGGGCAACACGGCCGGGAACACCGGCGGCAACAACGGGGGCGGCCAGGGCAAGCCGCCGCACCACGGAAGGCCGGAGCACGGGGCCAAGCCCCCGCACCACGGAAAGCCGGAGCACGAGGCCAAGCCCCCGCACCACGGAAAGCCGGAGCACGAGGCCAAGCCCCCGCACCACGGAAAGCCGGAGCACGAGGCCAAGCCCCCGCACCACGGAAAGCCGGAGCACGAGGCCAAGCCCCCGCACCACGGAAAG
>NZ_JBIUVC010000007.1:442258-481708 GCF_044742755.1 Streptomyces sp. NPDC087845
GAAAGCCGGAGCACGAGGCCAAGCCGGGCAAGCCCGAAGAGCCGAAGAAGGAGCAGGACCACGACAAGCTGGTCCAGCAGTACTGACGCTTCGCCGTTCCGGCCCTGCGGGCGCAGCGATGCGCCCGCAGGGCCGGACATCGTACGCCCGTCAGGCACAGGGAAGTTCAGCGGAAGAGTTGCGAGAGGAGGGCCGGGATGACACCGACTGGCCCAGGAGACGTACTGAGCGGGGGCGACCCGGTGGACGTGAAACCGGCGGGCGTGAAGGCGTCGGACGCCGTCCTGCCTGGTAACCCCGGCACCGTCCGTCGCACGCTGCCGAGGCAGCAGGGGGACATCCGGCCCGGACCCGACGAGTTGTCGCGGCTGCCGCTTCCGCTACGCGTCACGACGAGAGGTGCCGCGGTCCTGCTGGTGTGCGTGTCCCTGCTGCACATGTTCTTCCTGTTCCTTCACGTGGCTCCGCTGAACCAGATCTCGCAGAGGTACGCCCGGCAGATCCAGAGCTGGGTGTACCCGCTGTTCGAGCAGAACTGGCGGCTCTTCGCCCCCGAGCCGGAGTCGTCCGTCCCGCAGATCTCGGCTCGTACGGTCGAAACCGCCGCTGACGGCTCGCAGCGGATCAGCGGCTGGTTCGACCTGACCGCCGTGGACGACGCCGAGGTCCGGCACAACCCCTTCCCGAGCCACACCAACCAGAACATGCTCCGCAGGGCGTGGACGGGTTATCTCGAAACCCACGGCAACAGCGATGTTTCCTACTCGGACCGTGCGGTGATGTGGCAGGAGTACTTGCGGAACATCGCCGTGGACCGGATCACCGCCGCGCGGCCGGGCGTCGTCGCCGAGGTTCAACTCCGCGTCCTCACCAGGCCGGTGGCCGCATTTGACGCAACCGGCCACCGCCGCCCGGCATCGGCGTCGGCGGTCGACACCCGCAATCTGCCCTGGTGGAAGGTGCCCTCGCATGGCCACTGACCGGACTCCGACGCCCGTGCTCGGCAAGGGCGATGCCCCGCGAACGTCCACGACGGGGTCCGTGCCGGTGACGTACCGGCACCCCGGCGACCTGCTCACCCTGCTCACCCACCGGCCGGTCTCGCTGTACGCGGCCGCGACGCTGCGCATCGGCTACGGCCTGTGCTACCTCGTGTTCCTGCTGCGCGAACTCCCGCACCGGGACGAGATCTGGGGGCCGGGGTCCCCGTGGACCCCGGCGCTGGCGACCCGGCTGTTCGACCAGACCGGCTGGTTCAGCGTCCTCACACTCTCCGACAGCACGGTGTACTTCGATCTCTGCTACGGGGCGGCGCTCGTCGTCTGCGCGTTGTTCCTGCTCGGTTGGCGGACCCGGGCGACGTCCGTGCTGTTCGCCCTCGTCGTGGTGTCGTTCCACGCGCGGGCGATCTTCATGACCGACGGGGGAGACAACCTGATCCTCCTGATGGCCCTCTACCTCACCGCGACCGCCTGCGGGCGCCGCTGGTCACTCGACGCGCGCCGAACCGCCCTCCGGGCCCGGACCGACCACCCCGGCCGCTGGGCACTGTGGCGCGCGAGCAGCGACCTGTGGTCCCAACTCGCCATGGCCCGCGAGTCCCTGACCACGGTCCTGCACAACTGCGGCATGTTCGTCATCGCCGCCCAGGTCTGCCTGCTCTACGGCTCGGCGGGCATGTACAAGGTGCAGGGCGGCTCATGGCAGGCGGGAACCGCCCTGCACTATGTCGTCAACCTCGACCTCTTCCGGCCGTGGCCGGCCCTGTCCGCCCTGGTCGACAGCTACCCGCTGTTCATCGCGGCGGCCGGCTGCCTGACCGTACTGATCCAGGTCGCCTTCCCGTTCGCCCTGTTCAGCCGCCTGAAGTACGTCCTCCTCGTGATGCTCCTGGGCATGCACATCGGCATCGCGGTCCTCCTGGGCCTCCCCATCTTCTCCGCCGCCATGATCGTCGCCGACGCCGCCTTCCTGCCGGACCGCTTCTACCGCGCAGCGGCCCGCACCACCCGCCGCGTCCTCACCCGCCTCCGCTCCCGCGAGTCCCCGACTCCAACCCGACGAGCCCCCCTCGTCCCGCCCCAGTCACCGTCCCGCCCCCTCCTCCCCTCACCGCTCGCCGGACCGGCCGCAGCGCCGGACCCGGCACGGGCCAAGCCGTAGAGCCACCGGGGTTGCTGTGGCGGTCGCACAGCGGCCGCTGGTACGTACGGCGGCGGGCAGCGGACAGTTCGCCTCGCCGACCATGCCGGGCGGGGTGGAGGGGCGGCCCGGCAGCCGTCTCTTCGCCCCGCAGGCCAGGGCCGGCAACCGGGCACGGCCGAACGGGACGCCGACGGACGGCAGTCGGGCGGGTGCCCTGCGCCGACGCCCGGGGCCGGGGACCGGCGCCCAGGGGCCGGGAAAGTCGCCGCACGCCTCTGTTCTCGCGGCTTACCCCTCAGTACATTGACAACATGTCTAACACGCAGCCAGCGCCGGTCGCGTCGGAACGGACGCAGCTCAAGGCCCGCAGGGTCTTCTTCGCCTGGGAGAAGACGCCTCTGCACTGGGTGCCGGGCGACCCGTTCACCACGCACACCATCAACGTGCTCCATCTCCTGCTGCCCGCCGGGGAGCGCTGGTTCATCCGTGTGTACCGACAGGTACTGCCGTACATCCACGACGAGCAGCTGCGCCAGGACGTCATCGGGTTCATCGGCCAGGAGGCCGTGCACTCCCAGGCCCATGACGACGTCCTGCCCCGGCTGAAGCAGCTCGGTCTCGATCCGACGCCGTACACCGCGCAGGTCGACTGGTTCTTCGAGAAGCTGCTGGGCGACCGGACGCTGCCGCCGGGCCGGGCGCGGAAATGGTGGCTGATGGAGCGGGTGGCGACGATCGCGGCGATCGAGCACTACACCGCGTTCCTCGGCGACTGGGTGCTGAACGCCGACGAACTGGACCGGCGGGGCGCCGATCCGACGATGCTGGATCTGCTGCGCTGGCACGGCGCGGAGGAGGTCGAGCACCGCTCGGTCGCGTTCGACGTGTTCATGCATGTCGACGGCGGCTACCGGCGGAGAGTGCGGACCTGGGCCACGGCCTTCACCGCGCTGCTCTTCCTCTGGCAGCGGGGCACGCGCTTCTTCATGGAGAACGACCCGAGCCTGCTGCACGGCAAGGCGTCGTTCAGGGAGTTCTACACCAGCGGCAGACGCGGCACCCTGCCCGCGACCGGTGATCTGCTGCGCTCCATCCCCCGCTACCTCGGTCACGCCTACCACCCCTCTCAGGAGGGCAGTACGGCTCAGGCGGTCGACTACCTCGCCCACTCGCCCGCGGCCATGGCCGCCGAGGCCCGTACGACGGGAGCCGGCTGACCATGCCGCTCCCCCTGCCCCGCCTGCGCACCGCCGTCCTCGTCACCGGCGCCGCGCTGCTCGCCAGGCGGGCCGTGCGCCGCCGCATCCGGAGCTCCCCGCTGTGGCCGCTGCCCGCGCTGGAGAACCCGGTCTCGGGCCACTCCGACCGCCGCCCCACCACCACGCGCCGCCTGTTGATCAGCGAGCGGACCGCAGCCGCCGACGGCGTGGTCCAACTCCGCCTGGAGGGGCCCGATCTGCCGGCCTGGCAGCCAGGCGCGCACCTGGATCTCCTGCTGCCGTCCGGTCTGGTCCGCCAGTACTCCCTCTGCGGGGACCCGGCCGATCCCGGCACGTACACCATCGCGACCCGCCTGGTGGAGGACGGCCGGGGCGGCTCCCGCGAGGTCCACGCGCAGCTCCACGAGGGCGCGGAGGTCGAGGTCCGCGCCCCCCGCAACCGCTTCCCCCTCGCCGAGGCCCCCGGGTACCTCTTCATCGCGGGCGGCATCGGCATCACCCCGATCCTGCCGATGCTGCGGTCGGTCGCCGCGTCGGGCGCCGACTGGCGGCTGCTGTACGGCGGACGGTCCCGCGCCTCGATGCCGTTCCTGGACGAGATCGAGAAGCTGGGCGCGGACGGCGACCGGGTGACCGTCGTCCCCGAGGACGAGTCGGGCCGTCCGGACCCGGCCGCGGCCCTGGCGGACACGGCGGAGGGCACGGCCGTCTACTGCTGCGGTCCCGGGCCCCTGATGGACGCGGTCGCCTCCGCCCTCCCGCCCGGCCGCACCCTGCACCTGGAACGCTTCACGGCGGCGGCCACGTCATCGGCCGGCTCCGGCCCCTTCGAGGTCGAACTGCGCCGCTCCGGCCGCACGGTCCGGGTGGCGGCCGGCCAGTCGGTGCTGGCCGCGGTGCGCGAAGAGCTCCCGTACGTCTCGTACTCCTGCGAACAGGGCTTCTGCGGTACCTGCCGACAACGCGTCCTGGAAGGCGAGATCGACCACCGCGACGAGCTCCTGACGGACGCGGAGCGGGAGGACTCGATGCTGATCTGCGTGTCGCGGTGCCGGGGGAAGCGGCTGGTGCTGGACCTGTAGCGGGGGTGGCCGGATGTCGCTCCACGTCCCGAACGGCCCCGGCCCGCCACCTCTCCCCCTCCGTCGCACTCGGTACCCTGTCCACCATGACGACCGGGGTGCGGCGCAGGATGGGCGTCGAGGAGCGCAGGCAGCAGCTGATCGGTGTCGCGCTGGAATTGTTCAGCCACCGCTCCCCGGACGAGGTGTCGATCGACGAGATCGCGGCCGCGGCCGGGATCTCGCGGCCGTTGGTCTACCACTACTTCCCCGGGAAGCAGAGCCTGTACGAGGCGGCGCTGCGGCGGGCGGCCGACGAGTTGGCGGCGCGGTTCGTGGAGCCGCGCGAAGGACCGCTCGGGGAACGGCTGTTGCGGGTGATGGGGCGGTTCTTCGACTTCGTCGACGAGCACGGTCCGGGGTTCTCGGCGCTGATGCGGGGCGGGCCCGCCGCCGGGTCGTCGACGGCGAACGCGATGATCGACGGGGTCCGGCAGGCGGCGTACGAGCAGATTCTGGCCCATCTTGGGGTCGAAGGCCCCCCGGCTCGGCTGGAGTTGGTCGTGCGGTCGTGGGTGTCGCTGGCCGAGTCGACGGCGCTGATCTGGCTGGACGGGCGGCGGATTCCGCGCGAGGAGCTGGAGACGCAGCTGGTGCACGACTTCGCGGCGCTGGCCGCGGTGAGTGCCGCGTACGACACCGAGATGGCGGGCATCGTGCTGCGGGTCCTCTCGCAGGAGCCGGCGGACGGGCCGTTCGGGGAGCTGTTGAACCGGCTCTCCGCGCTGGCGCCCGCCGTACCGGCCGTTCCCGCGCAACGGCTGCCGTGAGCGCCGGCGCTGCTCGCCGCGCGCGGGACAGGCGGGACTTTCACCACACGCCCTGGCGCCGTTCGGTCGTACGTGGCCTGGGCTCGCTCCGCCTCGCGCCGCAGAGCGATCCGGAGGTGTGCGCCGCGCGGCCGACGCAGGAGTTGCTGGATTCCGAGGACGGTGGCGGCCCCGCCGACGAGGACGGCCGTGGCGCTCGCCTCGGCGGCGGAGCAGGTCGCGTTCTGTCCGGACAGCGTCCGGCAGGGCCCCGAGGAGGCGCTCGCCGCGTACGCGGCCGCGTGGGTGCTGGGCCGCCGTGCCCGGTCGTTCCGGTGGGACCGGCCACGCTCTACATGAGCAGTTCGCCCTGGAGCGCGGCCGCCAGGCCGACCTCGGCGTTGTCCGCGCGGCCCCGTTCGAAGGCGCGCTGGTAGGCGGCGTCGCCGACGGCCGCGCGGGCCTGGCGTTCGCAGGCCTCGCGCAGCGGGCCCAGTTCCGGGGTGCCGCGTTGCGGGTGGCCGACCATGCGCCAGTAGACCTGCCCCGTGCCGTAGACCCGGGCGGCGCGGGCACCCGCGCCCTGGGCCGCGATCGCCGCGGCCAGGATGTCCAGGCCGAGCGCGATGCCGAATCTGTCGCGCATGCGGTGCTTGCCCGCGAGCATCGAGCGGGCGTAGGTGGCGGAGGAGTCGGCGTCGCCCCGCAGCAGGGCGATCAGGGCGAGTTGGTAGTCGACATAGCTACGGGTCCAGCACTCGTCCTGGGCTTCGCAGGCCGTGCGCAGGTCCATGGCCGCCTCCGCCGCCTCGTCCAGCCGTCCCAGGCTGGTGAGGGCGAAGACCGTGATGAGGTGGCAGCGCAGCCGGTAGGCCGATTCCAGCGGGGTGGCGGCGCCCGTGGAGCGCAGTACCCGGTCGACCTGGCGCAGGCTCGCCTCGGGGCGGCCCGTCATCAGATGGGTGAGGCCGCACAGATAGGCGGCGGCGAGGATGCCTTCGTCGGCCCCGTCGCGGGCCGCGGCCCTGGTGCACTCCCTGCCCAGGCGCCGGGCGGCCGGGTAGTCGCCCTGGAGCATGACGGTGATGCCCAGCACCCACAGCGCGCGGGTGCGGTGGGGGCCCTCGGCCGGTCCGACGTCCAGAGCGCGCTGCGCGTAGTCGCGGGTCTGCGGCAGATGGCCGCAGCAGCACCAGAAGAAGCCGATCCGGCCCGCCATCTCCTGGGCGGCCACGGTGTCGTGGGCCAGCAGGTGGTCGAGGGCGGCGCACAGGTCGGCGTGCGACTCGGCGATGCGGTGGTACCAGAAGATCTGGTCGTCACCGGTCCAGCCCGCGTGGGCGTGCCGGGCCAGGCTGAGGAAGCAGGCGGCGTGCCGGTCGGCGGCGGCCCGTTCCTCGCCGAGTTCGGCGAGCCACATCCGCCCGTACTCGCGGATGGTGCTGAGCATGCGGTGCCGTACGCCGTCCCGTCTGACGACGGACTTGGCGACCAGGCCCTTCAGCGCCTCGGCCACACCGTCCTCGGTGAGCGGCCCCTCGGCGCAGACCCGGCGGGCCGCGGCCTCGTCGAAGTCGCCGCGCAGGACGGTCAGCCGCGCCCAGAGCAGCCGCTCCAGCGGGGTGCACAGCTCGTGGCTCCAGCCGATGGCCGTGCGCAGGGTGCGGTGGCGCGGCGGCCAGAGCGAGTCGTCGGTCGGTACGTCGAAGCGGGAGCCGATCCGGGCGGCGACCTGTTCGACGGTGTCCCTGCCGAGGGCTCCCGCCGCGAGTTCGATGGCGAGCGGGATGCCTTCCAGGCGGCGGCAGATCTCGGCGGCGGCCTCGGCGTTGCCCGCCGCGTCGAGGGCGAGGTCCGGGGCCGCCGCGGCCGCCCGGTCCCGGAACAGGGTGAGGGCGTCGCCCGCGCCCTCGACGGGCAGCGGTTCCACCTCGACGAGCTGCTCGCCCCTGAGGCCCAGCGGCTGCCGGCCGGTGGCCAGCACGGTGAGGCCGGGTGACGTGGTGAGGATCTCGCCGAGCAGATGGGCGCACGCGGAGCGCAGATGCTCGCACGAGTCGAGGACCAGCAGCAGTTCCTTGTCGACGAGCCATTCGCACAGTGCGTCGATGGGCATGCGCAGGGTGTGGTCGGAGAGCCCGACCGCGTCGGAGACGGTCGCGAGGAGCAGCCCGTCGTCGTGGAGCGGTGACAGATCGGCCCACCAGGTTCCGTCGCGGTACGCGTGCGCCGCCTGCCGGGCCGCGCGGACCGCGAGCCTGGTCTTGCCGACACCGCCGCTGCCGGTGAGGGTGGTCAGCCGGTACGTGGCGAGGGCGTGTTCGAGCCGGGCAAGTTCCGCTTTCCGTCCGACAAAGCTCGTTGTCTCCTCGGGGATGTTGCTCGCCATGGTCACCGTCGCTGAAACAGGTGGACCGGCCGGTCCCGGCCCCTGGTTCCGTACGGCTCAGGCATGGGAGAGCACCTGGCGTACCGGAAAGGGGCCGGGACCGGCCGGGGGTGGGAGGGCGCGCCCGGAAGTGCGGTACTGCTGGCACTGCCTGGCGGCTACTGCCTTCCCACGTTAGACCCACTGCGGCTCAGCTGAGGGAGAACACCGCCACCGTGCGCCCCGGGACGGTGAAGCTTCCCGAACTCCGCGCGTACGTGGACTCCTTGACGGTAGGATCCGCGCCCGCAGCCTGGACGGGGTGCAGGGCGTACCGCTTCCCCGCCAGGCCGGCGATCGTCTGGCTCTCGGTGCCGGGGGTCGCGTTGAGGACGACCACCAGCTTTCCGAGCCGCATGGTGATCACTCCCGGTGTCTCGTCCTTCCCGGAGAGCGGGAAGGACAGGGCGGACTGCACCTGCCCGGTGGTGGAGAGGCCGAAGTCCTTCTCCGTGGACCGGATGGTGAGCAGGTCCCGGTACGCGGCAAAGGCGCCGTCGATCTGCGCGCAGCCGGGGCTGAGCGCGGCATCGGCCAGCAGCGGCTTCGCATAGGACCACATGGACCCGTTGTCGGCCGCCGGGGGCAGTCCGCGGCCGAAGCCGTTGCCGTCGCGGCAGTCCCAGTGCAGAGCGTTGAACCAGTCGCCGCTGTCGTAGGAGTTGCGGTCCAGGGACTTGGAGCGCAGCAGGTCGGTGCCCGCCTGGGAGAGCGAGGGCCCCTGCGAGAGGGTGGCCGTCGCCATCGCCAGGACCTGCATACGGGCCCGGTCCGCCGCCGAGGTGCCCGCCGGGAGCTTGAAGGCGAGCGCGTCGTACAGCGATTCGTTGTCGTGGGCGTCCGCGTAGGCGAGGGCGTCACCGGGGGCCGCGGCGTATCCGGCCGGGGCCCCGTTGTAGTCGACGCCGGAGCCCTTGACCGCGGTGCCGGACGAGTCGGTGAAGGTGTAGTCGGCGAGGTTGCCGGTGAGGCCGACCTTGATCAGGTCCTGGTAGTGGAGCAGCCGGGCCTTCTGTTCGGCCTTCGTGCCATTGGCGGCCGAGGTGTTCGGGTCGGTGTAGAGGCCGCTGGCGAAGCCCTGCACGCGCGGGTCCTCGTCGAAGGGGCTGCCGCCGCGGACGGCGTCGCGGGACCGGTCGGAGAAGGTGGCGATGCCGGTGCCGGCCATGTTCTTCTGGGTGGCCTGGACGAAGCGGGCGTCGTCGGCGATCTCGCCGAAGTTCCAGCCCTCCCCGTACAGGATGATCTTCTTCCCGTCGACGCCGTCCTTCGCCACGGTCAGCGCGTCCAGCGCCTTGCGGACGGCGAGGATGTTGGCCTTGGGGTGGTGGCCCATCAGGTCGAAGCGGAAGCCGTCGACCTTGTACTCCTTGGCCCAGGTGACGACCGAGTCCACGACGAGCCTGCCCATCATGGTGTTCTCGGGCGCGGTGTTGGCACAGCAGGTGGAGGTGGCGACGCTGCCGTCCTCCAGCAGCCGCTGGTAGTAGCCGGGGACGATCCGGTCGAGCACGGACTTGCCGTCCTGGCCGGAGGCGACGGTGTGGTTGTAGACGACGTCCATGACGGTCCGCAGACCCGCGCCGTTCAGCCCCTGCACCATCTGCCGGAACTCGACGGTGCGCCTGGTGCCGTTGGGGTCGGAGGCGTAGCTGCCTTCCGGGACGGTGTAGTGCAGCGGGTCGTAGCCCCAGTTGAACCCGTCCCGCGCCGCGGCCTTCGCCACGCAGGCCTGCTGCTCCTCGGAGTCGGGGGCGTACACGGACAGCTCGCAGGCCGGCTGCTGCTGGTCGGACTTCTTCTCGGGGACGGTGCCGATGTCGAAGGCGGGCAGCAGGTGGACGTAACCGGTGCCGGATTCGGCGAGTTGCCTGAGGTGCTTCATCCCGTCGGAGCGGGTGTCGGTGAAGGCGAGGTACTCGCCGGGGTGCTTCGACGTGCGGTCCGCGATCGAGAAGTCGCGGATGTGCAGTTCCTGGATCTGGGCGTCACGCAGCGGGACGGCGGCGGGCTTCCGCAGGCCGGACCAGCCGCGCGGCGCCAGCTTCGGGTCGTCGAGGTCGACGACGAGGCTGCGTGCGGAGTCGGTGGTCAGGGCGGTGGAGTAGGGGTCCGTGACCTTGTTGGTGACGGTCTTCTGGACCGTGGGTGCCCAGACGTCCACCGCGTAGCGGTAGGGCTTGCCGGCCCACTTCGCCGTGCCCGTGACGGACCACACGCCGGTGCGGTCGTCGCGGCGCATCGGGACGCTCCGGCCGTCGAGTTCCAGGGCGACGGTACGGGCGGTGGGCGCCCAGACGGACAGCGTGGGGCGGCCGTGGTGGAAGACCGGGCCGAGCGGGGCGGTGGCCGCGTTCTTCCCGTAGAGGTCGTCGAGCACGCCCGCGCTCTGCACGCCGGTGGCGGCGAGCAGGGCGCCGTTGGCGGCGCGCTGGGTGGCGATCAGCTGGCCGCGCAGCGCCTCGCGGACCCGGTCCCGGTCCCGGGCGTCGACGGTGAACGCCGGATAGTCCTTGAGGTGCGGGTACTTCGCCTTCTGCGCGTCGGTCAGCGCGGACGGTGCGAGCCGCAGCCACTGTCCCTCGTCGGAGAGCGCCCCGTCGACGACGGAGATGCCGCCGCCCGGTGCGTAGACGAGCTGCTGGCTGGTGGCTTCGGTGGCCTTCACCTTCCATACGACGGTGTCGGAGTCGATCCACTGCGCCTCGGCCCTGGTGAGGTCGGGCGCGGGTACGCCGCCGGTCTGCGGCAGCAGGTAGCCGGGCGTGGAGCCGAGCATCCAGACCTCGTGCCCGTAGGTGGCGAGGTCGAGGGACTGGTCGCTGGGGAGGTCCTTCTCGTCGCCCTTGTGCAGGATGTAGCCGAGCGAGGTGGCACCGTCGGTGAGCGGTACCTCGAAGGTGGCGCCGGAGGCGTTCTTCTTCACCGGCCGGAGCGGCTCGGCCCAGTCGGTGGGGTTCTTGGCGCCGGTCCAGGTGTGCAGCCCCCAGCCGTCGTAGTCGCCGTCGGCCCGGTAGTAGTGCAGTACGGCCTTGGTGGTGTCCTGCGGCGGGTAGGCGCCGTCGGGTGCCGCGTCGGCCTGGCCGTCCTTGTCCTGCTCGATCCAGACCTGTCCGGTCTTCCCGAGGTCGACGGTGCGCTGCGGCCCGTCGGCGGTGCCGGACTTCTCCACGGTGTACGGGAGCGAGGAGGCGCCCTCGTCGAGCTTGATCCAGGCGAAGGCGCCGTAGGCGTCCCGTCCGGTGAACCCGGCCGACGTGTCGCCCGCCTTGAGCTGCCATCCGTCGTAGTCGCCGTCCGCACGCCGGTAGTGGACGACGGCGTAGTCGCGTGCGACCGCGACGGGCTTCTCGGGCGCGGGTGCCTGGCCCGCGGTGGACGAGGCGAGGGCACTCGCCGTGCGGCCGGCGCGGTCGACGGCAACCGCCTTGTACCGCAGGGGGGTTCCGGCGGCCACCGTGTCGCCCACGGTCTGCGTGACCTTGTACGGGGCGTGGTCGGCGGAACCGAGGGTGACCCACTTTCCGTTGCCGGTCTGGGCGGCGAAGACGACCCGGTTCAGCTGTCCGCCGTCGACGTCGGCGGAGATCTCGACGGTGCCGGTGGCTCCGGCGGCCGGGGCCTTCAGGGTGATCGAGGGCTTGGCGGCGGGTTCGCCCATCGCCTTCTCGGCGCGCAGCACGAGGCTGGACAGGGCGGGCACGGTGACGGTGACCTTCTTGTCGGAGCCGCTGCGGATGGTCCCCGAACCCCCGTACAGCGTACGGAAGTTCATGCCGGCCGATGCGGTGGACAGCTCGACGGTCCTCGGCCCGCCGCCGTTGTTCGCGGCGACGACGTACTCGCGGCCCTGCTCGGGGTCCGTACGGGAGAACGCGTAGACGGAGCCCTGTGCGTAGCGCTGGGTCTGGACGCCGTCGCGCAGGGCCGGGTTCTTCCGGGTCAGCTCGGAGAGCGCGGCGATGTTCCGGTAGAGCGGGTGGGCCGTGTCGTAGGCGTCCGAGGCGTGGGTGCGGTCGGTGCCCAGTTCGTCGTCGTCGAGGTAGTCGGCGGTCCTGGACGCGAACATGGTCTGGCGGGCGTCCTTGTCGCCGCCCGCGCCGGTGAAGCCCTGCTCGTCGCCGTAGTAGACGACGGGGTTGCCGCGGCCGAGGAACATCAGCTCGTTGGCGAGCTGTGCGCGCTTGACGAGTTCCGCGTCGTCGGCCTTCGGGTTGTCCTGCTTCAGGAACGAGCCGATGCGTCCCATGTCGTGGTTGCCGAGGAAGGTGACCTGCTCGTAGGCGTTGGCCTTGTCGGTGGTGTACCGGTAGTCGTCGCCGAAGACGGCGGCGAGTTCCGGGGCGGGGGCTCCCTGCGAGGCGTACTGCCTGGCCGCTTCCTGGAACGGGAAGTCGAGCGTCGCGTCGAGCCGGCCCCGGGTGACGTAGGGCGAGGTGATCGCGGTGTCGGCGGAGTAGACCTCGCCGAACATGAAGAAGTCCTTGCGCCCGTGCTTGGCCGCGTAGGCGTCCAGCGCTGTCGCCCACTGGGTCCAGAAGTCCAGGTCGACGTGTTTGACGGTGTCGATCCGGAAGCCGTCGATGCCGAAGTCCCGGACCCACTTCTCGTAGATCTTCTCCATGCCGGAGACGACCTCGGGCCGCTCGGTCCACAGGTCGTCGAGCCCGGAGAAGTCGCCGTACGTGGTGGACTCGCCGGCGTAGGTCGAGTCGCCGCGGTTGTGGTACATCGCCGGGTCGTTGAGCCAGGCCGGGACCTTGCTCCCGGTGTTCTTCGGTGTGTACGGGAACGAGTCCGCGTCCACCTTCGCCAGGCCCTTGCTGTCGTCGAACGGGCGGCCGTCCCTGTCGAGGTACGGGTAGGCGCCCTTCGGCCGGTAGCCGTAGCTCTTCTCGGCGTAGTCGACGGTGTCCGCGGTGTGGTTGGTGATGACGTCGAAGAAGACCTTCATGCCCTTGCCGTGGGCCCTGTCGATCAGTTTCGACAGGTCGGCGTTGGTGCCGAAGTGCGGGTCGACCTGGGTGAAGTCGGTGATCCAGTAGCCGTGGTAGCCGGCCGACGCGTCCTTGCCGGTGCCCTGGACGGGGCGGTTCTTGAAGATCGGGGCGAGCCAGATGGCGGTGGTGCCGAGGCCCTTGATGTAGTCGAGCCGCTCGGTCAGGCCCTTGAGGTCGCCGCCCTGGTAGAAGCCCTTGTCCGCGGGGTCGTAGCCGGTCTCCAGACGTGAACCGGTGAGTCCGCCGCGGTCGTTGGAGGTGTCGCCGTTCGCGAACCGGTCGGGCATGACGAAGTAGAACTGCTCACGCGTCAGATCGTGACGGGCGGGCTCGGCCGCCAGCCGGGCGTCCGAGGGCGGGCCCGGAGGTCTCGGCGCGGCGGACGCGGATGCCGCCGGGACGACGGGGAGGAGCGCGGCGCAGAGTGCGGCGGCGGCTCCCCGTCTCAGGGTGGAACGGGACACGGGCGGGGTCTCCTTGTGTGCGGGGTGGAGTTCTCGGGGCGGGCGGACAGGCCGCCTGCCGGACCGGGGCGCCTGGGCCGGCCCCGGTCCGGTCACCGAGGTCAGCTGCGCCAGACGTCGCTCGTCAGCGTGACCTTCCCCGACGGCGGCACGGTGGCGGTACGGTTCGCGCCGCTCTCCCAGGTGACGTTGCCGCTCGCGTCCTTGCGGAGGTACTTGTACGCGAACGACGTTCCTGCGGGCATGGCCGCGTCGAGCTTCCAGACCGGGTACGCCGCCGGGTCCAGCTTCAGCGCGCTGCCGGTGTTCCAGTTGCCGAGGGCGGGCTGGTTGCCGGTGACGTAGATGTTCTCGCCGAGCCGGGTCGTGGCGTCGACGCCGAAGGAGGCGCCGGAGGAGCCCGCACCGGGCTCGGTGGCACCGCCACCGCCCGAGCAGGTGCGCGCACCCGTGTGCAGCGCCACGGCGGTGTTCGCGCCGAGGGTCGCGGTGAACCGGCCGGAGCCGTCGACGGTGACGCCGTTGCCGGACTGGACGTCGCAGTAGTCACCGGCGGGCAGCGAGGTCCGGAACGTACGGGTCAGCGAGGAACCCTCGTGGTTGATCGCGACATACGCCTTGGAGCCGCGGCCGAACGCGATCTGGTCGCCGCCGTTGTCCCACCAGTCGGTGACGGCCTCGCCCCGCGCGGTGTTGCGGAAGCCGACCATGGAGGAGATCTCGCGCCAGGCGTGCTGGCACTTCCAGCCGTCGCTGTAACAGGCGTTCACCGCCCCGCCATTGGGCGGTCCGGCGTCCTTGTCGGTCCACTCGTAGCCGGAGTGGACGTCGGGCGAGCCGTACGGCCAGGCCAGCATGAAGACACTGGCGAGGGTGTAGTCGGCACCGTCCTTGTAGTTCAGTGTGTCGCCGCCGCGCTCGGTGTCGTGGTTGTCGACGAAGACCGCGGCCTTCGACGACGGCATGAAGCCCCAGCCCTCGCCGAAGTTCTTCAGGTAGGCGAGGTTCTCGTTCTTGAAGACCTGCTTGAGGCTGCGGGCATAGCGGAACTCCTGGACGTCCCCGGTCCCGGTGTACTCGTCGGGCTGAACGGCCTCTCCGGCCCCGTAGATCGCCTCCTGCTTCCAGTAGGCGCCGGGGTTGCTCAGCCGGGACTTGATGTCGGCGAGGTCGGCCGCGGGCATGTGCTTGGCGGCGTCGATGCGGAAGCCGTCGACGCCGAGGGAGAGCAGGTCGTCGAGGTATCCGGCGATCCTGCCGCGGACGTAGTCCTCGCCGGTGTCGAGGTCGGCCAGGCCGACGAGTTCGCAGTTCTGGACGTTGGCCCGGTCCTGGTAGTTGCTGATCTGCGCCGTGCAGTCGTCCATGTCGGCCGCGGAGTACAGGCCGGGGTAGTCGTACTTGGTGTACGAGGAGCCGCCGGTGCCGGTGCCCGATCCCGACGACATGTGGTTGATGACGGAGTCGGCGACGACCTTGACGCCCGCGCTGTGGCAGGTGCTGACCATGTGGGCGAAGGAGGCGCGGTCGCCGAGCCGTCCGGCGATCTTGTAGCTGACCGGCTGGTACGAGGTCCACCACTGGCCGCCCTGGATGTGTTCCTGGGGCGGCGAGACCTGTACGTAGCCGTAGCCGGCCGGGCCGAGGGAGTCCGTGCAGGCCTTGGCCACGGAGTCGAACTTCCACTCGAAGAGGACGGCGGTGACGTCCTTGCCGCCCGGCGCGGACGCCTGGGCGGTCGCGGTGGGGGTCACGAGGGCGGCGGCCCCGGCTGTCAGGGCGAGCGCCGCGGACAGTGGTCTGCGTGCCATGTTTCCTCCTGCTGTGGGGGAAATGCGGGTGACGGTGCAGCCTCACGTGGCAACGCGCCATGCCCTCAAGGCTCCTGAAGGTTCTTGCTGCAAGAATGCAAACCTTGCCGCAGCCGAGACCGTACGAGCCCACCCGGCCTCGGTCAACCCTCTGGACATCACCCGCTCACATCCGCGAAATCCAGCAGCTTTCTTCCTGCAAGGACTTACGCAAAACATTGCAGCGCTGTTAAGTTTCTCCCGACTCCGGTCCGGTCGGCCGGGGGTTCGGCGACCCCGGACCCCACGCGCCCGGCCGGCCGGGCCGGTCACGACAGGAGAGGCGCCGGGAGTCGCTCACTCCCCGCCGGCCCGTTCAGGGCCGACTCCGGGCGCCTCTCCGGTACGCCCGGACCCCTTCGGGCCGGACCTCAGACACCGCGGGCCGGGGCGGTGGACCCCCGTACCACCAGCTCCGGCTGGAACACGTACTCCGTACGCTGCACGGGGCTCCCGCCGACCTCCTCCAGCAGGGCGCCCACCGCGGCCGCCGCCATCGCCTGCACGGGCTGGCGCACCGTCGTCAGCGGCGGATCGGTGAAGGCGATCAGCTGCGAGTCGTCGAAGCCCACCACCGACACGTCGCGCGGTACGTCGAGCCCGCGCTCCCGGGCCGCGCGCACCACGCCCAGCGCCATCAGGTCGCTGCCGCAGACGATGCCCGTGCACCCCTGGTCGAGCAGCGCACCGGCCGCGACCTGGCCGCCCTCGACGCCGAACAGCGCGGAGCAGACCAGGAGTTCGGCCTCGGCCCGGTCCAGGGCCAGCAGGTTCACAGCGGCCTCGACGAAACCTTCCCGCTTGCGGCGGGACGGCACATAGCGCTGCGGTCCGATGGCCAGGCCGACCCTGCGGTGGCCGAGATCGGCGAGGTGGCCGACGGCCATCCGCGCGGCGGCGGAGTCGTCGGGCGAGACGAACGGGGCGCTGATCCGTTCGTTGTAGCCGTTGATCAGAACGAACGGTACGCCGCGCTCGGTGAGCGCGGCGTACCGGGCCGGGTCGGCCGACATGTCGGCGTGCAGCCCGGAGAGGAAGACGATCCCGCCGACGCCCCGTTCGACGAGCTGCTCGACGAGCTCGTCCTCGGTGGCGCCGCCGGGCGTCTGGGTGCAGAGCACGGGGGTGTAGCCGTGCCCGGCCAGTATCTGTTCGACGGACTGCGCGAACGCCGGGAAGATCGGGTTGGTGAGTTCGGGTGTCACCAGTCCGATCAGCCCGGCGCTGCGCTGCCGCAGCCGTACGGGGCGTTCGTAGCCGAGGATGTCCAGCGCCGCGAGCACCCGCTGCCGCGTGGTGTCCGCGACGCCCGGTTTCCCGTTGAGCACCCGGCTGACGGTCGCCTCGCTGACCGCTGCCTGGCCGGCGATGTCCGAAAGCCTCGGTGCACCGCCGGCTCTGGGCAGAGGGACGGTCACACCGTCCACCACACCGTGGTGTCCGCGGGCAGCTCGATCTCGGCGCCGTCGGTGACGACCGGGGTGCTGGACAGCAGGACGGTGCCGCGTACGGGGATGCGTACCGGGCGGGCCGTCGTGTTGACGGTGCAGACGAAGCCGGGGCGGGCGAAGATCAGCAGCCCGTCAGGGGCCTGGAGCCACTCCACCGCGGTACCGGCACCGAGCCCCGGGTGCACCCGGCGGGAGGCGATCGCGGCCCGGTACAGCTCCAGCGTGGAGTGCGCGTCGCCGGTCTGCGCCTCGACGCTCAGCGCGCCCCAGCTGTCGGGCTGGGGCAGCCAGCTGCCGCCGCTGCCGAAGCCGTACGAGCTGCCGTCGCGGGTCCACGGGATCGGCACCCGGCAGCCGTCGCGGAAGCCGTCCTGTCCCTCCGCGCGGAAGAACGACGGGTCCTGGCGGACCTCGTCGGGCAGGTCGGTGACATCGGGCAGGCCGAGTTCCTCGCCCTGGTAGACGTACGCGGAACCGGGCAGCGCCAGCATCAGCAGGGTCGCGGCGCGGGCGCGGCGCAGGCCCAGCTCGGGGTCGCCGGCCGTGCGGATCTGGGTGCCGAGGCCGGGCGGGTTGGCGAACCGGGTGGTGTGCCGGGTGACGTCGTGGTTGGAGAGCACCCAGGTGGTGGGGGCGCCGACCGGACGCATGGCGTCGAGCGAGGTGTCGATGACCTTGCGGAGCTCGGCGGCGTCCCAGGCGGTGGACAGGTACTGGAAGTTGAACGCCTGGTGCATCTCGTCGGAGCGCACGTAGTTGGCGGTGCGCTCGACGGTCGGGGTCCAGGCCTCGGCGACGGCGATGCGGTCGCCGGGGTACTCGTCGAGGATGGTGCGCCAGGAGCGGTAGATCGCGTGGACCCCGTCCTGGTCGAAGAACGGCATGACGTCGTTGCCGAGCAGCTTGAGCTGGTCGTGGCTGCCGAGGTCGGGCAGACCGGCGGCCTTGACGAGGCCGTGGGCGACGTCGACCCGGAAGCCGTCGACGCCCATGTCGAGCCAGAAGCGCAGGATCGAGCGGAACTCGTCGGCGACGGCCGGGTGTTCCCAGTTGAAGTCGGGCTGCTCGGGCGCGAAGAGGTGGAGGTACCAGTCGCCGGGGGTGCCGTCCGGGTCGGCGCTCCGGGTCCAGGCGGGGCCGCCGAAGATGGACTCCCAGTCGTTGGGCGGGAGTTCGCCGTCCGCGCCCTTGCCGGGGCGGAAGTGGTAGCGCTCGCGCAGCGCGGAGCCGGGCCCCTCGGCGAGGGCGCGCTTGAACCAGTCGTGCTGGTCGGAGGAGTGGTTGGGCACCAGGTCCACGATGATCCGCAGGCCCAGGTCGTGGGCGTCCCGGATCAGCGCGTCGGCGTCCAGCAGGGTGCCGAACATGGGGTCGATGGCGCGGTAGTCGGCGACGTCGTAGCCCGCGTCGGCCTGCGGGGACGCGTAGAACGGGCTGAGCCAGACCGCGTCCACACCGAGGTCCTTGAGGTACGGGAGTCTGGCGCGTACGCCGGCGAGATCGCCCATGCCGTCGCCGTTGCCGTCGGCGAAGCTCCGTGGATAGACCTGGTAGATCACCGCGTCCTGCCACCAGCCGGTCTGGTGGGCCGGAGCGTCGGCGGACGTGCCGGTGGAGGGGGCAGCGAGGTGCTGGGTCATGTCGTCCCTGGGGTGTCTGGGTGGGGAGCGTCGCCGGGACCGGTCGGGAATCCGGCGAGGCCGTGACTTGGTGCGTGCGGGGCGTACGGGGCGTACGGGGCGTGCCGTCGGAGCCTGTCGGGTGACCTTCGATCGGAGGTCACCCGGCAGGCCCTCAGCCCTTGACGGCTCCGGCGGACATGCCGGTGACCAGGTGGCGCTGGGCGAAGAGGAAGACCAGGGCCGCGGGTATCGCGATGAGCACGGACGCGGCGGTCATCGGACCCCACTGGGCTCCGTACTGGTTGACGAAGAGCTGGAGTCCGCCCGCGAGGGTGAGGTTGTCCTCGCCGACCATGAAGGCGGAGGCGTACGCCACTTCGCCCCACGCGGTGATGAAGGAGTAGAACGCGGTGACGGCGAGGCCCGGCTTGGCGAGCGGCAGGATGAGCCGCCAGAACGTGCCGAACGGGGTGAGGCCGTCGACCTGCCCGGACTCGTCGATCTCGCGCGGGATGGTGTCGAAGAAGCCCTTCATCATCCAGGCGCAGAACGGCACCGAGATGGTGAGGTAGGTGATGACGAGGCCGGCGGGCTGATTCAGCAGCCCCATGCCCGCCATGATGTTGTAGATCGGCACGATGAGGACGGCGACCGGGAACATCTGGGTGACCAGCAGCGTCCACATCAGCCCGCGCTTGCCCGGGAAGCGGAAGCGGCTCACGGCATAGCCGGTGGAGGCGGAGATGATGACGCCGAGGAGTGTGGTGAGCCCCGCGACGAGCAGGGAGTTGCCGAACCAGGTGAGGAACTTCGTGTTCTGGATCAGGTTCGTGTAGTTCTCGAACGTGGTCTCTTTGAAGAAGTCCGTGGTGGTCGCGTAGGTGGCGGGCTTCAGCGAGGTGAGCAGGACCCACAGCACGGGGAAGACGGCGATCACGGACGCGACGACGAGCGTGAGGTGCAGCCCGGCGGAGGCGATCGGCGAACGCTCGCCGCGCAGCCGGACCTTGCGCGCGGAGTGCCGCGCGGAGGCCGCCGGGGCGGTGGTTGCGGGGGCGGTGGTCACCAGTCGTCTCCCTGGGTGCGCAGGACTCGCCGGTACACGGCCGCGAAGATCAGCAGGAGTACGAGGATCAGCACGCCCCAGGTGGAGGACTGCGCGAAGTCGCGCGGGCTGATCTCGAAGGAGAACTTGTACGCCTGGGTGACCAGGATCTGGGTGGCTTCGCCGGGTCCGCCGCGGGTCAGCAGGTAGATCACCGGGAACATGTTGAAGGTCCAGATGGTGGAGAGCAGGATCACCGTGGTGGAGACCGGCCGCAGTCCGGGCAGGGTGATGTGGCGGAACCGCTGCCAGGCGGTGGCGCCGTCCATCTCGGCGGCCTCGTAGTGCTCGCTGGGGATCGACTGCAGTCCGCCGAGCAGGGCGACCATCATGAACGGCACGCCGAGCCAGACGTTGACGGCGATGACGGAGAACTTCGCCCACGTCGGGTCGTTCAGCCACGGTATGCCGTCGATCCCGCCGCCGGAGAGGATCTTGTTGAGCAGCCCGCGGTCCTCGTTGTAGAGGAAGCGCCAGGCGAAGACGGAGACGAAGCCGGGGATGGCCCAGGGCAGGATGAGCGCCATCCGGTACGCGGAGCGTCCGGCGATCTTGCGGTTGAGGATGTTGGCGAGGGCCATGCCGAGGGAGAAGGTGACGGCCACACAGGAGACCGTCCACACCAGGGTCCAGCCGAGCGTGCCGAGGAACTGATTGCCGGTGAGGGCTTCGGTGTAGTTGTCCAGGCCCACGAACTTGTACGTGGCGGGCATGTGGTTGACACCGATGGACCGCTCGACGTTGCGCTCGTTGGCATCGGTCATCGACAGGTAGATGCCGCGGACCAGCGGATAGCCGATGATCACGCCGATGACGACGACGACCGGGGCGACCATGGTCCAGGCATACCAGTGGGTCGACAGGGCCCGCCGGAGCCTGCTCGGCGGCGGGGGGTTGCCAGTACCGCGGCTCCGGCCGCGGGCGACGTCGTCGCCCGCGGCCTTCGCCACCGACTGGCTGGTGTGGACAGCCATCAGCCGGCCTGCCTTCCTGTTACTTCCAGCCCTTGAGGAGCTTGCGGTAGGAGTCGCCGGTCGTCTTGACGGCCTTCTCCGGCGGGGTCTGACCGGTGAGGACCTTGGTGTACTCGGTGACGAGCGGCGCGAAGAGGCTGCCGGTCTCCGGGATCCAGGGGCGCTCGACGGCGGTCTCGACGACGGGCTTGAAGAAGCCGACGATCTCGTTGTCGACGACGTCCTGCTTGGCGTAGGCGGAGGTACGGGTGGGCAGGAGGCTCAGCTCCTTGGTGACCTTCGCCTGGGTGTCCGCGGACGTCATGTAGTCGACGAAGGC
Source organism: Streptomyces sp. NPDC087845 (assembly GCF_044742755.1). NCBI lineage: Bacteria > Bacillati > Actinomycetota > Actinomycetes > Kitasatosporales > Streptomycetaceae > Streptomyces > Streptomyces sp. NPDC087845. The sequence goes on from NZ_JBIUVC010000007.1 coordinate 462,707, forward strand.
GTAGGAGGCGTCGAGGTTCTTGGAGCCCGCGTACACGGCCAGGTTGTGACCGCCCTGCGGAGCACCCTGCGCGGCGGAGCCGGCCGGGACCGGGGCGATGCCCAGGTTGGCCTTGTCCTTGAACTCCTTGCCGGCGAAGGTGTCGGCGACGGCCCACGGGCCGTTGATCATCATGGCGACCTTGCCGTCCTTGAAGGACGCCTGCATGTTCTCCCAGCCGTCCGTGGCATCGGTCTTGGCGGCACCGGAGTCGACGAGGTCCTTGACGACCTTCATCGCCTTGACGCCCTCGGGGTTGTCGATGGTGACGGACTTGGTGGAGGCGTCGACCATGTCGCCGCCCTCGCCGTAGAGGAAGGAGAGGAACCAGTACGCGTCGTCGCCGCGCAGGTACATGCCGGTCTTGCCGGTCTTGTCCTTGATCTTCTTGGAGACGGTCTTCAGCTCGTCGACGGTCTTGGGGACCTCGACGCCGGCGTCCTTGAAGATCTTCTTGTTGTAGAAGATGCCCATGGAGTCGATGACCTGCGGCACCGCGTACGTCTTGCCGTTGTACTTGGTGGACGCGGCGGCCTGCTTCAGGAAGTCGTCCGGCTTCTGCAGGGCGGAGGTGCCGTCGAGCGGGGCCAGGTAGCCGAGGTCCGCGAACTCGGGGGTCCAGGCGACCTCGGAGCGGATGACGTCGGGAGCGTCGGAGCCGGACTGCGCCGCGTTCTTGAACTTGTTCTGCGCGTCGCCGAAGGGCACGTTGACGTACTTGATGCGGACCTTCGGGTGCTGCTTGGTGAAGTCCTCGGCGATCTTCTTGAAGACCTTGTCCTCGCTGCCCGCGGTGGAGGTGTCCCACCACGTCACCGTTCCGGAGAGCTCGCCCGAGCCCTTGCTCGTGCCGTCGGACTCGCTGTCGCTGCCGCAGGCGGTCGCCGCGAGCGCCAGGGCCGCGACCAGGGCGGTGGCCGTTATGCCACGTCGCATCTGAACTCCTTCAACTGCCGTACCGCTCCGTCGCGGCGCCGGGTCGACGTGAACGTAACAAGGATGAAAGAACGCCGAAAGAGTTTGCGGAAGATTTCTGCAAGCCCCGGCGATCGTTACATTCGCGTGTCCTCACGGTTGCCGTCAAGCCTCTTGACGGAAGGCGCCGATCCCTGGCAGGGGCAGGTGGCAGCCCGCAACCCCGTAGTGCGACGATCCGACCGCGATCCGCAAACCGGGCCCGCAAGGCTTTGCAAGAAGTTGCCGCGACGCCCCCTCGGACCCTCCCGCAGGCACGGTCGCCCGATTCCTGCGGATGGTGGGCAATCCGACATACGCCCGGTACAGTCCACTTCCATGACCGCACGGCTTGCCGATATCGCAACTCAGGCGGGGGTCAGTGAAGCTACGGTCAGCCGCGTACTGAACGGCAAGCCCGGTGTCGCAGCGGCCACCCGTGAATCCGTTCTCGCCGCGCTCGACGTTCTCGGCTACGAACGTCCCGTACGGCTGCGCAGGCGCAGCGCGGGACTGGTCGGGCTGATCACGCCCGAGCTGGAGAACCCCATCTTCCCGGCGCTGGCGCAGGTCATCGGTCAGGCGCTGACCCGGCAGGGCTACACCCCGGTGCTGGCGACCCAGACCCCCGGCGGCTCCACCGAGGACGAGTTGACCGAGATGCTGGTCGACCGCGGCGTCTCGGGCATCATCTTCGTGTCCGGGCTGCACGCCGACACCTCGGCCGACATGCAGCGCTACGAGCAACTGCGCGCCCAGGGCGTCCCGTTCGTCCTGGTCAACGGCTTCTCGCCCAAGGTCCGGGCGCCGTTCATCTCGCCGGACGACCGGGCCGCGATGCGGCTCGCCGTGACGCATCTGGTGTCGCTGGGGCATCAGCGGATCGGCCTGGCGGTCGGGCCCAAGCGGTTCGTGCCGGTCCTGCGCAAGATCGAGGGCTTCCGCGCCACCGTGCAGGAGCAGTTGAACCTCGCTCCGGACGAGGTGGAGGGGCTGATCCAGCACTCGCTGTTCACCCTGGAGGGCGGGCAGGCCGCCGCGTCGGCGCTGATGGAGCGAGGGTGCACGGCGGTGGTGTGCGCGAGCGACATGATGGCGCTCGGCGCGATCAGGGCCGCCCGCCGGCTGTCGATGGACGTGCCGCGCGATCTGTCGGTGGTCGGTTACGACGATTCGCCGCTCATAGCGTTCACCGATCCCCCGCTGACGACGATCCGTCAGCCGGTGACGGCCATGGGCCAGGCCGCCGTCCGCACCCTCCTGGAGGAGATCGGCGGTACCCCCGCACCGCACAGCGAGTTCGTCTTCATGCCCGAACTGGTCGTCCGCGGTTCAACGGCCGCGGGCCCCGGGCCTGCTCCGGCCTCCACGGCCGGGCCCCTTCCAGGTTCGCACGCCCGCGCCTAGCCAGGATGCGTCCGGTCGATCAGGCGACTGGTTGAGGCCCACGTCGTTGACGTGGACATGAGACAGGCGGTCCGACAGGTGCCGAGTGGGAACGGCTGCGGCCGTTCCTGCCGGTCAGGCAACGGGCCCTGCCGTGAGTACCCACGACACGCGCGTGGCCCGGTCGGCCCGGTGGCCGGATCACCGGGCCGGAAGTGATTCGGTCGAGCCGTTTCCGGATGGGAGTCGGCATGGGGGTGGGGTGTATCCGCGGGTGTGGACGAGGTCGCGGGCGAGCTGGGTGAAGGCGCGGGTGGCGGCGCTGCGGTAGGCGGATTGCCGGTGCAGGAGGGTGACGGTGCGGGCGGGCAGGGGCGGGTCGAGGGGGACGGGAGCGAGGTGGGGGTGGTCGTGGGTGATGGCGTCGGGCAGCACGGTGGTCAGATCGGTGCGCCGGACGATTTCGGTGAGGGCCTGAATGGAGTTGGCCTCGACCGTGATGCGGGGAGCGATGCGGTGGTCGGCGAAGTAGACGTCGATATGGCTGCGGGTGGCGAAGTCGGTGCTGAGCAAAGCCAGTTGGTGGTCCTTGAGGGCGTGGGCCGGTAGGGGGTGCGGCGTCGTCGGGGTGTGCTGCGCGGCGGTGACGAGGCTGAGGGTTTCGGTGAACAGCGGGGTGGGGGTGATGCCGGGCAGGTGGGTCTGGGTGAAGGCGATGCCGAGATCGAGGTCGTCGGCGAGCAGGGCGGCTTCGATGCGGTCCTGGGTTGTCTCGGTGAGGGTCAGGCTGACGCCCGGGTGGCGGGTGTGGAGCTCGGCGGTGAGCGGGCCGATGAGGTAAGCGGTGAAGGTGGGGGTGACGCCCAGGCGCAGGTGGCCGCGGGAGAGGTCCTGGACGTCGTGGACGGCGCGTTCGGCGGCGGCCAGGTCGCGCAGTGCACGCCGGGCGTGGTCGGTGTAGACGGTGCCGGCGTCGGTGAGCCGTACCGTGCGACCGGTGCGGTCCAGCAGTTGCACTCCCAGGGTCCGCTCCAGTTGCTTGATCTGCTGGGACAGCGTGGGCTGGGAGATATGCAGGTCTTCGGCGGCGCGGGTGAAGTTGCCGTGTTCGGCTACGGCGAGCAGATAGCGCAGGTGACGCAGTTCGAGAACGGCCATGGACACAACTATAGATGTGACCACTAGCTTCTATGCCTAACAACTCTTGGACACTATAGATACAGGTCATGCATGGTGGATCTCACCAGCCCACCAGGGCCGGCAGCCACCGAAGGGAGTGACCCATGCAGGACCTCACCGAGGGCGTCGCCCGTTTCCAGCGGAACGTCTTCCCGGCCAAGGCGGACCTCTTCGCCCACCTGGCCACCCACCACACCCCGCACACCCTGTTCATCAGCTGCTCCGACGCCCGCGTCGTCCCCGAGCTGATCACCGGTACCGAGCCGGGTGACCTGTTCGTCATCCGTACCGCCGGCAACCTGGTGCCCGCCTACGCCCCCGAGGCCGACGGTGTGGCGGCGAGCATCGAGTACGCCGTCGCCGCACTGGGCGTGAGGGACATCGTCGTCTGCGGCCACTCCGCCTGCGGCGCGATGACCGCCCTGGCAGAAGGCCACGACCTCAGCGGCGCCCCGGCGGTCGCCACCTGGCTGCGGCACGCCGACGCCTCCCAGGCCCGCACCACCGCCCCGGGTGACGTGACGGCTCTGGTACGCGGGAACGTGCTCGCGCAGCTGGCGAACCTGGCAACCCACCCCTCGGTCGCCCGCGCCCTGGTGGAACGGAAAGTCACCCTGCACGGTTGGGTCTTCGACATCGCCACCGGCCGCGTCGAGGAACTGCCCACCGCCGGCCCCGCGCTCGCGGCCTGACCCCCACCTGCCGGATCCGGTCCGGCTTCCCGTCCGCGACACCGCGCCGGGAACCCACCGACCTGCCGCTTCCTTTTTTGGGAAGTGGTCCGCCCAGAGAGAAGGAAGTACCCATCATGGTGCACGCCCAGTTCGACCCCACCGCCCGCCAGACCCTGGCCGACGCCGCTGTCGATGCCAAGATCCGCAAGAACCTGTCCTGGAAGCAGATCGCCGAGGCCTCCGGCCTGTCGGTGGCCTTCACCACCGCCGCCGTCCTCGGCCAGCACCCGCTGCCGGAGGAGTCCGCGAAGGCGGTCGCCGAGCTGCTGGGTCTGGACGACGACGCGGTGATGCTGCTCCAGACGATCCCGGTCCGTGGCTCGATGCCGAACCGGATCCCGACGGACCCGACGATGTACCGCTTCTACGAGATGCTCCAGGTCTACGGCACCACGCTGAAGGCACTGGTCCACGAGGAGTTCGGGGACGGCATCATCTCCGCGATCAACTTCAAGCTCGACGTGAAGAAGGTCGCCGACCCCGAGGGCGGCGAGCGCGCCGTCATCACCCTGGACGGCAAGTACCTGCCGACCAAGCCCTTCTGACCCGGGGCCGCGTCACACGCCGGGCAGTGCAGCGGGGCGGGCCGGACCACCCGTCCGACCGGCCCGCCCCCGCGCCACCCGCCCCCGCACCGCCCTGCGAGGCGGCCCGTGCCCGCTTTCACCTCCGGAGGACCTCCATGGACTTCGTCCAGCGCACCATCGACATAGCCCGCCAGAACGTCGCCGAGGGCGGTCGCCCGTTCGCGACCGTCATCGCCCAGGACGGCAAGATCCTTGCCGAGAGCCCGAACAAGGTCGCCCAGACCGGCGACCCCACCGCGCACGCGGAGATCCTCGCCATCCGCGACGCCTGCACGAAGCTGGGCACCGAGCACCTGACCGGCACCACCATCTACGTCCTGGCCCACCCCTGCCCGATGTGCCTGGGCTCGCTGTACTACTGCTCGCCGGACGAGGTCGTCTTCCTCACCACCCGCGACGCCTACGAGCCCCACTACGTCGACGACCGCAAGTACTTCGAACTGAGCACCTTCTACGACGAGTTCGCCAAGCCCTGGCAGGAACGCCGGCTGCCCATGCGCCACGAGCCACGCGAGGACGCCGTCGAGGTCTACCGGTTCTGGCAGGAGAACAACGGCGGCGAACGCCGAGTCGCCGGAGCTCCCACCGCCTGAGCCCGCCGTACCCGATGTGATCGGGAAGGCGGCCTGGATCCACCTGGACGCCGACCGGGTGGCGGGACCACCGGCAGGCGCCTGTTGCCGACCGGCAGGAACGGCCGCAGCCGTTCCCACCCGGCACCTGCGAGATCACCCCGCCCCACACCCGGAGCGACGCCCCGGGCACGGGACAGCCACGTGATCGCCCGGACAACCCCTGGCCCGCAGTCCGGCACACAGATGTGCGACCCGGATCCGATCGGCGATTGATCGGGCAGGGAGGACATTTCTGGCAGACTCTGCGCCTATGGGTGAATTGAGCGTGACGACACAGGAAGGCCGATGGGAGGCCGCCCCGTCACCCATCGCGGACGAGGCGGCCTCCGCGGCTGACACGGAGCAGAACGCCGGGCGGCGCGACGGCGGCCCGGCGAGAGCTCGTTCCCCGCGTTCTCTGCGGTCCTTGCGGACTCCTCGCCGGCCACGCATCTGGTTCGAAACCCTGCTGGTCGCAGCCAGTTACTGGGTGTACTCGCTGGTGCGCAACGCGGTCCCGGAGCAGAAGGCCGAGGCCCTGCGCAACGCCGACCGGATCTGGTGGGTCGAGACCCAGCTGGGCATCGCCGTCGAACAGGCGGTCAACCACGCCGCGAATTCCGTGACATGGCTGATCGTTTCGATGAACTACTACTACGCGACACTGCACTTCGTCGTCACCGTCTGCGTGCTGGTGTGGCTGTTCCACCGTCATCCCGGCCGCTACGCGGCGGCCCGCCTGGCCCTGTTCGCCACCACGGCCGTGGCACTGCTCGGTTACTACCTGTATCCGCTGGCACCACCCCGGCTGATGAACGGCGGCCACTTCATCGACACCGTCCTGGTCCATCAGACCTGGGGTTCGATGGCCTCGGGCAACTTCAAGAACATGTCGAACCAGTACGCGGCCATGCCCTCGATGCACATCGGCTGGTCGCTCTGGTGCGGCCTGACCGTCTTCGCCCTGGCCTCCGCCCCGTGGGCCCGCGTCCTGGGCCTGCTCTACCCGGCGGCCACCCTGCTCGTGATCGTGTCGACCGCCAACCACTTCTGGCTGGACGCGCTGGGCGGCATGACGTGTCTGGCCATCGGGTACGCGGTGTCGTACGCCTGGTACGGCTCGCTGCCGCACCACCTCGCCAAGCGGGTGCCGCTGCCGTGGGAGGGGCCGCGGCTGGCCGCCCTGCCCGCCGGCGCGCCGGGACCCAACTGAGCCGCTCCGCCCTCGACCGCCGGACAGGCATGGCGTCAGCCCGCCGCTACCCCCTGTGCACCACACGCCCTCCGCACACCGTGGCCCGCACCGGCGCCTCCCCCACCTCGTCCGCCGGGGCCGTCACCGGGTCCACCCCCAGCGCCGTCAGGTCGGCCCGGTATCCCACGGCGATCCGGCCCGCGACCCGCTGCTCCCCGGCGGCGACCGCCGCGTGCGAGGTGCAGCCCTCCAGCGCCATCAGCCCCGTCAGCGCCTGCTCGGCGGTGACCGGCTCGGTGTCGTACGCCCCGGGCAGCCGCCGCAGCCGGGCCGTGGCCAGCACCTGCCGTACGTCGTAGTGGGCGATCGGCCAGTCCGAGCCCAGCGCCAGGTACGCCCCCGCGTCCCGCAGGTCCCGGCAGCGCCAGGCCCGCCCGGCCCGCTCGTCCCCGAGCCGCTTCGACCACTCGTCGGTGTGGTCGGCGCGGGTGTACGCGGTGTGCGTGGGCTGCATCGACGCGATCACCCCGAGCGAGGCGAACCGGGCGGCCACCTCCCCGGGCACGGTCTCGATGTGCTCGATGCGGTGGCGGAGCCGCCCGCTCTCCCCCAGCGCCTCGACCGTGTCCAGCACATGCCGCACGGCCGCGTCCCCGATGGCGTGCGTGGCGGTCCCCACTCCGGCGCGGTGCAGATGGTGGACGGCGGCGGTGTACGCCTCCGGGTCCGGCCAGAACGCCTCGGTGCCCTCCCCGTGGCAGTCGGCGTGGTCCAGCCAGGCGGTGCCGCCCTCGACGGTGCCGTCCATGAAGAACTTCACACCGCCGACCCGCCAGAGCCTGCCCGCCTCGCTCTGCACCCGCACCAGCTCGTCCAGGGCCTGCCTGTCGGCGCCCGGCATGCACCAGGGAGCCAGCCGGAGCCGTACGGGCAGCTCCGTCTCCTCCTCCACCGCGGCCAGCAGCGCGGGCACGGAACCGTCGCCGAGGTCCATCACATGGGCGCCGGTGAGACCAGTGGCGGCCATGCCGGAGAGGAGTTCCACGAGGCGGGTGCGGCGCTCCGCGTACGAGGGCCTGGGCAGCCGATCGGCGACCAGGTCCATCGCGGCGTGCTCGACGAGGTGGCCGGTGGGGCGCCCGTCGGGGTCGCAGACGACGGCGGAGCGCTGGACGAAGGTCCGGGGGCCCGTGATCCCGGCACGTTCCAGGGCGGCGCCGCTGACCAGGGCGGAGTGTCCGTCGTAGAGCCGGATGAAGGCGGGGGCGGCGCCGATGGCGTCCTCGACGAGGGCCCGGTCGACGGGGCGGCCGCCGAAGGCATTGTGGTCCAGGCCCCAGGCGATGATCCAGCCCTCGGTCCGGGCGGCCCCGGCGAGCGCGGTACGCAGCTGGTCGAGGTCGCGGACGGCGGTGAGGTCCGTGCCGGTGGCCATCTCCAGGCCCCACACGGGGTGGCTGTGCGCGTCGACCAGGCCGGGCGTGAGGGTGGCCCCGGCCAGGTCGATGCGCTCGGTGCCGGTCCCGCGCCACTCGCGCAGCCCGGCCTCGTCGCCGACGGCGGTGATCACCCCGTCCTTGACAGCCACGGCGGTGGCTTCGGGCCGGGCCGGGTCGAGGGTGCGGACACGGGCTCCGGTGAGGAGGAGGTCGGCTGCGGGCACGGGGTGCTCCTTAGACGGTGGTGGTGTCTGGGGTGGTGAGGGCGGGGGCGGTGGGGTCGGGGGCGGTCGTGTCCCCGGTCTCCTCCTGCGGCGACGGCTCGGCCGCGAACCGGGCGTACACCTCGGGTCTGGTGCGCTTGAGCCGGTACGCGAGTACGAGCCCGATCAGGAAGACCGCGGGCACCAGCGAGACGAGCACGATGTTCACACCGGTCGAGGCCCCGGAGAACAGGCCGACGTTGTCCGTGACCAGAACGATCGCGGTGGCGAGCAGCACGGCCGCGACGACCGGTGCGACGACGGTGCGGAATCTGCCCTCGCCGTGGTCGAACCGCCGGAAGAAGAGCGGTACGGCGATCGCGGCGAGCAGTTGGAGCACCATCAGGCCGATCATTCCCGGGGTGTTGACCCAGAGCAGCAGCTGCGCGTACGGATCGGCGCCGGCCGCCGCGAAGCCGATGACGATCACGGCGCCGAGCACGATCTGGGCGGCGCCGGCCACGTACGGGGACCGGTGCCGGGGGTGGACGCGGCCGAGGGCGGCGGGCAGCACTCCCTCCTCGGAGAGCGCGAGTCCGTACCGGTTGATGGCGTTGTGGAAGGCGAGCAGCGAGGCGAGCACGCTGGTGACGATGAGGATGTGCATCAGGTCCGCGGCCCAGGCACCGACGTAGTGGGTGATGGCGGAGAAGAACAGCCCGCCCGGGTCGGTGGCGGCGGCCTCGACGACCTGTGCGTCGCCGAAGGCCTGGATGACGGTCCAGACGATGAACGAGTAGAAGAGCCCGAGGAAGGCGACGGCGATGTAGGTGGCGCGCGGGACGGTACGGTCCGGGTTCCGTGCCTCGCGCCGGTAGATCACCGTGGACTCGAAGCCGGTGAACGCCGCGAAGGCGCAGGCCAGTACGGCCGCCATGCCGGGGACGAGGACATTGCCGGGCGCGAACGAGGCGAACGAGATCCCGTCGGCCCCGCCGTCCAGCAGCACGCCGCCCGCGAGCAGCAGCAGGATGCCGGTCTCGGCGACGAGCAGCACGCCGAGCACCTTGGCGCCGAAGTCGATGGAACGGAATCCTCCGTACCAGATGAGCAGCAGCCCGGCGAGGGAGATCGGCAGCCAGGGGATGTCGATGCCCCACAGGGCCTGGGCGGTGTCGGCGGTGGCCGAGCCGAGGAGCCCGTAGACGCCGATCTCCATTCCGTTGTAGCCGAGCATCGCGAGCAGGGCGGCGGCGATGCCCAGGGGACGGCCCATTCCCCGGGTGATGTACGCGTAGAACGCACCGCCACTGCGGACATGGCGGCTCATCGTGGTGAACCCGACGGCGAAGACGGCGAGGGTGATGCCTGCCAGCAGATAGCCGACGGGGGCGCCGATGCCGCCGAGCAGGAGGGCGATGGGGGCGACTCCGGCCATCACCGTGAGCGGGGCGGCGGCCGAGATGACGAAGAAGGCGATGTCGGCGGTGCCGAGGGTGCCTCTCCTGAGGGTGGGCGCGGACATGCGAAAGAGGAGCCCTTCTGCTACTGGCGGGGCAGGGACCGGGAACCAGAAACCTAAAGGCTTTCGGTTTCCGCAATGTAGCCTCGCTCCCGGGCATCCGGGAAGACCTCTCGGCAGACTTACGTGCAGACACACATCAGGAGAACCGCACATGGGACGGCCGCGAACAGCGCTGCTCGACCGGGAGCGCATCACCACCACGGCACTCGAACTCATCGACGAGCAGGGCGAGTTCAGCGTCCCGCAGATAGCCCGGCGGCTCGGGGTGCAGACCGGGTCGCTCTACCACCATGTGGACGGAAGGGGCGGAGTCGTCGAACTCGTCCGGGAACGCGTCTGCGCGGCGATCGACTCCGCGACCCTCGACGTGGAACCGTGGGACGCGGCCATGACGGCCTGGGCCCGCTCCTACCGCGCCGCGTTCGCCGCCCACCCGCAGGTGATCCCGCTGCTGACGACGTCACCGGTGCGCGCCCCGAAGGTCCTGGAGCAGTACGAGCGCGCGGTACGGCTGCTGCTGGGCGTCGGCTTCGCCATGGCAGAGGTGATGACGGTGATCACCGCCCTGGAGAACCTGGTCCTGGGCTCGGCGCTGGACCTGGCGGCCCCGGAGACCATGTGGGAACTCCCCGACGCCATCACGACACCCCGCCTCGCGGAAGCGCTGGCCGCGGTGGGCGCGCACCGGGCGGACGCGGCGTTCGAACTGGCGCTGGAGGCGTTCATCGGCCACTGCCGCGCCCTGCTGGACGCGGAGGACGGTGCGGAGGACGGCGCGAAGGACAGCCGGGAGAACCCGGACGCGTCCCGTTGACGAGCCGGCCGACCGGCCCTGCCCGTCCGGCCGGTGACCACCGATGCGTCGCGGGGCCGGATCGAGCCCCGCCGCATCGCGGGACCGGATCGAGCCACCGGCCCCGGCCGTCCGGTCACGGGCACAGCGACCCTTCCGGGCCGCCCATGAACGCCGCCACCGGAAGACGGCCCCGGCTCCGGCCAAGCCCGGTCGACGGCGCACCCTCCGGGAATCAGCCCGGCCTACTGCACACCCTTCACGAACCAGCCCGGCCTACTGCACACCCTCACGAACCAGCCCGGTCGACGCCGCGCCCCTCACGAATCAGCCCTGGTCGACAGCGTGCTCCCTCAGGAAGATGCCCGCGTAGGCGGCAGCCGTCTCCTTCGTACCGAAGGCGGCGGAGCCGTCGGCTTCGCCGTGCGTCCCGTCGGCTCCCCGGCCGGTCCACCGCCAGCCGCCCAGCGCCGGCGCCCAGAACAATTCGGCGCTCCCGCCGAACAGTTCGACGGCGCTCGGCTCCAGCCCCGCCGCCGACCTGTTGATCGCGTCGGGCCACTTCTTGCGGGCACCCTGCCGGGTTATCCCCCAGGCGGCCCCCATCTGCTCGTAGCTCGCACCGTAGGAGCCGGCGGTCCGCGCGGCTCCCGCCGTCAACCGCTCGACCTCCGCGTCCACCACCTTCCAGGCGGTAAGGATCGACAAGGTGACCTCGACGGGGTCCGCCTCCCACATCCGGTCCTCGGGGAGCCCGGTCGCCCGGGCACGCAGGGCCGAGGCGAGCGGAGTCAGGGCGTCCAGGAGGGACTTGTCGAGGGCTCGCCGACGGGAGCTCTCTCACGCCCCGTAGAACCGTTCCTCCACCACCGCCCGCGCCCGCCGGGTGATCCGCCGGTAGTCGTCCAGCATGTCCCCGACATGCCCCGGCTCGTATCCCAAATACCGTCCCACCGCGGTGAGTTCACGAGGCCCCGACGGAAACGTGTCACCCGGCCGCCCCCGTACCAGCATCACCGCGTTGCGGACCCGTGTCGCCAGCACCCACGCCTCGTCCAGCGTCTGCGCGTCCTCGCCCGAGATCAGCTCCGCCGCACACGCCGCGGCCAGCGCCTCGCGGGTGCGGGTCGTCCGCAGGCCCGGCTCGGCCCAGCCGTGCTGCATCTGCATCAGCTGGACCGTCCACTCGACATCGCTCAGTCCGCCGCGCCCCAGCTTGGCGTGGAGTGTCGGGTCCGCACCCCGCGGCAGCCGTTCGGACTCCATCCGCGCCTTCAGACGGCGGATCTCGCGGACCGCGTCCTCCCCGAGGCCCTCCATCGGGTACCGCAGCGGGTCGATCAACTCGATGAAGGCACGCCCGAGTTCCGCGTCGCCCGCCACCGGCTCGGCGCGCAGCAGCGCCTGGCTCTCCCAGACCAGCGACCAGCGCCGGTAGTAGGCCTCGTACGACTTGAGCGTACGCACCAGCGGCCCGCTCTTTCCCTCCGGCCGCAGGTCCGCGTCGATGAGCAACGGCGGGTCGGCGGTGGGCAGTTGCAGCAGCCTCCGCGTCTCCGCGACCACCGCGTTCGCGGCCCGCCCCGCCTCGTGCTCGTCGACGCCCTCGCGCGGCGAGTGGACGAACAGCACATCGGCGTCGGAGCCGTAGCCGAGCTCGTGTCCGCCGAACCGGCCCATGCCGATGACCGCGAACCGGGTGGGCAGGGTGTCCCCCCACTGTTCGCGCACGGCGGCGCGCAGGGCTCCCGCGATCGTGACGGCGTTCAGATCGGTGACCGCGTTGCCGACCCGGTCGACGAGGGCTCCGGGGTCCTCCTCGGCGGGGCTCTCCTCCGTACCGTACGAGCCGATGAGGTCCGCGGCCGTGGTCCGGAACAGCTCGCGCCGCCGCACCCCGCGCACCACGGCGGCGGCGGACTCGGCCCCCTTCGCACGCCCCACCGCGGCCAGCACCTCCTGCTCCAGGTGCTCCCGGCCGCGCGGCTTCAACCCCTGCGGATCGCCGAGGATCGCCACCGCCTCGGGTGCACGGAGCAGCAGGTCGGGGGCGAGCCGGCCGGCCGAGAGCACCCGGGCGAGGTTCTCCGCGGCCGCGCCCTCGTCCCTCAGCAGCCGCAGGTACCAGGGGGTCTTGCCGAGTGCGTCGGACACCTTGCGGAAGCCGAGCAGCCCGGCGTCGGGGTCGGCGGAGTCCGCGAACCAGCCGAGCAGCACCGGCAGCAGGGTGCGCTGGATGGCCGCCTTGCGGGACACGCCGGACGACAGCGCCTCCAGGTGCCGCAGCGCGGCGGCCGGATCGGCGTATCCGAGGGCTTCGAGCCGGTGTCCGGCCGCCTTCGCGCTGAGCCGGGACTCGCCGGGCGCGAGCTGGGCGACGGCGTCGAGCAGCGGCCGGTAGAACAGCTTCTCGTGCAGCCGCCGCACCACGGACGCATGCCGTTTCCAGGCCCGGTTGAGCTCGGTGACGGGATCGGTGCGCATCCCGAGGGAGCGCCCGATCCGCCGCAGGTCCGCCTCGCCCTCCGGGACGAGATGGGTGCGGCGCAGCCGGTAGAGCTGGATGCGGTGTTCCATGGCGCGCAGGAAGCGGTACGCGTCGTCCAGCTGCGCGGCGTCCACCCGCCCCACGTAGCCGCCCGCGGCGAGCGCCCGCAGGGCGTCCAGCGTGGAACCGCTGCGCAGGGTCGCGTCGCTGCGGCCGTGCACCAACTGAAGGAGCTGTACGGCGAATTCGACGTCCCGCAGCCCGCCGGGGCCGAGCTTGATCTCGCGGTCGACGCGGTCGGCGGGGATGTTGTCGACGACGCGGCGGCGCATCTTCTGCACATCGGCGACGAAGTTCTCGCGGTCCGCGGCCTGCCACACGAGCGGCGAGACGGCCTCGACGTACTCCGCGCCCAGCTCGGGGTCGCCGGCCACCGGCCGGGCCTTGAGGAGCGCCTGGAACTCCCAGGTCTTGGCCCAGCGCTGGTAGTACGCGAGATGCGAGGACAGCGTCCGCACGAGGGGCCCGTTGCGGCCCTCGGGGCGGAGATTGGCGTCGACGGGCCAGATGGTGCCCTCGACGGTCGTGTCGGAGCAGATCCGCATCATGTGCGCGGCCAGCCGGGCGGCGGCCTGCACGCCCGCGCTCTCCTCGACGCCGTCGGCCGGTTCCGCGACGAAGATGACGTCGACGTCGGAGACGTAGTTCAGCTCGTGCCCGCCGCACTTGCCCATCGCGATGACGGCGAGCCGGCACTGGGCTGCGTCGGCGGGTGCGGCCGTTCGGGCGATGGCGAGCGCCGCGCGCAGGGTCGCCGTGGCCAGATCGGCCAGTTCGGCGGCGGCCTCGGCGACGTCCGTCGTACCGCACACATCACGGGCCGCTATGGCCAGCAGGCACCGGCGGTAGGCGACGCGCAGCGAGTCCGGGTCGTCGGCCCCGGCGAGCCCCTGCTCGAATTCGGGCACCCCGGGGTGCAGATCGGTGGCCTCGTAGGTGACCAGCGCCTGCCAGTCGCGGGGGTGGCGGGCCAGATGGTCGCCGAGGGCCTCGGACGCCCCGAGCACCCCGAGCAGCCGGTCCCGCAGCGGTTTGGCGGTGACGAGGGTGTCCAGCAGGATCTGCCGCTCGTCCGGCTCCTCGGCCTCCACGAGGCGGACGACCCCGTGCAGGGCCAGATCGGGGTCGGCGGTGGCCCCGAGGGCGTCGAGGAGCACCGGATCCGAGCGTACGGACGACAGCTCGGGCAGGTCGAGGAGCTGCTCGGCGGCGGAAGGGTCGGTGAAACCGTGCCGCAGCAGTCGGGTGAATGTGCTGCTCCTGCGCCCCGGCACCGTCGTCATTTCCGTGCTCTCCTGCTCGCCGTCCACACACAATCCAGCGTTCCGAGCCTAGCCTCGCACCGACGAATCCGGAGCAGGTGCACGGTCCGCACTTCACCGGCACGATCGCTTCGAGGACCCGGCCGGGAGGCCCGCACGTCCGGATTCGAAGCCTCCGCCGGGCTGAATGCCCACTACAGCCACGAGAGCGCCACGGCCGGTCCGTGGTCGGCGGTGGCGGAACTGCCGACGACCGCGGAGACCTACTGGCCGAGTACGGTCCGTCCGGACGGCCGCCCGCACGTCACTCCGCTGATCGGGGTGGGGTCACAGGGCGCGCCGTACTTCAGTGCGGGACTTCACTGCGGGGGTGTCGGAGCGCGGGGGCCGGAATCCGGCCGCCGGCCCGGAGGTGGTGCCGACGACCGGCAGGAACGCCGGCGCCCGCCCGAGCGGAGCCACGACGCCGCGGGTGGTCCCGCCGGACTGTGCGCGCAGCAGCGCGGCGCCGGCGATCACGCCCTCCGGGCAGTACGGCATCCGGCGCCCCCGCTCATGCGCGCACGGCGCCCGTACCCACCCGGCCGTCCCGGAGCGGGCGGCCGTGTGTGCTCAGCCCCCGGCAGGAGCCGACGGCCCGTCAGGGACGCTGGAGCCGGGCCGGGTCGCGACGACGACGGTCGCGTACAGCTCGTCGGAGGTGACGACGCGCGGGATCAGACCGCTGCGGGCGACGGTCTCCTCGGCCCGGCCCGCCTGCCGTTCGCTCGTCTCGACCAGCAGGTGCCCGCCCGGTGCCAGCCATCGCGGAGCCTCGGCGGTGACCCGCCGCAGGACGTCGAGGCCGTCCGTGCCGCCGTCGAGTGCGACGCGCGGTTCGTGGATACGGGCCTCCGGGGGAAGCAGCTCGACGTCCTCCGTCGGTACGTACGGCACGTTGGCGAGCAGAATCTCCACCCGGCCGCGCAACGAGCCGGGGAGCGGCTCGAAGAGGTCGCCCTCGTACACCCGGCCCGCGTCGGCGATGTTGCGGCGGGCACACCGTACGGCTGCGGGTTCGACGTCGGCGGCGTGCAGTTCGATCCGGTCCAGCGTCGCGGCGAGCGCGGCGCCGAGGGCGCCCGATCCGCAGCAGAGGTCGACGACGACCGCCCCGGGCCCGGCGAGGGCGGCGGCCTGCCGGACCAGGAACTCGGTGCGGCGACGGGGTACGAACACGCCGGGGTCCACGGCGATCCGGAGGCCGCTGAACTCGGCCCAGCCGAGGACGTGTTCCAGGGGCAGACCGGCGGCCCGCCGTTCGACCATGGCGGCGAGTTCGGCGGGGTCCGCGGTCGCGGAGAGAATCAACTCCGCCTCGTCCTCGGCGAATACGCAGCCGGCGGCGCGGAGTGCGGTGACGATGGAGGAGACGACGGGCGGTGAGACGGAAACCGACATGAAGCGGAGCCTTTCGGGAAAGCCGATGGGCGCTCCGCGGTCGGTTATGTCGGGTCGACCACGCGATCGTGCGGAGTGAGCACCCAGCCTGATACAGCGGTAATGGGTCTCACCTCCTCGGTCGGTCCCCGGGTGGGGATGGGTCACACTACCTCAGTCGCGGCGTCGGGTCGCCGAGCTTCGCCGGGCCGGCCGCGAGGCTCGCGACGATGGCGAGCGGGGGTGCTGGGCGTACGGCGAGGTGCAGCGTACGGCTGAGCATCACGAGAGCGATCAGCGCGAACGGTACGGCGGTGAAGGAACACCCACGCCGGTCGAGCCACGAGGTGTCGGTACGACGTGGGCGGCGCTGCTCGACTCCCCTCCCCAGGGGTTCGCCGACGAGTTCGGGAGCATCGACGGGGCGGGCGCAGGGCCGGGGCGCCGTTTCCGTCCTGTCGGACTCAGGACCGGCCCGGGTCCTACCGAAGGGCATGCGGCCATGCCGTTGCGGATGGCAGCACGAAGGCCCGTACCGAGGAGACTTCCGCCACCCGATACAGGCCCTCGTGGTTATGCGGGATCAGTCGTTCCAGACGTCGCCCTTGAAGTCGCCGCCGGTACCCCGCTCGTAGTAGTGCTGCCCGTACAGGCCGCCCACGCAGGTCTGCTGGTAGCGATAGGCGTTGGTGGCGATGGAGCCGACCATCACGCCCGTGTCGGCGTCCCACAGCTCGGCCCGGCCCCAGTAGCTGAGGGCCTTGTGCGTGCCGCCGAAGCAGACCTGGTGGTTGCCGTTGGCCGGGATGCTGCCGCTGGTGCACACGTTGCCGCCCCAGCTCTCACAGGTCGCACTCGCCGCGCTCGCAGGCGAGGCAACGACCCCGATGGTCACGGCGGCCATGGTGGAGGCCATCAGGCCGAGTCGGGCGAATCGATTCTTCTTCATGTTCATTCCTCCGTTCGGCGAGCCGGCTGGAGCCGGCCTCGACGAGCTCAACCTATGAACGAACGCCTTCCCGCCGGTATCTCATCGGTGCACGGTTGCCGGGCAGGCGGCAGTCACGCATGCACGGTCGGGCTCTCCAGCGCGAGGAAGGCCAGCACGGCCTCGTACACGTCCGGGCCGCCTGCCGTCAGCTCCCTCCCCAGCAATGCCTCGGCGCTCCGCAGGTGCTCGCGGACCGTCTGGGGGTGGAGGCCGAGCCTTCCCGCAGCCGCCTCGACCCCGCAGTCGGCGCAGATCCAGGCTCTGAGCGTCCGGTGCAAGTCGCGGGCGTCGGTGTCGAGCGGGCCCAGGAAGTCCCGGGCCCACGCCCGTCCGGTATCCGTCCCTATCAGCGCCGGCAGGTCCGGGACCGGGCCGCAGCATCCCGGTGCGGTGGGCCGGCCCTCCAGTTGCAGGGCAACGTACAGAGCGGTGCGTACGTGTACGTCGTGCGGGTTCACGCCCAGGAGTTCACCTGCCCGCTCCATTCGCGACCGGACGGTGTTGCGGCTGACCCCCATGATCTTCGCTGTCCGCACGGCGGTGAATCTCAGCGCCAGGCCCATCGTCGACAGCATCTGGGCCCTGGCCCGCGCCGGCAGTGCGTCCAGCGGCCGCAGCAGGTGCGATGCCCAGCGTGCTGCCTCGGCAGTGGGCAGCAGGTCCATCGGCTCCGTACGGGCAGTGTGGCCCGCGCGGCGGGCGGGCAGGTGCCGGGCGGCAACCAGGTTGCGGTAGGCGTCGTCGTAGGCCGTCGCCACGTGCGCCAGCGCGTGGTGGTGGCTGCGTCCCAGGATCACCCGCGGATGGCGGGCGACGTAGTCGGACAAGTCGCGTCCAACACAGTCGGGAGCCCCCATGTCAGCGACGGGCACCACCACGATCACATGGTTGTCGAAGGCGGGACACGGGACTACGAGGGCCCTGCCGGCGGTCAACTCCGCACAGTCGCGGGCAACCTGGGCCCGTTCGGCCACCGGCATCTCCAGCAGGGCCATCCAGGCCCAGTCCGCGTCCAGCAGTCCCGGATTCATCCCGGCCGCAGTGCGCTGGGCCAGGACCACGTCCCCGCCCATCAGCAACTGCAGCACAGCGGAGCGCAACTGGAGCGAACACACCTCCCATTCCCGTCGCTCCGCCTCGGCCTCCGCCACCCGCAGCACCAAGTCGAGGACTACTGCGGCATGGCCCGCCAGCGCAGCATCCTCCCCGTCCAACGGGCAGGACCGGGTGATGACGAGGACGCGGAATGGTGGCTCACCGCCCAAGGCAACCACCCGGGTGTGGCCTCCCGGTCCGGAAACCACGGCCGACCCCAATTCCCCCCTGACCACAGCCCGCACCTCAGGTCTGCGGTCCGCCTCGCCGGCTCGGACCACCTCGGCGGTGCCCCCGAGTGTCCGGGCCAGCCAGATCGTGGTGCGGCGCGCCGCCGCCTCCGCTCCGTCGGGCCCCACACGCGCGTGCCGCAGGAGTTCCGTCAACCGTACGGTCGGCAGTACCGCGCCGCCTGCCGCCTTCGCCAAACCCATTCTGTGTCCGTCTCCCCCCGAAGAATTGCGCCGCACCGCACAGAGCCCCCCGCCAACTTGAAGTCACAGGTCAAAGGGCTGGTGTGACGGCCGTCCGGAGTGCTCGCGCTGGTCGTGTGTGACAGTCTGCGGAGTAGATCGTTTGTCAGCGTATGTTTCGACATGGACGTTCAGGGTGGGAACACCAATGTCCGTTTGCGTGGCTCCGCCCCTGGACGGGTGCGGTGCATGGGGCGTACGTCAACGGGTTCACGCAATGTGGATGAGCACCTGGCCGTGGACTCTCAGCCCGCACCGCCTTGACCGGGCCTTGGTGGCTCGGCCCGTGGTCGGGCCCCGCAGAACACGCACTTACAGACTGCGGGTCGATGCGGGGTGAGGGACGGTCCGGGCCGCGTAGAAGGATGGCTGGAGTCGGCCGGTCAGCGCCAGGAAGGCGACGAACGCGCCGGTGGCGATCCAGCCGGGCCATCCGGCCATGCTCATGTGCAGGGGATCCAGCGCTGCCTTGGAATCGGCGAACTCCGTGACCATGGCGACACTCACCGAACTCACGAACGCATGGCCGATGACGGCGGGTACGACCGAGCCGGAGCGCAGCCGCA
>NZ_JBIUVC010000008.1:0-324779 GCF_044742755.1 Streptomyces sp. NPDC087845
AACGCCTCGGTCCAGTACGCCAGCTGACGCGAAACAGCACTCCCCCGATCATCCTCACCACCGAGGACCTCACGCTGCCACAACGCATAATCCGCGTACTGCACCGGCAACGGCGACCACACCGGCAACCCACCCGCACAACGCGCCGCATAAGCAGCCGCCAGATCCCGAGCCAACGGACCCACCGACCAACCATCACCAGCAATATGATGCAACACCACCACCAACACATGCTCATCCGCACCCAACACGAACAACCGCGCACGCAACGGCACATCCGACAACAGATCAAACCCCGCAGACGTCACACCCGCCAACGCACCCGCCAACCCAGCCTCATCCACCTCCACCACATCAAACCCCAACGACACCGACCCCGCATCCAACACCACCTGCCGCGGCACCCCGTCCACCTCGGGAAACACCGTCCGCAAACTCTCATGACGCCCCACCACATCACCCAGAGCACACCCCAACGCCCCCCGGTCCAACACACCCGAAAGCCGAAGAGAAAGCGTCATGTTGTACCGCGCATCACCACGCTCCAACCGATTCAAAAACCACAACCGACGCTGCGCAAAAGACAACGGCACCACATCCGGACGCACCACCGGCACCAAAGGCACCCGCACCACCGCACCCGAATCCCGCACCCAACCCGACAGACCCGCAACCGACGGCGCCTCGAACAACGCCCGAACCGGCAACTCCACACCCAGAACCGAACGCACCCGGCTCACCAACCGAGTAGCCGACAACGAATGCCCACCCAACTCGAAGAACCCGTCATCAATACCAACCCGCGAAACACCCAACACCTCCGCAAACAACCCACACAGAATCTCCTCCCGCGGACCACGCGGACCACGCCCCACCCCACCCACACCGAACTCCGGCACCGGCAAAGCAGCACGATCCACCTTCCCGTTCACCGACAACGGCAACACATCCAACACCACCACCACCGCCGGCACCATGAACTCCGGCAGGAGAGCCGCCACGGATGTCCTTACGCGCTGACCGTGCAGTGCCTTGGCACCCACGTCACCGGTGACGTATCCGATGATGCGCCGGTCACCGGGCCGGTCCTCCCGGACCACGACCACCGCCTGCGCGACACCGGGGCAGGACAGCAGCGCCGACTCGATCTCACCCGGCTCGATCCGGTAACCGCGCACCTTCACCTGGCCGTCGGCACGGCCCAGGAACTCCAGATTCCCGTCCGCACGCCACCGCACCACATCACCCGTCCGGTACATCCGGCCACCACGACCACCGAACGGATCCGCCACGAACCGCTCCGCCGTCGGACCCGGCCGACCCACATACCCCCGAGCCACCCCGGAACCCGCGATGAACAACTCCCCCGGCGTCCCCACCGGAACCGGCCGCAACCCACCGTCCAGCACATACACCCGCGTGTTGTCCAGGGGGCGTCCGATGGGCAGGGTGTGCCCCTCGACTGCCTGCCCGGGGGCGAGGCGGTACTCGGTGGCGCTGACCGTGGTTTCGGTGGGGCCGTAGACGTTGCGCACCGCGACATCCGGATGACGGCGGCGCCAGTCCTCCAGGGCGGCAGCGTTGACGGGCTCGCCGGCCAGGAGGAGTTCGCTCGTCGGGGCGTACTCCTTCGGCAGCTCCATGAGCAGCGGCAGGTGGCTGGGGGTCGCCTTCAGGAAGGTGCACGGCGCGGTCTGCGCCGAACGCCCGGCTTCGGCGTCCCGGAGGGATCCGATGACCACGCACCCGCCGGAGATCAGCGGGACGTAGAGCGCCGTGACCGTCATGTCGAACGAGACGGAGGAGTGCAGCAAGGCGGCGCCGCGGGTGCTCGGGTATCCGGAGCGTGCGCCCGCCAGGTAGTCGGCGAGCGCTCCGTGCTCGACCATGACGCCCTTCGGCGTGCCCGTGGACCCGGAGGTGTAGATCACATAGGCGGCGTTGCGCGGGTGCAGGGGCCGCAGCCGCTCGGCGTCCGACGGGGGGGTCGCCGGCCGCCGCGCCACGTCGGCGGCGACGTCGGGGTCGTCGATCACCAGGGTGACGGCCGGGGCATGGGTCGACCCGACCGGTGTGTCCTTGGTCGTGACCAGCACCAGCGGTGCGGTGTCGGCCTGCATGAGGGCGATCCGCTCGGCCGGGTACTCCGTGTCGAGAGGCAGGTAGGCCGCCCCCGTCTTCGCGACCGCGAGCAGGGACACCATGAGTTCCGGGGAGCGGGGCAGGGCGACCGAGACGACCTGCTCCGGTCCCGCTCCGAGGCCGATCAGGTGGTGCGCGAGCCGGTTGGCGCGGGTTTCCAGTTCGGCGTATGTCAGGACGGTGCCACCGTCCGAAACGGCGGGTGCCCGGGGCGTGCGGGCAGCCTGTACCTCGAACATCCGGGGCAGCAGGTCTGCCGGGGCCGGGCGGTCCGTTTCGTTCCATTCCCCGAGGAGCCGGCTGCGCTCCTCGGCGGAGAGCAGGTCCACCTGGCTGATCGGCTTGCCGGGGTCGGCGACCGAGGCCCGCAGCAGACGCTTCAGACGTTCCAGGGCCGACTCCACGGTGGCGTGGTCGAACAGCCCGGCGTTGTACCGCGCTATGCCCTCGACGCCGGCGGGTGCGCCGTCGTCGTCGTGCCTCTCGCCCATGCTCAGGAGCAGGTCGAACTTCGAGAAGGCATCGGCGGTCGGCTCGATCGCGATGCTCAACCCGGGCAGGTCCAGCTTCTCGTCGGGGGTGTTGTCCAGGGCCAGCCAGACCTGGAACAGCGGGTGGCGGGTCATCGACCGCGCCGGATTGAGCACCTCCACCAGCCGCTCGAACGGCAGATCCTGATGCTCGTACGCCGCCAGATCAGTGGCACGCACCCGCCCCAGCAGCTCCTGGAACGAGGGGTCACCACTGGTGTCCGTGCGCAGCACCAGCGTGTTCACGAAGAACCCGATCAGGTCGTCCAGCGCGTCGTCGGTACGGCCCGCGATCGGAGCACCGATCGGAATGTCGTTCCCCGCACCCAGCCGGCTCAGCAGAGCGGCGAGTCCGGCCTGGAGCACCATGAAGACGGTGGCACCTCGGACTCGGGCGAGTGCGGTCATGGCCCGGTGCAGCTCGGGGTCGAGGGAGAACCGTATGACGCGGCCGGGCTGCGCACTGCCCACAGCTGTCCTGGGCCGGTCGGCAGGAAGGGAGATCTCCTCCGGAAGATCCGCCAACGCCTCGGTCCAGTAAGCCAGTTGTCGCGAAACGGCACTCTCCCGATCGTCCTCGGCTCCGAGGACCTCACGCTGCCACAACGCATAATCCGCGTACTGCACCGGCAACGGCGACCACACCGGCAACCCACCCGCACAACGCGCCGCATAAGCAGCCGCCAGATCCCGAGCCAACGGACCCACCGACCAACCATCACCAGCAATATGATGCAACACCACCACCAACACATGCTCATCCGCACCCAACACGAACAACCGAGCACGCAACGGCACATCCGACAACAGATCAAACCCCGCAGACGTCACACCCGCCAACGCACCCGCCAACCCAGCCTCATCCACCTCCACCACATCAAACCCCAACGACACCGACCCCGCATCCAACACCACCTGCCGCGGCACCCCGTCCACCTCAGGAAACACCGTCCGCAAACTCTCATGACGCCCCACCACATCACCCAGAGCACACCCCAACGCCTCCCGGTCCAACACACCCGAAAGCCGAAGAGAAAGCGTCATGTTGTACCGCGCATCACCACGCTCCAACCGATTCAAAAACCACAACCGACGCTGCGCAAACGACAACGGCACCACATCCGGACGCACCACCGGCACCAGAGGCACCCGCACCACCGCACCCGAATCCCGCACCCAACCCGACAAACCCGCAACCGACGGCGCCTCGAACAACGCCCGAACCGGCAACTCCACACCCAGAACCGAACGCACCCGGCTCACCAACCGAGTAGCCGACAACGAATGCCCACCCAACTCGAAGAACCCGTCATCAATACCAACCCGCGAAACACCCAACACCTCCGCGAACAAACCACACAGAATCTCCTCCCGCGGACCACGCGGACCACGCCCCACCCCACCCACACCGAACTCCGGCACCGGCAGAGCAGCACGATCGAGCTTGCCGGTGGGCAGCAGCGGAAGGGCATCCAGAGCCACCATCGCGGTCGGGACCATGTGGTTCGGGAGTTCCGCGGCGGCCGCACGCCGCAGGGCGTGTACGTCGGCCTGGTGTCCGGGGCGCGGCACGACGTAGGCCACCAGGCGCGGGTCGCCGGTGGCGTCGTCCTCGTGGACGACGACGGCGGCCTGTGCGAGATCGCCGATCCGGCAGAGCGCCGACTCGATCTCGCCCGGCTCGATCCGATAGCCGCGCACCTTCACCTGGTCGTCGGCACGGCCCAGGAACTCCAGATTCCCGTCCGCACGCCACCGCACCACATCACCCGTCCGGTACATCCGGCCACCACGACCACCGAACGGATCCGCCACGAACCGCTCCGCCGTCGGACCCTGCCGACCCACATACCCCCGGGCCACCCCGGAACCCGCGATGAACAACTCCCCCGGCGTCCCCACCGGAACCGGCCGCAACCCACCGTCCAGCACATACACCCGCGTGTCGCCGACGGGCCGGCCGATGCTCGGCTGCTCGCTGTCCGTCACGGATGCCACGACGGAGTCGACGGTGGTCTCGGTCGGCCCGTAGAAGTTGTGGCTCAGGGGGGCGGAGGCACGGAGCTGGTCCCAGAGGGACTGGGGAACGGCTTCGCCGCCGACCATGACCGCGGCCGGGGTGGTGCCACCGGCCTGCCGTCCGTCGTTCAGCAGGTCCTGTGCGACGAGCAGCCGGCCGTAGGACGGAGTGACGTCCACGAGATCGATGCCGTGGGTGGTGACGTAGCCGACGAGGGCCTCGGCGTCCCGGCGTACCGCATCCTCGATGAGATGCAGTTCGTGGCCGGCGAGCATCCACAGTAGAGGCGGCCAGAGCGCGTCGGAGGAGAGCGCCGCGGTGTGTGCGACACGGACGCGCTCCTTGCCCAGGGCGTCGGCGGCCGGGAGGTACACCTGTGCCCGGTGGCTGAGGAACAGGCTGGTGAGCCCCCGGTGCGGGACGGCGACGCCCTTGGGCGTGCCGGTGGAGCCCGAGGTGTAGTGCACATAGGCGATGTTCTCGGGAAGCAGCGGACGCGGGCGGTCGGCGTCCACGGGGTCCGTGGCCGGGCGGTGCGCCACCTCCCGTACGACGGCCGGGTCGTCCAGGACGATGGCGGGGACGTCGGTCCGGGGCAGGGTGGAGGCCCGGTCCCGTGTCGTGAGCACCAGGGCGGGCCGGGCGCCGTCGAGGAGGGAGGCGACGCGGTCCGCGGGATCGTCCGGGTCGAGCGGCAGGTAGGCGGCGCCGGTCTTCAGTACGGCGAACAGGGCGGAGAGGTTCTGCGGCGACCGCGGCAGGGCGAGGGCCACCACGTTCTCGGTGCCGATGCGCCGGGCGAGGAGGTGGTGGGCCAGCCTGTTGGCCTCGGCGTTGAACTCGGCGAAGCCGGCGGCGGCGCCCGCGAAGACGACGGCGGGGTGATCGGGGGTGCGGGCGGCCTGCTCCTGGAGGATGCCGACCACGGTGGTTTCCGGCGTCTCCTGGCCAGTGTCGTTGAAGGTTTCCAGAAGCAGTCGGCGCTCGGCGTCGTCGAGTACGTCGACCCGTCCCGAAGGACGGCCGGGTTCGGTGGCGAAGGCTTCGAGAATCCGCCGGTAGCGGGCCAGTACGGTGCCGGCGGCGGCCCGGTCGAAGAGGTCCGGGCGGTGTTCGAGCCGCAGTTCCAGCCGGTCTCCGGAGGCGGCGGCGATCAGGCCGAGCGCGTAGTGCGTGGCGTCGTGGCCCTTGGCGCCGGTGACGCGCAGTCCGCGGACCGCCGAGCCGAGGGTGGCGCGGTCGACGGGGTAGTTCTCGTAGACGACCGAGGTGTCGAAGAGTTCCCCGACGCCGACGAGGCCCTGGATGTCGGCCAGGCCGAGGTACTGGTGTTCCATCAGGGCGGTCTGCTCGGCGCTCACCCGGGTCAGCAGCGAGCTGAGTGTTTCCTGTGCCCGCAGCCGTACCCGCACCGGAATGGTGTTGATGAACAGCCCGATCATGGTCTCGACGCCGGCGATCTCGGGCGGGCGGACGGAGATGGTGGAGCCGAAGACGACGTCCTCGCGCCCGGTCAGCTTGCTCAGCAGCATCGCCCAGGCGGCTTGGAGGACGGTGCTGACGGTGGTGCCGTGGGCACGGGCCTGCTGGTGGAGGGCCGCGCCCAGGGCGTCCGGGAGTTCCAGGGCGATCTGCTCGGCGGGCGCCGGTACGTCCGTGGGGCCGCCGGCCGGCGCCAGTCGCGTGGGCTCGTCGAGTCCGTCGAGGGCCAGGCGCCATGCCTCCAGCGAGGTGCGCCGGTCCCGCGCCGCCAGCCAGGCGAGGTAGGCCCGGTAGGGGGTGGCCGGGGGCAGCACCGCGCTGTCGGCTCCGTGCTCGTACAGGGCCAGGAGCTCCCTCAGGACCAGCGGGCCCGACCAGCCGTCCATCAGGATGTGGTGGTTGGTCAGGATGAGCCGGTGCAGCCCCTGTTCCAGCCGGACGAGGGTCGAGCGGATCAGCGGGGGTTTGGCGATGTCGAAGCCGGCCTGGCGCTCGCGGTCGGCGATCCGGTCCAGTTCCGCATCGCGGTCGGCCGGGGGCAGTGCCGTGAGGTCGGCCTCCTGCCAGGCGGGATCCGCCTGCCGGGGGATGAACTGCACGGGCTTGCCCGAGGCGGTGGTCCGGAATCCGGCGCGCAGCTGGGGGTGGCGTCGCAGCAGGCCGTGGACCGCCTCGCGGAGCCGGCCGGCGTCGAGCGGGCCGGTCAGGTCGACTCCGAGCTGGACGGTGTACACGTCCCGCTCCTGGCCGTCGTAGTGCGCGTGGAAGAGCAGGCCCTCCTGCAGCGGTGAGAGCGGCAGGATGTCTTCGAGCCCGACGCGGAGGTCTCGGGGGCTTTCACTCGTGGTCATGTTCATTTCCTCCAGTCGGCTTCGGGCTCGTGGATCTCGACCACGGGGCGGCGCGGGTCCACGCACCGCAGAAGGGGTCTTGTCCGACCCCGTCCACAACGGGGGGTGCTCCAGGGCGTGTTCTGAAAGTCCCGCCTGTCCCGCGGCGTCTGGCACGCACGCTCGCGGCGTTGCAGAAATGCCCTAGTCGGACATCGCGACCAGTACGCGGCGGTTCCCGGTGTAGGGGCGGCGGCCGTGGCCGACCAGGACGTTGTCGATGAGGAGCAGGTCTCCGGCGTTCCAGTCCACGTCCACGGCGTGCCGCAGCCCCGCTTCCTGGACGTGGGTGATGTGCTCGGCGGGGATCGAGGTGCCGTCCGCGTACGAGGCCGCCTGCGGCATCTCGTCCTCGGACACCAGCTCCATCAGCAGGGCCGCGTCCTCGCCCAGGCCGGCGACGTGGAACTGGTCGGCCTGGTTGAACCACACCTCGGTGCCGGTGACCGGGTGGCGCAGGGTCGCGGGCCGGACCTGGCTGATCCACAGGATCCCGTCGGACTTCCACTTCCAGTCGGCGCCGGTGCCGGCGAGGAATGCCTCCACCTCGGCACGTTCCTCGGTCTCGAACGTGTCCTGCCAGCTCTTGCCCAGTCCGTGGCCGCCGTGCAGGTTCTGCGTGTAGCGGACTCCGCCGGCGAAGGCCTCCCTGACCGCTGGGTCGATGGACTCCAGCCAGAGCTGCGCGTCGACCACCGGGGTGGCACCGCCGGAGGACGGAGCCCGGTCGCAATAGAACAGCAGGCGTCCCGGCCACTGGTGGGCATAGGACATCTCGTTGTGCAGGGAGATCTGGTATTCGGGCGGGTGCTCGGTGGACGTGTAGACGTTCTCCCCGACGTGGCCGACCTTGGTCCGCGGGGAGTTCCCGTGGATGTACGCCAGCCGCTGCGGCAGCAGGGCGTCGGCGACCAGGTCATAGGTCCCGGAGGAGACTCCGAAACCACGGAGGGCCAACGCCTTCTCCTGTACCAGCAGTTCGGCGAGACCGGGCCGCAGCGCGTACTCCACGAGCCCTGCCGGGGTCGCATCGGCACCGGTACTGGCGGGGGTGAGCTCCAGCGGCCGCCAGCTCGCAGCAGTGTTCAGCATGCTGTCCTTCCAAGTCCTGGATCTTGATCGTGGAGCAGTGGCCGATGCTAGGCAGGCCTGGCCCGGTCGGGCTGGACGCGACCTGCACGACCGAAACTGCCCCTGGCCCACAAGCGGTTGGGCGCCTCGTCGGCCCGCCTCACCGTCCGGTGAAGAGGGGTGGGCGCCGCTCGCGGAAGGCGGCAACAGCTTCTTCCGCGTCGGCCGACTTCGCCGTGATGACCTGGGACGCCGACTCGTGCTTGAGGGCGTCCGCCAGGGACGTCGCGCCGGCGTTGGTGTGCACGACGGATTTGGTGACGGCGACGGCGACCGGGCTGTTGGCCGCGATGTCCGCCGCCAGTGCGAGCGCCTCGGTCAGCAGCGCGTCGTCGGGTACGACCTGGTTCGCCAGCTTCAGGGACAACGCCTCCTCCGCGCTGACGGTCCGTCCGCTGAGCATGAGGTCGAGAGCGGGGCCGAGGCCGACGATCCGGGGCAGCAGCCAGGAGGCGCCCAGGTCACCCGCGGACAGCCCGACCCGTACGAATGCCGCACGCCACCGGGCGCGCGCGGCGGCGACCCGGATGTCCGCGGCGAGCGCCAGGGACAGTCCCGCGCCGACGCACGGGCCGTCGACGGCCGCGATCACCGCCTTCGGCAGCTCGTGCAGGGCGCTGACCGCCGCGGCCTGCCGCTCGACGCGGCGTTGCAGTTCCAGCGGCGGCAGGGAGGTCATGTGCTCCATGCCGTCCAGGTCGAAGCCGGAGGAGAATGCGCCGTCGGCGCCCGTCAGCACGAGCACCCTGACGGAGTCGTCCTCTGCCACCCGGCGGCACAGTGCCTCCAGGGCTTCCAGCATCTCGTCGGTGAGGGCGTTCTTCCGGTGCGGGCGGTTGAGCGTCACCAGCACGACGCCGGGTTCGTGGCGCTCCGCCAGGACGGAGGGGCCGTTCATGCCGCCTGCCCCGGGTGTCCGGCGTACTCCAGCCGGGCAGCCACGTCGGCCACGAGCTCCGTTGCCCGGTCGCTCAGGTAGAAGTGGCCTCCCGCGAAGAGACGCGAGGCGAAGTCCGCGGTGGTGTGCTCGGACCAGGCAAGCAGGTCCGCTGCCGTGACTCTGGCGTCGGCGTCGCCGCAGTACGCGGTCAGCGGTGAGCCGGTCCGGCGCCCTGGCTCCGCCCGGTAGGTCTCGACGAGCCGGACGTCGGCTCTCAATGCCGGCAGGACCACGGCCTTGAGGCCGGGGTCGGCCAGCACTCCCTCGTCCATGCCACCCAGGGCGGTCAGTTCCTCCAGCAGGAGGTCGTCGTCGAGCCGATGCAGCTCTCTGGTGTGACGGGGCCGCGAGGGAGCGGAGCGGCCCGAGACGAACAGGTGGACGGGCGCGGTCCCATGCACCCGCTCCAGCCGCAGTGCGACCTCGTACGCGACGGCGGCGCCCATGCTGTGGCCGAAGAACGCCAGCGGCCGCTCCAGGGACGGCGCCAGCGCCGCGGCGATGCCGGCGGCCATGGGCCCCATCGAGTCCACGCACGGTTCGCGGAACCGGTCCTGTCGGCCGGGGTACTGCACCGCGAGCAGTTCCACGTCGTCCGGCAACAGTCCGGGCCAGGCGCGGAAGGCGGCGGCCGATCCCCCGGCGTGGGCGAAGCACACGAGGCGCAGCCGGGGCGAGGGAACGTGCCGGTACCGGCGAATCCATCCGCCGCACGAGGTGACTACAGGAATCGAGGAAGACATTTGACGCCTCTGAATCGGATACCGGACGAGCAAGTGCGGTACAGCTGTCCGTCTTAGCGGACCGCTCGAAAACCTACCCCGGCTCCATGCTCATTCAAGAGGCAGTTTCACATATAGGTCATGTCCAGTCGGCCAGGTCCGGCGGCACGTACGATCGGGCCCGTCGATTTCCCAATCAACGGTTGGCGCGATGACCTCACCTCTGCGAATACCGCATATAAATGTCGAATTCCCTCCGCGCATAAGCCCGCTCGCCCATCGTGTGGAGGGGCATACCCGTGAATTTGTCCGCAGGTTCGGCCTGGTACCGGACGAAATTTCGCGGCGCCATCACGAGGATTCACTTCTCGGCACATTGATGGCCCGCGCCTATCCCTATGCCGAGTTCTCTGAACTCTCTCTGGTCACCGACTGGATCAGCTGCATGCTGGTGCTGGACGACCAGTTCGACGAGACGCGGCTGGGCACCGAGCCGGACCGGCTGCGCCGCGTATGCGCCACGGTGCTCGGCTGGCTTCCGCCCGAAGGGGTGCCGCCGGTTGCGGACCCGCTCGGGGAGGACTCCTTCACCGCGGCATTCCGGCCGGCATTCCACGATCTGTGGGAGCGCACCTGCGCCTGTACCTCTCCCGTCTGGCGGGAGAGGTACACCGCGCACATCGCCGCCTTCTTCGAGACCTGCATCTGGGAGGCCGGGAATCGCTCGGCAGGCCGGCTGCCCGCGGTCGACGAATACCTGCGGATGCGCGGCTGCGCCCTGATGCCGTACCTCGACCTGGTCGAAATCGCGCGGCACTGGGAGGTACCCGAGGCCGTCTACGGCCTGCCGGAGTTCGCGGAGATGAATCAGGCGCTGTCCGACGCCGACCTGTGGACGAACGATCTCTTCTCCTGCGAGAAGGAAGCGCTCCTGGGAGACCCGCACAACCTGGTCCTGGTTCACCAGCGGGCACACGGCACGGATCTGCAGACCGCCGCCGACGCCGTCGCCCGCATGATCCAGGTACGCGTGGACCGCTTCACCGAACTCGCCGCGGGCTGCTTCGAGAACGCCCGGCGGGCGGGTGGCGACGATCGGATTCAAGAGGCACTGGAACGTCATGTCGAGGGACTGCGCAACTGGCTGAGCGGGCAGTTGCAGTGGCGGTTCGAGACGGGCAGGTTCGATCCGGCCCGCCCGGAGATCGTCAACACCTCTGGCATCACACCACTCTGACGCGCTGGAGGGCTGTCGGACATGCGAAACCGCTATGCCACATTGCGCTATCTGCAGACGCTGGATCCCAAGGCCGACCACGAGCGGATCCACCGGATCTCCTCCGACCGCGAGTTCCCCTGGGACTACGGCCGCGGCCTGGAAGTCGCGATCTGGCGCACCTGCTGCGTGCCGGTGATCTCCGAGATGCTCGACGGGACCGGGGAGTTCGCGCACCGGGGGCAGAAGCGCTACGACGAAACCCGCATCCTGCTCGGCGAAATGGTCAGGGGCGGCTACGACTCCGAGCGCGGCCGTCAGGCACTGCGTCAGATCAACCGGGCCCACAGCCACTTCGACATCGCGAACCAGGACATGCTCTACGTGCTCTCCACCTTCATCTTCGAGCCGGTCCGCTGGATCGACCGCTGGGCCTGGCGCCGGGTCAGCACGGTGGAGAAGCTCGCCGCCTTCTACTTCTTCGTGGGCGTGGGCAAGCGTATGAACATCAAGGGGCTGCCGACCGACTACGACGAGTTCGAGCGGTTCAACCGGGAGTACGAGCGGGAGAGGTTCCAGCCGGCCGCCAGCAATCACCGCGTCGGTACGTCGCTCCTCAAGCTCTACTCGTCCTGGTACCCCCGCCCCCTCGACGCCGTGGTGGCGGCCACGCTGCCGTGCCGGCTCGACGCCGAGGCGCTGCGCGTGCTCGGTATCGCGCAGCCCCCGGCCTGGGCGCGAACCCTGAACCGGCTGGGCCTTCGGGGCCACGCGCGGGCCGAGCGGCTCGCGCCGAAGTCCGTCGCCCGGCTGCTGACCCGTCCGACGGCCAGGACCTATCCCGGCTACCCGGACGGATACGACCTGTCGCAGATCGGTCCCGGCGGCGATTGCGCGCGGACCCGAGAAATGCCGTCCGCATGAGCGGCGGACTGCCGGCGCGCCAACGCGTCATCGGCGGCACCTCACTGCTTTCCCTCCAGGTCCCGGTCCGCGGCCGTACGGTCCGCGTCCGGCTGAAGATGGAGGCCGAGAACTGCTTCGGTTCCATCAAGGCCCGCACCGCGGAGGCCCTCCTCGGATCGCTGGAGGCGGCCGGCAGGCTCGGCCCGGGAAACCGGGTCGTGGAGTCGACCTCGGGGAATCTCGGGGTCGCTCTGGCCGGACTCTGCGCGGAGCGCGGGTACCGGTGCACCCTCGTCGTCGAGCCCAGTACACCGCAGCACAGCGTTGACCGGATGGTCGCCCACGGCGCCGATGTCGTGGTGGTCCGCGAGGTCGCCGGCGGCAGAACCCTGACCGCGCGGCTGGACGCTGTCCGGGACATCCTGGCGAGCGACGGGACTGCGGTGTGGACCGACCAGTACGAGAATCCGGCGAACCCGTGGGTGCACCGGTGGAGCACGGCCGCCGAACTCGCGCAGGCCGTACCGCGCGGTCGCCTCGACGCCGTATCCGTCGCGGTGTCCACCGGCGGCACCCTGGCCGGCATAGCCGGCTACTTCCGCGAGCACCGCCCGGAGGCGCGGCTGCTGGCCGTGGACGCCGTGGGATCCGCGGCACTGGGCGGAGCACCCGACGACCGGCCCTTCAAACTGCCGGGCTTCGGCTCGGGCCAGCGGTCGAGGTTCCTCACCGGCGGCCAGTGGGACAGGGCCTTCACGCTGCACGACGTACACGCGGCAGTGGCCTGCCGCCGGATCGCCACGAGCACGGGCGTCCGGCTCGGCGGCTCGGGCGGAGCCGCCGTTCTCGCCGCGCTCCTCCACGCCCAGGACACACCGGCCGTCTCGCAGGTCGCGTGCATCTGTCCCGACGCCGGCGAGAAGTACGAGCAGATATACGCCCATCCCCTTCCGGCACCTCCGGAGGCGGGGCAACGAGTCCTGGCCGCCCTGGACAACCTGGCAGCGGCCCGGCTGGAGAACGGAGAGCCGCAGTGAGCACCGACCCCGGCGACACGATCCGGTACCTGACGGGAGCGGAGGTCGAGGAATTGAGCCGCGGCCTGCGGATCGTCGACCTGGTCCGCGACACACTGCTGGCCTTCCGGCAGGGTACGGCGGGCCTGACGCCGGAGGCCGCACTCCGGTGGACCACGCCCGAGGGCGCCGCGGCCCGCAGCCTGATTCTGCCCGGCTGGTCGGGAACCGGATACGGCTGCAAGATCATCAACAGCTCGCTCGGCAATCACGAGCGGGGAGTCGCCCGGGCGGCCGGGCTGATCGTGCTGGCCGATCCGGAGACCGCGCACCCGAGCTGCGTGATGGAAGGAGCCCGCGTCAGCGCCCTGCGGACCGCGGGAGTCTCCCTCGCCGCCGTCCAGGCGGTCCGCGGGCTCGCGTCCGTGACGAGCGTGGCTTTCCTCGGCTGCGGCCGCCAGGCGCGGGCCCACCAGGAACTCCTGAGGGCGGAGTGCCCGGGCATCCAGCGGGTGCTGCTGTACGACCGCGACCCCGCTTCCCGTGAGTTGCTGGCCGAGGAGTGGCGGCGGGCCGCACCCGGCATCGAGGTCCAGGTGGTGGCGCGGGCATCGCAGGCCGTGGCCGGGGCCGAGCTCACCATCGCGGCGACGACGACGACCGAGCCCTATGTCGAGCTGGACTGGCTTCCTGAGGGCGCAACCTTCGTCAACGTCTCGCTCGACGACGCGTGCGAGAGTCTGCTGATGGGCTGCGACCACCTGTTCGTCGACTCCTGGGATCTGGTGAGCGGCGACGACCACCGACTGCTCGGCCGGCTGTCCCGGTCCGGGCGGGTGACCGCACCGGGCAGTGCGGCGCCGAATGGCGGGCGGGCCGTGGACGCCGAGCTGCCCGGTCTCGTCGCGGGCGACTACACCCGGATCATCGGGGCCCGCGACCGAGTCGTGATCAATCCGTTCGGCATGGGCGTGCACGACATCGCACTGGCGGACGTCATCCGCGCCAGGGCTGTCGCCGCCGGGGTCGGCAGGCTGCTCCCCCGGTGAAACATGGCGCGATCCGAAAACGAGACCCAATACACGAGGAACACGGCACCGGGCAAACGAATTTCGCAGAAGTCCTGTCCCCGGAGAATTCCAGAGGCATTCAAACCTCCAACGGAATTCATTTCTCGTGACGGACATCACGCCGGAATCTCTCATTCTCACGAAGGGGGGCCATTGAGACCGCAGTGCGGGATGACCATGATCAACATGTGATCGACCGATGTCGCCAGGAGGGGGATTCGTGGAGACAATACCGGCCGTAGGTGTCCTCACCAGCAGTTCGCTGGGTGGACTCGTGCGGAATCTGAGACAGCAAGTGGGTATGAGTCAGCGTCTGCTGGCGGAGCAATCCGGCCTGAGCATGCGGACCTTACGCGAAATCGAGCAGGACCGGGTTCTCAGGCCCCGCGCCGTGTCCCTCCAGCGACTGGCCGAAGTCCTGAACGAACCGCAGCTGTGCGCCCGCGCCCGCGCCCGCGGATCACGCCTCGCGTGCTCGCCCGACGAGACCTCGGAGTTCAGCATCAGGCTCCTCGGCCCCTTCGCCGCACTGCGCGGCTCCGTCGAACTGGACATCGGTACGCCGCAGCAGCGGCACCTGCTGGCGCTCCTGACCCTACGGGCCAACCACGCCGTCCACCGCACCGAGATCGTCGACGTGCTCTGGGGTGAGGAGCCCCCGTACTCCTTCCAGCAGCTCGTGCACACGCATGTCTCCCGCTTGCGCGGCTTTCTCGACCGGCACCGCTCCGCTGAACTGGGAACCCCCTCGATCATCCGTCGGCCCGAGGGCTACCAGCTCTGCATCGACCGGGACCAGCTCGACCTGCTCCGGTTCCAGGAACTGGCCGGCAAGGCCGAACTGGCCCGGCGGAACGGTGACGTGCCGAGCGAGCAGCGGGTCCTCTCCCAGCTCGTACAGATGCACACGGGAGAACTCCTGGAGGGCTTCGGCGAACGGCTGAGAGCGCACCCGGCGGTCGCCGACTACTACCGTCTGCACCTTGCCGCCACTCTCCGCCTGGCCGATCTCGCCATCGACGCCGGTCAGTACGACGAGGCGATCCCGCGGCTGCAGCAGGTCCAACGGGCGCACCCGCTGCACGAGGGGCTGCACTCGCGCCTGATGGTCGCGCTCGCGGGGTCGGGGCAGCAGGTGGCCGCCCTGGCCCTCTACACCGAGCTGGAGACCATGCTCCGCAAGGAGTTCGGCATCGAGCCCAGCGCCGAACTCCGCGCCGCGCACCTGACGGTCCTGGGGCAGGGCGCCCTGCCCATTGCGGTCGGCACCGCCACACGTCCGGCGCACCGGCAGGGCACGGCGTCCCCCTCCCTCCTTCCGTACGAGCCGGAGGACTTCGTCGGCCGGAGCGAGCACCATCCCGTGCTCCGCCAGCTCACCAAGAGCCGTTCACCGGCGGCGCTCGGGCTCGCCTCCGTCGTCTCGCTGTACGGGCCGGCCGCCGCGGGCAAGTCGGTACTGGCGATCCGCACCGCGTACGCGAGCCGTCCGCACTTTCCCGGCGGTCAGCTGTATGTGGACCTGCGCGGTCACACACCGGAACCCGTCCCGGCACAGGCTGCGCTGTCCGAGTTCCTCCAGGCGCTCGGTGTCGCCGAGAAGGACCTGCCCAGCTCGCTCTCCGGGAGGGTCGCGCTCTACCGCAGCCTGCTCAGCGACCGGCGCGCGCTGGTGGTCCTCGACAACGTCGCGGACGAGGAACACGCGCGTCCGCTCATGCCGGGCGGCTTCAACAGCTCGGTCCTGCTCACCAGTCGGGAACCCCTGGTGGCGCTGGAGGACGCCCGTCACTTCCGTATCCCCAGTTTCACCACGGAACAGGCACGGGAGCTGCTGGCCAGAATCACCGGCCGGCACCGAACCAGCGAGGAGCCGGCCGCCGCGGACGAGATAGTCGAACTGTGCGAGGCCCTGCCGCTCGCCATCCGGATCGTCGGCCTGCGCCTGGCCATGCGCCCGCACTGGACGCTGGCGCACATGGCGCAGCGACTGCGCGACGAGGACCACCGTCTCGACGCACTCGCCCAGGGGGCCCTGGCCGTCCGTCCGCGTCTGGAGGCGGGCCTCGGGGCCCTCGCCCCTGCCGACCGGCGGGCCCTGCACGATCTCGCGGGCGCGGTGGAGAACGGCTTCTCCACCGACTTGGCCGCGGCTGAGCTGAAGTGTTCGGTCCAGCAGGCCGACAGCCTTCTGGAGCGCCTCACCGACCAGCAGTTGATCGAGCCGGCCGACGCCGCCGACGACACGTATCGCTTCTCCCCCCTGATCCGGCTCTACGCCAGGGAACCGCAGCCCTGAGGGGCCCGCCCCACCCGCGTCTCCCCTCTTCCGTCCGGCCTCACCCTCACAGGCGCCGTCCGCCGAGCGCCCCTCCCAGCTCAGTTCACGGAGTGACTCATGACATCGCAGAAGCCGTCGCAACGACGTGGCTTCCCCGGCGACACCAGAGTGCTGACCGAATCGCACTGGACCGCAGACACCAGCGACCCGGTCGCCTCCCACACGGTGGGCTCGCTGCTGCGGGAGGTCGCCGCGGCCCGTCCGGACCAGGTGGCCCTCGTAGCCGTACCGGAGGAAGGGGAGCCGCGCAGCTGGACCTACGCGGAGCTGCTCGCCGAGGCCGAACGGGTCGCCGCCGGCATCAGCGAGCGCGTACCCGCGGGGAGCCGGATCGCCATCTGGGCTCCGAACGTTGCCGAGTGGCCCATCGTGGAATACGCCGCCGCCCTGGCGGGCGTGACCCTCGTCGCACTCAACCCGGCCCTGCGGGCACGGGAGTTGCTCCACGCCCTGCGTCTTTCGGCCTCGACGATGCTGCTGTACGCCGAGCGCAGCCGTTCCTACGACATGGCGGCCGTCGTCGACAGTGTCCGGGGGGAACTCCCGCTGCTGGAACACGTCGAATCGCTGAGCAATTGGGAGAACCTGTACGGGAGTTCGCCGGTCCCCGCCGAACGCGAGCGCGCGGCCGCGGCCGTGCCGGCCCAGATCCAGTTCACTTCGGGGACGACCGGACTGCCCAAAGCGGTGCTGCTGTCCCACCAGGCCGTGGTCAACGTCTCGCGATTCACCTTCGAGGTGCTCGGCATCCCCGACGGGACTCCGGTCGTCTCCCCGCTTCCCATGTTCCACACGGCCGGCTGTGTCATCTCCTGCCTGGGTCCCCTGTGGTGCGGCGGCCCCTTAGTCCTGCTGGAGCGATTCGACCCGCAGACACTCCTGAAGGTGCTGCGGCGGACCCCCGACGCCGTCTTGACCAGTGTGCCCACCGTGCTGACGGCACTGGTCCACGCCGCCCGGCAGGACGACGCCGATGCGGCCCGCATCGGTGCCGTCCTCACCGGAGGGGCCCCTGTCCGCTCCCGGCTCATCAGCGAGGTGGAGCGGCTCTTCGCCACCACGGTCTTCAATCTGTACGGGCAGACCGAGCTGGCGTCCGTGCTGACCTTGACTCGGCCTCAGGACAGTGACGAGGACAAGGCCGTCACGGTCGGGCGTCCCCTTCCGCACGTCGAGTGCCGCATCGCCCACCCGGACCACGGTCATACGCAGCCGCTCGACGTACCGGGCGAGATCTGCGCCCGCGGCTATCAGCAGATGCTGGGCTACTTCGGCGACGCCGAGGCCACCGCGGCCAAGACGGACGAGGACGGCTGGCTCTACACGGGCGACCTCGGTTCGATGGACGCCACGGGGGCGGTGCGGATCACCGGCCGGCTGAGCGACGTGATCATCCGCGGGGGCGAGAACATCCTGGCCGCGGAGATCGAGGAGTGCCTGCTCCGTGAGGACGGCGTGCAGGAGGCCGTCGTGGTGGGCCTTCCCGACGAGTCCTGGGGGGAAGTCGTCGCCGCCGCCCTCCTGCCGGCACCGGGCAGATCCGTCGACGTGGAGAAGGTGCGGGCCGCATGCCGGGAGTGGCTCTCCCCCTACAAGGTTCCCCAACTGTGGTACCTGCTCGACACCCTGCCCACCACGGCCTCCGGCAAGGTGCAGAAATACCGGGTCAAGGAGCTCATCGCCCAGGACCAGCCGGTCCTGCAGCCGTAACCGCAACCATCCACGGAGTCAGGCATGCAGGTGTCCATGCAGATCCAGTACGACGGCAACGCGGTGGAGTCGGCGCGGCGGGTGAGCACACTGGAGAAGGCCGGACTGGACCACGTATGGGTCCCGGAGGCCTACGGCTACGACGCCCCGAGCTTCATGGGATACATCGCGGCGCGCACAGGGAACGTACACATCGGGTCCGGCATCATGCCCCTCTTCACCCGGACGCCCACACTCCTCGCCATGACGGCGGCCGGGGTGGACGCCCTGTCCCACGGCCGCTGCCATCTGGGGCTCGGCACGTCCGGACCGGGGGTGATCGAGGGCTGGCACGGAGTTCCCTTCACCGATCCGCTGGGCCGCACCCGGGAAGCCGTGGAGATCATGCGGAAGGTGTGGAGCCGCGAGGAGCCGGTCCGCTACGAGGGACGCTCGCACCGGTTGCCGCTGCCCGCCCCGGAGGGCAGCGGGCTGGGGACGGCGATGAAGCTTCTGACGCCGCCCGTACGGGCCTCGGTGCCCGTGTGGATCGCGGCACTCGGCCCGCGGAACGTCCGGATGACCGCGGAGATCGCCGAGGGCTGGCTGCCCATGTTCTTCGTACCCGAATGGTCCGACCGCGTGTGGGGCGAGGACCTCCGGGCGGGGCTGGCGAAGCGGGACCCCTCGCTCGGCCCGCTCCGCATCTCGGCCGGAGGGCTTCTGGCCATCGGGCCGTCGGCGCACCGGGTGCGTGAGCGGGCGCGCCGTCAGCTCGCGCTGTTCATCGGCGCGATGGGGACCGCCGGCCACAACTTCTACGGCGCCCTGGTCCGCCGGTACGGCTTCGGCCGGGCGGCCGACAGGATCCAGCACCTGTACACCGCGGGCGACCGGGCCGCCGCCGAGGCGGCGGTACCGGACCGACTGCTGGAAGCGACCACGCTGTGCGGCACCGAGGACTACGTCAAGGAACGGCTGGCGGCCTACCGGGAAGCCGGCGTGACCCATGTCCAGGTCGCGCCGGTACCGGGCGAGGGCCAGACGGAAGCCGGGCTGGTGTCGCGGCTCAAGGAACTCTGCAACTGAACCACCATTCCCGAGGGGAAAACACTGTGAAAGCAATCATCTATTCGAATCACGGCAGTCGCGGCGACATTCAGCCGTATCTGGCACTGGCCTACGCCCTCAATCAGGCGGGCCACACCTCGGTCCTGGCCGGACCGCGCCGCTTCGGCCCCTTCGCGGCCGAATACGGTGTCGAATTCGCGCCGCTCAACGACGAGATGATGGACCTCCACGCCCGGCGTGACGTGCAGGAAATCCTCATGAACAACGACCGTCCCACGCCGGAACAGACGAAGCTCCGGGAAACCATCGCCAAGGAGCTCATGCCCCGTCTCTACCCGATCATCCTGCGTGAGATGTGGGAGGCGGCCGCCGACGGGGCCGACATCGTCGTCTACACGCATTCCTCTCGGCAGGCGACCCATCAGATCGCCGAGCGGCTGGGCGTCCCCCACGTACTGGCCCCGCTCTACCCCCACTTCGTTCCGTCACGCGACTATCCGGCCGGAGTGGGGCTCTCCCCGAGCCCCGACAATCTCGCGGACCACGAGCGGGCCGAGCGCCAGCCCCTCGACCCCCTGTCCCACTCCCTCATCACGGCCTGGCGCGCCGAGACGCTGGGGCTGCCGCCCCGTGCGGGCTGGTTGGATTTCCGCCACCACGTGGACGGCACTCCGACCCCGGTCATCCACGGCTTCAGCCCGCATGTGCTGAAGCACTCCGAGGACTGGCCCGAGTGGGTCCACACCACCGGGTTCTGGTCGCTGCCCGCGTCGGCCTCCTGGCAGCCGCCGGAGGATCTGCAGCGGTTCCTGGAGAACGGGGAACCGCCGGTCTTCGTCGGTTTCGGCAGCATGAGGGGGCTCGAACCGGAAGACGTCGGCCGCACCGTACTGGAGGCGGTTCGGAACACCGGCAACCGCGCACTGGTCGTCGAGGGCTGGGGCGGAATCAAGATCACCGAGTCCGCGGACGACGTGTACGTGGCACACGACGTGCCCTACGACTGGCTGTTCCCGCGCGTCAAGGCGGCCGTCCACGCAGGTGGCACGGGCACCCACAACGCTGCTCTGCTGGCCGGGATTCCGCAGGTGACCTGCCCCTTCCACAGGGAGCAGCTGATGTGGGCCGAGTACCTCCACGAACTCGGTGTCGCCCCTGCGCCCATCCAGCTGCGTGATCTCACCACCGAGGCGCTGAGCGCTGCGATCCGCAGCGCGACGACGGACCCCTCGGTGGCGCGCCGGGTGGCGGAACTCGCTGAGAAGGTCAGCGGCGACGACGGCTGCGGTACCGCGGTGCGCATTCTCGAAAAGGTTCACGCGAACCACGGCCGGCCGGTCTCCTGACCGGAGAGCGGGGCAGTTCACCGTACAGAACACATCCAGCCCGCCGACGGCCGGGCTGGATAGTGTCCTGGCGAATCCGGGGTGGCCCGTTTCCGGGTAATCCACATCCGTTTCTTGTGCGGAATGCGCTGTGCGGGAGGCTCCCCGCACACCATTTCCCGCACCTCCGCAAGTGAAATGAGTGTCGAGGAGTCATGGACCGATCTCAGTATTTCGCTGACGGCGAGCAGACCTTTCCTCTGACCGGCGCGCAGTCCGGGGTCTGGTTCGCCTCGCAGGTCGATCCGGACAGTCCGATCTTCAGGGCTGCCGAGTACCTGGAAATCCACGGTCCCCTCGTCCCCACGCTCTTCGAACAGGCTCTGCGGCAGGTGTTCGCCGAGGCGGACGCCCTGCACATCAGGTTCCTGGACACCGAGGACGGGCCCCGCCAGGTGGTGGGCCCGCCGCCCCGCTGGCAGCTGGAGACCGTCGACGTGTCCGGTGAACCGGACCCCGGGCGCGCCGCCGAGGAGTGGATGGGGCGAGACCTGCGCAGGCGGATCGACCTCACCCGCTCTCCGCTGTTCACCTACGCGCTGTTCCGTGCCGGCGACGACCGGTGGTTCTGGTACCACGCGTACCACCACATCCTG
Organism: Streptomyces sp. NPDC087845; assembly: GCF_044742755.1. Taxonomy (NCBI): domain Bacteria; kingdom Bacillati; phylum Actinomycetota; class Actinomycetes; order Kitasatosporales; family Streptomycetaceae; genus Streptomyces; species Streptomyces sp. NPDC087845. The sequence goes on from NZ_JBIUVC010000008.1 coordinate 21,148, forward strand.
CTCGACGGCGTGGGCGCCGCCCTTCTGGTGCGCAGGGTGGCGGACGTCTACAGCGCTCTGGCGGCCGGCACGGCGCCGGAGCCGAGTCCGTTCGAGTCGGTGCGCACGCTGCTCGCCGACGACTTCGCCTACCGCGGGTCGGGGGACTTCGAGCGGGACCGCGCGTTCTGGCGGGAGACGTTCGCCGACCGGCCGGAGCCGATCGCCCTCGCGGCCCGGCCCCTGCGTGCATCGGCCGAGTTCGTCCGGCACACCGCCTGCCTGCCGCCGGGCGTCCAGCAGGACCTCACGGCCGCGGCGGAGCGCATCGGGGTCGCCAGGTCGCGCATCCTGATCGCCGCGACCGCGGCCTTCCTCCACCGTATGACCGGGCTCACCGACGTGGTGCTGGGCCTGCCGGTCACCGCGCGCCACGACGCGCGGTCACGCCTGGCGCCGGGCATGGTGGCCAACGTCCTGCCGCTGCGGGTGGCGGTCACCCCCGGCACGACCGTGGCCGAGCTGCTGGCGGGGACCCGTGCCGCGCTGCGCGGCCTCGTGTCCCACCAGCGCTACCGGGGCGAGGACCTGCGGCGCGATCTGGGACTGCCCAACGACTACCGCCGGTACTTCGGCCCGCTGATCAACGTGGTCCCGTTCGACTACGACCTGCGCTTCGCCGGGAGCCGGAGCGACGCGCACAACATGTCGCTGCGGCTCATCGAGGACCTCACCATCTCCGTGTACGACCGGGCCGACGGCAGCCGGATCCGGGTGGACTTCGATGTCCACCCCGAGCTGTACCGCACCGAGGAGGCCGCCGCCGTCCAGGGCCGCTATCTGGAGTTCATCGGCCGTGTGGCGCGGGCGCTGGGCGAACCCGACGTGCCGGTCGGCCGACTCGGTCTGCTCGGCGACGACGAGATCGAGACCCTGGTCGCACAGCCCGTCCCGACGGGCCCCGACGGGGCCGGGCCCACGCTGCCCGCGCTCTTCGAGCACCAGGTCCGGACGTCGCCCGCGGCGCCGGCCGTGGAGTACGGGGGGACCGTCCTCGACTATGCGGAGCTGAACCGGCGGGCCAACCGCCTCGCCCATGCGCTGATCTCCCGGGGCGTGGGGCCGGAGGACCGGGTCGCCCTCCTGCTGTCCCGTTCGACCGAGTTCGTGGTCGCCGTCCTCGCCGTCGCCAAGGCGGGCGCCGCCTACGTGCCCGTCGACCCGGCTTATCCGCCGGCCCGTATCGGATACGTACTGCGGGATGCGGCTCCCGTGGCCGTGCTCGTGGAGTCCGGTACGGCGGCCGCCGCCGAGGCCGCGGAGTTCCGCCCGCTGCGGCTCGACGACCCCGAAGTCGTGCACGACCTGTCCGGCCGGCCGGACAACGATCCGGTGGACGGCGACCGGACAGCGGCGCTGACGGCTGCTCACCCGGCCTATGTCATCTACACCTCGGGGTCCACCGGCCGCCCCAAGGGTGTGGTGGTCACGCACCGGGGCATCCCCGGGCTGGCCGACTCCCTGATCCGGCGGCTCGACGTGCGGCCCGGCAGCCGGGTGCTGCAGTTCGCCGCCATGGGATTCGACGCGACGGTCGCTGAACTGTGCATGGGCCTGCTGTCCGGAGCCACGCTCGTGCTGGCGTCCGCGGACCGGCTGATGCCCGGGGACGCGCTCGCCTCCTTCACCCGGGAGGCGCACATCACCCACGCGCTCCTGCCGCCCTCCTCACTGGCCGTCATGGATGCCGGGGGCGATCTGCCCGCGGACATGAACCTCTTCGTGGGAGGCGAGGCGACCTCGGCCGGGCTCGCGTCCCGCTGGGCGCCCGGCAGGCTCCTCGTCAACGCCTACGGTCCCACCGAGATCACCGTGGCCGCCACGATGAGCGACGCCCTGGACGGCAACGAGGAACCGCCGATCGGCAGTCCCCTCGCCGGCACCCGGGTATATGTGCTCGATACCGCGCTGCACCTGGTGCCGCCCGGGGTCACCGGTGAGCTGTACGTGGCGGGGCCCGGCCTCGCTCGCGGGTATCTGGGGCGCTCCCGGCTGACCGCGGAGTGCTTCGTCGCCAACCCCTTCGGGCTGCCCGGCGAGCGCATGTACCGTACCGGGGACCTCGTACGGCAGCGCTCCGACGGCACGCTGGAATTCGTCGGCCGCGCCGACGAGCAGGTCAAGGTCCGCGGGCACCGGGTGGAGCTCGGGGAGGTCGAAGCCGCCCTGCTGCGGCTGCCCGGCGTCGGCCAGGCCGCCGCCGCCGTGTACCGGGACGCGACGGACGAACCCTCCCTGGCCGCCTATGTCGTGCCCGCCGACGGCGCGCTCGACCCTGCCGCGCTCCGTGAGCGGCTGGCCGCGACGCTCCCCGGCCACCTCGTGCCCACCGTCTTCACCGTGCTGGACGCCATACCGGTCACCGCGAACGGGAAGACCGACCGCACAGCACTGCCCCACCCCAGCGCCTCGGACGGCCCCCGCGCCGGGCGTGCGCCGCGCACTGCCCGGGAACGGACGCTGTGCCAGATCTTCGCCCAGGCCCTCGGCCTCGAATCCGTCGGGATCGACGACGACTTCTTCGCCCTGGGCGGCCACTCCCTGCTGGCGGCGCGGACGGCCCGGCGCATCCGCGCCGCGCTCGGCGTGGAATGCGGAGTGGAGGCCGTCTTCGCGGCTCCCACGGTGGCGCGGCTGGCCGAGCACCTCGTGGCCCCGGCGGCCGGCGTCCCGGCCCTGTCCGCGGTGGAGCGGGGCGGCGTTCTCCAGCTCTCCCCCGCCCAGCGACGGCTGTGGTTCCTGCACCAGCTGGAGACCTTCAAGGCCGCGTACAACATTCCGCTCGTCCTCACGCTCACCGGTGAACTCGACCGGCCCGCACTGGAGTCGGCGCTCGGCGATCTCACCGACCGGCACGAGATCCTGCGCACCGTCTACCGGGAGAACGCGGGCGTCCCGGCACAGGAGATCCTCGCCCCCGGCACGGGCTGCGCGCTCGGCGCCGAAGCCGTCACCGAAGCGGATCTGTCCGGCCGCCTGGCCTCGGCCGTGGCCCGCCCCTTCGATCTGGCCGGTGAACCCCCGCTGCGGACGACGCTGTTCAGCCTCGAACCGGGCCGGCACGTGCTGTTGCTGCTGCTGCATCACATCGCCGCCGACGCCGATTCGCTCGCGCCGCTGCTGCGCGACCTCGTCGCCGCCTATGACGCGCGGTGCGCCGGACGAGCCCCCCAACTCACCCCGCTGCCCGTGCAGTACGCCGACTACGCCGCCTGGCAACACCGCTTGCTGGGCGCCGAGGAGGACCCGCAGAGCCGCGCCGCGCGCCAGCTCGCCTACTGGAAGCAGCGGCTGGACGGCCTGCCGGAGAGCCTCGGCCTCCCCTTCGACCGTCCGCTTCCGCCGACCGCGGCGGCCCCCGCCGGTCTGGTCACCCTCGATCTCGGACCGGAGCTCCACCATCGCGTGGGTGAACTGGCCCGGTCGAGCGGCACCAGCGTGTTCATGGTCGTTCAGGCCGCGCTCTCGGCGCTGCTGACCCGGCTGGGCGCGGGCACCGACATCGCCGTCGGCGCCCCCGTGGCAGCGCGTGGCGACGACGCGCTGGAGGAGCTGGTCGGCTTCTTCACCAACACCCTGGTGCTGCGGACGGACACCGGCGGCAACCCCACCTTCCGGGAGTTGCTGGCCCGGGTCCGGCAGGGCAATCTGGGCGACTACGCGCACCAGGACCTGCCGTTCGAGCGGCTGGTGGAGGTGCTCAACCCGACGCGTTCGACGGCCCGCACCCCGCTGTTCCAGGTCATGCTCGCGATGGACAGCGCGGAGCGCCGGCTGCCAGAGGCCACCGGTCTGAGTCTGGGGCTGCTCGACGTCGCGACCGGGAGCGCCAAGGTCGATCTTTCGTTCAACGTCCGGGAAGACCTCTCGACGGCAGGAGAGGCGGGCGGCATCCTCATCGCCCTGGAGTTCCGCTCCGACGTCTTCGAACGGACCACCGCCCAGACCCTCCTGGCCCGGCTGGGCCGGTTGGTCTCCGTCGCCGCCGAGGCACCGGACACCCGCATCGGCAGTGCCCGGATCCTCACCCCGGAGGAGACCCATCGGCTGCTGGAGGAGTGGAACGGGACCGCGGCTCCGGAGTCCCTGACCGATCTCGTGAGCCGGGTCCGCGACGTCGCCGCCGAACGTCCGGACGCCGTCGCGGTCACGGACGACGACGGGGACATCACGTACCGGGAACTGATGGCCCGCGTCGAATCACTGGCCGCGCGTCTGCGCTCGCGCGGGGCGGGCCCCGATGCCGTGGTCGCCGTGCTCGCCGAGCGCGGTGGCCACGCGGTCACCGCGTTCCTCGGCATCCTGGCCGCCGGAGCGGCGTACCTCCCGCTGGACACCCGCGCGCCGGTCGGCCGCACCGCTGCCCTGCTGTCCGACGCGCACGCGCGCTGGCTCCTGGCCGGGCCCGGGTGCCACGAGGCGGCCGCCGAGGCGGCCCGAGCGGCGGAGCCGGGGCCGGAGGTGCTGCGGCTCGACGCGGCCGCCGCCGAGGCGCCCGGCGGCGAAGCAGTGGCGCCCGCCGCGGGACAGCTCGCCTATGTCATCTTCACCTCGGGCTCCACCGGACGTCCCAAGGGCGCCATGGTGCACCAGCGGGGAATGAACAACCATCTGCTGGCGAAGGTCGACGACCTCGGCCTGACCGCCCAGGACACGGTGGTCCAGAACGCCCCGCTGACCTTCGACGTGTCGGTCTGGCAGATGATGGCGCCGCTGGTGGTCGGCGGCCGGGTACTCGCCGTCGGGCACGCCCTCGCGGCCGATGCGCCGGGCCTGTTCCGCCGGGTCGCCCACGAGGACGTCACCGTGCTCGAAGTCGTCCCGTCCGTGCTGCGGGCCGCGCTGGACACCTGGGACGACGGCGCGGAGGTTCCGTCCCTGCCGTCGCTGCGCCTGCTGGTCGTCACCGGTGAGGAGCTGCCGAGTGAGCTGTGCCGGCGCTGGTTCGCCCGCTTCGAGGGTGTCCCCCTCGTCAACGCCTACGGCCCGACCGAGTGCTCCGACGACGTCACCCACGCCCTGATCACGGCGGATCGGGCACAGGACGCGAGGACCACGGCACCGATCGGCCGGCCGATCCGCAACACCCGGCTGTATGTGCTGAGTGACGAGCTCCAGCCGGTGCCCGCGGGCATCACCGGCGATCTGTACGTCGCGGGCACGGGTGTCGGACGGGGGTACCTGGGCGACCCGGGCAGGACCGCCGCCGCCTTCGTGCCCGATCCCTTCGCCGCCGACGGCAGCGTCATGTACCGCACAGGGGACCGCGTCCGGCACCGTCCGGACGGCCAGCTGGAATTCCTCGGCCGCCAGGACGCGCAGGTGAAGATCCGGGGCCAGCGCGTCGAGCTGGGCGAGGTCGAGGCGCAGCTGCGGGCCCAGGAAGGGGTGACCGACGCGGTGGCCTGCGTGATCACCGCGCCGGGCGGGCACCGCCGGCTCGCCGGGTACGTGGTGGGGAGCGAGGACGTCCGGTCCGTCCGGGACGCGCTGACCGCCGTGCTGCCGGAGCACATGATTCCGTCGGTTCTCGTCCCGCTGCCGGAGCTGCCGCTCACATCCAACGGGAAGGTGGACCGCAAGGCTCTGCCGGTACCGGACTTCGCGACCGGAACCGTCCGTGAGCCGCGGACCCCGGAGGAGGAGATCCTCTGCGGGATGTTCGCCGACCTGCTGGGGCTCGACAGCGTCGGAATCGACGACAACTTCTTCGCCCTGGGCGGCCACTCTCTGCTGGCGACCCGGCTGATGGCCCGGATCCGCGCCACGCTCGGCGCCGATCCCGGAGTCGCCGCGCTCTTCGCGGCGCCGACCGTCGCCGGCCTGGCCGGACAGCTCCCGGCCGCCGGGCCGGCCCGCCGCGGACCGGCCCGGACGGACAGGCCGCAGGTGATTCCGCTGTCGTACGCCCAGCGCGGGCTGTGGTTCATCAACCGGCTGGACCCGGCTGACGGCACCTACAACATTCCCCTGGTGGTACGCCTTTCCGGGGCCCTCGACACTGCTGCGCTGACCGCGGCGTTCGCCTCCGTGGCGGCCCGCCACGAGAGCCTGCGGACCGTCTTCCCCGAGGTGGACGGCGTCCCTCGGCAGATCGTCCTCGATCCCGCCGAGGCCCGTCCCGCACTGCCCCTGGTGGATACGGTGGAGCAGGAGCTGGACGCGCTGATCGCCCGGGAGGCCGGCCGGGGCTTCGACGTGACGAGCGAGCCTCCGCTGCGGGCCCTGCTCCTGGTGCTCGGCCCGCAGGACCACGTGCTGGTCGTGGTGACGCACCACATCGCGAGCGACGGATGGTCCACGGCGCCGCTCGCCCGTGACCTGTCCGTCGCCTATGCGGCCGCCCTCGAAGGGCGTGAACCCGCCTGGGCACCGCTGCCGGTGCAGTACCCCGACCACACCCTGTGGCAGAACGACCTGTTGGGCGACGAGGCCGATCCGGACAGCGCGATATCCCGGCAACTCGCCCATTGGACGGCTGCGTTGGCGGACCTCCCGGAGGAAGTCGCGCTGCCCGCCGACCGGCCGCGCCCCGCGGTGCCCAGCGGGCGCGGAGGGCTCGTTCCGTTCGAGCTGACGGCCGAAGCGCACCGTGGAGTGCTGCGGCTGGCCCGTACCCGCGGTGCCACCGTGTTCATGGTGCTGCACGCCGCGCTGACGGCGCTGCTGACCCGGCTCGGCGCGGGCACCGACATCCCCGTCGGCGGATCGGTGACCGGCCGCACCGACGAAGCCCTGGACGACCTGGTGGGCTTCTTCGTCAACTCGCTGGTACTGCGGGTCGACACCGCGGGCGACCCGTCCTTCGGTGAGTTGCTGGAGCGCACCCGCCGGGCGGACATCGCGTCCTTCAGCCATCAGGATCTGCCGTTCGAACGGCTGGTGGAGGCGCTCAACCCGCGCCGCTCGCTGACCCGCCACCCCTTGTTCCAGGTCAAGCTGGTACTGCAGAATCTGGCCCGGCCGGAGGTGGAGTTCCCCGGCCTGCACGCCGAGATCGAGCAGATCGACCCCGACATGGCCAAGTTCGACCTGCTCCTCAGCATGGCCGAACGCTACGACGGGCACGGCGCCCCCCTCGGCATCGAGGCGGCCGCGGGCTACTCGGCGGACCTGTTCGACCGGTCCACCGTGCAGGCGCTGACCGGCCGGTTCGTCCGGCTGCTGGAGGCCGCGCTGGCGGACCCGGACCTGCCGATCAGCGGTCTGCGGGTGCTGGACGACCGGGAGCGGCACGAGCTGCTGGCCGTGCGCAACGACACCGCTCACGAGACGCCGGACGTCACACTGCCGCAGCTGTTCGAGACACGGGCCGCTCACACCCCCCGGGCCCCCGCGCTCGTGTGCGGGGACCTGGAGCTGACGTACGGGCAGCTCAACGCCCGCGCCAACCGGCTCGCCCGGCTGCTGATCGACCGCGGTGCCGTCGCCGGCACCCTGGTGGCGCTCGCCCTGCCCCGCTCGGCGGAGGCCGTCACGGCGATGCTGGCCGTGGGCAAGGCGGGCGCCGCCTATCTGCCGCTTGACCCCGAGCTCCCCGGCGACCGTGTCGACCTCCTGATCAAGGACGCCCGGCCCACCCTGCTGCTGACGACCGAGGGAGTCCTGGCCGAGGCCCCGCGTCTGGCAGAGGGTTCGGCGCGGGTGCTGGCGCTGGACTGCGCCGAGGTGGTGGGCGCGCTCGCCCACCGCGCCGGCACCGATCCTCGCGACAGCGACAGGCCCACACCCGCCACCCCGTCGGACGCCGCGTACGTCGTCTACACCTCGGGCTCCACGGGCACGCCGAAGGGGGTCGTGGTCGAGCAGCGCTCCCTCGCGGAGTACGCGATGCGCAGCGCCGCGGAGTACCCGGGCCTGCGGGGCCGTACGCTGCTGCACTCGCCGCTCTCCTTCGACCTCGGGCTCACCACCCTGTACGGCACCCTGCTGGCCGGCGGCTGCCTGTACGTGGCCGACCTGGACGAGCGGCTGGCGGTGCCGGGCGGTCTGACCTTCCTCAAAGTCACCCCCAGCCATCTGCCGATCCTCGATTCCCTGCCCGAGGTCTGCGCCGCGGCTGTCGAGCTGATGACCGGCGGCGAGGCGCTGCACAGCGAGCAGCTCGCCGCGTGGCGGGCGCGGCACCCCGAGGCCGTGGTGATCAACCACTACGGCCCGACCGAGACCACCATCGGTGTGCTCGACCACCGCGTCCCGGCCGCCGCTGTGCTGCCCGCGGGCCCGGTCCCGCTGGGCCGTCCGATGTGGAACACCCGGGCCTATGTGCTGGACTCGACGCTGCGGCCGGTGCCGGACGGTGTGGTGGGCGAGCTGTACGTCGCGGGCACGGGCCTGGCGCGCGGCTACCTGGGCCGGCCCTCCGCCACGGCCGAACGGTTCGTGCCCGACCCGTACGGGCCGCCCGGGGCGCGGATGTACCGCACCGGAGACCGGGTCCGCTGGACCTCCGCCAGAACCCTGGAGTACGTCGGCCGCGCCGACCAGCAGGTGAAGCTCCGCGGCTTCCGCATCGAGCTCGAGGAGGTCGAGTCGGCGCTGCTGTCGGCCCGCGGGGTGCGGCAGGCGCTCGCGCTGGTGCGCGAGGACCGGCCGGGTGACAAGCGGCTGGTGGTGTACGCCGTCCCCGAAACCGGGGCCCGGGCGGCACCCGGCCCGCTGCGCGCGCACACCGCGGGGACCCTGCCCGAGTACATGGTGCCGTCCGCGGTCGTCGTCCTGGACCGGCTCCCCCTGACGGCCAACGGCAAGGTCGACCGGGCCGCGCTGCCCGCCCCCGAGTTCGGCGCCTCGGCGATGGCGCGTGCGCCCCGCACCCCGGAGGAGGAGATCCTCTGCGAGCTCTTCGCCGATGTGCTCGGCACGGACCGGGTCGGCATCGACGACGACTTCTTCGCCCTGGGCGGCCACTCGCTGCTCGCCATGCGGCTGCTCAGCCGGATCGCCTCCACACTCGGTGTGCGGGTGGGCGTCAAGGCGATCTTCGACGCCCCGACCGTCGCCGGGATCGCCGCCCGCCTCACCACCCCGGACGAGGCCCGGCCCCCACTGGTCCCGGCGGACCGGGGCGACCGTGTCCCGCTGTCCTTCGCCCAGCGCCGCCTGTGGTTCCTCAACCGGCTGGAAGGTCCCAGCGCCACCTACAACGTTCCGCTCGTCCTGCACATCACGGGCCGGGTCGACCGCACCGAGCTGCGGGCGGCCCTGAGGGACGTCGTCGGCCGGCACGAAAGCCTGCGCACGGTCTTCCCCGAGACCGACGGCAGGCCCGGCCAGCACGTACTCGGCCCGGTGGAAGGCGCTCCCGTCCTGGAGACGTCCGACATCAGCCCCGAGCAGCTGCCGGAGGCGATCAGCGAGACCGTCGTGCGAGGCTTCGACCTCGTCGACCGGCCGCCGCTGCGGGCCCGGCTGCTCACCGCGGGCGACAGCGCGGTGCTCGTCGTGGTGACACACCACATCGTCAGCGACGGCTGGTCCCTCACTCCCCTGCTTCGCGACCTGTCGCAGGCGTACGCCTCCCGCTGCCGCGGCGAGGCTCCCGGCTGGACGGCGCTGCCGGTGCAGTACGCCGACTACGCCCTGTGGCAGCGTGAGGTGCTGGGCGACGAAGCCGACCCGGACAGTCAGCTGTCCCGGCAGCTCGGCTACTGGACGGCCGCGCTCGACGGCCTGCCCGAGGAGCTGGACCTCCCCACCGACCGTCCGCGGCCGGAGGCCGCCAGCTACCGCGGGGCCAACGTGCCCGTCGCTCTCGGCGCCGAGACCCACACCAGGCTGATGGCACTGGCCAGGGCGAACGGTGTCAGTGTCTTCATGGTGCTCCAGGCCGGCCTCGCCGCCCTGCTGACCCGGCTGGGCGCGGGCACCGACATCCCGCTCGGCACCCCGGTCGCGGGCCGTACCGACGACGCCCTCGACGAGCTGGTCGGCTTCTTCGTCAACACCCTGGTGCTGCGCACCGACACCGCGGGCAACCCGTCCTTCCGCGAACTGCTCGCACGGGTCCGGGAGACCGATCTGGCCGCCTACACCCACCAGGACCTGCCGTTCGAGCGACTGGTGGAAGAGCTGAACCCGGTGCGGTCGCTGGCCCGGCACCCGTTGTTCCAGATCATGCTCATCCTGCACAACACCGAACGGCCCGAGATGAGCCTCGCCGGGCTGGACGTACGCGTCGAGGGTGCCGAAGCCCCCGTCGCCAAGTTCGACCTGTCCGTCAGCCTCTGGGAGCGGTACGGCCCGGACGGTGCGGCGGACGGCGTCCTCGGCCAGATCGAGTACGCCGAGGACCTGTTCGACCGGCCCACCGTGGAAGCGCTCGCGGCCCGGTTCCAGCGGCTGCTCGCGGCAGCCGTCGCCGAACCCGACCTGCCCATCGGCAGCCTTGAGGTGCTCGACGACCAGGAGTGGCATGAGCTGCTGGTCGTCCGCAACGACACCGCGCACGAGGTGCCCTACGCGTCCCTGCCCGAGCTGTTCCGGCAGCAGGTGGCACGCTCGCCACACGCCACGGCGCTGGTGTGCGGACCGCTGGAGCTGACGTACGAGCAGCTCGACGCCCGCAGCGACCGTCTGGCGCGGGCCCTGCTCGACCGGGGTGTCCGCGCGGAGGACCGGGTGGCTCTGCTGCTCGGCGGACGGGTCGACAACATCGTGGCGACGCTCGCCGTCACCAAGGCCGGTGCGGTCTATGTGCCGCTGGACGGCCGCAGCCCGCAGGCCAGGATGCGCCACATCCTGAACAGCACCGGCAGCGTGGTCGTGCTGTCCGACCGTACGGGTTCGGCGCTGCTCCCGGACACGTCGGCCGCCGTCGTCCTCGTCGACGAACTGGAACTGCCGGGCGGTCCTGGTGACCGTCCCGTGGTGGCCGTTCAGCCCGACCGGCTCGCGTACATCATGTACACGTCGGGTTCCACGGGTGAACCGAAGGGCGTCGCGGTGACCCACCGCAACGTCGTCGGCCTGGTCCGGGACCGCTGGTGGGGCATCGAGGCGGGGCGCGACCGGCAGCTGATGCACCAGCCGCCCTCGTTCGACGCGTCCACCTACGAACTGTGGGTGCCGCTGCTCAACGGTGTGCAGATCGTCGCCCTGGACGGCGATGCCACTGACATCGACGCCCTCTCCGCCACCGTCACCGAACACCGGGTGACCGTCGGCCCGTTCAGCGAGGGCGTGTTCCGGCTGCTCGCCGAGAACCATGCGGAGAGCCTCCGCGACCTGCGCGAGGTCACCATCGGTGGCGACACCGTGTCGGCGGCCGCGGTCCGCAAGGTCCGTGAACACAACACGGGAGCCCGGCTCACCAACAGCTACGGGCCCACCGAGGCGACACTGGCCGTCGTCCACCACGCGATCACCGACGAAGACGTCGAGCGGAACTCCTTCCCCATCGGCCGGCCGATGGACAACACCCGGGTGTACGTCCTCGACGAGGGCATGCGGCCCGTGCCCGACGGTGTCACCGGCGAACTGTACGTCGCGGGCGACGGACTGGCCCGCGGCTACGTCGACCGGCCGGCCCTGACGGCGGAGCGGTTCGTGGCGGACCCCTTCGGTCCCGGCGCGGCACGCATGTACCGGACCGGTGACATGGTGCGGTGGCGCGCGGACGGCACGTTGGAGTTCGCCGGCCGTGCGGACGCGCAGGTCAAGGTCCGCGGCTTCCGCATCGAACTGGGCGAGGTCGAGTCCGCGCTGGCGTCCTTCGACGGTGCGGCCCAGACCGTCGTCGTGGTGCGCGAGGACCGTCCGGGCGACAAGCGCATGGTCGCCTACGTCGTGCCGGTGGCCGGCGCGGGCTTCGACACCGCCGCGATCAGGAGCCACGTCGCCGCGATCCTGCCGGACTACATGGTGCCTTCGGCCTTCGTGTCGCTGGAGGCGCTGCCGCTGACCCTCACCGGAAAGCTGAACCGCTCCGCCCTGCCCGCGCCCGACTACTCGAGCGGCGGCGGGCAGGGCCCGCGCAACGACCGGGAGAAGCTGCTGTGCGCGCTGGTCGCGGAGCTGCTCGGGGTCCCCGATGTGACGGTCGACGACAATTTCTTCGCCATGGGCGGCGACAGCATCGTCTCCATCCAGCTGGTGAGCCGGGCCCGGCAGGCCGGGCTGGTACTCACCCCGAGGGACGTCTTCCAGTACCAGACCGTGGCGGGCCTCGCCCTGGCCGCGGGCGCGGCCGCCCCGGACGGCGAGCATGCCGAGCCCGACCTCGGCACCGGGTCCGTGCCGCTCACCCCGATCATGGGGTGGCTGCGGGAACTGGGCAGCGCGATCGACGGGTTCAACCAGTCCGTGCTGCTGCGGGTGCCCGCAGGGCTGACGCAGGACGCGCTGGTCGAGGCCCTGCAGGCCCTGCTCGACCGGCACGATGTGCTGCGCGCACACCTCGACCGCTCCTGCGCAAACCGATGGACCCTGGAGATCCCGCCCGCCGGGACAACTGACGCGGCGCACTGCATACGCCGGGTCGACGTGTCCACGCACGCCGAATCCGCGCTGGCACCGGTCCTGGCCGAGCACGCCGAGGCCGCACGCCGGGAACTGGCCCCGGACGAGGGCGCCATGGTGCGTGCGGTCTGGTTCGACGCGGGCGAGGAGCGCTCCGGCCGGCTGCTGCTGATGCTGCACCACCTGGTGGTCGACGGGGTGTCGTGGCGGATCCTCGTCCCGGACCTGATGTCCGGCTGGCTCGATGCCGCGGCCGGACACGAGATCGCCCTGGAGCCCGTCCGCACTTCGTTCCGCACCTGGGCGCACCAGCTCGTGGAGCGGGCCGGCAGTGCTGCCGCCGAGGCCGAGCTGCCGGTGTGGGAGCGGATGTCGGCGGCGCCCGGCCCGCTGCTCGCCGGCCGGCCCCTGGATCCCGCCGAGGACACCAAGGCCACCGGCCTGCACCACACGTCGGTGCTGCCGGCCGACCGCACGGAACCGCTGCTCACCACGGTGCCCGCGGCGTTGGACACCCGGGTGGACGAGGTACTGCTCACCGGCTTCGCGCTGGCCCTCGCGGAATGGCGGCGGCGGCGCGGGGCCGGCGGCGGCAGCCCGGTCCTGCTGAGCCTGGAGGGACACGGGCGGGACGAGACCGGTGCGGCCGAACTGTCGCGCACGGTGGGATGGTTCACCGCCGCGCACCCCCTCCTGGTGGACCCGGGCGTCAAGTGGCACGAGATCCAGAACGGCGGCCCCGCCGCGGGCACCGCGCTGAACCGGGTCCGGGAGCAGATCCGCGCCTTGCCCGGCAAGGGCGCAGGGTACGGCCTGCTCCGTTATCTGAACCCGCGGACCGCCGCGCTGCTCCGTGACGCTCCCGGCCCGCAGATCGGGTTCAACTATCTGGGACGGGTGCGAACGGACAACGCGGGGCCCACCGACTGGGGTGCGGCGCCGGAGGGCGTACGCATCGCACCCACGGACCCGGACATGCCGTTCGCCCACTCCCTGGAGCTGAACGCGGTCACCCACGATCGCCTCGGGGGACCGGAGTTGAGCGTGACCTGGTCCTGGCCTGCCGGGCTCTTCGACGAGCAGGACATCCGGTCGCTGACCGGCCTGTGGTTCGAGGCCCTGGACGCGCTGACGAAGTACGCCCTCACTGCCCCGGACACGCGCGGCCTCATGCCGTCCGACCTCTCCCTCGTGGATCTGCTCCAGGAGGAGATCGACGAACTCGAAGCCGACTGGGGGATCTGATGCCCCGGCTCGGCGAACAGACCGTGCGGCCAGTTCCACCGGGCGACGCCGATGGCCGCCAGGAGCCCGGCGGGCTCCGGCCACGGCCGACCGCCCGGCGGCCGCACATCCAACTCCCACCCACAACCACCCATGGACCCGAGGTACTGGCATGAATACGACGAACCCTGACAAGGTCGTGATCGTTGGGGGCGGTACGGCAGGATGGATGACCGCCTCGTACCTGAAGAAGGCGTTCGGTGACCGCCTGTCGGTGACCCTCGTCGAGTCCGGCAGGATCGGCACCATCGGCGTCGGCGAAGCGACGTTCAGCGACATCCGGCACTTCTTCGAGTTCCTCGACCTCAAGGAGGAGGACTGGATGCCGGCCTGCAACGCCACCTACAAGCTGGCGGTCCGGTTCCAGGACTGGCGACGGCCCGGACATCACTTCTACCACCCGTTCGAACAGATGCGTTCGGTCGACGGGTTCCCTCTGACCGACTGGTGGCTGCAAGGGGGGCCGACCAGCAGGTTCGACAAGGACTGCTTCGTCATGGCGTCCCTCTGCGACGCGGGGCGCAGTCCGCGCCACCTGAACGGCTCTCTTCTCCAGCAGGAGTTCGGCGAGGGGACCGACGAGCCCGCCGGCCTCACGATGTCCGAGCACCAGGGCAAGACGCAGTTCCCGTACGCCTACCACTTCGAGGCGGCTCTGCTCGCCAAGTACCTCACCGGGTATGCGACGGACCGCGGTGTGCAACACATCATCGACGAGGTCCAGGAGGTGAAGCTCGACGAGCGCGGGTGGATCAGCCACATCGTCACCAAGGAGCACGGTGACATCGGCGGCGACCTGTACATCGACTGCACCGGGTTCCGGGGAGTGCTGCTGAACCAGGCGCTCGGAGTGCCGTTCGTGTCCTACCAGGACACGCTGCCCAACGACAGCGCGGTCGCCCTTCAGGTCCCGCTGGACATGAAGGCGCGCGGCATCCCGCCGTACACGCAGGCGACCGCGCAGAAGGCGGGATGGACCTGGACGATCCCGCTGTTCGGCCGGATCGGCACCGGGTACGTCTACGCCAAGGACTACTGCTCGCCCGAGGAGGCCGAGCGCACGCTGCGTGAGTTCGTCGGTCCGGAGGCCGCCGACGTCGAGGCCAACCACATCCGCATGCGGATCGGCCGCAGCGAGCAGTCCTGGAAGGGCAACTGTGTCGCCATCGGACTGTCCAGCGGCTTCGTCGAACCCCTCGAGTCGACCGGCATCTTCTTCATCCACCACGCGATCGAGCAGTTGGTCAAGCACTTCCCGGCCGCGGACTGGCACCCGCAGCTGCGTGCCGCCTACAACTCGGCCGTCGCCAACGTGATGGACGGCGTACGGGAGTTCCTCGTACTGCACTACAAGGGCGCGGCACGCAACGACACGCAGTACTGGAAGGACACCAAGACCCGGGCCGTCCCGGACGCGCTCGCCGAGCGCATCGAACGCTGGCAGGTGCAGCTGCCCGACTCGGAGAACATCTTCCCGCACTACCACGGACTGCCGCCGTACTCGTACATGGCCATCCTGCTCGGCACCGGCGCCATCGAGCTGCGCCCCTCGCCCGCACTGGGCCTGGCCGACCCCACCACGGCGCGGAAGGAGTTTGCCGCCATCCGCGACAAGGCGCGCTTCCTGGTCGACACGCTGCCCAGCCAGTACGACTACTTCGCCGCGTTGCGGGAGCGTTCATGACCGGGGTTCTGCGGGCGAGTTGTCCCCGAGCCTTCTCCCACCTCACGCCGACGCGCGGTGAAGGACGAGGACGGCCCGCACCGGGTCGGTGATCCGGTCGGAGGCCACCGGCCCGAACACACCCGGCTCGGCGGTGGGCAGCCCCCACCGGCACTACCGCCTCGGCGGCCACTGGCCCGCATCCAGCGGGCTCGGGTTCAGCGCGGGTCCGGTTGCCGCGCGTGGGCGTCGTCGAGGAAGCCGCCCGACTGGTGCTGCCACAGCTTCGCGTAGGCACCGTCCGACGCGAGCAGCTCCTTATGCGTGCCCTGCTCGACGATCCGACCGCGGTCCAGGACCACGAGCCGGTCCATGGTGGCCACCGTGCTCAGCCGGTGCGCCACCACAAGCGCCGTCCGCCCGTCCATGAGCCGCCACAGCGCCTCCTGGACGAGGATCTCGCTCTCGGAGTCCAGGGCACTGGTCGCCTCGTCCAGCAGCAGGATCGGCGCGTCGCGCAGGATCGCCCTGGCGAGGGCGACCCGCTGGCGCTGTCCGCCGGACAGTTTCACCCCGCGCTCGCCCACCATGGTGCCGAAACCGTCCGGCAACGCGTCCGCGAACTCCGTGACGTGCGCGGCCTCGGCCGCGCGGCGGATCTCGGCGTCGGTGGCGCCCGGCCGGGCGAACGCGATGTTGTCCCGCAGGGTGCGGTGGAACATCGCCGGGTCCTGTGGCACGTAGGCGATCAGGCTGCGCACGTCGGCCTGGCGCAGCCTGCTGATGTCCTGACCGCCGATCAGGATCCGGCCGGCGTCGATGTCCGTCATCCGCAGCAGCAGCCGGCTGAGCGTGGTCTTGCCACCGCCGGACCGGCCGACGAGGCCGATCTTCGCACCGCTGTGCACGGTCAGGTCGAGGCATTCGAAGAGGGGCTTCGCACCCGTGTGGGCGAAAGTCACCTGCTCGAAGCGGACATCGGCGGCCCGGGACAGCAGCGGCTCCGGCGAGGCCGGGTCGAGTACGGTCGGCGGTGCCAGCAGCAGCTCGGTGAACTGCGCGGCCTCCGTCATCGAACTTTCCAGGCGGCGGTAGATCTGGTTGAACTCGAACATGATCCGTGTCGCGTTGGTGTAGTACGTGAAGGCGACAACGACCGCTTCCACGCCGTGCCCACCCCCGCCAAGAGCCACCGCGAGCAGCAGGCCCGTCGCGTTGGTCAGCACGGACATCGGCGCGACCAGCGTGTCGATACGCAGGTTGCCGTAGTCCCAGGACCGCAACGACAGCCGCCTCGATTCCGCGACGCGGGAGCGGTGTTCGGCGGCCTCGCGTTCCTCGGCGGCGAACGCCCGAACCGTGTCCATGTTCATCAGGCTGTCGGCGACGTGACCCGACACCCGGGCGATCGCCTCCTCACGCTGGTCGACGAGTGCCTGGCGGCGACGGATGAGCGGCGTCACACACAGCGCCGTCAGCGCGATCATCGTCAAGAGCCCCACGACGAGGAGCGGTTCGTAGCGCCACAGCACCACAGAGCCGAAGGCCAGCGGTACGAAGCTGCCCACGACCGAGAACGTCAGCGTGTCGACGAAATCCTCGAAGCGGGAAGCGAAGCTCAGGACCCGTTTGGTCAGCGACCCGGCGAAGTTGTCGTGGAAGAAGACGGCATCCTTGGCGAACAGCTCATCCATGCCGATCACGTACAAGTGCTCGATGCCGAGGGCGTCGAGGCGGTTCAGGAAGTGCAGGCCGATACGCCACAGTGTCTCCGCGAGGAGCAGAACGCCGGCGAAGCCGAGGACGTAGGGCAGCGTCGAGGCAAAGGTGGTGCCGGTGTCGCCGGCGATGCGGCCGACCAGCTTCGCGACGACCAGCGGCGCGATGTAGTTGATGCCGATGTTGCCCAATGCCGGTAACAGCATCGCAGGCACCGTCAGCCGTCGGTGCCGGGCCAACTCCCGTCCGTAGTAACGGAGTGCGAGGCGCACCGAGCCCCTGCCCGGCGCTTCGTGCGATTCAGGCGATCCCATACCAACCCTGTGTGGTCGTGCGGCGACCCCGCCACCTGCTACCGCGGGGAGAGGCTCTCGCCTCGTTGGCCGCTCGGAGCTTCAGTTTCGAGTGAGTGCCCTCGTTCGGGTCGTCTTGCGACAGGCGGTGCACGGCGCCGGAGCCCCCTCGCAGCTCATGACGACGCATACGGTACGAGTACGAGGAGACGAGGCGAGGAACCTCAGTGTCCCGCGGCAGCACCCGCGGAGTCCAAGCGTTTTTCTCGGCCGGTGGCAACCCCGCACACCCCCCGGCAACGGGGCACGATGCGGCTCGCTGTCGGCGCCTGGTGACCGGGCAGCAGGACGACCGGGCCTTCACCGGTCGAGTTCGGCGCACGCTCCAGCGCCGGGAAGGAAGCCGATCTCCTTGCGGGCCGGCGCCGACGAGTACGCGGCCGGAAGGCGTCAGGCCCGGTGTGCCAGCAGGGCGTCCAGTTCGGCCGCGAAGAGCTGGGCGGGGTCGAAGCCCATCCCGGTGAAGTGGCCCGCGAGTTCGAGGGAGAGGATTCCGTGCAGGCGGGTCCAGAAGATCAGGGCCCGGTGCAGGACCGCAGGGTGGGCGGGGTGGTCGTCGGCCCAGTCCCGGTGGTCTTCCAGGTGTGCGTCGAACGGCGTCGCGGGGCTGTCCCCGGGGAGCGCCATGAAGGCATCGAGCAGGGTCGCCATCATCTCGCCAGTGATGCCAGTGGTTTCCTCGGGTGCGTGGTAGCCGGGGACGGGGGTGCCGTAGATGAGGAAGTACCGCTGGGGGTCCTGAAGGGCCCACTCGCGCAGGGCGTGTGCCAGTCCGGCCAGGTCGGCGCCGGCGGCGGAGGCCGCGCGAAGGGTGTCGGCGAGACTTCGGTAGGCATCCTTGACGAGTTCGGTGATCAGCTCGTCGCGGCCGGCGTAGTAGCGGTAGAGCGCGGGCCCGCTCATGCCGATCTGCTTGGCGATGGCGTTGAGGGAGAGCGCGGACGCTCCCGCCCCGGCGATCTGCTCCCAGGCGCGTTCCTTGATCTCCGCGCGCACCTCGGCGCGGTAGCGCTCCCGCGGGGTCTTCGGGTCCGGCTTCGTCACGCCCTGGCCACCTTCCCCATCCATGCGGGTAAAGCCTCAAAGTTTCGTTAGAGGTTATCACGCAAAGCGTTGACCTCCCGATTCGCATTGCGTTATAACTTCTAACGAACACAAGAACTTCTAATGAGTTGCGGCGGTGCAGCTACCGGAACCGTGTACTCCACCGGATCAGGGGGACTTGAATGACCACCACAGTCGTGTCACACCACACCCGCACAGACCGACGTGTTCCGCGGCCGGTAGCCGTCTCCTCCTGGGCGGTCCCCGTCATGGTGGTCGGCCAGTTCGCCCTGATCGCGGTCGTCCCGGTCGTGATCGCGCTGGTCGGCGCTCTGCGTCAGGTCGGCGACCGGGCGGTGCGCGGGGCGGCCGTCCTGCTCGCCGTCACGTACGCGGTCCCCCTGGTCGTATGGGTGACACGGACCGACGGGGCGCAGAGCCTGTCCAAGGACATGCACCCCGCGTTCACCGGGCTGATCACCGCCGCGTCCGCCGCACTCATCGCCACGATCCTCCGAGCCCGCCGCCGGAGCCTTCCCGCGCGGTGACCCGACGCCCACCCGGCAACCAACCCGAGCTCAGCAGGCAAAGGCCGCCCAGCAACTGACAAGGAGAACGCCATGCCCGGCATCCACAGCACCAGCGTCCCCGCCGCCCTGTTCACCGTCCCTCTCGTCGCCGTCTGCCTTCTCGGCACCACCGCGACACCCGCCGAGGCCACCGTCCCCCACCCGGCCAAGTCCCTCACATGCCGCGGCGAAGGCGTCGACCCCGGCGCGCGTGTCCGCCACAGGACCGAGACCGTGATCCACGCGCCCCTGACGTCCATTTGGAAACTGCAGACCGACGTGGAGCGTTGGCCGTCCTGGCAGGCCCCCGTCGAAACCGCCGAACGCCTCGACCAGGGGCCCCTGCGGCAGGGCTCGGCATTCCGGTGGACGACTCCGGTGCCCCCCAATCCGGCGACCCCCGCCACCAGCCTGGACATCACGTCGACCGTCCAGCAGCTTGAGCACAACTCCTGCATCCGCTGGACCGGCCCCGCTGTCGGTGAAGGACTGCGCATCGACGGCGTCCACGTGTGGACCTTCACCAGGACCAGGGACGGTGTCCGCGTGCGCACCGAAGAGACCCACACCGGCGACCAGGTCGAAGCGGACGTTCCCGCCGCGACCGAGATCCTCGCCAAGGGCCTCGAAGCCTGGCTGCACGATCTGAAGACCACTGCCGAGGCCCGCACCCACGGCCGACCGCACTGAACCGCGAACCGGGCCCGGACCCGTGCCGCCGTCCTCCTCGGCCCCGCGCACGATGAGGACGGCGGCACGGAGCAGGTACCCCGCAGCCCGGCCGGCCCAGCCATCGGCGGCAGTGCCCAGGGCGTGACATGGCGGCCGCGGCGCTCCACCCGCACCGGCGCGGAGGCGGCGGGCAATGCGATGGTCAAAGCGACCGGGAACGTGGCCGCCGCCGCGACCAGGGCGGGGCTGCCGGCCCGGAGGCGGGCGCGTGAGAGGTCCGCCGGGCGGACACCGCGCCCGGCCCGCGCAGAACGCGTACGTGGCCGGCCTCTGCGTGCCGACCTCGCACCATCAGCGCTCAGCCTTCGATGCGAAGGAACATCCGGTGCCCTGAAGGGACAATCAACAGTGCCTTCGCCTCCCTACCAGGAGGCCCCGACGGCGCGGTAGGCAGGGGAAGTCGGCTCCACCCAAGGAAAGGCCCGCTCATGCGCGCAACCGACTTCGGCAGAACCTCGGACGAGAAGGCGGTCCCCCGCGCCGTCGCACCCACTGCTCAGCCCCAGCGGGGACTCCTCCCGCTCCAGAGCGCCGTCGGCAACGAGGTCGTGCTGCGTATGCTCCAACGGTCCGGCCACCCCTTCACGCAGCATCAGCACGACGCCGGCTGCGGCGACCAGGCGGCCCCGGCCGCCGGGCGTGCCGAAACTCCGGCGCCGGTACCGCGCTCCGCCGTCCACGACGTACTGTCGCGTTCGGGCCGGCCCATCGACGGCCGGCTGCGGGCGGAGATGGAGAGCAGGCTCGGCGAGGATTTCTCCGACGTACGTCTGCACACCGGGGCCGCCGCTCAGCGCTCCGCGGCCGCGATCGGCGCCCGTGCCTACACCTCGGGGAACGATGTCGTCATCGGCGATGGCGGCGCCGACAAGCACACCCTGGCCCATGAACTCACCCACGTGATCCAGCAGCGCCGGGGTCCGGTGGCCGGGACCGAGAACGGCGAGGGCCTGGCCATCAGCGATCCGTCCGACCGGTTCGAGCGCGAGGCCGAGGCGGTAGCCACCGAGGCGATGAGGGCACCGGCGCGGGATGCCGGTGCCTCCCCGCTCACGGCGGCGCCGGCCGGCAGCGGTACCACCGCCGCCCCGGTCCAGCGGGTCGACGACAAGAAATCCAGGCAGCAGGAGAAGGACCGTTGGAAGCCCGGCGGCGGAGCAGCGGACACCCCGGCCCGGAGCGGCCCGGTCAGTCTCGACCAGGAGAAGGTCCAGGAGCGGATGGGCTACATATGCCAGCTGCTCTACGCGGGCCGGGTGAGCGGTGCTGCGGCCGCCACCATGGAGAAGTGGCTCGGGCGGCTCAAGGTGGATGGGCTCTGCGGCGGCTGGGTGACGATCCATCAGCACGAGCCGGTCTGGCTGGAGGCGTTGTGGGAGGCGCTGGTCGCCTGGGAGCCCGAGGGAAGGCGGGACGAGCCTGTTGCGAAGGACCTCGAACAGCTCGGGACCCTGCTGCGCCGGGGCCGCGTCGGGGATGTGGGCGAGGAGGTCAAGCAGGTCGTCATCGCCATCAGCACGGCCTGGAACGTGATGCGCGAGCTCGAACCCGAGGCTGGATACGCGGACGTGACGGACCTCCTCGGCGATTCGACGGTCGCGCCGAAGAGCTACGACGGGTGGGAGTCCGGCGAGCTGGAGACGATCACCTGCAAGGTGGAAGAGGCCGGGGAGAGGCTGACCTCCCACATCATTGCCGCTGCGCAATTCAACCAGGACAAGGGCAGCAAGCAGTACTACGCGCGGATCGAGACGCCGACCCACCACATGGGTGTGCGGCTGGCGCGCGACAAGAACTCCCGGCAGGTGAGGGTCTGCGAGACGGAGGTGACCGGCATCGTCCCCTGTGCCTCGTGGCGCGAGGTGCAGGCCGCTCTGCAGAACGGCTGCAACGGGTATGCGGAGGAGACGATCAGGCTGGAAGTCACGGTCTCCCGCCACTAAGGGCTGTCCCGATCCGGGCCCTGCACATCCACCTGTGCCGGGCAACGCACTGCCCGTCGCCCCGATGTCCTCGCAGCTGAACGCCGCTGCGCGCTCGGCGATCGGGATCCGCGGGGGCAGGACGCCCGTGCCACCGCGAGGTGGCCGGGCGTCCGGACCGGGCCGAGGTGTCCGTCCGTGGCGTCAGCCCGCCATCGGCAGGCCCCTTCGCGACGGCACCGCGTTGAGTTCGTCCGTGGCCACCGTCTCCCCGCTCTCCGCGTCGACGTAACTGACACGGACGATCGGGTCGTCACCGGTGTCGCGCCCGGCTGTGGCGTCGAGTGCGAACACCACCGCGACCGGGCGTGCGTTCTCCCGGTCCCCGTACACACCCGAGTACTGGAGAATGCGCCAGCCGCCGTCCTCCCAGTGATCCAGCAGGGCGGACCGGACCACGGGTGCGGCGGCCTGCCAGGCGAGGGAGTTCTCCAGGAGTTCGACGCTCGCTGCGACCGGCACCTGGTTCCGCCCGGCGGTACCGAGAAGCGGGTGACCGAAGACGCGCAGCCTCGTCCGGCGCAGCGGCAGCAGCCACCACCGGTCGAGGTCGGCCGAGAGGGCGACCAGAACCGCCGCCGCCCCGGCCAGGAAGACAAGGGCACCGGCAGACCGCTCGGAGAGCGCCGACCACCAGGTGCCCTGTGCCACCGCCGCCGTGGCCCCGCCGACGACCACGAGCGCCGCCCGTGCGAACGCCCGCCAGGTGATGGGGGTGTCGTCACTGGCCGAGCAGCCGCAGGAGGACTCCGGTGCCACGGTCCGGCCGTAGCCGAGGTAGCCGAGGAAGCCCGTCCCCAGGGCCGCGGCGGCGGCCCCCGGCACCGGGTTCGCCGGGACCGCCAGCAGCCCTGCGGCGATCAGGAGTTCACCTGCACCGGTCGCGCGCAGCACCGTCGTGGCCCGCTCACTGCTGCGCAGCATGCGGGCCAGCGCCGTCTTCGGCGCCTGCTGTGCGGTGCCCCGGCCGAACGCCTTGACCGCTCCGGTCCACCCGAGCAGGCCTGCGAGGACCAGCGGGGCGAGGCTCGTTGTCAGTGACAGCATCTCTTCCTCTCTCTGTGTCCTTGGGTCTGCATCAGTGCCCGACGGAGATGCGGACGACGTCCACGGAGTTGTCGGACGGCCGCCAGGCACCGAGCACCTGGGCGCTCTGCCCGATGCGCAGCCGGGACAGGTCGGACGTCAGTGCGCGGCCGGCGTAGGAGGCGCTGGCGTCCGGGGCGATGTGGCCGACCAGTTCGTGCTGCCCATGGGCGAGATGCAGTCGGTTCTTCGCGATGCCGCGGATCTGCGTCTGCAGATTCACGATGTTCACCCAGACCGCGTCGGCGGCCACGGTGCCGTCGGGCATCTTGACGCCGCGTGCGTAGAGCCCGTCGCCGACGTCGATCACTTCGGCCGTGGTGGCGCGCACCTTCCACACGCTGGTGACGTTGGTCATCTGCACCCGGGAGTGGCCGCCGTTGGATCCGGCCACCTCCAGGATGCTGCCGGTGATGCCCGTGATGCGGCCCTCCACAAAGGCGGACTTGGCTATCGCGGGGTCGAGCGAGGGTTCCGCGGCGAATGCGGCCTCGGCGTCGAGGCCGCCGAGCGCGGTCGCGCCGATGATGGTCGCGCCGCCGAGGGCGGCGTTGGTGAGGAAGCGCCGGCGGCGCATCCCGTCGGCCCGGTCGTGTCGTACGGTCATGTCGGCGCTCCTCACTCGTAGATGTAGACCGGCAGCTTGCCCGAGCTCAAATTGCCGATCGCCGAGAAGGCGGCCGGGGTCAGGTCGAGGACGCGGTTGGTGCGGCAGGTGCCGTTGCAGCAAGTCGCCTCGCCGCACCAGTCCTTGGTGCGCGGGCCGCAGTCGGTGATCGTGATGCACACCGTCGCGCCCGAGCACTGGTGCTTGACGTTCATCACCGCGCCGCAGCCGCGCCTGGGTATGTTCTCGCCGCAGAGGTCGGGCCGGGTGATGTCCCAGCACGCCTGTGAGGCGTTGGGCCACGCGCCGTGGTGTGCGCTGGACTGGCAGGTGCCGCAGGCGCCGCCGCCGGCACTGGAGCACGGCCCCCAGGCGTTGCCACAGCAGAACCAGCTGGTTTCGCCGGCCCACAGGCTGGTTGATCCGCAAGCCATCGTGTTGCCCTCCTCGGGATTTGACGAGTGCATGACAAATAAGGACTCAATCGTCGGCCCGATACATGAAGGAGGATGTTCGCGATCCGGCCGAGGAAGCTTGTCCGAGCGAAGCAGCTCAATGATGCGCGTAGACAAGCCGGTTGTACAGACGGCCGCGTTCCGCACGGTCGAGCGCCTCGCTCCGCGTCGACCGATGGGGGCGAAGCTGCCCGCGCGGCACGCCCGCGCTCGACTTCCTGGCCCCGGCCGCTCGTCGCGAACACCGGACGCACGGACGAGGCCCTCCGGAGAAACTGCGCTGATCCGTGGCCCATCCCGCTTCGTACCGGGCTCATCCCTTGACTACGCCCAGCGGCACCAGGCGGGCGACCGGCCGGGCGAGTCCGGCGCCCTCGGTGACGGCGACGACCGCGTCGACGTCCTTGTACGCCTGCGGTGCCTCCTCCGCGAGGCCGCGCCACGAGGAGGGCCGTACGGCGATGCCCCGGGCCTCCAGCTCGCCGCGAAGCCGCTCCCCACGGACCATCCGCAGCGCCTGGTGCCGGCTCCAGACCCGGCCGGCGCCGTGGCAGGCGGAGTGGAAGGCGTCGTTGCCGGGCAGGCCGACCATCACGTACGAGGCGGTGCCCATGGTCCCGGGGACCAGTACCGGCTGGCCCGCCCGGACGAGGTCCTCCGGCAGGCTCGGGTCCCCGGGCGGCAGCGCACGCGTCGCGCCCTTGCGGTGGACGCACAGGGGACGTGCCACACCGTCCACTTCGTGGGTCTCGATCTTGGCGGTGTTGTGGGAGATGTCGTAGACCAGCTCCAGACCGGCTCCCGCAGCGGTCGCGAAGGCGTGGCGGGCGGCTTCGGACAGCAGCTGGCGGTTGGCCCGGCCGTAATTGGCGGCCGCGGCCATCGCCCCGAGGTAGGCGCGGCCCCGCGGCGAGTCGACCGGCGTACAGGCCAGCTGCCGGTCCGGGACCTGGATGCCGTGCCGGTGCAGCTCCTGGTCCATCACGCGGACATGGTCGGTGCACACCTGGTGCCCCAGACCGCGCGAGCCGCAGTGGATCATGACGCACACCTGGCCCGCCCGCAGCCCGAAGGCCGCCGCGGTGGCCGGGTCGTAGACCTGGTCCACCGCCTGGAGCTCCAGGAAATGGTTGCCCGAGCCGAGGCTTCCCACCTGGTGGAGGCCGCGCTCGACGGCGCGTGCACTCACCTGCCCCGGGGCCGCGCCGTCCAGGACGCCGTAGTCCTCGCAGCGGGTGAGATCGCGCGGCACACCGTGGCCGTGTTCGACCGCGTACCGAGCGCCGCCGACCAGCAGCTCGTCCATCTCCCGGGCCCCCGACAGCTTCCACAGGCCGCCACGGCCCATACCGCGCGGGATGGTGCTGTCGAGGATGTCCATGAGCCGCCGCGTCCGGTCGTGGCCGAGCGCCTCGCGGTCGATGCCGGCGGCCAGCAACCGTACGCCGCAGGAGATGTCGAAACCGACACCGCCGGGCGAGACGACCCCGCCGTGGCCGATGTCGGTGGCGGCCACCCCGCCGATCGGGAAGCCGTAACCCCAGTGGATGTCGGGCATGGCGAAGGAGGCGCGGACGATGCCGGGCAGCGTCGCCACGTTCGCCACCTGGTCCAGCGCCTTGTCCCCCGACGCCTGCGGCAGCAGCGCCCGCGAGGCGAACACGACCCCGGGGACACGCATCGGCTCCCGCTGCTCGATCCGGAAGCGGTACGGGCTGCTCTCCAGCAGTGCGATCTCCACGTCCTTCACCTCCAGTCGACCGTCAGCCATCCCGCCCGGTCGGCGACGACGGTGCCGAACTCGGCGCAGGCGGTGGTGAGCCGGTCGCGGATCCACTCCCGGTCCTCGCCGCTCGCCAGACGGGTGTGGCAGTAGTCCAGGGCCAGTGGCACCGCCCTCACCCGGGCGGGAACCAGGTGCGCGGCATCCGGGCCGTCCAGGGTCACCAGGAAGAGGAGCCCGAGGTCGTTGCGCAGGACCGGGTCGACGGCGTAGTCGTCGACGAAGTCACCCAGGTCGTAGAGGATCCGGTCGGCGATCCCGTGGAAGACGTGGGCGGAGTGCCCGGCGACCAGCGTCGCTCCCGCCGCCAGCAGCTCCGGGGCCGCGGCCGAGACGTGGTGCGGCGGCCGGGAGGTCATGTTGGGGCCCCAGTGCGGGGTGACCAGCACGACATCCGCGGCCGCGGCAGCCCGGCCCACCGACTCCGTCAGCCAGCCGGGCACCCCTGCGTGGAGATCCGCCCAGGCCACACCGGGACGGTCCGCCCCGGCCGCATATTCCTCCGGATGGTCCGTGACCCCCACCACCGCAAGCCGGACACCGCCGGCCTCCAGCACCGCGAACTCCCGGGCCGCGTGCACGTTCGCCCCGGCGCCGACCGTGTGGACGCCCGCCCCGGCCAGCAGGGTGCGGGTGTCGGCCATGGCGTCGAATCCGTAGTCCAGGGCGTGGTTGTTGGCGAGCGTCGCACAGTCCACCCCCAGCTCGGCCAGCACCTTCGCGGCGGCGGAGGGCGCGCGGAAGAAGAAGGCCTTTCGCGGGTCGGGCCGGCGGTGCCCGCGGTCGGAGACACAGCACTCCAGATTGAGCAGGAACAGGTCCGCCTCCGTGAGCGCCTTCCTGACCCCCGTGGAGACCAGTGTCCCCGGCACTGGCGAGCGGCGCAGTTCCTCGGCGACGTTGCGCCCGAGCATGGTGTCGCCCGCCAGTGCCACTGTGAGCGCCATGATCTGCCCCTTCCCTGCCCCCTCAGACGTCGAGGGTCACCCGGCAGGTCCAGCCGCCGGGGCCGTACCGCAGGTGCAGGCCGTGCAGTGAAACGGCCTTCGGTACCGCACCGACCGCGACGGCGGTGCCGGCGTCGGCCATGCGGAAGCGGACCGACAGGCCCCGGCCGTCCCCCGTCGGCCGGATCGCCTCCACCTCCACATCGAGCGGGATCTCGTCGTCGGCATCCATCCGGTAGACGACCTCCTCCAGGACGGACACCAGCAGATCCTCATCGGATTCCGCCGTGGTCGTGTATGCGCGGTCCCCGACGACTGCGGCCCCGGACGTGTCGGCGAAACCCTCCACCACCCCGCGCACAGCCTCGCCGATGCAGCCCGCGGCCGTCGGCGACCATGCCTCCACCTGCATGTCCGCGGTGTGCGGCACAGCCCGGTGACCACTCGCGCCAGGCTGCTTCCCCGCAGGTTTCCGACCGTCCACGGCCGGTGCCTCTCCGTCGTCTCCGTTCGCACAGCCCGAGGCCCGCTTTCCCGGGCAGCAGGCCATGCCTCTTCCAGGGTCGTCCCGTACGCCGCCC
Source organism: Streptomyces sp. NPDC087845 (assembly GCF_044742755.1). Lineage (NCBI taxonomy): Bacteria > Bacillati > Actinomycetota > Actinomycetes > Kitasatosporales > Streptomycetaceae > Streptomyces > Streptomyces sp. NPDC087845. The sequence continues at coordinate 48,451 of NZ_JBIUVC010000008.1, forward strand.
CGGGGCAACCTCCACGAGGCGCGGCCACCCGCCGGCGCTGCCCCTGCCACGCGCAGGCGCACTCCGCGCCGCAATGGCGACGCGGCTCGGAGAGACCGGCCGCGATGCACGGCTCGGAAACCGGACGGAAGGAAGGACCCGTGGGGAGGCGGAGCACGCCGCCGGGGTCGGGGCAGCGAGGACGGTCGGCGATGCGATCGTCGGCGTATCCCTGGCCGTCGCTCTGCTCCGTGACGGCGACGCGGTCTCGGGGGTCGTCCCAGGTGCCGTCTGCCGGCTCGACAACGATGCCATCCGGGCGCAGGCGCGCACGGTGGGGCCACCGCACGCCGGCGCCCTGGCCGGCCCGGCTCGTGATCACGGTGTGATGCGCCTCGGCGTACGGTCTCGGGAAGCACGGCTCCCGCCCGGCCGGGCGAGCTTCTCCGGTTGGCCGCCGGCCACGAGGACGTCCCTGCGCAGGCGCGCCCTCTGCTCGACCTCTCGGCTCGTCCGTGCTCCACGCCGGAACGGGACCGAGGGAAGCCTGCGGAGCGCGAAGCCGGCCCACGCCGCCGCCGCGGCGGGTCTGGACCCGCTCTCGCCTCGGGAGGCACCAAGACTCCCCGCAGCGCCGACGACGGCCTCCGCTTCGGCCTCGCCCCCGTCACCGGCACCGGCACCGGCACCGGCACCGGCACCGGCACCGGCAGGCACGCACCCACCGGTCAAGCAGGCAGCCGGGGCACGCTTTCGACCAGGCGACGCGTGTACGGGTGCGCGGGAGAGCCCAGCACCTGTGCGGTTTCGCCCTGTTCGACAATGCGGCCGTTCTCGAGGACGGCAGTGCGTTCGCACAGCGAGGCGACCACCGACAGGTCGTGGGAGACCATGACGAGGGTCAGGCCCTGCTCCTGCTTCAACTCGTTGAGCAGTTCCACGACTTTGACGCGAGTCGTGACGTCGAGAGCGCTGACGGGCTCGTCGGCGAGCAGCACTCGCGGGTCGCACACGGTCGCGCGGGCAATCGCGATGCGCTGGCGCTGGCCGCCGGAGAATTCGTGTGGATAGCGCTCCGCCGCGTCGGCCGGGAGTCCGACCCGCTGCAGGGCGTCGGCCACCTTGGGTACGGCGGTGACCCGGCTGTCGATACCCAGGGAACGCAGGGGTTCGGACACGATGCTGCCGACGCGCTGACGCGGGTCCAGCGACGAGTACGGGTCCTGGAAGACGCACTGCACGCTGCGCCGGAAACGCCGCGTCTGCTTGCTGTCGCGCGGTTTCAGCTCCTCGCCGTCGAACCGGACGGTGCCGGAGGTCGGCCGGGCGAGTCCCAGCAGCAGTCGCAGCAGGGTGGTCTTGCCCGCACCCGATTCGCCGACAAGGGCGAGGCTCTGCCCCGTCTCGACGGCGAGGGAGATGTCCTCGACGACGGGCGCGGCGTGTCCTCGGTAGCTGAAGGAGGCCCCGTTCAGCTCCAGTACGGGCGTCATCGCGCGCTCCTCAGGTCCAGAGCTGATTCCAGCTGCCGCGCGCTTGCCACCAGCGCCTTGGTGTACTCCTCACGCGGGGTCCGCACGATCTCGCGAACGTCGCCCTCCTCGACGGCGCGGCCGTCCTTCATGACCAGGACGCGATCGGCGACCTTCGAGACGACCGCGAGGTCGTGGCTGACGAAGAGGACGGCCATGTCCCGTTCCCGTACGAGGGTGTCGAGCAGGTCGAGCATGTCGGACTGCACGGTGACGTCGAGGGCGGTGGTCGGCTCGTCCGCGATGAGCAGCTTCGGGTCGCAGGCCAGTGCCATGGCGAGTGCGATGCGTTGGCGCTGTCCGCCGGAGATCTCGTGCGGGAAGGCGCGGGCGATGCGCTCGGGTTCGGGCAGCCGCACCTGCTCCAGCGCTTCTCCGACCGACCGCCTCAGTTCGGCGCCCTTCAGCCCTCGCCTTCTGCTCAGCGGTTCGGCGATCTGCCGGCCGACGCGCATCAGGGGGTCGAGTGCGGTGAGTGGCTCCTGGAAGACGATGGCGGCGTCCCGGCCGCGTAGACCCGCGAGCTGTTTCTCACTGGCGCCCACGATCTGGGTGCCGGCGAGCTCGGCGCTGCCGGTGGCCGTCATGCCGTCGGGGAGCAGGCCGAGCACGGCGAGGGTGGTCAGCGATTTCCCGGAGCCCGACTCTCCGATGAGGCCGAGGCGTTCGCCGGGGGCCATGGTCAGCGAGAGGCCGTCGACGAGGATGTGCCCGTCAGCCGTACGGATCGTGAGGTCACGTACGTCGAGGATGTTCATGCGCGCCTCCGCCGGGCCGCGGGGTCGAGGGTGTCGCGCAGTCCGTCGGCGATGAGGTTCACGCCGATGACGAGCAGGACGAGAAGGATGCCCGGGGCCAGCGCGCCCGCCGGGGCCGTGGTGAAGGTGGCCTGCGCCTCCTGGAGCATGCGGCCCCACGAGGCGTTGGGCGGCGGCGCTCCCAGACCCAGGTAGGACAGGCCGGCCTCGGCCAGTACCGCGAGCCCGAACTGGAGGGCCAGGTTGACCAGGAGCGTGGGCCAGATGTTGGGCAGCACGTGCCCGGCCACGATCCGCGGCCACGACGTGCCCGATGTGCGCGCGGCCGTGATGTAGTCCTGCGCCAGGACCCGCTTGACCAGGACCCGTACCAGCCGTGCCACGACCGCGCTCTGCGCGAGGCCGATCGCCAGCACGGCGGAGCCCAGTGTGGCCGAGCGGGCGGCGACGATGAGCATCGCCAGCAGCAGCGTCGGGAAGGCGATCAGGATGTCGAGGAACGCCGAGAGCGTGTCGTCGAGCCAGCCCTGCGCGAACGCGGCCAGCACTCCCAGCGTGCCGCCGAGGGCGGCGGCGATGAGGACCGATCCCAGGCCCGCTTCGAAGGCGATACGGGAGCCGGTCATCAGCTGGGTGAACAGATCGCGGCCGAGCTTGTCGGTGCCGAGCAGATGGCCCGCACCGGGGCCCGTGAGCCGTCCGCCGGACGTGTCGTCGGCGGCGTACGGGAGCCAGAAAAGCGAGACCACCGCAAGCACGGCGATCAGGCCGGCCAGGACGCATCCGACGGTCAATGTGTACGAGCGCTTCGTCGACTGCTTCATCTGCTTCATCGGACGCCTCCCGAGAGCCTGCCGCGCAGCCGCGGATCGATGATCCGCTGTGCGAAGTCGGCCGCGAAGCCGATGACGAGCACCGCGAGCGTGGAGACGAACAGCACACCCTGGATCACTGGATAGTCGTGCTGCGCGATGCCGGTCGCGAGCAGGGAGCCGAGGCCCGGGAGCGCATACACGGACTCCACGACCACCGCGCCCAGCAGCGTGGACGCCAGCTCGATGCCGAGGATCGAGATCACCGGGACCGAGGCGTTGCGCAGCCCGTGCCGCCACATGGCCTGTCCGAACGACGAGCCCATGGCCCGGGCGGTGCGCAGATAGTCGCTGCCCAGCACGTCGAGTGCGGCCGACCTGACGTAGCGGATCAGCGAGGCGCTCATCACGAGCGCGATGGTGATCACGGGCAGGGCGAGTGAGCGGACCGCCTCGGCCGGCTGTGACCAGCCGTCCTGCGGGAAGCCGCCCGCGGGAAGCCAGCCGGCGTTCAGGGCGAAGACGGCGATGAGGATCATTCCGAGCCAGAACACGGGGACGGCGATGCCCAGTTGGGACACTCCGTTGAGCAGTGCGCCGTACCAGGTCCGGCGTCGGTGTGCGGCCACGAAGCCGACCGGAACGGCGATGAGCACCGCGAGGACGAAGGCGGCCAGCGTGAGCGGAACGGTGACGTTCAGCCGGGAGCCGATCTCCGGGCCGACCGGCAGCGAGCTGACGAACGACGTACCGAGGTCACCGCTGGCCAACTGCCCGATCCAGTGGAAGAACTGCTCGGGCAGCGGCTTGTCGGAGCCTATGGAGTGCCGCGCGGCCGCGATCTGCTCGGGGCTGGCGCCCACGGAGGTGAGCGCGTTGGCGGGGTCGCCCGGCAGCATGCGCAGCAGCACGAACAGGACCACGCTCGCGAGCGCCAGCGAAACCAGCAGGAAGGCCAGACGGCGCAGAAGATACCGGGCCATCAGCCCTTCTTGATGTCGTAGGCGAAGAACTGGGAGTTGAGGCCGTTGACCGGGTAGCCGGACAGCTTGCTGTTGGCCACGACGATCTGCGGGTACAGGTACAGCCAGTCGCTGGCCGCGTCCTCGGCGGTCTTGCGGTTGACCTTCTTCAGGAGTTCGGTCTGCTCAGCGGTGCTGGACGCCTGCTCGGCCTCCTCGACCCACTGGGTGACCTGCTTGTTGTCGTAGCCCCAGTAGAAGTCGGGGTTGCCGTACCAGACCAGGTCGCGGTCGTTGACGTGTTCCTGGAGGGTGGCCGTGAAGTCGTGGTTCTTGTAGACCTTCGTGTACCACTCGTCCGGCGTGATCGTGTTGATCTTGACGGTGATGCCGACCTTGGCGAGCTGCGACTTGATGAACGTCGCGGCGGTCGGGTGCGGGTCGTAGTTCGGGGTGTCGAGGGTGAAGCTGAAACCGTTCTCGTATCCGGCCTCGGCAAGGAGCTTCTTGGCGCGCGCGGTGTCGTAACCGTTGACCTTGGTCAGGTCCTCGTACCACGGGTCGGTGGGCGGCACCATGGAGCCGATCGGCTTGCCGTAGCCGCCCCAGACGGACTCCAGCAGCTTCTTGTCGTCGATGGCGGCGGACACGGCCTGGCGGACCTTGACGTCCGTGAAGGGCTTGGCCTTGTCGTTGAAGGCGAGCAGCAGCTTGGTCGTCGAGTTGCCGTCGTTGACCTTGTAGTTCTGGTTGCTCTTGAACTGGTCGAGAGCATCGGGCGACTGCTCGCTCGTGACGACGTCGACCGCGTTGGTCAGCAGCGCGTTGTTCAGCGCGGTGGCGTCCTTGTAGTAATGGAAGACGACCTGCTTGTTGGCGGCCGCGTCGCCCCAGTAGCCGGCGAACCGGTCGAGGCTGAGAGCGGAGCCGCGGGTCCACTTGTTCAGCTTGTACGGGCCGGTGCCGTCCTCGGTCGTCTTGAGGCCCTGCGCCTGGGAGTTGATGATCCAGACGTAGGAGAGGTTGTAGACGAAGGAGATCGACTTCTTCGACAGCTGGACCTGCACCGTGCGCGCGTCAGGGGTCTCGACGGACTTGACGACCTCGAGATTGCTCTTGCGCGCGGACTGCGAGTCCTTCGCGATCACCTTCTCCAGGCTGTACTTGACGTCCTGGCTGGTGAGCTTCTTGCCGCTGTGGAACTTCACGCCGTCGCGCAGGGTGAAGGTGTACGTGAGTCCGTCGCCGCTGACCTTGTAGTCCTGGGCGAGCAGCTTCTCGACCTTGCCGTCGTCGGTGAGCTTGAACAGCCCTTCGTACACATTGCCGTTGAGCGCCTCGGTGACGCCCTGACCACCGCCCGCGGTGTTGTCGAGATTCTGCGGCTCGTAGAGCGATCCGATGTTGACCGTGGCGTTCTTGTCGTGCGCCCCTCCGACAGCACCGCCCGCGTGGGAGCCCCCGCCGCAAGCCGTCAGGGTCAGGGCGAGGGCGGCGGCGGTGGCTCCGCCGTACAGGGAAGTCTTCTTGATGCTCATGAGGAGTACGCGCTTTCGTGCTGCGAGGCGAAGGGGTGCGGGGGCGATCAGTGCTGTGCGGCGTAGCCGTCGCGGAAGACGGGCCGCTTCTCTCCGGCCTCTACGGGCAGGTGGAAACGGTTCTGCCGCGGCGGCATCGGACAGTTGTACTGGTCGGAGAAGCCGCAGGGGGGCACGAAGGCACGGTTGAAGTCGAGCAGGACGCGGCCCTCGCCGGTGCGGGTGACGAAGAGGAAGCGCCCCGCGCCGTAGGTGATGTCGCCGTTGGTGGGGTCGCCGAAGACGAGCAGCAGGGTGCCGTCGTCGTCGAAGGCGCTCAGCGTGTAGTCCCGGCCGTCCAGGGTGAGCTGGATGTCTCCCGGCACGACGAGGTCCCGGGTGCCGCCGTTGTCCCGGATGTGCTCGAATCCGACCCGCCTGGCGCCCGGCACCGTGGTGTACGAGGCCTCCAGCACCCAGGCCGAGTCGTACGGGAAGACGTCGGTGCGATCGAAGTTCTGGATCGCGGGGGACCGGGCGTCCCAGAATCGAAGACCGTACTCGGGCTCGCCGGTGACGGAATCGGTGCGCTCGACTGTGGTGACGATCACAGAATCCGGCTGTCCGGCTCGGGCCGCATCGAGGTCGGGGCGCTCACCCGCGGGAGCCCAGCGGGTCTCGACGAGGGCGAGATTCCCGGTGGCAGAGGTGACGGAGCGCCGCCGCTCGGCGCGCCATGCCTCCCAGTCCCCGGCGGGATCGGTCGGCTGGTCGGGTACTACGGCGGCGTGGGACACGGCATTACTCATTCACGTAGACATGCGTGGGCCGCCACGCCTCGAACGTTACGTTGCGTGATCTTTAGCCCAAAGGACCTTCTTTATCTTCCATAAGGCGAGCTAATGTCAAATTGGGCTGAATAGTGCGACCGAGCCGGAGCCGCAGCCACCGGGGTCCCGGCGTGAGCAACGGACCGCCCGGTGCTCACACCGGCGCACGTGGTGGTCGGCGCACAGGCTGGGCATGAGGGCGAATCCCCGGACCGGATCCGCTCCGACGGGACGCCGCCGTTGCCCGCCTGCCGTACCGGTCCTGACATGCCATGGGCTGGAGCAATGACCGGCCCGAAGCCGTGCGGCGCAGCAAGATGGTCGTTTTGACCACGTCTTGCGTCAGGAGTTCCGCGTGTACAGGTTGTGTGAGTGGACCTGCCGGGGGCGCCGTCCGCGTACGGGCCACGCGGTGGCTCCGTGCTCCGGCGGGGCGGCGTCCGCGCCCGCTCCGCGCCGGAGGGAGCAGTGAGGTGGCCGGGCCGGGCCGGGGCGGCGGGCGACTGGACGGCGCAGCCTGGCAACGGGGGCCCGCAGGTGCCCGCCGCGCCCGCGTGGATGCGCTGGCTGCCCGCCTTCTACATCGCGGGCATCCTGGTGCTCGAACCCGTCACGCCCGTGCAGTGGCCCGTAAGCTTCCTGCTCATCGCCCTCCCGGTGATCGCGGCCTTCGCCCACGGCCCCGCTGCCGTCGCTGCCATCACCGTGTTCGCGATCGTCTTCGAAGGGGTCCTGGCCGGCACCCCGTGCTGCGCGGGCCGCACGGTGAGCTACGTGTGGGAGCGCCACTACGTGGCCGCCTACCTGTGCACCGCCCTGGTCGGCGTTCTCGGAACGATCCTGGCTGCCCACCGCGTGCGCCGGGAGCGCACCCTCGCCACCGTGCGTTTCGTGGCCGAGATCGCGCAGCATGTCCTGCTCAGCCCGGTCCCTCGCCGCATCGGCCCCATCCAGGTGGAAACCCTGTACCTGTCCGCCGCCGCGGAAGCACGCATCGGTGGCGACCTGTACGAGGCCGTCCCCACCACGTACGGACTCCGGCTCGTCATCGGCGACGTCCGCGGAAAGGGCCTCCTCGCCGTGGAGACGGCCGCCACCCTGCTCGGTGCCTTTCGTGAGGCCGCCCACGACGAACCCGACCTCGCCGACGTTGTCCGCCGGGTGGAGACCAGCATGAACCGCAGGTCCGCCCGCCTTGCCGGAAGCGACACGGGCGAACGCTTCGTCACGGCCGTCTTCGCGGAGATCCCCCGCCGCCACGTGGTCCGCATCGTCAACTGCGGCCACCCCCCGCCCCTGCTCATCCGCTCCGACGGCGTCACCGAGCTGGAGACGGCCGACCCCGCACCGCCGCTCAACCTCGGCATGCTCCTCACCGAGAACTACCGGATCGACGAGTACCCCTTCCGCCCGGGCGACCAGTTGCTGCTCTACACCGACGGCGTCACCGAAGCACGCGACCCCGCGGGGGCCTTCTACCCCCTCCCCCAGCGTGTCCTCTCCTGGGGTCTCCTCCCGCCCCGGGAACTCCTCGACCGCCTCCACCGCGACCTCCTCGCCTACAGCAACAACCGCCTCCACGACGACACCGCGGCTCTCGCCGTCTACCACCTGCCCGACTGAGGGTTGTCCCGTAGTCGGCCCCTGGGAGCGGCCGGCATACGGGCGGGGCAGGCCGGCTCCAGGCCCGGCCGGCGCCCGCGCCGCCACCGGCCGCTCCCAGGGGCGGACTGCGTGACGGTGGCCTGCCGTTCATGGAAGTCGCCGGAGTCTCATGCGTCTTCGGCGCGTACGTCGACGGCGGCCGAGAGCCGGATGTCGGTGGCACTGCGGCCGGCCAGGACCCGGTACGTGCCCGGGACCGCAGTCCAGCCGTCCGCGCCCTCGTCCCAGATCCTGAAGACCGGCTCGGGAAGCCGGATCTCGGTCGTCACGGTCTCGCCCGGCCCCGCGGTGACGGTGGCGAATCCCGCGAGCCACCGCTCCGGCCGCTCCACGGCGTCGGGCCCGGCGGCGGCCGCGTAGAGCTGGACCACTTCCCGGCCCGGACGGTCGCCGGTGTTGCGCAGCCGGATGCGGACCGTGTCCGTGTCCGTGACCTCGATGTGTTCGTACGACCAGTCGGTGTAGCCGAGTCCGTGGCCGAAGGGGTAGGCGGGGGCGACGTCGTGACGCTGCCAGGCGCGGTAGCCGATGGACACGCCCTCGTCGTAGCGCAGGACCCCGCCGGCAGGGGTGACCCGGGTGACGGGGGCGTCGGCGAGGCGGGCGGGCCAGGTGGTGGGCAGGCGGCCACCCGGCTCCGCATGGCCGAGGACCACATCGGCCAGGGCCGCGCCGCCCTCCTGCCCCGGGAACCAGCTCAGCAGCACCGCGGCAACGTCCTCACGCCACGGCATTTCCACCGGGGCACCGGAGTTGACGACCACGACGGTACGCGGGTTGGCGGTGGCGACGCGGGCGACGAGTTCGTCCTGGCGCCCCGGCAACCGCAGGCCGGCGCGGTCGAAGCCCTCGCTCTCGACGCGCTCGGTGGTGGCGACCACGACGACCGCGACGTCGGCGGCGGGCCGCCGCGGCGGCTGCCTCCTCGATCAGTCGATCGCCGTCGCGTTCCGGCGCCCGGTGGGCGAGGCCGAAAGCGACGCCGCGCAGCGGGCCGATGGCGCCCTTGGGGGTGTGGTCGAGGAGGCTGACCGTGACCGGGCGGCCCGCTTCCAGGTCCGCGGAACCACGCGGCAGGCAGCGGCCGACGAGCACCGCGTCCATCGGGTCCGCGGTGTCCGGGTCGTCCACGCCTTCGTACACGACGCTGCCGTCCACGGTGAGCCGGAAGTCGCCGATGCCGCGGGTGCCGAAGTGGTGCGTGCCGCTGTCGTGCGGTGTGAAGGTACCGGTGATCTCGACCGAGTGCAGGGCCTCGAAGTCGACACCGCCGGGCAGCGCGTCGGCCGTCCAGCGCAGGTGGCCGATGGGGAGAGGGGCATCGGCGAGAACGGTGCCGCGCTCGTCCCGCAGTACAGCTCGGAGCGTGAACCCTTGTGCCGCGACGGACAGTTCGTTGTCCGGGTCGGCTCCCAGGGCGTGGTCGAGCCGTATGCCGGCGGGGAGCGCGGCACGCAGCCCGTCCAGCGGGGAGACGACGTGTGCGGGGAAGACCGTGGCGGAGCCGCCGCCGAGGATGCGGGCGTCGCGGGCGGCGCGGCCGATGAGCGCGATCCGGCGCGTGCCGGACGCGCTCAGGGGCAGGGTCCGGTCGCGGTTCTCCAGCATCACGATGGACCGGGTGGCGATCTCGCGGGCCACGGCCTCCCCGTCCACGGGCACGGGGCGGTCGTCTTCCGCCACCACCGGCAGGGCGCCCTCCAGCAGGCCGAGGCGCGCGGCGAGCAGCAGGACGCGCCGTACGGCGGTGTCCACCGCGGACTCCGGTACGTGTCCGTCGCGCACGGCGGCGGCGAGCGCCGGTCCGAACACGGTGGACGGACCCGGCATGGCGATGTCGAGGCCGCCCCCGATGGCCCGTACGGTGTCGCGGGCGGCCAGCCAGTCCGAGACGACGACGCCGTCGAAGCCCCACTCCTCGCACAACACACCGGCCTGGAGTGCCCGATGCTCCGTCATGGTGGACCCGTTGACGGAGTGGTACGCGGACATCAGCGCCCAGGGCCGGGCGGTGGCGATGATTTCCTCGAACGGGGCGAGATACAGCTCGCGCAGGGCGCGCGCGCCGGCCTGGTTGTCCACGGTGAAGCGCTCGGTCTCGGCGTCGTTGGCGACGAAGTGCTTGACCGTGGCGGCAACCCCGCTCTCCTGGAGCCCCGTGACGTAACCCGCACCGATGCGGGCCGTCAGCAGCGGGTCCTCCGAGTAGCACTCGAAGTGGCGACCGCCCAGTGGGCTCCGGTGCAGGTTGACGGTGGGGGCGAGCAGGACGTGGACGCCCTTGCGGTGGGCCTCCTGGGCGAGGGCACGGCCCGCCGTGCGGGCCAGGTCCGGGCTCCAGGTGGCGGCGAGGGCGGTGGGGCTGGGCAGGGCGAGGGCCGGATCGTCCGGATTGAACTCAGGCCCCCGGACACCGACGGGCCCGTCCGACAGCGTCACGGACTCCAGGCCGATCTCCGGGACGGCGGGCAGGGACCACAGGTCCTGGCCTGCGAGCAGGCGCGTCTTGGTGTCCAGGTCGAGGCGGGCCAGGGCGGCCTCGACGACGACGGCGCGGTCGGGGTGATGCATCGTTGGTTCCCTTGCTCGGGTGCGGGGCTCACTCAGGAATGCGCCGGGGCGGGCAGGTCCACGTCGGGCCGGCGCGGATCGGGGTCGGCCGGGACGACGCCGGAGGTCTCCACCAGCCGGCGCAGCACGGCGTCGTGCAGGCGCCGCTCCACCTCGGCGTATTCGGGACGGCCCGCGAGGTTGGTGCACTCGTGCGGGCCCTCGGCGCGGTGGTACGGCTCGGGCTGCTCATACAGCCGCCACACGTACGTCCACTCCCGGTCCCGGACGGCGACGGCCCTGCCCGCCAAGGTCGGATCTTCGTGCTGGAGCGCCGACTTCAGGTCGTACGGGAATGCGGCGTGCTCCATCTGCGGCTCCTCCTCCACAGTGAACCCGCCCTCGGTGAAAGCGAGTTCGCGGTGGGGCGCCGCCGGATCGCGCAGCAACGGCAGAAGGCTGCGGCCGAAGTGGCGATGGGGCGCGGGCACGCCCGCGAGATCGAGCACGGTGGGCAGGACGTCGACCATCTCCACCATCGCGTCGCATTCCCGGCCGCCCTCGCCGAGCCCGGGAGCGCTGATGATCAGCGGGTCGCGGGTGATGCAGTCGTGCATCGCGGACGGCCACTTCTCGATCACCCCGTGGTCGCCGAGGTATTCACCGTGGTCGGCGAAGAAGAGGGTGACGGTGCGGGCCGCGGCACCGGCCTGCTCGACTGCCCGGGAGACCCTGCCGAGTTGGTCGTCCAGGCGGGAGACCATTCCGTAGTACGTGGCGCCGACGCCGGGGTCGTGCAGGAAGGCGAGGATCAGCACGCCGAAGACCACCTGGACGGCGCCGGAGGCGAAGAAACCGTACCGCCAGCCGTTCTGCACGTCCGCGAGAAGGCCGAGCACCGGTCCCGCCATGCCCAGGCCGAGCGCGGCGATGCCGTAGAGCACGCCGACCGCTCGGCCGCGGCCGGCATCGTCGAAGAGGTCGGCCACCAGGCCGTTGGCGAGCGGGCCGCCGCCCGCGATCCCGGCCGCGGCGACGGTGGCCAGGACGAGGAGTTGAACGAAGTTCTGGGCGAGACCCATGGCCGCGGTCCACACGCCCCAGAAACCGCAACAGACGGCGAGGACGTTCTTGCGCGGCCATCTGCGGGCCAGGGCGACCCATACGGGCCCGGCGACCACGGTGACCAGCTTGCTCACGGCGACCAGCCGGCCGAGCGCGGCGAGGGAAGACCGAGAGCGGCACGCAGCGCCGGAAAGAGAACTGACAGCACACTGGACTCGCTGTTGTCGACGCTCAACAACCCGCCGAGCAGGGATAGTTGCCGCCATGGCCCGGGGCTTTGGGCGGTGGTGCCTTCGTCGGCGGCGCGGCGGACTGCGCCGATGCGGACGGTACGGCATCGGTCGGCATCACGGCTCCCTTGCCGGTGCTGGGACATGCGGGGGCGATGCGGGTGGGCCGTCCTGCCCGGAGAGGGTGCGCTGGTCACGGGTCTGCAGCAGATGGATCCAGCGTTCGAGGAGCTCAGCGGTGCGCGGCCGGTCGGGGGCGCGCCAGGACACGGGGATGTTCAGGGTCGCGAGGCGCTGCTCCAGGTCGTCCGCGAGATGCGCGCGGCCGGTGGCGCGCAGATGTGCGGCGTAGCGGACGGGGTCGTTGTAATACGTCGGCCCGGTCTGCAGGGTGGCCTGCATGGGGTCGGGCAGGGCGCCGGGCCGGCCCGCGTACTCGTGCCACCATTCGGCGAGACGAGACCGCATCCGGGCGGCCGGACCGAAGTGCCCGATCACACCGTTGGTGATGCCGAACCGACCGCTCGTCAGAGCGGTACGGGACGGCAGGCACGGCGAGTCGGAGCAGTAGTAGCGGTCGAAGACGACGGACTTGTCGGCGAGCTTCTGCAGGTTGGGGGTGGTGGGACGGTGGTATCCGTACGGGGTGGTGTGGTCGGCGCGGAGGGTGTCCACGTCGACGTAGATGATGCGCATGTGCGGCTCCCGGAAGGGGATCGGGCAAGGGGCGACCGCAACATGGCGGTGCGGCTCGCCACGCGCTGCGGAAGCGGTATGGAGGAGTGGAGGAGGGGAGGCTTTCCAGGAGGGCGGCGGGGATCAGCGGCCGAGCCGGGCTTCCAGGCGGGCCTCGGTCAGCTGGAGCCAGGCGATGTAGGAGGCGGCGAACGCGTAGCCGTGCTCGTGGGCCATGGTGTGCACCTCGCGGGCCCAGTTCGCGTCGAGACCGTCGATCTGCGGCTCGTACGGGGTGGGCGCGGGCAGAACGGCACTGAGCGCGTCGTGCTTGAGCCGGTAGGCCAGCTCCGTGCGTACGACGTCCAGGGCGATCTCGGGGTCGAGCTGCCCGGCGAAGAGGAAGCGCAGTTTGAACTCGGGGTCCATCGGGCGCGGCGACGGCTCGTACGGGGAACGCGCCCACGCGAGGAGCGCCTCCCGGCCCTCTTCGGTGAGCCGGTAGACCTTGGCGTCGGGCCGCCCTTCACGCGGGTCGATGTCGAAGTCCACCCAGCCGCGCTCCACCAGGGTGCCGAGCCTGCGGTAGATCTGCGGCAGCTTGACGCCGTAGCCGATGTACCGGCCCGGCCCGTCCATCCAGCGGCGCAGGTCGTAGCCGGACAGGCGCCGCAGGGCCAGCGCACCGAGGATTACGTAGTCGAGCTGCATCCGGTCCTCATATGTTCTTGGGTATCTAGCTCGGCTCAGCTTCACCCGGGGTTCAGACGCTGTCAGGGCCGCGCAGCGGTCAGATCGCGCAGCGAAATCCGGCGTGGCCGCTGGAGCTGTCCGGACTGTTGGCGGTCCGGGCCGCGACGCGGTAGCGATTGCAGTACGAGACGTGGCACATGTGCGATCCACCGCGGATCACCTTGTCCGCACCCCGCCGCGGACCCCGGGGGCCGACCAGCGGCCGGGCGGATCCGTGATCGGTGGTCCACCAGTCGGCGCACCACTCCCAGACGTTGCCGGAGGTGTTGTACAGGCCGAAGCCGTTGGGCTCGAAGGCGTCGACGGGGGCCGTGCCGCGATACCCGTCGGCGGCGGTGTTCTTCGCGGGGAAGGTGCCGCGCCAGATATTGCAGCGGTGGCTGCCGTCGGGGTCGAGCTCGTCGCCCCAGGGGCAGCGCCGCTGCTCAAGTCCCCCGCGGGCCGCGTACTCCCACTCGGCCTCGGTCGGCAGCCGCTTGCCCGCCCACGCGGCGTACGCGGCGGCGTCGTTCCAGGACACATGGACGACAGGGTGGTCACCGCGCCCCTCCAGCGCACTGCCGGGCCCTTCGGGCCGGTCCCAGGCGGCGCCCCGCACTCCGCACCACCAGGGGGTGCGCTCCGGCCGGGGCGCCCCGCGCCGCAGGGCCGCCGGCAGGAAGGCGGCGAACACGTACGACCAGCCGATGCGCTCGGCGTCGGTGCAGTACCCCGTGGCGACGACGAAAGCCGCGTACTGCTCGTTGGTCACCGCGCACGCGTCGATGCGGAACGGGTCGAGCCGCACCGCCCGCACCGGCCCCTCGCCGTCCCCGGCGAAGCCCTCGACGGTCCCCACCTATGTTCGTATGAACATAGGCCCCCAGAGATGTGACAGGGAAGAGCCGTATGAAGGCGATCATGGTCATGTTCGACACGCTCAACCGGCGCTTCCTTCCGCCGTACGGGGCGGAAGGCATCCACGCGCCGAACTTCACGCGCCTCGCCGAGCGCACGGCCATGTTCGACACCTGCTATGCGGGCTCCATGCCGTGCATGCCGGCCCGTCGTGAGCTGCACACCGGCCGCCACAACTTCCTGCACCGCAGCTGGGGCCCGCTCGAACCCTTCGACGACTCGATGCCCCAGATCCTCCGCGAAAACGGCGTCCACACACACCTGGTGACGGACCACCAGCACTACTGGGAGGACGGCGGCGCCACCTACCACAACCGCTACCGCACCTTCGAGTTCTTCCGCGGCCAAGAGGGCGACACCTGGAAGGGCCACGTCGCCGACCCCGATGTCCCCGAGGCCATCCGCGTGCGCCGCGGCGAGCCATGGCGGCAGGACTGGATCAACCGCCAGTACCTCACGGACGAGGCCGACCACCCGCAGACCCGTACCTTCGACGCGGGCCTGGAGTTCCTGCACACCAACCACGCCGAGGACGACTGGTTCCTGCAGATCGAGACATTCGATCCGCACGAGCCCTTCTTCAGCTACGCCCGCCACAAGCAGCACTACGCACACGCCTACGACGGCCCGCACTTCGACTGGCCCGACTACAAAAAGGTCAGCTTGAGCGGCGAACAGATCGACCATGCCCGACGCGGGTACGCGGCCCTGCTGTCCATGTGCGACGCCTCGCTCGGCCGGGTGCTGGACACCATGGACACACTGGCCCTGTGGGACGACACGCTGCTGATCGTCTGTACCGACCACGGGCTGCTGCTCGGCGAGCACGGCTGGTGGGGGAAGAACGTCCAGCCCTGGTACGACGAGACCATCCACACCCCCCCCTGTTCCTCTGGGATCCGCGCAGCCGGGTCCGGGGTGAGCGCCGCGCGTCCCTCGTGCAGACCATCGACCTGGCGCCGACGCTCCTGGACCACTTCGGCCTCGCCCCCGCCCCCGACATGCAGGGCCGCTCCCTGCGCCAGACCGTCGCCGATGACACCCCGGTACGCGAGGCGGGCCTGTTCGGTGCCTTCGGCGGCCACGTCAGCGTCACCGACGGCCGCTACGTATACATGCGCGCCGGCGCGGAGCAGACCAACCGTCCCTTGTACGAGCACACCCTCATGCCCACCCACATGCGCGGCCGCTTCACTCCCGCCGAGCTCAAGAACGCCGAGCTGGTGCCGCCGTTCCCCTTCACCAAGGAGGTGCCGCTGGTGAGAGTGCCGGGCCACGCCATGTCCAACCCGTACGCCTTCGGAACCCTGCTCTACGACCTGGAAACCGACCCGGAGCAGCAACACCCCCTCATCGACGACGAGTTGGAGCTGCGCATGGCGACGCTGCTCACCGACCTGCTGAGGGCGTCGGACGCCCCGCGGGAGCAGTACGTCCGTCTGGGCCTGCCCGAGTCCGACCCGGTCACCGAGGCGCATCTGCTCGCCCGGACGCAGAGCCCCCGGGCCGAGGCGTCCACCGCTCCCCCGCCCCGTCCGGAGGACTTCCCCACCGGCCCTCTCAGCGTCCACGTCCCGCTGCGCGACCTGCTCGCACACACCGAGGGCGAGCGCATCCTGCGTACGCACTTCGCGGCGCTCCTGGACGGCCCGTTCGCGCACATGGCCGCGGAGTTGTCGCTGCTCCAGATCGCCGCGTTCGCAGTGGGCCTCATCCCCCGCGACCTGCTCCAGGCCATCGCCGCCGAACTCGCCGCCGTGGACGCGTAACCCTGCCGGACCTGCGAGGAAGGAGTCTGCGGAGGGCCACCTGGGGTGGTTCTGCCCGCCCGATCCGATGCCGACGCCCCTGTCGGATTCCTGCCAGACGGTGGGTGGCAGTCGATGTTTGACTGCGTCCATGACTCTTGCACAGCCGGACAACGCCCGCCTCTTCCGCTCCCTGCACACCCCGCCGGCGCCCCTCGCGCTCGCCAACGCCTGGGATGTTGCGAGCGCCCGTGTCATCGAGGCCGCGGGCGCCCCCGCGATCGCCACCACCAGTGCCGGCGTCGCCTGGTCCCTGGGGTGTCCGGACGGCGACGTCCTCACCCGCGACCGGGCGCTGAAGCTGATCGCCCGTATCGTCGCCGCCGTCGCCGTCCCGGTGACCGCTGACATCGAGGGCGGGTACGGAACGGACGCCGCCGGTGTTGCCGAGACCGTCGCCGGGGTGCTCGCGGCGGGCGCCGTCGGCGTCAACATCGAGGACGGCACCCGGCCTCCGGCAGAGCTCGCGACGCGGCTGGCCGCGGCCCGGCGGGCGGCCGACCGGGCAGGCGCGGACCTGTTCCTCAACGCCCGTATCGACACCTTCCTGTTCGGGCTGGGCGACCCGGACACCCGGCTGAAGGAAACCCTGGACCGGGCGCACAGGTACGTCGATGCGGGCGCGGACGGCATCTTCGTCCCCGGCGTCACCGACACCACCACCATCGCGGCGCTGGCCGGGGACATCTCCGTACCGCTGAACGTCATGGCCGGCCCCGGCGCCCCGGCCGTTGCCGAGCTCGGCGCCCTCGGGGTGGCTCGCGTCAGCCTCGGCTCGGGCGTGGCGCAAGCCGCCTACGCTGCCGCCCGTCGCGCCGCGCAGGAACTCTTCGGCACCGGCGGCTATGCCTCCCTCGCCGAAGGCATCGCCTTCCCCGAACTCGACGGACTGCTTTCCGAGCCCCACTGACGCGCCCACCGGCCGGCCTCGCACACCAGGAGAAGCAACAGACCTCTCGGCGCACGACCACCCGGAGCGCTCGGACACAACCGTCCTGCCGATGCGGCGCTCCGGGACATGGCCCTCGTACAACATGACTCAGACGAGTTCGGGTTGCGGTTCCGGTTGCCGCACCGGTGCGGCCTTCGGATCCCACAGCTTGATGGTCCGCACGTAGCCGTATACCACTGAGGCCATCGCCAGAATGAGAAGTGGTCCGAACACCCAGGGATGTCCGGCCATCTCCATCGACAGATAGCGATAGGACACCAGGAGCGCAGTGAAGATCGTTGCACCGTAGGCGACCAGTTGGATTCCTGACCGGTCCCAGCCTCGGTCGAGCGAGCGCAGCGCTGCCTCGATCGTGACCGCGAACACCACGCCGGCCACGAGATCCGCGCCGTAGTGGTAGCCGAATCCCAGCGTCGCGCCGAGCGTGGCAATCAGCCAGAACGCGCCTGCGAATCGCAGAATCCGTGGGCCCCTGCGGGAATGAAGGAAGATCGTGGTGGCCCACGCTGTGTGCAGACTGGGCATGCAGTTGCGTGGGGTGATCTCGTCGAATGGCATGTGGTGCGGGGCGTTGATCGGCGGCGGCGTGTCCGGCCACAGGTTGGCCACCGCCCAGTGCCCGCCGTCGGCGCCGTAGGCGAAGATCGGTCCGACCACCGGGAAGATCATGTAGATGCCCGGCCCGAGGAGGCCGATGACCAGAAAGGTGCGCACCAGGTGATGGCCCGGGAAGCGACGCTCGACCGCCACGTTGCGCAGCTGGTACAGCGCGACGACGACCGCGGCCACCGCGAGCTGGACGTAGACGTAGTCGAGTACACGGTCGCCGATCGGGCCGGTGGCCTGGACAACACGGCCCACCAGCCATGACGGGTTGCCCAGCGCGTGATCGGCAGTTGCCACGTACTGGTCGAGCACCGCCGGACGGGTCTTCGACGTGATGAGCAGCCAGGCATCGCCGGTCTTACGGCCGGCCACCAGCAGCAGGCCCAGCCCGACGCCCTTCAGCAGCAGGACACGTTCACTGCCGGTGCGGCGCGTGACCGCGATGACCGCATAGGCCAGAATCACCCACAACGCGCCGTTGCCGAAGGAGTGGCCTTCGGTCACCTTGGCGTCGAGCGCCCACCGCACCAGGAAGAAGGCGACATCGATACCGATCGCGGCCCCGGCCGCGATGAGCCGTTGCCGCCAGGTGAGCACCACCATCATCAACGCCATACTGGCGTACAGCAGCGGCCCTGATTTGGGGGCGAATATCACCTCTCGCGCCTGGTTGGTGATCGGCCCCGGCAAGCCGTAGTGACGCGCGGCGATCTCCAGCGCGATGAGGAATCCGAGGGCCACCGCACCCACTACGGCCCACAGTATCGCCCGCGGTTGACGCCACGAGGCGAAGGAAATTCTGCAGTTTATTCGCGAGAACACCCGCGATATTATGGATATCAATTATTTAGCCGATTTGTTAGATGCGAGTCGGGTAGGTCAGTTTTCATGCCGGATGGCATGGTTTTCTGGTGAAGAACGGGCGATCAGGGCACTCGTCGTGAGTTCGATCATGTTATCGGAGCGGCGCGGGCGGGTCCCGATGGTCCCGGGTGGCGCGAAAGCCGGTCGATCCCGCGCTCGATGGCCCGGCGTCCCGGGAATGGCCATGAAACTCTCGACGCCGGGCGGGCATCGAGGGCGTCACGGGTTGCCCCGTGGCTCTCGAACCGGCCAGTTCGTGGCACGCCGCGCCCCGGACGAATGCGTCAAGCCCCGGCAGGCACACGGCGGATCCGGTGAAAGGGGCGGCACCTCTACCTGTGATCGGTGGTCACTTGCCCGGCTCCCGGCCTGCGCGGACGATGTCGAGCACGGCCATCATGCCCATGTCCTCGTGGTTGAGGAGATGGCAGTGCAGGACGGTTCTGCCGGTGAAGTCGGTGAAGTGGATCCGGATGACGATTTCGCCGCGGGCAGGCACGTTCACTGTGTCGTACCAGCCGTGGGTGGGGTCGTGGGCCTTCCCATTGGTGCTCATCAGCTGGAAGTCGTTGGTGTGGACGTGGAAGCTGTGGTCCTCGTCCGTGTCGTTGCGGATGCGCCACTCCTCCACGGTCCCGAGCGTGGAGGTGAAGTCGACCCGGTGGGAGTCGTACGCCCGGCCGTTGATGAAGAACTCCGTGCCCGCCTTGTTCTCCGTGTAGACCACGGACTTGCGGGCCGCGATCGTTGCCCGGCTCAGATCCTCGTGCGGGGCGAATTCGGTCGGGACCATGGCCCGGGTCGTGCGCGGGCCACCCGTGACGACCGTCGCCAGGGCCGCTTGGGGGAACTGGTTCCCTGCGGAGCCGCTGTTGTACGGGAGGGTCTCCAGCCGGGCGGTGCCGGGGCTGCCGCCCTGGACGAGGACGTCGAAGCGGGCGCCGGCGGCAATGATCAGCGTGTCCTGGGCATAGACCCTCCGGACGGGAATGCCGTCCTGGGCAATCACGTGGAAGCGGGTGCCCGGGAGGTGGAGCTTGTAGAAGATGTTGGCGCCGATGTTGGCCAACCGCCACAGCTGGGTCTCGCCCGGCCGGATGTGGATGACCGGGTTCGTCTGGCCATTGACCGTGCGGTTGGTGGGCGCGCCGATGCTCAGGGGGTGGGTCTTGATCGAATCGCCCTGCACCTGGAAGTCCTTGAGCGCGACCGTGTGCTCGGTGATGCCGCGCAACGACGGCGGCAGGTGGTTCCGCAGCCCCTCGACGACGATGACGCCGGACTCGCCGCCCGCGACCTGGGCAGCGGACATCATGTCGGCGTGTGAGTGGTACCAGTAGGTGCCGGTGGGCTGGCTGCGCGGCAGCCGGTACGAGTAGTGGTACGCGTGGCCGTACTTGATGGCGATGAAAATGTCGTCGGCCGGGGCGCGCGGCGATACGTGGAGGCCGTGCGTATGCACGTTGGTGTCCTCGTCGATGCGATTGGTCAGGGTGAGATCGATGCGGTCGCCAGGCCGTACGCGCAAGGTGGGCGGCATGTACGCACCGTTGTAGGTCGTCGCGTACAACTGGCGGTCGCCGACCGGGACCTTGCGCCGTTCCACGACGATGGATGCCTTGAGAACCCCGTTGCGGCTGACCAGCTCCGGGGGGTCCTGCAGTCGTAGGCCCCGGCCTGCGGAGGTGGCACCGGCCTCCGCGGCGGACTGGTGCGTGGCGTCGGAACGCTCCACCGGCGCCCGGCCCGCGCAGCCGGCCAGCCAGACGGCGCCGAGGACCAGGCCGACCAGCAGCAAGGGCGGCGAAACACGGTTGCTCGACCGGACCACTTTTCTCCCCGGGGAAGCCTGCGGCCGGGCAAGGTCACGCCCGCCGCAAAATCACGACGAACTCCAACGGCTCGTCAGCCGGATCGTAGAGATGCCGGTGCCAGGAGCCGCACGGCCACGCGGAGAAGGCTTCGGTATCCGCTCGAACGGCCGTACGCCGACCATCCGGGCGGCGGCGCCGAGAGCCGCTGCGGTCGAGCCATGGGCTCCGGCCCACGGCCTGCCGGAAGAGGTGCGGTCCGGTTTCCCTCAGGGCCTATCCTTCGCCGCGTCCCTGCACGCGGTCCAGCCAAGGGCCGAACTCGCTTTCCATGACCAGCCGGCCGAGTTTGCGGTACTCCTGGAGTACCGCCGAGACGATCTGCTCCATACCGAGCGGTCTCCCCGATTCCGCCGCCTGGTAGGCAGCGGTCACCGCGCAGGCGCGGATCGAGCCTCCCGCCAGCTCGAAGCGTCGCGCGCAGAAGTCCAGGTCGAGTTCCGCGTCGCGCGGGATCGCTGTCCCGAGGCAGCGGTCCCACAGGGCCAGTCGCTGCTGGGCGTCCGGCATGGGGAACTCCGCGATCACGTCGAGGCGGCGGGTGAATGCCTCGTCCAGATTGGCCCGCAGATTGGTGGTGAGCACCGCGATGCCGTCGAAGGACTCGATCCGTTGCAGCAGATAGGCCGACTCCACGTTGGCATGGCGGTCGTGCGCGTCCTTGACCTGTGAGCGCTTCCCGAAAATGGCGTCCGCCTCGTCGAACAGCAGGATGCCGTTGACGTCGGACGCCTCGACGAAGATCCTTTCGAGATTCTTCTCGGTCTCACCGATGTACTTGTCCACCACGATGGACAGATCCACGACGTAGAGTTCCATGCCGAGCTCAGCCGCCACCACCTCGGCGGACATGGTCTTTCCGGTGCCGGACTCGCCGGCGAACAACGCGATGACCCCTCGCCCCCGGCCACCGCCCGGCCGCATCCGCCACTCGCCGAGCACCTGCCCGCGGTGGCGGGCGCGCAGGGCGAGTTCGGACAGCTGGCGGCGGGTCGCGGAAGGCAGCACGAGGTCGTCCCAGCCGACCGCGGGCTCGATGCGACGGGCCAGCCGTTCGAGCCCCGCGCCGTTCTGTGCCCGGACCGCCGTGCGCAGGTCCTGCACGTCCACCGGACGCTCCTCCAGGACAGCCAGCCGGGAGGCGACGGCGGCGGCCTTGCGCACCTGCTCGGAGTCGAGCCGGTAGGAGGTGGTGGTCGCTATGACGCCCTCGTCGGCCGGCGCGCTCCCGGCGGGCAGTCCGACAGACGTGCCGGCCTCGGCGAGCGCGCGACGCCACTGCCGCGCCACGCCCGTGGGGCCGGGGGGCAGGACCCGGACCGGAACCGGGCTGTCCCTGGTCCACAGGGGGTCCCAGTTCTTCTTCCCGTACGCGATCAGGGGAGCGCCGCTGACGGCCGCGCACAGGCCACCGAGCAGCCGGGCTCCTTCGGGCCGCTCGGGGGCGAGCGCTTCGAGCGGTCCGAGGACGACACCGCCGCGACTCAGCCGGGCCTCGGCCGCCAGGGTCCGTACGAGCTCCGCCGGTTCGGGAGCGGCGGCGAACGCCGCGATGTCGACCACCAGCGGACGGCGCCCTGCGGCAAGGAGCGCCTCGACCGCCAGTCTGCCCGGATCGCCTCCCCGGTCGAGCAGATGCACCAGGCCGCTGCCCGTGCCCAATGCCGCCGCGACCCGCAGGGTCTCCGGTCCCGGGTCCGGCTCCTCCTCGGGACCGGCCACCCGGACGAGGCCGCGGAGCCTCCCATCGGTCTCGTCGTCACCGAGCAGGTACGCGGTGATCCGGTCCGGCACGCGCAACACCCGCGAGAGCAGGGGGCGGTCGGCCTCCAGAACCTCCAGCAGCCCGCCCGCGATCAGCGGAGCGGACGGCGAGAACCGGAAGCGGCCCGAGCTCGCCGCGGGCAGCCCGCAGAGTTCGAGTGCCAGACCGATGGCCGGCCTTCGCCGGTTGAGGTCGTCGTTGAGATAGCCGTAGAGCCGCTCGAACCGGATGTCGATGTCCGGTGCCATCGCGACCAGCAGCAGGTCGACATCGAGGGGTACCAGGCCGAAGTTCTCGGCGAGCTGCCCGATACGGCTTCCGGGCGGGGAGTTGGGCGAGGGCTCGGAGCCGTACGCCGGTACGGGCGCGAACGCGTCGCGGGAGGCCACGATCCGCTCGGCCGCCTCGGGGGTGAGGTACTGGCCCCGGTACGGATCGTCCGGTTCCGGGTCGGTGGCCCGCCGGGCCGCCACGGCGTGCCTGACCCGCTGCTCGACGTGGATCAGCCGCTCCCAGAGATCCTCGACCGCCGCCGTCGGGGTGCCGGGCAGTTCGCGGACGGCACGGGTGCCTTGTGTGGTGGTCATCGAGCCGCGCCCCCGCGCCTTCGCCGACCGGGCGGCAACTGCCGTTCACGTTCGGCGGCGAAGCCCTGCTCGCCGGGGTCGGACGCCCCGTCGTAGCGCAGCCGGCGTCCCGGCTCTGCCCCGTCGCCGCCCTGCGCGGGCGCGGCCTTCACCACCAGCCCTTCGGTGACCGGCGGTCCGGCGGAAGTCCGTTCACCGGCCAGCGGTGCCCACACACGCAGGTCGATCGCGGCCTTGAGCTCACCACCGAGCGCGGACCACACGTCCAGGGAGGACGGCCGGTCGGTGCCCGGACCCGCCGCCTCGATCTCCACGGTCAGCCCGAGCTCGGCGAGGCTGCCGGTGAGCATGCGGGCGGGCAGGACGTCCGACCGTACGAGGCAGCGCAACACCTCGGAGAGCAGGCGGTGTTCGTCCTGCGGACGATTGGTCCAGGCGGTCACCAGATAGGTCAGCTCGAACCAGCGCGGCGGGGTCCGCCGGCCGACGACCACGCCGTGATCGTCGTGCTCCTCCGCCGTGCCGGTACGGCGGCGGGCCGCATCCTCACGGATGCCGTGGAGGAAGACGCTGACCGTGGGGGCGTTGCGCCGGGCGGACCAGTCCTTCGTCGGTGCGTCGAAGACCAGGTCGACGCCGCTCTCCTGGAGGCCGGCGTCGATCAGCAGCAGCCGCAGCCCCTCGTCGACTTCGTGGATCACCTGCGCCCCACCTCGTCCGGCGGGACGATGGTGCCGCTGACCACCAGGAAGGGCGTGGTGACGGGGCCGAACCCCGGTCCTCGGGCGGTGATCGTGCGCGGCCCCGTCTGATCCTTCGCCAGGATCAGCAGCTGCGCGATGAACGTACGGTCCCTGCGCGGGACGGTGGGGAGCGCGGTTGCCGTGATCCCCGGCTTCCAGGTGAGCGTCACCGGTGCTCCGGGCGGGAAGTCCTTGCCGCGTACGGAGGTGACGAACCCCGGTTTGCCGACGGCCGGCACCGCGACGATACGGGGCTGGAGGATGCGCAACGGGATCCTGGAGACGTTGTCGCCGGTGTCGGCGTCGGTACCGGTCGTGGTCAGCGTTCCGGTAATGGCCGTCCTCAGCGCCCGGTCCGGCTTGAGCACGACACGGACGACCGTGGAGGCTCCCGGTACCAGGTCGGGCAGGGCGCACACGCCGGCTGCGCAGCCCGCCGGAAGCGGACCCGCCGGGATCCGCGCGGGCAGTCCGAGCCTGAGCCGCAGACCGGTGGCGAGCGCGTTCCTGCCGTTGCGCACGGTGTACGTCACCACCACCCGGCCGCCGACGAAGCCGGGGCTGGGCTGGGCCCGCACCGTGACCGCGGGTCCCGCCTCGGGTTCGGGCGGCAGGGGGGCCGGAGGCCGGGGCGGCGAGGGCGAAGGAGGCGGGGTGGGTGTCGGTGTCCCCGGTCCGTCCTGGACCGGGACGGTCGTCCCGGTGGCGTTGTCCGTGGGGTTCGGGTCGACCACGGCTCCGGTGACCGACCAGCCGATCTGCTGGTCCCCCGGCGTCACCCCGGTCAGCCGAGCGGTGACCTCCACACTGGCGCCCGGCCGGAGCACGCCCAGGTCGCACTGGGGCGATCCGGCGGCACAGGGCCCGGCCGGGGTGGTGAGCTCCTCCAGGCGCACGCCGGGCGGGGCGTCGACCGTGAGCGTGGTGCCGGGCGAGGGTGCGGGACCCTTGTTGGTGACGGTGACCGTCACCGATACGGAGGAGCCGGTCTCCACCGCGGGGCCGGTGGGCGGTGCGGTCAGGGACAGGTCGACCGACTGCTGGAAGGCGGGCTCCTTCTGCCGCCCGGTGAGTCTGTCGCCGAACGGCGTCAGCGTGCCGGAGGAGAGGTCGAGGACGGACAGCTGCTCGGGGGAGTTCGGCGCGAGCGCTCTGCGTGAACTCAGCACCAAGCGCCCCGCGTCCGGCGACCAGGCCACGTCACGGGGCTGGAAGGGCCCGGTTTGCGAGGTGTCGGGGATGTCCTGATGGCATGCGTCGGGGTTGTTCCGCTGGACGGACGGAAGCACGACCCGGCACTCGCCGCCGGTCGGCGAGGTCACGATGATTCCGGCGCGCTCGTTGACCTGGCCGCCGCCGTCCTTCCGGTTGAAGGCGATCGACTTGCCGTCGGGGGAGAAGGCGGGGCTGTCGTCGATCTTCTTGCATTCACCGGGGCAGATGGTGGCGCTGAGGTCCCGCTGCTGGTCGAGCGCCGCCACCGGCACGGTCCAGACGTGCTTGATGCCGCCCAGGCCCCGGATCACGTGGTTGCGGGTGAACGCGAGGGTGGTGCCGTCGGACGACCAGGTCGGCTGCGCGTCACCGCCCGCCAACTGCCCTTCCGGCGGAACTATTCGGCCCACGATCGCTCCCGTGGCGACGTCCGCGATGAGAATGCTGCTCGGCCCCGCGGCCTCGCCGACCCCGCCGGGCGAGGTCCGGGTGAACGCAAGCCTGGTGCCGTCCGGCGAGAACGTGGGGTCGGTGTCCCAGTCGCGGGGACCGCGTCCGGCGAGCGGCATCCGCGCCTCGTGGGAACCGTCGGCGTCGGCCAGCCAGATCCGTTCGACGCGCTCCTTCTCCTGACCCTCGAAGCGGGTCACGACGATGCGCCGGCCGTCCGGTGTGTAGTTCTGCCGCTCCGTCCACGGGTCGTAGATGTCCTGGGGGTTGAACAGGGGATCCTTGGCGGGGTCGGTGTTCGTATTGGCCGCCGGGTCCTCCTTCAGGATGGAGAGCCCGAGGTCCCGCGGGTCCGAACCGTCCTGCCTGACGTCCTGGAGCGTGACGTCGTTGGCCTCGCGGGGGGTCCGCCGTGCCACGACGACGGTCCCGGAGTCCGCGGACCCGAGCCAGGTGGGCGATTCGACCGCACGGTCCTCGCCGAGCGCCAGGCTCGGCTCGGTCCCGTCGAAGGCGGTCGTCCGGTAGACGTGGTCGTAGTCCTTGCACCCGCAGGTGGTGTCGGGGCTGAGGAAGACCAGGTCCTTCCCGTCCGGCAGCCAGGCGGCCGAGCGGGTGCGCCAGCCTGCCTGGACACCGGCCAGCAGGGGACGGTCGGTTCCGGCCCCCTCGGTCACCCGCAGCCGGGGGCCCGTCGTCTCGTCCGTGGTAAGGGTGTACGCGACAAGAGTGCGGTGGGAGTCGTCGTCCACCGGGTTCCACTCCGGCTCGGTGGCGTCGCCGGGCGGGCCGTCACTGATCACCCTGGCCCCGCCGCCGGCCACGGCCCGTTCGTATATCAGCCCGCTCCCCCCGGGACCGGAGTCGCAGGAGTACGCGATCCGCGAGCCGTCCGGGGAGAACGTCGGGGAGGTCTCGTTGTTGGGGGTGTCTGTCAGCCGCCGCAGGCCGGAGCCGTCGATCCCGACGGTCCACAGGTCACGCTGGACCACATCACCCGGCCCCCGCTCCGCGGAGTCGAACACCACGGTCCGTCCGTCCGGGGAGAGTTCGGGGTGTGCGGCGTCCCGGTCGGTGGTGAGCCTGCGCACCGCTCCGTCGGCGTCGCGCACGTACACCTGCGGTCGCAGGCTGTCGCGCAAGCTGGTGAAGACCAGCACCTCACCGCGCGCGGAGGGGTCCTGGTCGTAGTGGGCCGGTCCGGTTCCGAACAGCGGGGCGCTGGTGGCCGGGTCGGTGACCCGGCCGAGGCTTCGGTGTTCGGTACCGGCGTAAGCGATGCGCCCGGCATCCGCCGGGACTTCGTCCGCCGCCGCGGCGGCCCTCGGCGCGCCCTGCGGGGCGGACACGGAACCCGCCACCAGCAACGGCGTCAACAGCACCGCGGTGCCCGCCAGTCGGCCCAGCCGGGTATGCCTCGCCGGGCCAGCAGTGCCGGTCACGGCCCACCTCACAGTCTGGTTGACGACTCTCCACCACAAGCATCGCGCTTGCGCGGGGCCAAGGACAGGCCCGGAGTACCCGGAGCGGGGGAAGGGGCCGCTGCCCTTTGCGGCGGCCCCTCCCCCGGTCTCTTCCCGGAGGCAGCCGCACTCCCGCGCGGCGACGTCCTCAGGCCGTCCGCGCGGGAGCCCGTCGCAGGACTCAGATGAGTCCGTGTCTCATGGCGTAGCCGACGGCGTGGGCCCGGTTGCGCAGTTCGAGCCGTGTCGCCACCTCGTGCAGAACGTTCTTGACGGTGCGTTCGGAGTACGAGGTCTTCTGCGCGATCTCCGCGGTGCCGAAGCCCTCCGACACCAGCCTGATCATCTCCGCCTCCCGTGTCGTGAGGGTGGAGAGCGAGAGTCCCCGGGGATCGAGGACCGTGCGTTGGAGACTGCTGACATGGTCGAGGAGCTTTCCGAGCAGGTCGCCCGGCAGTACGCCTTCACCGTTCGCCATTGCCTTCACCATGTGGACGAGACTGTCCTGATCGGCCTCCCCGCGCCTCAGCACGGCGGCCACGCCGCACTCGATCATGGTCTGGAGCGCGCCCGACTCGAAGAAGCCGACGACGAGTCCGGTGCGGGTCGCGGTGTTGCGCTGCAGACGGTGCAGGAGCTGGACGGTGGGCTCGTCCACCATGTCCACGACTACTAAGGAGACTTGGGCCAGGTCGGCCTCGGAGTCCGCTATCAGGTCCATCTCGGGCCGCTGGCGCAACTGGTGGACCACGCCGGTCTGCAGGATCAGGTCCTCCGCGTAGACCGCTACGGAGATCCTGCCCCCGGGAGCCTCCTTGGCACTGCCCTCGGTGGCCCGCTCCGACGGAGCGGGCCGGCGGTACTGGCCGCGTTCCACTGCTTTGTTCTTCATGTCTGTCGTCGTCATCGTTCCGCGCTCGTCTTCCTCAGGTGCGTCCGTCCGGTATGCCTCTTGTCCACTCTTGATCACACCGGCCTCCGGCATGGGGACCGGGACCGGGGAGGGGGCTCGGGGAGACCGTGCGGTTGTGCCGTCGGGGCACCAGCCCTGCCCGCTCGTTGCCCTCGCGTCTCTGCTGCGGAACCGCAGGGGCGGCTTAACGTCGCATCGTGACCACATCTGCCGAACTCGAAATGTCCACGGTGACGGTGTCGCCCGGCGCTGAAGCGACGACGTCCCTGACCGTGCGCAACGACGGCGACATCGTCGAGGCCTACACGCTCGAAGTGGTCGGCGACTGTGCCGCGTGGAGCACCGTGGAGCCGGCACGCGTCTCCCTCTACCCGGGCACCTCCGAGGTGGTGACCGTGCGGCTCGCGCCGCCCCGGTCGCACGAGGTCCGGGCCGGCGAGATACCCCTGGGCGTCCGCGTTCTGCCCGCGGAGCGGCCCGAGTCGGTGGCGGTCCCCGAGGCCACGGTGGTCGTGGAGCCGTTTCACGAGCTCCGGGCGGAGCTGCACCCGCGCCGGCGTCGCGGTTGGCTGGGCGCCCGGTTCGGGGCTTCGGTGCAGAACAGGGGGAACACCCCGGTCGGCATCGGCCTCACCGGGAAGCAGGCCGGGGAGGAACTCCGCCTGTCCTTCGCTCCGGACCAACGGCACCTGGAACCGGGCGAGTCCGCCGAGGCACGCCTGCGGGTACGGATCCGGAAGCCGATCTGGTTCGGCAAGCCGGTCACCTGGCCGTTCGAGGTCGAGGCCGCCGAAAGTGCCGAACGGGACGCGGGCGGCGAGCAGCCCGGCCGGCCCGAGGTTCTGCAGGGCGAGTTCACGCAACTGCCGGTACTGCCCAAGTGGTTGCTGATCGTCCTGGCCGCGCTGATCGCGCTGCTGCTCGCATGGTTCGCGCTGGTCCGGCCCGCGGTGCGCAGCACCGCGAAGCAAGCGGCGGAGGCCGCACAGAAGGAGACGGCCCGCAAGGAGCAGCAGGAAGCGGCAGCCGGGGGCGGATCCGGCAACCCGGACGGTGGTCAGGGGCAGGACAAGGGCCAGGGGGCCCGTCCGGGCAAGTCGGCCGCACCCGGCGACTCCGGCTCGACAACGGGCGGGGGCACCGGAAGCACCCAGCAGAGCTCGGCGACGATCGACGTGCAGACCGGGTCCGGGGCCGAGAAGGTGGGCAAGTACCGGGTTCCGGAAGGGAAGGTGTTCGGCATCACCGACGCCGTGGTGGCGAACTTCCAGGGCGACGAAGGAGTGCTGACCATCTCCTTCGGAGACCGGAAGATCACCACCATCGCTCTGGAGACCTTTCGCAACCAGGACTACCACTGGGTCACCCCCATCCAGATTCCGGAGAACGCCACCGTCACCGCTTCCGTGACCTGCGCCAAACCCGGCACTCCGGCTACCGGAACTCAAGCTTCCGGGTGCCATCAGGTACTCAACGTCAGCGGCATACTGAGCGATCTCGCACCGTAGGAACAACAGTGCCGGGCCTCCCGCTTCCCGTCGCGAGGGATGAGAACAGCAGAAATACCGACCGGGGGGAACCCGGCTCGCCGGTCGTTGGCGGATCCCTTCCCTTGCGCACAGCAAAGGACCAGACCTCCGGAATCCTCGTGGGGCCGGCAGCAAGTGAAGAAAATCCGGACACTCGGATACGAACCGAACCGTCCAGAGCCACTCCCGTCGCCTTCGAGGCGGACCACCAGGAGGTCGGCCAAGGAGGTCAAGGGCTTGTTCCGGCCGCAGGAACCCGGCCGGACGGTCAACCACACGCGGCGAATTCTGGCCGATATTCATCGCTCCCGCACCGGTTCTCCGACTGCCGCGGACATTCACGGGCTTTTCCGACATCCCCGGGGCGAGGAGATCACGCACGCCCGCATTCACGGAATCCGGGCATCCATGTCTGCGGCGAATCCTCCGTCCGCGGACCGGCGGACACCTTCCGTAAACCCGGAGTCCACCGCGCCCTCACACGACCGGGCCGGGGAATACGTCGAGCCGAAGAATGCAACAAACAACCGCGACCGGTCCGCGCGGGGAAGCATTTCCTGCTGTCAAGGTGCCTGGGAAGGCAGTGGGCTTGCCCCGTGTCCAGGACTTTGAGGCCTACTGCCCGCCACGCCGGCCGGGCAAGACTGAGCCGCGAGCGAATGACCACCCGAAGGAGCGAGCATGCCGTCGTACCTCACCCCCGGTGTATACGTGGAGGAGGTGCAGTCCGGAGCGCGGCCCATCGAGGGAGTCGGCACCGCGGTCGCAGCCTTCGTCGGTTTCGCGGAGGCCGGTCCCTTCCACCAGCCGACGCTGGTGACGAACTGGGACCAGTACGTCCAGACCTTCGGCACCTTCACCGCCGACACCTATCTGGCGCTCGCGGTCTACGGCTACTTCACCAACGGCGGCGGCGCGGCCTACATCGTGCGCATCGGCGGCCCCGCGCAGGACTCGGCGCAGGGATCTGCGCCCGAAGCGGCCCCGCCCGTCGCCATCGGGGGGTTCCTGGTCTCCGCGCGGACCGGCGCGAACGGAGACCTCTCCGTGGAGATCGCCGACGCCGAGGGCGAGAACCCTCCGGAGGACCGGTTCCGGCTGCTGGTGCGGCAGGCCGGCAAAGTGGTGGAGACCCACGACGTCTCCACCCGCAAGAACGTCAAGGGCTATCTGGTCACCCAGGCCCGCCAGTCCAAGCTCATCGATGTCACCGAGCAGCCTGGCGCGGCCCAGAGCCGCCCCGAGAATCAGAGCTTCCCCCTCTCGCCCGCTGCTGCGGCCCCGGGGACCGGCGTTGCGCGGATCGACCCGGCCGAATATGTCGGCGACGCCGCGGCCCGCACGGGGTTCGCGGGCCTCGAAGCCATCGACGAGATCACCATGGTCGCCGTTCCGGACCTGATGAGTGCCCACCAGCGCGGGGACATCGATGCCGAGGGCGTCAAAGCCGTACAGCTGGCGGTGATTTCGCACTGCGAGCAGATGGGCGACCGGGTCGCCGTCCTGGACACACCGCCGGGCATGAACGCCCAACGAGTCCGTACCTGGCGCAACGACGACGCCGCGTTCGACTCGCGCTACGCGACCGTGTACTACCCGTGGCTCAAGGTCTTCGACCCGGCGACCGGCCGCAACTCCATGGTGCCGCCGAGCGGTCACGTCGCCGGCGTCTGGGCGCGCAGCGACGGGGAGCGCGGTGTGCACAAGGCCCCCGCCAACGAGGTCATCCGCGGTGCGCTGGACCTGGAGCTCCGTCTCAGCAAGGGCGAGCAGGACCTGCTCAACCCGATCGGCGTCAACTGCGTGCGCGCCTTCCCCGGCCGCGGCATCCGGATCTGGGGCGCGCGCACGCTCTCGTCCGACCCGGCCTGGCGCTACCTCAACGTGCGCCGCCTCTTCAACTACCTGGAGGAGTCGATCCTCCTGGGCACCCAGTGGGTGGTGTTCGAGCCGAACGACGACCGCCTGTGGTCGAGCATCCGGCGCAACGTCACCGCCTTCCTCACCGAGGAGTGGCGCCGGGGCGCTCTCTTCGGCCGCACGGCCGAGGAGGCGTTCTACGTCAAGTGCGACCGCGACAACAATCCGCAGGAGTCGATCGATCTCGGTCAGGTCGTGTGCGAGATCGGCGTGGCTCCGGTGAAGCCCGCGGAGTTCGTGATCTTCCGCCTCGCGCAGTTCTCCGACAGCACCAGCCTCGTCAACGAGTGACCCAGCAGGGTCCGCAAACGGAACAGGTGACACAGAGTCATGGCAGAGGGCGACGCTCTTTCCACCCACGTCTTCGGCGTGCAGCTCGGCGGCTATCTCGTCGAGTCGATCCAAGAGATCAGCGGCCTGACCGTCGAGGAGGAAGTCGTCGAGGTCCGTCAAGTGACGGCCGAGGGAAAGCAGATCATCCGCAAGCAGCCCGGCGCACGTCAGGCGGGCGAGGTGACGATCACCCGCGGACTCGACAAGAGCAGCGAGTTCACCAAATGGATCAAGGAGACGCTCAACAACGGGGCTGTCGACACCGCGCGCCAGAACCTGACCATCGAGATCAAGGACTCGAAGGGTGAGACGGTCCGGCGCATCCAGCTGATGCAGGGGTGGGCCAGCAAGTGGGAGGGCCCCTCGCTGAAGGCCGGCGAGTCCAGCGCCGCCACCGAGACGGTGACCATCACCTTCGAGGAGATCGTGGTCGAATGAGGCGCAGGACCGTTACGTCGGGCGGACTCGACGAAGTCCTCGACAGCCTCGCGTCCGCCCCGCCCGCCGCACCCGAGAAGGCTTCCGCGCCGTCTCCGGCCCGGGAGCGGGAGCAGGACCGGGAGCGGCTGCGTACGGAGTTCGATTTCGAGCTCCCGCGCGGCTACGTCGACGACGGGGGCCAGGTGCACCGGCGCGGCTCGATGCGGCTCGCGACGGCACGGGACGAGCTGCGCCCGCAGATCGACCTGCGGGTGAAGGAGAACCCGGCGTACCTGAGCGTGGTGCTGCTGAGCCAGGTGATCACCCAGCTCGGCACCATCACCGATGTGCACGCCGGGGTCGTCGAGCGGATGTACGCCACGGATGTGGCGTTCCTCCAGGACTTCTACCGTCGGATCAACAGCGAGGGCCACACACACGCCGCGGTGACGTGCCCGCTGTGCCACGGATCGTTCGAGGTGGACCTCTCGGGTGGGCGCCTGGGGGAATCGTGACGTACGCGCTTCCCCGGTTGCGGGAGGAGATCGCGTACGTCGCCTACCACTTCCATTGGCAGCGTGAGGACATTCTCGATCTCACCCACGGCGAGCGTCAGCAGTGGGTGCGGGAGATAGCGCGGATCAACACCCGCGTCAACGAAGGCGGGTGATCGTATGGGGTTCGGGGACTGGTTCCGCCGAGGGGGCCGGCAGCAGCCCGGCACGCCCTCCCCTGGTGGGGCCGGAGCCGGTACCGGAAGCGGTCCGGCACCGGAGACCGACCGCAGCGACAGCCCGGCCGGCCAGGGGGACGGCGGCTGGGACGGCGGCTGGCGACAGGTCGCGCCGCCGACGGTGACCGTCGCCCGGTCCTCGATCGGCGTGAGCGACGGACTGCGGTTCAGGTCCGGCCTCGCCTCGTGGCAGAACATCGCATACGGCGGCGAACTCGGCCATGCCGTACTGCCGTCCGCACCGGTGGGGCTCATCCATGGCGTCGCCCGTCCGGGCGGCGCGCGTTCCGCGTCTCCCGGTGGGCCACTGCTCCTGCGTGCCGCCCGGACCGGTGCGGACGGGGAAGCGGAGCCCGCGACGGGCCCGGCACCTGCCGCGGCGGGCAACGCGGCCGGCAACGGTGCCACGGGCGGGCAACCGGTCTCCGCGACCGGCCGCCGGTCGAGCCGTACGACGCCGCACGGCTCTTCCGGGCGCCGGGCTGCGGGCCCGCAGGCCCGCGGGGGCGGTGCCACCACTCCGGAAGCCACCACTCCGGAAGCCACCGCTCCGGAAGCCACGGCACAGGCGGCACCGGCGAAGGCCGCGGCGTCGGCCGCGGTTCCGGGACCGGTTGCGGCACCGGCTGCCGCGCCGGCCCCGCAGCATCCCGCGAACACCGGACCGCCACCGGCCGGGCCACGGAGGACCCGGCCGGCCGCCGTGCCCCTGCGGCGGACCGCCCCGCCCCTGATCGTTGCCCGGCGTCCGGCGATGGCCCTGCGGCACATCGCCGGGATCCCGCCGTCCACGGCCTCCGCACCGGCCTCTCCTGCCACCACCACCGCTGTACCGCAGACCGCGTCCGACCGGCCGGGCAGCTCCGGCCGGGCGATTCCCGATGCCCCAGCCGGCGCCGTACCTCCACCGGACCGCACCACCGGCCGTCCCACCACCGCGGCGGTGCGCCCCGCCCTGGGCAAGCCCCTGCGGGAGCTGCCCGCCGGGGCCGTACCCTCCGGCCCGGCAGCGCGAGGCGAGGTCGTACCGTCCGGCCCGGCGGAGCAACAGGAACCGGACATGCCCGTTCTCCAACGGCAGGCATCGGACCCGGCGACCCCTGCGGAGACCGCGCATTCACCGGAGGCGACGAAGCCGTCGGTGCGTCAGCAGCCGCCTGCGGAGGCTCGGTCCCCGCAACCGGCCCGGACGCCCCGGCTCGCCCTGCCGGTCCAGTCGGCACCGGCACCGGCTCCGGCTCCGGCTCCGGCTCCGGGACAGTCGTCGCCGTCCGGGCCGGATCGGGCGCAACACCCCGGCGGGCACGAGCCGTCGAAGCCTTCGAGCCCCTCAGTTCCCCCGCGGCCGCCGCAGTCCGAGGGGTCGGGCTCGCAGGCTCGTACCCGCAGCGGGATCGGCACCCCCCTTCCCTCGCTTCCGTCGACAGCCAGGCTCCAGAACGACACTCCCCTGCTCGGTGACCGCCATCGGGCACAGCCGGGAACCATGAGCCCGCGGCAGGGCACGACACCGACGGGGGTGCCTGCCGCACCGCCGCCCTCCGCACCGGCCAGGCCCACGCCGATGTCGACACCCCTGAATCCGTTGAATCCGTCCTCCGAGATGCCGGTGCGCTCGTCTTCCGTGCCCGCTCAACCCGCCGCGTCCGCACCGGAAGCCGCATCTGTCCAGCGCGCCGTGGACACCATGGGTACGCGTACGAGCGCGCCCGTCACCGCCCCTTCCCTCTCTGCTCCCGCCGCGCCGGTACGTGTCCGGAGGATCGCCCCGGCGCGGGAGGCGGGACAGGCAGTCGGACCTGCCGCCGGTACCGAGGAGCGGTCGCCCGGCGTCCAGCGGTCGCGGAGCCTGCTCGCGGGCAGGGCCCTGAAGGTGAGCACGGGCTCCGGTGAGGGATTTTCGGCGCCGCCGGCAGTCGGCGCGGCCCGGCCGGTCGTGGCGGCCACCTGGCGTCGTGAGGGACAGCAGCCGTGGTCAGATGTGCGGTCGCCGGGGTCCGATGTGCCGTCGCCGGAATACGGACGTTCGCGGACCGGGGAGCAGCGGAGCCCGTCGGGCGCGGCACCCCGGCAGACACTTCCTCACACGCACCCCCGGCCCGCCGAACCCGCGGCGCCGCACCGGACCCGTGCGACCGGCTCGGGACCGGCGCCCGACGGGCCGGGGCCCGGCGGCACCGTCCAACGCTCCGTGCCCGGAAACCCGATGCCCGGACCCGTCCGGAGCGGGGCGCCCTCGGGCCGGGCGGCCGATGGTGGTCCCGGTCGCGTGCCGGGGGCCGGGGCCGACCGGAGGGGGCGCGGACCGGCGGCCGGCGGCTCCCTCCTGCGACTCGTGCAGCGTTCGGCACGCGGCAGCGCAACAAGGCCGTCGTCCCGGCTCGGCACCCGCCCGTCGGAGCAGGGGCCCGCAGAGTCACCCTCCGACCGTCTGCCCGGACCGCCGTCCCCGGCACCACGTCCCGTGCCGTCCGCCCCGTACGCGTCCCCCTCCGTGCCGTCCGCCGCTCAGCCGGTTCCGGTCGTACGCCCGCATCCGCCCGCCCCGGACCGGCCCGGACCATCCCCCGTACCCGTTCAGCGGACGGCGATGCCGGTGGTGCCCGAATCCGCCGGTCCCGCCACCACCGGACCGGCGGCCGGAGACGGAGCTCCACCACCCGCCGGACCGCCGCGCCTTTCGGTACGGGTTCCGCAACGCGCGCCCGCTCCGGCCGCCGGAGCAGGCAGCTCCGGGACCACGGCTCAGGCGCTTCAGCGCGCGGCGGCCGACGCCGGAATCGCCGGTGTTCCGGTGCGGGCGGCCCCGGTGAAGCCCGCCCAGCCGCCGGGAAGGACCGGATCGGCCGACTCGGAAGCTCCGGCCGCGAACCGCGTCACCGGGGCGGACATCGAGGAACTGGCCCGCCGTCTGCTCGATCCGGTGAGCCGGCTGATCCGCGCGGACATGCGCAGAGGGCGGGAGCGTACGGGACGGTTGTACGACGGTCGCCGCTGACGACGCCCCGCCCGGCACAGCACCTGGGAAACGGCAGAGAAGAAGAGAAGCACATGACGGACAACATCTTCGCGACGAGCGTGTTCTTCAAGCTCGCCATCGGCGGCAGCGACCTGGGGGCCTTCCACACCTGCTCGGGCCTGGGCGCCGAGGTGGAGTTGGAGCAGTACGCAGAAGGCGGCAACAACGGCTTCACGTGGCAGTTGCCGGGGCGAATCACCTGGACCAACATCACGCTGACCCGCCCCGTCACCGCCGACACGCTCAAGATCGCACGGTGGCTGAACGAGACGATCCAGCGGGTCGAGCCCAAGGACGGCGAGATCGTCGCGCTCCGTCCGGACCTCAGCCGCATCATCAGCTGGCAGGTGCACGGCATCGTGCCGGTCCGCTGGCAGGGACCGTCCTTCGACCCCGCCAGTTCCCAGGCGGCGATCGAGACGCTGGAGATCGCGCACGAGGGCCTGGAACCCTCCTGATGATTCGTCATATCCCTTAGCAGGTACAGGTAACAGAGAAGATCGGGAGGGAGGAGCGCCATGTCACCCGCTGTCCGTACGAGCCGTGCCCGCGCCCAGCTGACCATCATGGAGCCGCCGGCGACCGTCGGCGCCAAACCGGGCGGGAACCTCGCCCGGCTCACCTTGCAGTTCAACCCCGCGAAGCTGTCGCTGAGCAAGAGCACCGAGTGGCGGCGGACGCCGTCCCGGATGGCCGGGCAGTCCGCGCTGCCCGAATTCGTGGGCAGCGGGCCCCGGGCGCTGTCCCTGGAGGTCTTCCTGGACTCCACCGCCACCCACGACAACTCGGTGGAGAAGGCGGTGGAGCAGCTGATGCTGGCGTGTGTCCCCACCCCGAGCAGCCTGGCCCGCAAGACGCCGGCGAGCCCCTGGGTCCGCTTCGACTGGGGCACGTCGAAGACGACCTCGTTCGACGGCGTGCTGTCCAACCTCTCCGTCTCGTACACCCTCTTCGACGTCGACGGGAAGCCGCTGCGCGCCACCTGCGCCCTGTCGATCGAGGAGGCGAGCGTGGATCCGGCCGGCCAGAACCCCACGTCCGGCTCGCGCGAGGCACGTCGCACGCACCGGGTCGTCGCCGGAGACAGCCTGCCGCTGCTCGCCTGGCGCGAGTACGGCGACGCCACCGCGTGGCGCACGATCGCGGAGGCCAACGACGTGGACGACCCGATGCAGTTGATCCCCGGCAGGGAGCTGGTCGTTCCCGGACTGGAAGATCACGCTCCGGAGGGCGGCCGATGACCGCCCCCGGCCGCTCCTTCGCCGCGGATCCGATCGTCGAGGCCCCTGGTGAGCTGCCACCGGCCTGGGCGGCCCAGCTGGTGAGCTGCGTGGTGGACGAGAACGTCGGCCTGCCGGACACCGCCGTGCTGACGTACCGGGACCCCGATCACAAGCTGCTCACCGCCACCGGGCTGACCATCGGCACCCCGCTGAAGATATCCGTGGTCACCGTGCAGGAGCGGGTGCGCGAGCGGCTGTTCACCGGTGAGGTCACGGCGGTCGAGCTGGACAGCGACACCACCGGTTCGTTCACGGTGGTCCGCGCCTTCTCCAAGGCCCACCGGCTCCAGCGCGGACGGAAGGTGGTGGCGTTCCGCAACATGAAGACCGCCGACATCGTCCGCAAGGTCGCCGCGGGCGCCGGGCTGGCCTGCGGAAGGATCGAGGCCGCGCCCATCATGTACAAGCAGCTGACCCAGCCCAATGTCTCGGACTGGGAGTTCCTCCAGTACCTCGCGGGCGAGAGCGGGGCGCACGTGCGGGTGGACGACAAGGGCCTGTTGCAGTTCGTGAAGCCGAAGCCCGCCGCGTCGGCGCCCTCGCCCGCCACCTCCGCCGCCCGGCACCCGATGGTCCTGGAGTACGGACGCAATCTGCTGGCCCTGCGGGCCGTGCTGACCGGTGCGGACGGGGCGGACAGTGTGGAGGTGCGCGGCTGGAACGTCGACACCAAGACACGGCTGGTGGCCCGCGAGCAGTCCATTCGCAGCGACACGGTGTCCCCCGGGATGAGCCCGTCGCTGGCAGCCGGGGCGTTCGGCCCGAACGCCCGGATGACGGTCACCGACACCCCGTACCGCACCCAGGCCGAGGCCACGGCCGTGGCCGGTTCGGTGGCCGCTTCGGTGAGCTCCGGATTCGGTGAGATCGAGGCGGTCGCCGAGGGCAATCCCCAGCTGCGGGCGGGCGAGCCGGTGGCCCTCGGCAACGTGGGACCGGCGTTCGCCGGGCGCTACACGGCGACCGCCGCTCACCACGTGCTCGAACCGAACGGCGGCTACCGCACCACCGTGCTGGTGAGCGCGGCGCCCGACCGCTCGCTGGCGGGACTGACCAGCGGCTCGAACGCCCCCTCGCGCGGCCCGCGGATGCCGGGTCTCGCGATCGGCGTGGTCACCGACATCCGCGAGGGCAGGGCCGAACGCGGCTGGGTCCGGCTGAAGTTCCCCTGGCTCGACGACACCTATGTGACCGACTGGGTCCGTACGGTGCAGTGGGGCGGCCAGGGCGGTGGCGGGGTGTTCAGTCCCGAGGTCAACGACGAGGTGCTGGTCGGGTTCGAGCAGGGGCTGCTGGACAGCCCCTATGTGCTGGGCGGCCTCTACAACGGGGTCGACAAGCCCTCGCCGCACGACGTGCCGCTGGTCGATCCGACCAGCGGCAAGGTCAACCGCCGCTCACTGGTCTCCCGTTCCGGGAACCGGCTCGAACTGCTGGACGCCCCGCGCGGACCGTCCGGCGTCCGGCTGGCCACCGGCGACAAGCGGCTCGAAGTCACACTGGACGAGCGGCGGGGCGAGATCGCGCTGACGGTGTCCGCCCCCGGCGGCACCCGGACGCTGAGCTCCGTGACCCTCTCCGCGTCCGGTATCACGCTCGACGCCGGTACGGGTGAGGTGAACGTGAAGGGACGCTCGGTGACCGTCAACGGCAGGACGGGAGTCACCGTGGACGGCGGACTGCTCGCCGTTCTCAAGGCCAAGCTCATCCGCATCAACTGACGCCCCATGCGGTCCGACCGCGGCGGAAGTCCCTCTGACAGCAAGGAGAACAGCCAGCATGCCCCCCGCAGCCCGCACGGGCGACAGCACCGCCCACGGCGGCCTCATCGGCACCCCGCCCCCGGGTGCGGTGGCCGTCGCCACCGTGCTGATCGGCGGTCGGCCCGCGGCCGTCGCCGGGAGCCTGCACGTGTGCGTCGTCCCGCCGCACGCCGCGCTCGGGCCCGGGAATGTGATCATGCCCAACCCGGCCGCCGCGGTCACCGGTCAGGTCCTGATCGGCGGGCTGCCCGCCGCCCGGATGCGGGACACCACCACCTGCGGCGCGCCCATCATCAGCGGTGCGCCGAACGTACTGATCGGGGGCCCGATGTGAGCGGCGGCGGGTTCATCGGACGCGGCTGGGGCTTCCCGCTGCGGGTCGGCGCCACGGGCGGCATCGGCATGGTCGAGCGGGACCGGGAGATCGAGGAGGCGATCGGGCTGGTGCTCGGCACGGCACCGGGCGAGCGGCCGATGCGCCCGGAGTTCGGCTGCGGCATTCACGACTACGTCTTCGCACCCGGTGACGGCGCCACCGCCGGGCGCATCGCGCACGAGGTCCGCACGTCGCTGGAGCGGTGGGAGCCGCGCATCGAGGTGACCGACGTGGTGATCGCTTTCGACGCCGTCGAGGAGGGCACCTTGTACATCGACGTCCACTACACCGTGCGGGCCACGAACGACCTGCGCAACCTCGTCTTCCCCTTCTACACCATCCCTTCCTCCGAAGGATCCGAAGAAGCGGGGGTGCGCTGATGGCCCTGCCCTCCCCCAACCTGGACGACCGGCGCTTCCAGCAGCTCGTCGACGAGGCCAAGCGGTACGTCCAGCAGCGCGCTCCCGAGTGGACCGACCACAACGTGTCGGACCCCGGCGTCACACTCATCGAAACGTTCGCGTACATGGTCGACCAGCTGCTCTACCGGCTGAACCGGGTGCCGGACAAGAACTACTCGGCCTTCCTCGACCTGCTCGGCGTCACGTTGTTCCCGCCGTCGGTGGCGCGGGCGGAGGTCGACTTCTGGCTGTCCGCGCCGCAGCCGGAGACCGTGCGGCTCCCGGCAGGCACGGAGGTCGCCACCTCGCGCGGTGAGGCCGAGGAGGCAGTGGTGTTCTCCACCTCCGACGACCTGGCGATCGTGCCGAGTTCGCTGGTCCGGCTGGTCACCGCGCCGGTGTCGGGCGACCAGACCGACCGCACCGCGCCGCTCGGCGCCGGCAAGGACATCCCGTGCTTCCAGCCCCGGCCGGAGCCCGGCGACGCCCTGCTGTTCGGGCTGCCCACCGCCGTGCCCCGGTGCATCGTCGCCGTACGCCTGGACAGCCGGGTGGAGGGCGTGGGCGTCGACCCGCGGCAGCCGCCACTGGTGTGGGAGGCGTGGGACGGTGCCCGCTGGGTCACGTGCCAGACCGGCACCGACAGCACCGGCGGGCTGAACAGGCCCGGCGAGGTGATCGTGTTCGTCCCCGCCGGACACACCACGTCGGTGACCGCGGGAACCCGGGCGGGATGGCTGCGCTGCCGGGTCACCGCGCCGGAACCGGGCCAGCCGTTCTACTCGGAGTCGCCGACGATCCGGGAGGCCGAGGTGTTCACCGTCGGCGGCACGATGGGCGTCGAACACGCGGAGACCGTCCTCGACGTTCCGCTCGGCGTCTCCGAGGGCGTCGCCGGGCAGCGGTTCTCCGTGAGCAGGGCGCCGCTGCTGCTGGACGGTGAGCCGCCGGTCGTCCAGGTGTCCTCCGTGGACGGCTGGCAGGTGTGGACCGCCGTGGAGCACTTCGGCGCCTCCTCCCCGGACGACCGGCACGTGCGGATCGACGCCGTCTCCGGCGAGTTCGCGTTCCCGCCGGAGGTACGCGAGCCGGACGGGACGATGCGCGCCTACGGTGCGGTGCCCGAGAAGGGCGCACAGCTGCGGATCCCCCGCTACCGGACGGGCGGCGGGGCAGCCGGGAATGTCGCCCGGGGCGCCATCTGCGTGCTGCGCAGCTCGGTGCCGTACGTGGCGGGCGTGGACAACCGCGAAGCGGCCCGCGGCGGGGTCGACGGCGAGACGGTGGAGAACGCGAAGATCCGGGCGCCCAACATCCTTCGGGTGCAGGAGCGGGCGGTCACGGCCGACGACTACGAGGTCATCGCCCGCGAGGCCGCGCCTTCCCTGCGCAGGGTCCGGTGCCTGCCCGCCGTTGCGGGCGAGGGCGGTGCGGTGCGGGTCCTGGTGGTACCCGACGCGGTCGCCGACGAGGGCGGTCAGCTGCGGTTCGAGCAGCTGATCCCGCCGGACTCCGTGCTCTCGGCGGTCGCGGCGCGGCTCGACGAACGGCGGCTGGTCGGTACCCGGCTGGTGGTGGAACCGCCCGTGTACCAGGGCGTCACCGTGGTCGCCAGGCTGGTGGCGGCCGGTGTTGACGCGGACCGGGTCCGCACGGAGGCGCTCGCGGCGCTGTTCCGCCACATCGACCCCCTGCGGGGCGGAGCGGAGGGGACGGGGTGGCCGTTCGGCAGGCCGGTGCAGTACGGCGAGGTCTTCGCCGTACTCCAGGGCGTGCGGGGGGTGGGCCTGGTGGACGAGGTACGGCTGTTTCCCGCGGACCCGATCACCGGCCGGCGCGGGGCGGCCGTGGAGCGGATGGACGTCGCCCCGAGCGCCTTGGTCTTCTCGCACCAGCACCAGGTCGTGGTCACCGCGAGCGGGGCCGGTGACGGCTCATGACGAGGGCTGCGGTACCCGGGCTCGCCAGCCGCTATCCGATCGGCGGGCTGCTGCCCGCGCTGTACGCGGACGACGACCTGGCCCAGCGATTCACGGCGGGCCTCGACACCGTCCTGGCGCCCGTCCTGTCCACCCTGGACAACCTCCCCGCCTACTTCGACCCGGCGCTGGCCCCGGCCGACTTCCTGCCCTGGCTGTCGTCCTGGGTGGGCGCCGACATCGATCCGGCGTGGCCCGAGGAGCTGCGGCGGGCCGTCGTCGCCCGCGCCGTCGACCTGCACCGGTGGCGCGGCACCCGCCGCGGCCTGATCGAACATCTCCGGCTCTGCTTCGGCGTGCATGCCGACGTCCAGGACGGCGGCGGCGTCGCGTGGTCGTCGGAGCCGGGCGCCGAGCTGCCTCCGGCTCCGACCGGAGAACTGCTGGTCCGGGTCTGGGCGGTGCGCGGAGGGCCGGTGGACGCGAGCCGCGTCCACGACGTCGTCGCGGCCTCGTGCCCCGTACACCTCACGTGCCGGGTGGAGATCCTGCCGGGCCCGCCCGACGAGTCAGGAGGCTGACCAGATGCGCTCGTGTCCGGCGTGCGGTAGCGCCAACCGCGAGGACGACGAATTCTGCGGGAACTGCGGTTCCTACCTGGGCTGGTCCTCCCGGCCACCGCGGAACCCTCCGGCCGCCGCGGAACCTGTCGGCCCGGCAGAACCGGCAGCCGGGCCCACGACCCGAGCTCCAGCCGCTCCCGAGACCGGTAGCGCCCCTGAGACCGCAGATCCCGCGGCCGGGCCCCCGCCCTCCCCGCGCCCCGAACCGCCGGTGGAACCCACGCGGTTCCGCACACCGGAGCCTGCCGGACCGCCCCCCGCGGAGCCCGCGGCGGCCCCGGAACCGCCCCCGCGGCCGGCGCAGCCCGCCCCGGTCCTGCCGGAACCACCGGCGGAGGAGGACGTGCCCGTGGTGGCGGTGCAGCCGGCCAAGCCGATCGCCCGGCGGCCCGTCGTCAGACCCGTGGCAGCGGACGAGAAACCCGACGGGCCGCCGTGCCCGGCGTGCGGCACCCCGAACCTGCCGGAACGCCGGTTCTGCCGGCTCTGCGCCGCACCGCTGCACGCCCGGGAGCAGCCGAAGCCGCTGCCGTGGTGGCGCACGGTGTGGCCGTTCCGCCGCCGCGTGCGGGGCGGATCGGGCCGGGCGCTGCGGCGGACCCTGCTGGTACTGGCGGTCGTCGGGCTGCTGTTCGCGGGCTTCCTGCTCCTGCCGGCCGGGCGCTACCTCTTCGAGGACGTGCGGGACAAGCTCGGCGGAACGGCGGAGATCAGCCCGGCAAAGGTCACCGCGAGCTCCCAGGCTCCCGGCCATCCGGCGACCGCGGCCATCGACGGAGTGACCAACACGTACTGGGGGGCACCCACGCTCGGCTCGTCCTTGACCTGTGTCTTCGACAGGCCGTTCCGGCTGGTCGGCGTCATGGTGCACACCGGTGTGTCGAAGGAGCCCCAGGAGTTCCGGCAGGGGGCGAGGCCCACTCGGGCCGATCTGATCGTCACCACGGCGGACGGCAAGGTCCACGAGAAGGCACTGACGCTCAACGACAAGCCGGGCCCGCAGACGGTACGGACCGGCATCAGCGATGTCGTCTCCGTCCGGCTCGTGCTGCGGGCCGCGTCGCACCAGGGCGAGGGGCGGCCCATCGCGGTCGGGGAGGTCGAGTTCTTCAAGCGCACCTGAGGCCGAGCACCGCCGGGGAGCGGGCCAGGGTCTCGCCGACGCCGTTGCACGCGGGCCGGGTCAGGGCGCCCCACGCCGGGGCGCCGGCCCCCGCACTGTGCCCGTTTGCTCTCTCTTCTCTGCCTCTTGGTACCTGGATCAGGCGGCGAGGCGCCACGTATGCAGAAGGAGAAACATTTCTACGCGGGAAGAGGATCCCCTTGCACGATCACGACCACGCGAAGACAACCGCTGCGGCGACCTGGCACGCATCGGCCCGCAAACCGACGGCGGACGAGCGGATGCCGCCCCAGGGCGTCCTCTCGCTGCAGAGCACGGCCGGGAATGCGGCCGTTGTCCAGATGCTCCGCCAGGCCGGGCATCCTTGGGCCCAAGAACAGCATCAGAACAGGGCGGGCGGTGGGCACCAGCAGGCTGAGCAGCCCGCGGTGCAGCGCTCCGCCGTCCACGACGTCCTGCGCACCGGCGGCAAGCCCCTGGACGAGGCGACCCGAACCGAGATGGAGGCACGTCTCCAAGCCGACTTCTCCGACGTCCGCATCCACAACGACAGCGCCGCCAGGGCGTCCGCCGCCGAAGTCGGCGCCCGCGCGTACACATCGGGCAGCCACGTCGTGGTCGGCGCCGGCGGCACCGACAAGCACACCCTCGCCCACGAACTCACGCACGTGATCCAGCAGCGTCGAGGAACCGTGGCGGGGACGGACAACGGCGCGGGGCTGTACCTCTCGCACCCGGGCGACCGCTTCGAGCGGGCGGCGGAGGCGAACGCGGCGCGCGTGATGGCCGGACCGGTGCCGGACTCACCGGCTCCGCACGGCTGTGCGGAGCGGAGCACGGCTTCCGGCACCGGTCCCGTCCTGCAACGCCGCACCGCCACCTCGCTGCACGACCAGCTCGCGGAGGACGACCTGCCGGCCGACGTGGCCGAGATCGTGAAGCGGTACGACAAGCTGACGGACTTGGACCTCAATGAGCAGGCAAGGGAACTGGGGAGGATTCAGAGCCTGCTCCCGAACGGCCCGAGCAGCATCCGCGACGTCGTGGAGAGCGAACTGAAGCACGTCACCGACGAGCTGACGTCCCTTCAGGCAACCATGAGCACGCCGGACGGCCCCTACGACCTGATGACCCAGCAGGGACTGCTCTGGACGGACGAGGACTTCCCGATGAACACGGCCGCTGTGGGCGAGACCGGCAGACCCTACTTCGAGAAGCTCTCGGCCGGGAACC
Source organism: Streptomyces sp. NPDC087845 (assembly GCF_044742755.1). Classification (NCBI taxonomy): domain Bacteria; kingdom Bacillati; phylum Actinomycetota; class Actinomycetes; order Kitasatosporales; family Streptomycetaceae; genus Streptomyces; species Streptomyces sp. NPDC087845. Next base: position 92,588 of record NZ_JBIUVC010000008.1, read on the forward strand.
TGCAGGGGCTGCGGGAAGAGAACGCGAACATCCCCAATGATCTCGAATGGTACAAGGGAATGCGGGACGAGTTGGAACGGACGCTGAATGGCTTCATGGTCCGCCACTACGCCCCGAAGGAACGGATTGAGGGCGTGCTCAGCAGCGGACTGCAGTCGAGGGCGAAGCTGGAGACGGACCACGGTGGTGGCGCGAACAATACGGACACGTACGACGTCCACGCACTGGCCAACACGGGCTTCGTGTTCTTCTACATCGAAGCACCCGAGAGCGGCTTCCGGGGTTCTCGCTTCGGAAACGAGGCCCGGATATCCCTCGGCCTGAAGGAGTCGGGGCTGCTCAGCAATGGCTGGGTGATGCTCAGCGACTTCGCCGCACGGGAGTTCCCGACCTTGCTGGTGGAACGCTCCGACCCTCCCGAGGTCCAGTCCCGCACCAAGAACGTGAACCGGTTCCTCAGGGAAAACAAGAACATCACGAAATTGCGTGAGTTCAAGCGTGACCCGAAGCTGCCGGCTTCCGAACCGCCGCGGCCCATGACCGTCGAACGCCGCGGGGAGTTGAACAGGATTCGGACGCAGATAGCCGAGGAAACCAAATCCAGGCAGCGCTACACCGGGCCTCAGAAGTCCGTTCTGGAGCGCCCCGAGTTGCTGCACCAGAACTTGCTGGTCGGCCCGGACATCATCCCCGGCCTTGTCGAACGGCTCCTGGCAGACGTGGCCCGGATCAGTGAAGTGGATCCGCAGGCGGGAAAGACACTGCGCAGCAAGAGTGCGAAAGACCTGGCGCTCTTCCTGTTCAAGGACGTGGTCCGCCCGCAGGCCATGGTCCCGGCCTCCGTACACGTCGACGCGCAGAACGTCGAGTACGCAAATTGACCACGGGCCTGTTTCCTCTTCCTGTGCAGCGGGACGGGCGCCGGGTGTGGCTCCGCCGGGCGCCCGCCCCGTGGTTCTTCGCGGTCCCGCAAGAGGGGCGCCGGCCTCCGGGCGCGGCACGGCTGTTGCCCCCTGCCGAAGGGCACGGCCTGGGTCGCCGGGCCGGGGAGGTGCCGTCGGAGACGCTGACGACAGGGGCCCGGCCCGTTTGAAGGGCAGCACCGATCCCGGCAGATCTCCACCCGGGGATGCACGCTCTGTTCCACCCCGGGGCCGATCCCCCGCACCCTCCACCCGTGTTCAACTGGCCGATGTGACCGACACGTTGCCGCGCATCCCGCCCAGTCCGGACGGCAAGCCCATCCCGTCGCACGACACGGCGGAATCCTTCCGGGCCTTCGCCCGCGACCTGACCGCGGGCCGGCGCCTCCGGACACCTGAGGCAGCCCGCTTCTTCTCCGACCTGTTCGACCGGTACGCCGCCTCCCGGGACACCGGGCAGGCCACCGGCCGCGACGACCCGCTGCACGATGCCCTGGCCCGCGGCGGCCCCATCCCGCACGACCCCTGCTGGGAACTCGGCTCCGGAACGGGCCTGTTCAGCCCCCTGCTCGCCGGCACCTTCCCCACCGTGATCAGCATCGACCTGTCCGAGCAGATGCTCCGCCGAGCCGCCGGACGCTCACCGGTCCGCTGTCGCGCCGACACCGGCGCCCTTCCCGCCGCCGATGGCTCCGACGCCTGCGGTGCCATGATGATCGTCATCGGTGGGTTCCCGTCGGCGGAACGCCTGTCCGGCTGCCGGCCCGCCTTCCCCGTTCACAGACCGCGGTGTCCGTCGAAGGAGAACACGTGGAAGACCCGACGCAGCAGGAACAGGCGAGCCCCGAGGTGCAGGCACGCATCCGGGCCGGCTTCGACAGTCAAGGGCTCATGGGCCATCTCGGTGCACGGATGACCCACATCGGACCCGGATGCGTGCACATCGCGCTCCCGAGCCGCCCCGAAGTCACCCAGCAGCACGGCTACTTCCACGCCGACGCCACCAGCGCCATCGCGGACACCGCCGGCGGCTATGCCGCCTTCACGCTGTTTCCCGAGAACACCGAGGTACTCACCGTCGAGTACAAGATCAACCTGCTGGCGCCCGCCGTGGGTGACCGCATCGAGGCGGTCGGGACCGTCCTGAAGTCCGGACGCACCCTGACCGTGTGCAAACTGGAGGTGTTCGGCGTCCAGGACGGACGGCGGAAGCTCGTCGCCAACGGACAGCAGACGCTGATCCGCGTGGACAGGCCCGCTCCGTGAGCCCGCAGCCGTCGTTGCCGTCCTGGATGACCTGGCGGCAGAGGCCGTTCCCCGATGCCAATGCGCTGCTGCTGCCAGGACGCCAACCGGTCCTGGTCGACAGCGGGTTCGTCGCCCATGCCGAGGAGACGGCCGACTGGGCCCGCGCCCACGCCGGGGACATCGGCCTGGTCGTGAACACCCACTGGCACTCCGATCACGTCGGCGGCAACGCCCTCCTCCAGGCGAGGGGCGCCAGCATCGCGGCCGGAGCACCGGAGGCGGAGGCGATCTCCCGCAGGGACCCGGGCTGCTGCGCGGCCGAGTACCTCGACCAGCCGGTCGCCCCCTACACGGTCGACGTATCGCTCGACGACGGACAGATCCTCCGGCTCGGGGAAGCCGACTGGGAGGTCATCCGCACGCCCGGGCATACCCCCGGGCATCTGGCGCTGTGGCAGCCGGAGGAGCGACTGCTGGTGGTCGGGGACGCGCTGTCGGACTACGACGTCGGTTGGGTGAACCTCGCCCTCGACGGTCTCGACGCGGCCACGACGGCGCTCGCCTCCTTGAAGCGGATGGCCGACCTCGCCCCGCGCGTACTGCTCCCCTCGCACGGGCCCGTACTGACGGATCCCGATGCGGCGTTCGCCGGCGCCCTGCGCCGGTCCCGGCGTCTCGTGGACGACCCGGACGGAGCGGTCTGGTACGGGGCCCGGCGGATCTTCTCGTTCGCCCTGATGATCCGCGGCGGCATCCCGGCCGACGAGGTCGAGTCCTACCTGCACGCGCGGGCCTGGCTGACCGACGCCGCACGGCTCCTGGGCCGCACAGCCGAGACGCTCGCCGCCGAGCTGACCACCACGACGCTCCGCAGCGGCGCCGTCGTCCTGCGCGACGGACGCCTCCACGCAGCCGCCGAACACACCCCGGTCGCACCGGAGTCACTGCGCGTGCCGTACCCGCGTGTGTGGCCGGCGACGGAGCCCCGGTGACTCGCGGCGAGCATGGGCGGCAAGCAGTCGCGCAGCTGCTCGCCGTCCGCTGCGCCCCGACTCCAGTCGTCGGAAGGTGTGCTCCGGCCCCGGGAACGTTCCTGCCGTCACCTCGGCCGCGAAGTCCGGGCGGCGTCGCGCAGAACGCCCCGCCGATCACCTGGTGCGTCTCGGGTCCGGACCAGGACGGCGAGCGGTCTCCGGTCGGCCCCACCTGGCCGGCGCGGTGGGTGCCGCCGTGTGCAGCCACGCCCTCACGGTCGGCTGAGTCACGCGGATCGGCACGACACGCGCGCTCGACGTGTCCGCCACCGGCCACCGGGCACTGCACGACCGCCTCGGGCAGCCGCCGGCAGCGCAGACGCCGTCGGACACCCGACACCCGGAGCCGCATCCCTGTGGTGCGTGCCCCTGGTGGTACGGGACCGGTGCCGCGGCGCCGACAGGACGGAGCGACGGCCGGACGGCGGCAGGGCCGGGCCGGCCGGCCCGGCCTGAAGACGGAAGCTCCTCAGAGGCATACGGCCTACCGTGTCCGACCGCCGACCGGGTGTGCCCCCGGCGCGTCGGTTGGTTCCGTTCGCCCCATGCGTTGATCATCCGCTGGAGGAGCACCCGGCAAGGGACGAGGCCACGGATGGGCGGGAAGATGTCGAGGGACCACGGGAGTCACCGTCGCCCGCGGCACACATTCCGCGCACTGGCTGCGGCCGTGGTCCTCTGCGCCCTGTCGGGCTCCGGCTGCTCCTCCGAACCGACCCCGCCTTCCCGCCCCGGCACGGCGGCCAACTCGCAGAAGGACCCGTCCCATTGCCGTCGCACCCTGGTGGGCGTGGCACACCCCGACGACGACCTGTTCTTCATGAACCCGGAGATCATGCGGACCATCCGGGAGAGATGCCCGCTCCACACCGTCTATCTGACCGCGGGAGACGATGCCATCGCGAACCGCATCAAGGCACTGGAGTACGTGGACCGCAGGGAGTACGGGGTACGGTCGGCCTATGCGGCCATGGCGGGAGCCGCCGACGACTGGGACCAGTCCGATGTGCAGGTCGGCGACATCCGGGTCCGGTCGTTCCTGCTCGACGGCAGAGCCCGGAGCGCTGACGTCCGACTGACCTTCCTCGATCTCCACGACGGGCTTCCGCACGGCCAGGAAGCGAACAGCGTGCTCAAGCTCTTCGACGGAACCAAGAAGAGCGTCTACGGATTCCTGGGCGCCCCGCGCTACAGCGAGCAACGGCTGCTCGCGACCCTCTCCACCCTGGTCAGGAGCAGCCGTGCGGAACGTGTCCTGACCATGGACCACGACAACGCATCGTTCGCGTTCGGCCTCGGCGGCGGTGTCGACCACAGCGACCACGGCATCGCGGCCCGGTACTTCAGGAAGGTGGGCTACGCCCTCGGAGTTCCCGTGATGTCGTACCTCGCGTACACGATGTCGGCGATGAAGGCGAACCTCACGCCCGGGCAGGCGGCGGAGAAGGAGCGGGTGGCACGTTGGTACATTGCCAAACGCCGGTGCCGCGCCACCGGATGGTGCGCGAACGTACCTCCCTACCGCGGTTCGCTGCAAGAAGACTGGAAACTGTGGCTCCATCGTCAGTACGAACAGGTCCATCGCTCTCCACGGCCCGGTGAGATCCTCGGAGACATCGGCCGGACCACGTACTTCACCGGCCCGGATCCGGCCCAGTGCCTCGACGCGGCAGACGGTTCGCCGGGGAACCGGACAGTCCGCATCCACGCGTGTGACGGATCCGCCGGGCAGCGGTGGAGGATGAGGCGGGACGGCACGATCGGGCTCCGGAACGAGCCGGACTCCTGTCTCACGGCCGACGGCCCGCGGGTCCGGCTCGAACCCTGCCGCGGCGGAAGTCCGAACCAGAAATGGACCCGTGTGCCGTGGAAGAGCCCGACGTGGAAGCGCACGGCAGTGCGGATCGAGGGCAGCGGCAACCACTGCCTGCACCAGGACGACCGCGAGTTCCCCGCCCATTGGAACGATCGGGACCACCCCAGCCCCCGGCTGACCCTCTCCGACTGCGCCGCGCCGGCCCAACCCGAACAGTACTGGCAGTGGGGCGAATGAAGCCCCGTGCGTCGACCCGGCCCCGGAGACCTGGCCCGGGGCCTGTCCGCGGTCCAGACATCGAGACGGGCAAGGTTGACCGCGGCTGAGGTGAGCTGGTGTTGGAGCCGGGTCTTGGCGAGTCCTCGGTAGCGGCTTTGCCGCAGACCTGCTGTGTGGACGGCGTGGGAGATGGTGCCCTCGATGCCGTTGCGGGCCGCGTAGCGTGCCCGCCACTCGGGTGTTCCCCGGGCGGCACAGGCCTGTTGGATCGCTTCGCGTTCTGCGCGGGGCCGCAGGGTGATCTCCCGCTTGATGGCTCGGTTGGAGCTGATGCACTGGGGACGGGCGGGGCAGGGACGGCAGTCGGTGGGCGAGAAGGCGATCCGGATGATCGGAGCGTCTCGGATGGAGAACGCATCACGCCACTGGCGAGAGGTCTTGCCGTTTGGGCAGATCACCGTCTTGGCGTCCCAGTCCACGGTGAAAGCGAACTGGTTGTAGGGGCCGGCGGTCTGGGCCGATCTGCCGCTCTGGATGGGGCCGGTCAGGGTGATGGGCTTTGAAGCCGTCCCATTTGAAGTCGCGTTTCACGCTCGCGCGGGCTTCGGCGTCATAGGGACTGACCAGGCGTAATGCGCCTGGCGGGCAGGCTTTTGGGTCCCGCCGCGGCACCCCGTCTTCCGCGTCGACGACGTACTGCTGCACCCATGCCCGGCGCAGGACCTGGACGGCGGGCAGCTCGTGCAGCCATACGGGTGCGTCGGGCGTGTAGACGTCGGTGAGCAGGCGCATTCCGTCCTGGCCGGTTGTTCAGCCAGCTCGGTCCGCTTGCCCTGGCCCGATGGCAGCCAGTAGTCCTCCGGGCGGGTCGATACCGGTCGAACCATGCCGGGTCGGCGTGCAGCACGACACGGAGGGGGAGACGGCCCAGCCGGGTGGTCGCGTCACCGACTGGCGCGACGGACGGGCCCCGCCGGAACCAGGACGCAACGCACCGGCGGTGACACTGGTCGAGCGGGACTACACCGCAGTCGCGGACCGGATGGCCGCGTTCGGGCCCCTGGCCGAGGAGTGCGGCGTGACGGTCAAAGGGGTGACCGTCACGCCGGGCCCGGAGGCAGGTCGGGTGGCGACGCGATGCGGCGCGGCCACCCGGGGAGCGGCCCTCGGGCGGCCGCTGCTCGATGCGGACAACATGTGCGAGGCGATCCTGGCCCCGTCCGGCACCACCACCGGGCGCCTCGCGGCGGAGGGGTTCGGCCATCGCGCCGACCGCGTCGGACCCGGATCCGGGCTCCCGGAACTGGCCGCGTCGGTCGCGGAGCGCCCGGTGGTGTTCTCCGACACCCAGGAACGGCCCGTGCAGGTCGGCGCCAGTTTCGAGTGGTCGGACAAGGAGGCCCCCGACCGACGGTACTCACCGTTCAGCATCGACACCGAGCACAACTAGCCCTGGCACACCCTCACCGGCCGGCGGCACTTCTGTCCCGACCACGACTGGATGGCCGACCTGGTGAGCAGCTCCCCGTCCACCGGCCGCCACTGAACATGGCCGAGCTCGGGGAGAACGGCACCGCACAGGACCGGGCGCGGGCCGCGCGGTGACGGTCCGCTACCTCACCCCGCGCTCGAAGTGGTCCCTCCACTCCGAGTACCGGTTGTCCGGCCCTCGACGCGTTCAACCTGCGAACCGGGCCATCCACGCCTCGACGTCGTCCGCCGATCGCGGCAGGCCCGCGGACAGGTTCTCGTGGCCGTCGTCGGTGACGACCAGGTCGTCCTCGATCCGGACGCCGATTCCGCGCCACTCCTCGGGCACGGTGAGATCGTCCGGCTGGAAGTACAGGCCGGGCTCGACCGTGAGCACCATGCCCGGCTCCAGCACACCGTCGACGTACTCCTCCTGCCGGGCCTGCGCGCAGTCATGGACGTCCAGACCGAGCATGTGACCGGTGCCCGCCATGGTGAAGCGGCGCTGGAGGCCGAGTTCGTACGCGCGGTCGGCCGGGGCTTCGATGAAGCCCCACTCGACCAGCCGGGCCGCCAGATGGCGCTGGGACGCCTCGTGGAAGTCGCGGTACGCGGCGCCCGGCTTGACGGCGGCCATGCCTGCCTCCTGGGCCTCGTACACCGCGTCGTAGACCTTGCGCTGCAGGGGCGTAAAGGTCCCGCTGATCGGAAGCGTGCGGGTGACGTCGGCGGTGTAGAGGGTGTGCGTCTCCACGCCGGCGTCGAGCAGGAGCAGCTCCCCCGGGCGCACCGGACCGTCGTTGTCCGTCCAGTGCATGATCGTGGCGTGCTCGCCCGCGGCGCAGATCGAGCCGTAGCCCACGGAGTTGCCCTCAAGGCGTGCGCGGCGGAAGAACGTGCCCTCGATCCACCGCTCGGACGACGCGACCGCCCCGGAGAGCTCACCGATCGCATCGGTGAATCCGCGCACGGTGGAGTCCACGGCCTTGCGGAGCTCGGTGATCTCCCAGTCGTCCTTGACGAGGCGGAGATCGCCGAGTGCCTCTTCCAGTTCGGCGTCGCGCTCCTCTTCGGTGGTGACGGCGGCCTCCAGAGACGGGTCGAGACCTCGGACGATCCGGGTCGGCGCACCGGAGGCGCCGGCCAGGTCACGGGCCGCCGAGCGGACGTCGCGGCAGGGCAGGCCGAGCACGGTCTCCGACTCGGCGAGGGCGCGGCGCCGGCCCATCCACAGCTCCGCCGTGGCACCGGTCCAGAACTCGTCGGTGTCCCTGCTGTCCCGCGGCAACTGGTAGCAGTAGGCGTCGTGGCCGCCGTCCGCACGGGGTTCGAGGACGAGCGCGCCGTCCCGGGCCCGGTCTCCGGTCATGTGCACGTAGCCCGAGTACGGGCGGAACGGGTAGGTGTCGTCGTTCGAACGGGCCTTGAGATTCCCCGACGGGATCACCAGGCGTTCGCCGGGGAAGCGCGCGGAGAGCGCGGCGCGGCGGCGGGCCGCGTACGGAGCCTGCTCGTCGAGCCGCAGGTCGTGCCGCTCGGTGTCCGCCCACCCCGCCCGCATCAGGGCGGACAGTTCCTCGGAGATCCCTGAGTAGAGACCGTTCTTTCGGCCCTTGGCCACGTCATGCACCTTCTTCTGGGTGAGTTTCTCGGCGGCGAGAGACAGGGAGGCCCTGCGGACAGGCCGGGCTCCCTCCCGGTGCGGCCCGGGCGCCCTCGCTGCCGCCGGTCGTCGGCGACTCCCGGACGGTATCCGGCCCCGCGCGCGTTCGGTGCCGAAGACTGCCACTGGCACAGATCGGCCACAGCCCCGACAGGAGCCGTCGATAATGCTCGGTATGACGAACGCGAAACTCGGCGAGGCCCTTCGGCTTCTGGGAATCGGTCACGCGGCGGGCCAGGTCTATCGGGCGCTGCTGGAGCTGGCCCCCGCTCCGCTGAGTGCGATCAAAACCGCGACCGGTCTGGGCGGTGCGGAACTCGCCACGGCGTACACCGCACTCGTCGACGCCGGCCTGGCCAGTGCCGTCGAGGCGGACGGGGATGTGGTGGCCCCGGTTCCGCCCACCGCGGGCCTGGAGATCCTCGCCCGGCACCGGGCGGCCGAGGTCGAGGAGTCGCGCATCACGGTCGGAGGCGCGTTCGAGTCCTTCCGGCGACAGCGGCTCGCCGCGTACAACGACAACCTCGTCGAGGTCGTCACCGGCGACGCCATCGGCCCCAGGATTCGTCAGGCCTGGGCGAGCGCCCGCGATCAGATCCGGCAGTTCGAGTCGCCTCCGTATTTCCCCTTGTCCGGGGCCACGGACGACGCGCTGGCCACGCTCGCCCGCGGTGTGACGCAGCGTGTCGTGTACTCGCGGGAGTCGCTGGAGCATCCGGGTCACCTGAAGGAAGCCGTCGAACCGTGCATCAAGGCCGGCGAACAGGCCAGGGTGCTGCCGTCGGTGCCGGTCAAACTCGTGATCATCGACGAGGCGTACGCACTCGTGTCGTTGTCGATCAAAGAGGCCGACGTGCACAACACCATGCTGGTCGTACAGCCGTGCGGCCTGCTCTCCGCGCTCGTGGCACTGTTCGAGCAGTCCTGGCTGAGCGCCCTGCCGTTCCACGGCCGCACCGCCCGCCCGGGTGGTCTGCCACCCGCGGACCGTCGCCTGCTGTGGCTCCTCGCGGGCGGCGCGAGCGACGACGTCATCGCCCGCGAGTTGGGCATCAGCCGCCGCACGCTGTTCCGCCGCGTGCAGATCCTGATGGCCCGGCTGGGCGCCGCGAACCGCTTCCAGATGGCCCTCCAGGCACAGCGCTGCGGGTGGTTGTGAGCCGGTACGCGGCCGGGCGAAACCGACGCGAGCGGCTCGAACGTGCTCGGCCGGCGGGGAGGGCTGCCACCTTCCTGATCCGCTGCAGAAGGCCGCGTGCCACTTCACCGTAGCTCCGGCATCGGGGCCCGCTGTCGGTGATCAGTGGCCGCGCCCTGCCGGTCGTACCTCCCTGAGCGCATGCAGGTGTGCGCCGGCACCCAGGCACCACGGCACCACTTGAAGCGGCCGTGACCACATCGGTGCGCCTGACAGCGTGCTGTGCGTGCGCTGCCAGCCGCAGGTCCGAGGCTGAGGTCGTCCAGGTCACCCATTGCCCAGAGGAACGGATCAATGTCCCAACGTACTTTTTCTTCGGATCGTGCTGCGTGGTCGCGTCGACTGCGGGTGGCGCCGACTCTTGTGACGACATCGGCTCTGGCCCTGAGCCTGGCGGCATGTGCCGCGTCCCCGGCTCCCTCTCGGGCTGTACCGGCCGTTCAGTCCGCGCACGCCACGGCCCGGGGTGGGGCCGAGGCGCAGCGGGCCCGGTTGACGCTGTTGACGCAGAAGCTGGTGGACGCCGGGGCGCCGGGTGTGATCGTGCGGGTGGACGATGGCCGCGGCAAGCCCATCGAGATCGCCGAGCAGGCTCCCTGGGCCGAGCGGGATCACCGGCTCGACGTGGGAGACGAGTTCCGGATGGGTTCCAACACCAAGACCATGATGGCCACTCTCGTTCTGCTGCTGGCGGCCGAGGACAAGCTCGCCCTGAGCGACCCGGTGGAGAAATGGTTGCCGGGCAAGGTCCCGAACGGCGAGGCGATCACGCTGCGGATGCTGCTGAACCACACGAGCGGCCTCTTCGACTACACCGAGGACACCGCGCTCCTGCAGTCGATCCTCGGCAAGGACAGGCGGCAGTGGACCTCCACGGAGCTGCTCGCCCTGGGCGTGAAGCACGAGCCGCTGTTCGCCCCGGGCACGAAGTGGTCGTACAGCAACACCGACTACGCCGCGGTCGGCGCCGTCCTCGAACAGGTCACCGGGGCGAGCCTCGCCGACCTGATCCGTGACCGGATCGCCCGGCCACTGAATCTGAAGCACACCTACTTCGCCACGGGCTCCAGCTGGCGTGGCCAGCATGCTCATGGCTACGAACCGGACTCCGACCACATGCCACCGGGCGTGCCCGCCGAGTTCAAGGAGGTTGCCGGGGCGCGCCACGACGGTCACGTGGACGTCTCCGGCAACGACCCGAGTTGGGGCGGTGCCGCCGGGGCGGTGGTGTCCACCGCGCAGGACTGGTCGCGCTTCTATACCGCGTTGATGTCGGGCACGTTGCTGCCCGCGGCCCAGCTGGAAGAGATGCGCGCCACCGTCCCGATGGACCCGAAGAACCCGGAGAACGGGCCGGGCTCCGGGCTGGGCATCGAGACGGGCTCGACACCCTGCGGCACCATCTGGGCCCACGACGGAGGAATAACCGGCTATTCCAGTAGCAACATGACCGACAGGACCGGCAGTCGCACCGCCACCGTCCTCGTCCCGACGGAGTTCTTGTTCGAGTTCGAGGCCGACCCGGAGATCGCCGAGGCCGACCAGGCACTCCGGACGGCCGTGACCTGCGCCATGTTCGGCAAACCGGCTCCGACCGCCCCGGCCGCGTCTCAAACCGGCTGAGCGGAGCAGCCCGGGCGGAGCTCGGGCGCGGCGATGACCGCGGACACCAGGTCTCTGGCCCCGCTCCGCGGCATCGTCGCGCCCGCGGCGTGTGCTGCCGCGAACCCGGCGACTCCCAGGTCGGCAGTGGCCCGCTGGGCGATCCTCCGCACGTCGGCGTCACCGAGATCGTCCGAGCCTCGCAGCGTGGCGGCGGCCCCGAGCAGCTGTCCCGCTCTACCCGGCCGGTCGCGGCACAGCTCGATTCCGGCGACCACCACCGCGATCCGGGGCGCGACCGGAGTGTCCCAGGTCAGCATCAGGTGCACCGCCGGATGGTCGAGCCGGCGTACCGCGTCGTCCGGAAAACCGTCCGCCGCGTCCACCTGGGCGAGCACTCCCAGCAGCAGGGCGGCGAGGTGCGACGGGATCGCCTGGCCGGGTGGCGTCTCAGCCAGTCCGGCCCGTGCGTGTTCGCGGGCCGGCCCCAGCCGTCCGGCGCGCCACTCCAGCTGGGCCAGGCCCAGGCGCACCTGGGCCCACGGCTCCGCCGACTCGGTCTGCGCCACCTGGTCGAGCAGGCCCTCCAACTGCCGACGCCCGCCGTCCGCGTCCCCCGCCTGAGCGTGGATCAGAGCGGATTGCACCTCGTTCTCGATCGTGTACTCCTGCATACCGAGCTCCAGGAAGTACCGGGTGGCCTGCTCGTTCATCGCCAGCACACCGGCCAGTTCGCCGGACAGCCGCAGGATCGACCCGAGGGTGCTCAGGGTGATCGCCAGGCCCCACCGTTCCCCGAGCTCCTCGAAGCCGGTCCGCGCGCGGGTGAGGCAGTCCTTCGCTCGGGTGACGTTCCCGGTGTGCATGGCCAGCAGGCCCCGGACCAGCAGCCCGAACGCCCGCCTCCAGGGGTCCTCCGACTCGTCGTCCGGCTCATCCGGTTCTTCCGGCACGTCGGTCGCACCCGGGGCCGACTCCGTCGCGGCGCCCTGATCCTGCGGCGTCGGTACGGCGACCGCGGCGGCCAACCGGGCCAGTTCCAGCAGGGGATGGGCTCCGGGGGCGATGCCCTCCATCGCCTGCCCGATCCGGCCGAAGGCGGCTTCCGTCTCCTCCGGCCGGCTGATGGCCTGGGTGGCGAGCGCATGGGCCGCGACCACCGTCGCGTGGGCCACCGGATCGGACGGCCCGGGTACGCCGAGCACCCGGCCGAGCAGATCCAGCGACTCCGGCGGGTTGTCCCGCATGGTCCAGAACCAGCACAGCGCGGCGCCGAACCGGACCGCCGTGCCGGCGTCCCCGGACTCGACCGCCCAGCGGATGGCGGCCAGCAGGTTGTCTCGTTCGGCCGACAGCCGGGCCAGCCAGCGCAGCTGTTCGCGGGTGCGCAGGCGGGGTTCCGCGGCCTCGGCCAGTTCGAGAAAGAACCCGGCATGCCGTCCGCGGACGGCATCGATCTCCCCGCGCCGGGCGAGCTGCTCCAGGCCGTACTCCCGGATGGTCTCCAGCATCCGGTAGCGCGGTTCGCCCGTGTCGTCGGCGCCGATCGGGTGCAGCAGGGACTTGTCGGCCAGCGCCGTCAGCAGCTCCTGGACGTCGCAGAGTCGGGCGTCGAGCCCGCCGACCGCCTGCGCCGCGTCCTCGGTGAAGCCACCGGGCACCACCGACAGCCGTTCCAGGAGCGCTCGCTCGTCGGTGTCCAGCAGGTCCCAGCTCCAGGCCACTACGGCGCGCAGGGTCCGGTGCCGGGGCAGTGCGGTGCGGCTGCCCCCGGTGAGCAGCCTGAACCGGTCGTCCAGTCGGGCCGCGACCACCTCGATCGGCAGGGTGCGCAACCGTGCCGCGGCCAGTTCGATCGCCAGGGGCAGGCCGTCCAGGCGGCGGCAGATCTCGACCACTGCCGCCGGCGTGCCGCCGTCCGGCGAGCCGCCCTCCGCGGCGAAGCCGGGACGGACCGCGGCGGCCCGGTCGTAGAACAGCTGGATCGCCGCGCAGGCGCGGGCCTGCCGGACCGTGGAGCCCGGTTCCGGCAGTGCCAGGGAGAGCACCGGGTGCAGGGTCTCGCCGCCGATCCACAGCGGCTCCCGGCTGGTGGCCAGGACCCGCAGCCGGGGGCACCGGCCGAGCAGGGTCTCGGCAAGCGTCGCGGCGGCCTCGACCACGTGCTCGCAGTTGTCCAGCACCAGCACCAGATCGTCGTACCCCAGCGCCTCGACCAGCCGGTCCAGGATCTCCTCGGGGGAACCAGGGGTGCTGCCCGGTGCCGTGGGCGGGCGGTCCGGTGCCGGAGTGCGCTTGAGCGCGCCGGCCTCGCGCGCCCGCAGGGCGTCGAGCACCGCGCGGGGCACGTCGTCCGCGCCGACCGGAGCCAGGGCGACGAACCACACCCCGCCCGACGGAGTGAGCTGCCGACCGCTGGTGTTGGCCAGCCGGGTCTTGCCGGCTCCTCCGGGGCCGACCAGGGTGACCAGCCTGGCCCGACCGAGCAGCTCGACCACCCGGCGGACGTCGTCCTCGCGGCCCACGAAGCTGGTCAGCGGAGCGTCCAGGTTGCCCTTCGACGACGACCGGCGGGCTCGCTGGTGGTGCTGCGGCTGGTGGTCGGGTTTCGGCTGGGGGTGGGTCTTCGGCTGGGGCTCGGCCTTCGGCTGGGGGATCTCGCCGCGCAGCACCGCGAGATGAGCTGCCTGCAGCTGCGGTCCGGGGTCGCTGCCGAAGGTGTCGGCCAGCCTGCCGCGCAGCCGCTGGTAGGCGGCCAGCGCCTCGGCGCCCCGGCCGCCGGCGGCCATGGCCCGGATGAGCTGGGCATGCAGCCGTTCGTGCAGCGGATGGTCTGCTGTCAACGATTCGAGCTCGGCGACCAGGTCGGGGTCGGTTCCCAGAGCGAGGTCGGCCTCGATCCGGTCCCCCAGGGCGGCCAACCGTGCCCGTTCGAGCCGCTCGGCCTCGGCGTCGGCGAAGGGTGCCTCGCGCACGTCCGCCAGGGCGGGGCCGCGCCACAGGCTCAGGGCCTCCCGCAAGGTGGCGGCAGCCTCGGCGGGCCGGGCCTGGGCGTGCAGGCGCCGACCCGCGCGGGCCAGCCGCTCGAACCGGACGGCGTCCACCGCATCCGCTTCGATGGCCAGCCGGTATCCGGCCGGTCCGGAGGTGAGCAGCACGGGGTCGCCCAAGACGCGCCTCAACCGGGACACCAGCGACTGCAGAGCATTCGCCCGGTCGGCGGGCGGAGCCTCAGCCCACAGCGCCTCGGCCAGGACCTCCGGCCGCACAGCGCGCCCGGCGTCCATCACCAGCCTGGCCAGCAGCGCCCGCAGCCGCGGGCCACCGACCGGCATCGGGCCGGTTCCGGTGTCCAGCACCAGGGGTCCGAGGAGGCCGATACGCACGCGCCGACTATCGCAGCACCACCTGCTTGATTGTCAAGTCAGTGGCGCACGCGCCTCAGGCAGCCGACATCCTCTTCTGCAAGACCGACCACGTCCCGGCCGGCTGCAACCGGCAGTCCCACCTCGGGGCCACCCAAACCATCGCTCGAACGGTTCCCGTCCGGGCCGACACGGTGCCGAGCACGTGCCGCACCGGCCGGGTCCCGTCGCCGCCATGGTCGTCAGGGTGGAAGAGGCCCGCACAGAGCGGCTGTCGCATCGGATCCCCCCGTTCCCATTCGGGGTCCTCGCCCATGGGGCCCGCACCCGTACAGATTTCGATGGTCAGGCATGAATAGCTTCATCATCTTCCGTTCACCCGGGCGCGGCTGCCAGCATCGGCGCACCGCCACCCCGTAAGGGAGAAATCCTATGAATCGTCCCCGTTCTCTGCGCTGTCTGGCAGCCCTGGCCGTGGTGGTCCTCGCGGCCACCGCCTGTGGGCGCTCCGGCCAGGGCGATGCCCCGTCCGGCAGTTCCTCGCAGGCCACCGCCGGCCGGACCGCGGCCGAGCTGGTCCCCGCGCAGCACCGGCAGAAGGGTGTGCTGCGTGTGGCCACCGCGGTCGGCTATCCGCCGATGGAGATGTACGAGTCCGGGACCACACGGCTCACCGGTGTCGACCCCGGGCTGGCCAAGGCCATCGCCCAGCGGCTCAAGCTGAAGCTCGAACTCAGCAATGCCGCCTTCGACGGGCTGATCCCCGGTCTGGAATCGGGACGCTTCGACCTGGTCATGTCGTCCATGACGGACAGCGCCGAGCGGCGCCGGGCGGTCGACTTCGTCGACTACTTCCGCACCGGTGGCGTCATCATGACGAAGAAGGGCAATCCGCAGGGGATCACATCCCTCGCGGACCTGTGCGGAAAGTCCGTCGTCCTCGCCAAGGGCAGTTCGAACCTGCACATCGGCGAGGAGCAGAACGCCAAGTGCCAGGAGAGGATGCGCATCTCGCAGAGCGAGGACGCGCCGACCGGGCTGCTCCAGTTGGACAGCGGGCGGGCGGTCGCGACCATCGTCGACTATCCCGTCGCCAAGATGTTCACCAAGAAGAACAGCGCGTACGAGGTCCTGCCGAAGCAGTACGGCACCGCACCGTGGGGCATCGCTGTCGCGAAGAGCCAGGGCGGGCTGCGCGACGCCGTCCAAAAGGCCCTCCAGGAGCTGATCGACGACGGCGGTTACAGAAAGATTCTCGACACCTGGGGCGTCGGCGGCAGTGCCGTTTCCGAGGCCACCGTCAACGACGGGCAGTGAGTACCGACATGACCCATCAGAAAACGTCCGGCGCCGCCCTCGGTCCGGCACCGGCGGGCACCACCGAAGCGGTACCACTGGACGAGGACCTCACCCTCCAGGTGAGCCGGCGCCCCCGTCCGGGGCGCTGGCTGGCGGTCTTCGCCGCCGCACTGTTCGCGGTCTGGCTCGCCTACACGATCATCGTCAATCCCAACCTGCACTGGGACATCGTCGCCAAGTACCAGTTCGACAGCGTGATACTCAACGGTCTCGCGGTGACCATTCAGCTCACCCTCGTCTCGATGGCCGTCGGCATCGCCATCGGGGTAGTCGTCGCGGTGATGCAGCTCTCGGACAGCCCGGTTCTGCGTCTCACCGCCAGTGCGTACACCTGGTTCTTCCGAGGCACCCCGCTGCTTGTCCAGCTCATCTTCTGGTTCAACCTGGCCCTGTTGTTCCCGGTGATCAGCATCGGTGTCCCGTTCGACGGGCCGAAGCTCGTCAGCTGGCAGTCCAACCAGGTCATCACCGGGTTCGTGGCTGCGCTGCTCGGCCTCTCCATCAACGAGGGTGCCTACATGGCCGAGATCGTGCGGGCGGGCATGCAGAGCGTGGACCCCGGGCAGCGTGAGGCCGGTGCGTCCATCGGCATGTCGAACCGTCAGATCCTGTCCCGGATCATCCTCCCGCAGGCGATGCGGGTGATCATCCCGCCCTTCGGCAACCAGTTCATCTCCATGCTCAAGACGACCTCGCTGGTCTCGGTCATCGCGGGCGCCGATCTGATGACCGTCTCCCAGCACCTGTATCTCGCCAACTTCGAGGTGGTGGCGCTGCTGATGGTGGCTTCCCTCTGGTATCTGGTCCTCACGACGATCGCCAGCATCGGCCAGCACGCCGTCGAACGCCGCTACAGCCCCGGCGCGGCCCCGCCGCTGCGGCGCAGAGTCCTGGCGAATCTCGTACCCGGTCGTGGCACCAGGAAGGGGGCAGCGGCATGAACGACGTGATCCTCAGGGCCCGTGGGGTCCGCAAGCGATTCGGTGACACCGAGGTGCTGAAGGGCATCGATCTCGATGTCCGCAGCGGTGAGGTGCTGTGTGTCATAGGCCCTTCCGGGTCCGGCAAGTCGACGCTGCTGCGCTGCTTCAACCACCTTGAGCAGATCGACGCGGGACGGGTGTGGATGGACGGTGAACTGATCGGCTACGAACAGCACGGCCCGTCCGGCCGCGTCCTGCGCGAGAGGCGCCCCCGTGACGTCCGACGCCAGCGCGAGCGGATCGGCATGGTGTTCCAGCGGTTCCATCTGTTCCCGCACCGCACAGCGGTGCAGAACGTGATGGAGGGGCCCGTCGCCGTCAAGGGCAACTCCCGTGCGCAGGCCGAGAAGCAGGCCCGGGAGCTGCTGGACAGCGTCGGTCTCGCGGACCGGGCGGACCACTACCCGGGGCAGCTGTCCGGCGGGCAGCAGCAGCGTGTGGCGATCGCCCGCGCACTGGCCATGGAGCCGGCGCTCATGCTCTTCGACGAACCCACCTCCGCCCTCGATCCCGAACTCGTCGGCGAAGTCCTGGGCGTCATGCGCGACCTGGCCGGCAGCGGTATGACGATGGTCGTCGTCACTCACGAGATGGGCTTCGCCCGCGAGGTCGCCGACCGCGTCCTGTTCATGGATCAGGGCGCCGTCGTCGAAGCCGGGAGCCCGGACCTCCTGTTCACCGACCCGCGGCACGAGCGCACGCGGGCCTTCCTTGCGACGGTGCTGTGATGGGCCGCCCGCTGGATCTGCTGCTGCGCGGCGGCACGCTCGTCGACGGAACCGGCGCACCCGCCAGGGAGGCGGACATCGCGGTGGTGGACGGACGGATCACCGTACTCCCCGCCGGTACCCCGGCCTCGGCCGCCGAGAGCCTGGATGTGACCGGCCAGGTCGTCACTCCCGGCTTCATCGATGTGCACACGCACTCCGACGCCCTCGCGGCGCCCCATGGCGCCGACGGCACCGCCACAGCGGAGCCGGTCGACGAACTCCGCCTCGCACCGCTGCTCCAGGGCGTCACCACGGAGATCTCCGGCAACTGCGGGACGAGCCTGTTCCCCTCGCTTCCGGAGCGGCTGCCGGTACTGGCCGAGCATCTCAGGGTGACGTTCGGGCTCGGACCGGTACGGCCCGCGGTGGACTTCGACGCGTTCGCCGCCGGACAGGACCTCTCGCTGCGCCGCACCCACATCGCCTCGCTCGTCGGCCACGGAACGCTGCGCGCCGGGGTGATGGGCTTCGAGGCCCGCCCGCCGGGGCCCGGCGAACTGGACACCATGTGCGCGCTGCTGGACCGGGCGCTGCGCCAGGGCGCGGCCGGCCTGTCCACCGGGCTGATCTACCCTCCCGGCACCTACGCCGACACCGAGGAGATCGTCGCGCTGGCCAGGGTCGCCGCCCGTCACGGCAAGCCCTACGTCACTCATCTGCGCGACGAGATGTCACAGGTGGAAACCGCCCTGGAGGAAGCACTGGAGATCGCGGTGCGCTCCGGCGCCCCTCTGCAGATCTCCCATCACAAGACCGCCGGCCGGCACGCCTGGGGCGCCACGCTGCGCACCCTGCCCCGGCTGGAGCAGGCCCGCGCCGAAGGCGTGGACGTCCTGTGCGACGTCTATCCGTACACCGCGGGAAGCACCGTCCTGCACGCCATGCTGCCACCGTGGACGAGCGAGGGGGGCGTCGGAGCCCTGCTGGAACGGCTGAGCCGGGCCGATACGCGCGACCGGATCCGGACGGACATCGCTCAGGGCGTCAAGGGGTGGGAGAACACCGTGGGCAACGGCGGCTGGGACCTCATCACGGTGGCCGCCGCTCAGGCGCACCCGCAGGCCGAGGGCCGCAGCATCGCCGACCTCGCCGCCGAGCGCGGTGTCCACCCGGTCGACTACGCGTGCGACCTGCTGCTGGCCGAGCAGGGCGAGGTGACCATCATCAGCCACTCCATGCGCGAGGACGACGTCCGTCGGGTGATCGCCAGTCCGCTGTCGATGATCGGCTCGGACGGTGTCCCCAAACCCGGCCGACCGCACCCCCGTTGGGCGGGGAGTTTCGCCCGCGTGCTCGGCCACTACGGCCGTGACCAGCGACTGGTGCCGCTGGAGAACGCGGTGCACAAGATGACCGGTCTGCCGGCCCGGCGGTTCGGGCTCACCGGCCGCGGAGTGGTCCGCGACGGTGCCATGGCCGATCTGGTCGTCCTCGACCCGGAATCGGTACGCGACAGGGCCACGTTCGACCAACCGCTGCTGGCCCCCGAAGGCATCGATACCGTTGTGGTGGCGGGACGGGTGGCCGTGCGGAGCGGCTGCCCGACCGTGCAGCGGGCGGGGGAAGTCGTGAGGATCCGATGAGTCTGGCCCAGGTGGCCGCGGCGGCGCGGCGCTCGGCCGCGCTGCCGCTCACCCTGGCCGTCGCCGCCGTCGACATCGACGGCGGCGAGACGGTGGGGGTCGACGAACACACGGTGCTGCCGGTCGCGTCCGCCTCGAAGCTGCTGCTGCTCGCCGAGGTCTCACGCCGGCTGGACACCGGCGAACTGCTCGCCGACCGGACCGTCGAAATCCTCGACGAGGACGTGGCGCGGGGTACCGGCCTGCTGCACCGGATGAGCGGACGCGGCTGGACCGTCGAGGACCTGGCCTGGCTGACCGCCTCGGTCAGCGACAACAGCGCCACCAACGCGCTGCTCCGCCTGGTGGGGCGCGAGTCCACGGCCCGGCTGGCGGAGCAGCTCGGGCTCGACCGCCTCACGCTCCACGACAAGGTCCGCGACATCCGGGGCCCGGATGTGCCACCCGTCTTCGCCACCGGCACCGCGAAGGACCTGGCACGGCTGGTGACACATACGGTACGCGGCACGATGAGCTCCCCGGCGGCCTCCGCACGGCTGCTGCACTGGATGCGCGCCAACACCGACCACGGTCTGGTCCCCGCGCTGGTGGACCACGACCCCTACGCCCCCGGTTTCCCGGACCCGCTGCCCGACGGGCTTCTGGTGGCCAACAAGACGGGCACCGACACCGGAGTGCGCGCCGATGCCGGGGTCATCGTCGGGGCACGTCGGCTGGCGTACGCGGTGGTGGCGCACTGGGAGCCGGCGCTGGGCCCCAGCACCGAGCGGGCCGCGGTGCAGGCCATCCGGGATGTCGGCCGCATTCTCGCGGCCTGTGCCCGCCGTCGGGCCGCCGTATGAAGGGCGGGCCCCCAAGAGGCGGGGGCCCGCACGGCAAATGCGGCCGGAGGCCGGCCCGGACACGGGCCGGCCTCCGGCCGCCCACCGGAACCACGTAGCAGCACGCCCCTCACCGGAGCCGCGCAGCGGCACGCCCCGCCGGTCAGGACCACTGCATCTCCAACAGCGACCGGATCTCCTCGGCGGCCGACCGCAGCTCCGCGAGGAAGATCCGCAGCAGAGGGTTGCGGTTGGTCGGCCGGGTGGCGACCCCGATCCTCCGGTGCAGTTGGGGGTGGTCCAGTCGGCAGACGTGCACTCCTGCCGTGTCGCCGATCCCGAGGGCCGGGACGAGTGCGATGCCCATTCCGGCGCGCGCCAGGTTGATCGTGACCTGGTAGTGATCGCTGCGGCAGTGGACCCGCGGCCGGAACCCCTCGGCCGCACAGGCGCGTTCCAGAACCGGTTCGCCGGTATGACCGCCGTGTGTACCGATCCAGCTCTCCCCCTCCAGGGCGGACAGCCGGACCTCGGTGCGCCGCCCGAGGGGGTGCCGCAGCGGAAGGATCACCAGCTGGGGCTCGTCGAAGAACATCTCCACATCCACGGTCGCCTGGCGGCACCAGGGGTCCAGCGGATGTTCGAAGACGACCACCGCATCCAGCCGTCCCGCCTCCAGATCGGGCACCAGCTCGTGCGGCTGCCCCAGGATCAGCTCCAGCTCGACCTGGGGCCGCTCGGCCGCGAAGGCCGACAGCGCCCGGGGCAGCAGCTCCAGGCCCGAGGAAGCGAAGAAGCCCAGCCGCAGGACCCCGGCCTCTCCCCCGGAGTGCGCCCGCAGGTCGTCCTGGGCGACTGCCATCAGGTCGGCGACGGCCTGCGCGTGCTCGGCCAGTCGCGCACCGGCTGCCGTCAGCCGCAGGCTCTGCGGCTGACGTTCCACCAATGCCACCCCGAGCTCCTGCTCCAGCCGGGCGAGTTGGTGCGAGATCGCGGACGGGCTCAGATGCAGAGCCTGGGCCGCGCCCACGATGGTGCCCGTGCGGGCTATGTGCAGCAGGACGAGCAATCGGGCACTGTTCAGCATCGGGTCAGACTAAGGGCTGTCCCGTAATCCCCGGTGGATCGGCGTGCGGCGTCGGATGCGATGCATCGCAAGGCGGAGGGACGCCCGAATACTGGATGCATTCGGGCGTCCCGACAACGCGGCGAGCGCCGCAGCTGCCGTCGCACGACCACCAGGGACTACGGACAGCCCTCAGGCCGTCGCGGCGCACTGCGGCGCCACGGGCCGGGCGGCCTCGTCCACGTCCAGGCGCAGCAGGTCCTCCTCGGTCTCCCGGCGCACCGCGGTGCGGGCACGACCGTCGGACACGAAGACGACAGCCGGGCGCGGCAGCTTGTTGTAGTTGGACGCCATGGCATACCCGTAGGCGCCCGTGACGGGCGTGGCCAGGAGATCACCCACCTCGACTCCGGCGGGCAGCGCGGCTTCGTCGACGATCACGTCGCCGCTCTCGCAGTGCTTGCCGACCAGCCGTGCCCGCAGCGGCCTCGGTGCGCGCGGGCAGCGCGGCAGGAACACCTCGTAGCGGCTGCCGTACAGGGCAGGGCGCAGGTTGTCGCTCATTCCGCCGTCGACGCTGACATAGGTCCGCACGCCCTCGATCCGCTTGATCGTGCCCACCCGGTACAGGGTCAGCCCCGCGCGGGCGGCTATGGATCTGCCGGGCTCCACCGTCACCTCGCCCCCCCAGCCCGCATCGCGCACCGCGGTGCGCACCCGGTCCGCCCAGTCGGCGAACGAGGGTACGGTCTGTTCCGCCTCGTAGGCGACACCGAGGCCGCCGCCGACGGTGAGCCGGTGTACCCGTGTCTCCGCGGCGAACCGCGCCACGGCAGCGGCGCCCGCCGCGAGCTCCGCCGTGTCCAGCACCTGGGAGCCCACATGCGCGTGAACGCCTTCCAGGATCATCGCCGGGGAGCCGACGGCCCGCCGCACGGCGGCCGCGGCGGTTCCGCGGGCGAGGCCGAACCCGAACTTCGAATCGTCACCCCCGGTCCTGATCGCCTCGTGCGCACCTGCGGCAACACCCGGCGCCACTCGCAACTGAATGCGGGCCGGCGGCAGTCCTTCCTTGGCGTGCAGGTACTCGATGCGGTCCATCTCGTCGAAGCTGTCGACCACCACGTGCCGCAGCCCGGCCGACATCGCCGTGCGCAGCTCCGACTCGTCCTTGTTGTTGCCGTGCAGCACGATCCGCCCGGCCGGGACACCGGCGTGCAGCGCCACCCGCAGCTCGCCGCCGGAGGCGACATCGAGCAACAGCCCCTCCTCATGGGCCAGTCGTGCCATGGCCGTGCACAGGAACGCCTTGGAGGCGTAGGCGACATTGTCCGGGCCGAAGGCGGCGACCGCCTCGCGGCAGCGTCGGCGCAGGTGTTCCTCGTCGTAGACGAAGAGCGGCGTTCCGAAGCGCTGAGCGAGGTCGGCGAGCAGGACCCCCCCGACAGCGAGCCCTTCGGGACGGACCTCCGATGTGAAGGGCAGCAGACCCGTTTCGATGGCTGACGACATGATTCCTCCCCAGTAGGCCGGCTCCCGGCCATCCTGCGGCCTGCGCGAGGGATCGGAAAAGCGCATTCTTCCGTGGCTGAGCCTCATGATTTTCGATGCTCATGTGTGAATCCCCTGCGCCCCTGGCCGTCCACCGCGAACAGCGCAGGCCCCGTTCCCGTACGTGGATGAAGCGTCCGGGTCGGCGGGGTGTTGCCGACCGCGTGGGCGACGCGTGTGTGCGGCGTGCATGGGAAGCCGGCCGGGCAGGGGCTCGTGCGCACTCGGCCGGACGCCGTGCGGGAGACGCTCCGGTGCCCCGTGCCCTGCGGAGCCTGCCTCGCTCCGGGCCACGGCTGCTCGAATCCACGGTCGCGGTCCACAGCGCTCGTGCGCCGGCGCTCCGCAGGGAAGTACCGCGTCAGGCGACCAGCCGGATTCCGGTGACCAGATGGGGACGGATGCGTACCGCACGGTCCATCACCTGGTCCGACCAGGGGCGGAGCCGTCGCTGATAGCGCGCCAGAGCGTCCGGATCGGTGACCGGACGGCAGTACCCCGTGGCTACGGCGCTCCAGCCCAGGTGGGTCAGTGGATCGATGTCGTCGGCCTGGTAGGCGACCACGACTCCCCGCTCGCCGTGATCACGGGCCTGCGCGAACAGATCCGAGTCCTGATGGGTCAGGATGACGATCTGGCCGCGGTCCAGCAGATGGTTCACCGGCCGGACTGCGGGCAGCGCCCGCTGGGTGAAGACGATCCGCCCGAGTGGCGCCCGGCCGAGCAGACTCAGGGCCTGGGTGCCTGTCAACTCGACCGTGCGGCGCGGCATGGTGGCCGCCGACCCGCAGAGCGATGCCGCGTCCGATGGCATGGTCGCGTCCGTGCGCACGGACGGCTCGGGCGACTGATGGCATGAGTGGTTCATGGGGGCTGCCTCGTCTCCTGGTCTGCTCACCTGCCGCACGAGTACATCGAGTGGTGCCGTCCCCGCACCAGGGCCGAACGGCCCCAGGGCCGAACGGCCCTAGTGGCGTGCGACCTCCGATGGGTTCACTGCGGTGCATCGCATGCCACCGGCCGGTCCGACGGCGGCTCCGGGACCGGCCCGTGGCATGCGGGAGCGTGCGGTCGGATCGGACCGTACTGAAGTGTGCGGGAGGGGAACGTGGTGATCGCAGTCGTCGGGCACAGAGACCTGGGCAACAGGACTCTGGAACTGGTGGAAGCTGAACTGGGAGCGCGGCTGAAACAGCTGGCGGAAGGTGCGGCCGCTCTGGTGCGGGTCGGGTCGGGACTTCCACTGGTCTTCGGGCGCGCCGCACGGGAGGCCGGACGGAAGCTGACGGTGATGCTGCCGGCCCAGGGTTCTGTTCCCAGCGTGCTGCCCGAGCGGGACCGGCGGGCCGCGGGCGAACTGCTGGTCCTGGCCGAGCAGGTGCGGCTTCTGCCTTTTGACCCGGCCGACCGCGACGCGTGTGTCGGCGCCGATGAACGTCTGGTGGAGACGTGCCGGACCCTGCTCGCCGTATGGGACGGATCACCGTCGGACGGCCGGGACGCCACCGCGCATCTGGTTGCCTTCGCGCGGGCGCGGGGGATCCGGGTGGAGGTCATCTGGCCGGACGGTTCCGTACGGGGGCGGCCATGACGGTGTCGGAGCGCGGAGCGGTGGGCGTGGCGGAAGGGCCCGAGGCCGATGGCCCGGTCTGCGCCGTCGCGTCCGGAACGGGCCACGACCGGGAGTGCGCCGGGGCGAGGCCGGGGTTCGGGTGGCTGCTGGTGATCACCGCCGCGCTCGGGCTGCTCGGCTCGTTCATGATCACGATCGACAAGTTCGAACTGCTCGCGGACCCCGGCTTCGTGCCCGCCTGCTCGCTGAGCCCCGTGGTGTCCTGCGCCAATGTGATGCGCAGCGAGCAGGCGTCGGTGTTCGGCTTTCCGAACCCGATCATCGGGCTGATCGCCTTCGGAGTGGTGATGGGAACCGGCGCGGGCCTGTTGGCGGGCGCACGCTACCGGCGCTGGTACTGGCTGGGGCTGAACCTCGGCACGCTGCTCGGCGTCGGCTTCTGCATGTGGCTGATGACGCAGGCGCTGTACGACATCGGCGCCCTCTGCCTGTGGTGCGTGCTCGTATGGGTGGCCACCATCTTCATGTTCTGGCACACGACGGTGCACAACCTGCGCCATGGCGTCCTGCCCGTGCCACGTGCCCTGGTCGCGGCGGTACTGGAGTTCCCTCTCGTGGTGCCGGTGACCTGGTGCCTGGTCATCGTCATGCTGATAGCAACCCGGTTCTGGTCGTACTGGCAGACATTTCTGTGACCTCGACGATGCCGGTGGCCTCGTGATGGATGTGTGCGGCCGGCACTCCGGCGGCGGCCAGCCGTGCGGAGACGGCCCGGTTCGGCTCCGTCATGGATGCCTCGGGGGCCAGGGCCAGAAAGGCGTGCTGCCGGGCGGCGGCCCCGGGACGCGGGGACAGTATTCCGTTCAGGGCCTGCAGCCCGGCACCCGCGGAGTGAGCAGCCGAGGCAGCGGCGATGACGGTCAGCCACGGGCGTCCGCGACGGAAGGCATCCAGGTACGCCGCGTCGTACATCTCTTCGGGCGCGCCCCTCTCCTCCGGCGCAGCGGGACCCAGCAGCAGTCGCACCCGGTGCGCGCAGGAGCGTTCGGCGTCGATCCGCTGGAGCAGCGCCTTCATCGGAGCCCAGCCCGTACCGGAGGCGATCAGCAGAATGTCGGCGGTCGGGGTGTGATCGGGCAGGACCAGTGCGCCGCGCGGCGCGCTGAGGCGGACGGCGCCGCCTTCGCGCGTACCGTGCACCAGGGCGTCGCTCACCCCGCCGGCGCCCCGCGCCCGTACATGGAACTCCAGCTCGCCGTCCGGATGCGGCGCGCGGGCCAGGTAGTAGGGGCGCCATGCCTGTTCCAGCTGCGGCGACTCCAAGGACGCGTACTGCCCGGCCTCGAAGGCGTAGGGCTGGTGGGGCCGTACCCGCAGCACCGCGAGATCGGGCGTGCGCAGTTCGTGCGAGGTCACTGTCGCGTCCCAGCTGGGCGGTTCGGCGATCGCCTCGTCCGCGCCCCTGACCATCGCCGAAACGGCCAGCCGCAGCATCCGCAGCCAGGCGTCCTCCAGCGCGCTGGTCCACCGGGCGCCCGCACGCATGCGCAGCGCCTCGATCAGCGCCGCCTCGAAGGCCTCGAAATGCGCGGGGCGCACACCGAGCTTGCGATGGTCGCGCCCCAACTGCGCGAAGACGCCGATCATCTCGTCCGTGCGGTGCAGGTTGCCGATCAGGTAGCGGAAGACCCCTACGAGATGGACCTGTTGGAACGCCATCGACTCGGGGAACAACGACCGCAGATACGGATGCCGCTCGAACAGAAGCCGGTACAGCTCGGCGATCAGCTCCTCCAGCGGGCTCACCAGTGGCAGGAAGTCGCTGATCAGCAGTTGGTCGGCCCTTCCGTCGTACGCCTGCGGGGCCTTGGCGCTCCACGGTTCGGAACGGCTGCCGGACGGGGCCAGGATGCGTCGTCGCAGCCGCATCGCGTCGTGCCGTGCGAGCAGTGCGTGGTAGTCCTCGCTCGGGGTGTTCATGGGCCGGTGACTCCTCGGAGCAGCGCAGTGGGGGGCAGGGAAACAGAGATGTCCGTAGCGCCCGGACGATCTTGGCGGCGTCAGTATGGCACCGCGTCCAGCCCGCTGACCGGCCCCGGCCGCAGGGCCTTTCGGCCCTGTTCACAGACCGTTCACCGTGCTGTGGCACCCCGGCGGGACCAGGCCCGCGGGCGGGCACATACTGGTTCCCGCCCACCCCTTCCCCGAAGCGATCGAGCATGGTGTGAACGAGTCCGCGAAGTCCCCCCTGAGCACGCCCCTGTCGCAGTCCGCTGCCCCCGTACGCGTCTTCATCCTCGACGACCACGAGGTCGTACGACGCGGCGTACGCGATCTGCTGGAGGCCGAGGACGGCATCGAGGTCGTCGGTGAGGCGTCCAACGCCCGGGAGGCACTGGCCCGCGTACCGGCCAGCAGGCCGCAGGTCGCCGTGCTGGACGTACGCCTCGGCGACGACCAGGGCGGTGACCACGCCGGTATCGAGGTGTGCCGGGAACTGCGTGCCCTGATGCCCGAACTCGCCTGTCTGATGCTGACGTCGTTCGATGACGACGAGGCGCTGTTCGACGCCATCATGGCGGGCGCCGCGGGGTATGTGCTGAAGCAGATCAACGGGGCCGACCTGATCGCCGCCGTACGCACGGTCGCGTCAGGCACGTCGATGCTCGATCCACGGACGACCGCCCGCGTGATGTCACGGCTGCGGGGCACTCAGCGCACCCCTGCCGAGGAGTCCGAGACATCGGAACTGGACCGGCTCACGCCCAGGGAGCGGCAGATCCTGGATCTCATCGGCGAGGGCCTCACCAACCGTGAGATCGCGGAACGTCTCTTCCTGGCCGAGAAGACCGTCAAGAACCGCATCTCCTCGATTCTCGCCAAACTGGGCGTGGGCCGTCGGATCCAGGCCGCGATGCTCGTCGGCCGGCTCAAGGACCGCCAGGGGCGGCCCCCGGTCCCGGGAATCTGACAGGCCCCCGGCCGTCAGTCGTGGAGCGGCACGCGCCAGACGATCCGCGTTCCGCCGTCCGTCGGCTGTTCGATGGCCAGCGTGCCGCCGCACAGCTCCGCCCGCGTACGCATATTGGCCAGCCCTCCCGGTCGCCCGGCTGCCGGATCGCCGGCATCGGCCCCCGCCCCGCTCGTGCTCGCGACACCGTCCGGGATCCCGATGCCGTTGTCGGTGACGGTCAGGGTCACCGCGTCGTCGGCCGACAGCACGATGCCGATACGAGTCGCACGGGCATGGCGAGAGGCGTTGGACACCGCCTCGGCGGCGACCGCCACCACGTGTTCGGCCAGTTCGTCCGGCACCGTGGTGTCCACCGGCCCGTCGATCCGCACGGAGGGCCGGAAACCAAGCGCGTGTGCCGCCGTGCGAGCGGTCTCCGTCATCCGGTGCCGCAGCCCGCCGCGGCCCGAACCGTCCGCCGTCCGCAGATCGAAGATGGTGGAACGGATGATCCGGATCGTGGTGTCCAGATCGTCCACCGCCCGGCTGACCCGCTCGGCCGCGTCCGGCCGGTCCGCGATGACACGCGTGGTGCTCTGGAGCGTCATCCCGGTCGCGAACAGCCGCTGAATCGCGAGATCGTGCAGATCGCGGGCGATCCGGTCCCGGTCGTGCATGACGGCGAGCTCCTCGGACTCGGCCCGCCTACGGGCCAGTTCCAGGGCGATGGCCGCCTGGTCGGCGAAACCCGAGACCAGTGCGACCTCGGTGTCGTCGAACGGCGGGCGGTCCACCGGACGCCCCAGGCGCAGTGCGCCCCGTGCGCCCGTGTCGACCTGCAGAGGCACCGTCACCACCGGCCCGAGACCGTCCTCGGCACCGTCACCGAACGGATGAGCCCGGGGATCCGTTCGGACATCGGCGCAGTGCACCGGTGTCCCGGTACGGGCGGCGAGTCCGGCCAGTGATCCCCGCGCGGGTACGGACAGCCCGGTTACGCGTTCGGAATCCCTGCCGTGGGCGACGGCAACGGTGAGGCGGGCCTCGGCCCCGGACCCCTCCGACGCACCGGAGGGGGACGCGGGCGGCGTCGGCAGCAGAATCGCGGCCCGGTCGGCCCCCGCCACCTCCATCGCCCGCTCGGCGATCAGTTGCAGCACCTCGTCGGCGTCCGTCCCCGAGAGCAGGGTGCGGGTGATCTCCCCCAGTGCCTCCAGACGCCGCTCCCGGCGGCGGCTCTCGTCGTACATGCGGGCGTTGTCGATGGCGACCCCGGCCGCGATCGACAGGGTGGTCAGCACCGCCTCGTCATCGGCGTCGAAACTCACCCCGCCCCGTTTCTCGGTGAGATAGAGGTTGCCGAACACCTCGTCGCGAACCCGCACCGGCACCCCGAGGAAGGTGCGCATGGGGGGATGATGGGGTGGAAATCCGAAGCTGCGCGGATGGCTGCTCAGATCGGTGAGCCGCAGGGGTTCCGGGTGATGGATCAGCTCACCCAGGATGCCGCGCCCGCACGGCGTCTGACCGATCACCGCGGCGAGCGGCTCCGATATGCCGACCGGCAGGAACTCCAGCAGCTTCTGCCCGTCCCCGACGATACCGAGCGCTCCGTACTCCGCGTCGGTCAGGGTCACCGCGGCCTCCACGATCCCGCGCAGCACCTCGGGCAGTTCCAGGCCCCGCCCCAGACTCATCACGGCGTCCAGCAGGCTGTGCATCCTGTCCGGCCTGCTGGGCTGGGGCCAGGGCGCCGGCCGGGGGCAGGAGGCTCGGGCCGAGTCGGGAGCGGAGAAGGCCGAGCCGGGCGAAGGGGCTCCGGAGGGAGAGCCGGACGCGGTAGGTGCTGTCTCTGTCATCGGGGCGCCGCTCTCTGGGTCCATCCGTGTGCCGTCTGCCGTCTGCCGGGAATCTGCTCACCGGATCACCTCAGGCTGGGACCGGTCCACGGACGATCAGCCTACGACAGCCACGCGGGCCGGTGGTCCGTCGGTGCGTGCGCTCCCGTCGCGAGGACCGGCCCGGATCGGGCCGGTCGGCTGCCTGATGGACCGGCAGTAGGGCCGTTCGGCCCCGCGGAAGGTGCCTGTCGGTCCCTGGAGGGCTTCGAGGGCCACGACGAGCATGGTGCGGCCGGGAAGGTCCGGTCCGTCCCCTCGTGATCCGCCGGACCTTCCCGACCGCTCCCCGGATCCGCCCGTGCGGCCGGGGAGTGCCCGAAGAACCGCAAGAGCTGGAGGACACGGTCCGGTGGACGCAATGGAATCGCACGGCAATCAGGCCGCCCCCACGCAGGGGCCCAAACCCCCCGGCCCCGGGGCCGCGGCCGCCGACGCGCACTCCACCAGGAACGATCGCCGGACCGCTCGGGCCGGCGCGGAGGAGGGGGCGACGCAACCCGGCACCGGACTGCCGGGCCGTTCGTCCCGCGGGCGGATCGTCGTCTCGTGGCTCACCACGACCGACCACAAGCAGATCGGCACGCTCTATCTCGTCACCGCGTTCGTCTTCTTCCTGATCGGCGGCGCGATGGCACTCGTGATGCGTGCCGAACTCGCCCGCCCCGGGACGCAGATCATCTCCAACGAGCAGTTCAATCAGGCATTCACCATGCATGGGTCGGTGATGCTGCTGCTGTTCGCGATGCCGCTGTTCACGGGATTCGCCAATTGGCTCATGCCGCTTCAGATAGGCGCGCCCGATGTGGCGTTTCCGCGACTGAACATGCTGGCGTACTGGTTGTTCCTCTTCGGTTCACTGATCGCCGCCGCGGGGTTCCTCACTCCCCAGGGCGCCGCCGACTTCGGATGGTTCGCCTATGCGCCGCTGTCCGACGCCACGCATTCCCCGGGCATCGGTGCCGACATGTGGATCATGGGCGTGGCGCTTTCCGGCTTCGGTTCCATTCTCGGAGCGGTGAACTTCATCACCACCATCATCTGCATGCGCGCCCCGGGAATGACCATGTTCCGCATGTCCATCTTCACCTGGAACGTACTGCTGACCGCTGTACTCATCCTCCTGGTCTTCCCTGTCCTCGCCGCGGCGCTCTTCGCGTTGGAGATGGACCGCAAGTTCGGCTCGCACATCTTCGATCCCGCCAATGGGGGCGCGCTTCTGTGGCAGCACCTCTTCTGGTTCTTCGGTCACCCGGAGGTCTATGTACTGGCTCTGCCGTTCTTCGGCATCGTTTCCGAGATCATTCCGGTCTTCTCCCGGAAGCCGATGTTCGGCTATATCGGTCTCGTCGCCGCGACGATCGCCATCGCCGGGCTGTCCGTCACCGTCTGGGCCCACCACATGTATGTCACCGGTGGTGTGCTCCTGCCCTTCTTCGCCTTCATGACCTTCCTGATCGCCGTACCGACGGGAGTGAAGTTCTTCAACTGGATCGGCACGATGTGGAAGGGATCGCTGTCCTTCGAGACGCCGATGCTGTGGACCACCGGATTCCTGATCACGTTCGTCTTCGGTGGACTGACGGGAGTCATCCTGGCCTCACCGCCCCTGGACTTCCATGTCTCCGACTCGTACTTCGTGGTCGCCCACTTCCACTACACGCTCTTCGGCACGGTGGTGTACGCGATGTTCGCCGGATTCCATTTCTGGTGGCCGAAGTTCACCGGCAAAATGCTCGACGAGCGCCTGGGCAAGATCACGTTCTGGGTGCTGACGGTCGGATTCCACCTCACGTTCCTCGTGCAGCACTGGCTCGGGGCCGAGGGAATGCCGCGCCGGTACGCCGACTATCTCGCCGCTGACGGATTCACCGCCCTCAACACCCTTTCCACCATCGGCTCATTCCTCCTCGGACTGTCGTTCCTGCCCTTCTTCTACAACGTCTGGAAGACCAGTCAGTACGGCAGGAAGGTCACGGTCGACGACCCCTGGGGATATGGCCGCTCCCTGGAATGGGCCACGTCCTGTCCTCCGCCGCGGCACAACTTCGTCGCCCTCCCCCGCATCCGCAGCGAGTCCCCGGCCTTCGACCTGCACCATCCGGAGATCGCCGCACTCGAACTCGAACCCGCCGTACCGCACTGACCCCTCCGTCTCCCCCGCAAACCCCACCCTCAGGAGAGTGCTGCCCGATGTCCCACGGTGTTCTGGCGGTCGGTGTCGTCGCGTTCTTCGCATCAGGCAACGTCTGGTACCTGCCCGCCTATGTCGACTTGCGGGCGGGCCGCGACCGGCCTCGCTCCCGGCGGCTGGCCGCGGCCGCGGTGCTGACCGGGTGGGGATCGGCGACCCTCACCATGCTTCTGCTGCTCGTGCCGGTCGCCCCGGCCGCAGTCGCGCTGGTGGCGGTCGCGGGCACCACCGCCGTGGTGTCCCTGGCCGTCCAGGCGTGGCTGCGGCGGGGCAAGGAGCAGCGTGAGGTGGAAGCCTGCTGGTCCGCGCTCTTTCCGGTGCGGACCGCCGGCCCGGTCGGGACCGGCGAGGACGAGCAGTGAGCCACCTCCGGTACACCGGAACGCCTCATCGGTCTCGGCCCCGCACTGCTCCGACTCCCCCGCGCCATCGTCTGCTTGAGACGGCTCCCGGCCTCGTTCCGGAACAACCGGTCAGTCTCCGCGCCCGCGCCGAAGCTGTACCGAAAGATGGTGTTGCAGCGGCCGGCCGACCGCCGCGAGGTCGTGGACGAAGTCGAGCGTGTCGTCGTCCGTCAGGGTGTAGCGGCGGCGGGTGGCGCTGACCTCCTTGGCGGTGGGAGCGAGAGCGACCTGATGGGTGGTGAGGTCGACCGCGCCGTTGCTCGCACGGCCGGTCAGGATCTCCGCGACACCGGTGGGCTGAGTGATCAATGCCTCCACGCCCCCGTCCGGCTGCATCCGCCACCAGCCGCTCTCCCGAGCCGACGGGCGCAGCGGTTCACCGTCCGCGTCGAGGAGCCAGGCGCGCGCCTCGTAGTGAAGGAAAGGCCGCCCGTCGTGGCTGAAGGTGACCTCCTGCGCGTACACGAATTCCTCGGCGAGCGTCGGGTACCCGCCGCGGCCCCGGCCGGCCCAGGTGCCCAGGAACCCGATCAGCGGCACGAGCAGTGCGTGCGGCGCAGGTGCTTCGTCCGGGCGCAGGGCGTCGGGATACGGGTGCTTGTGGACGGGGTCGGACATGAGGTGCGCTCCTGGGTCGAGGCCGGTGCCGAGTGGCAGCCTAAGGGCTGTCCCGTAGGGGGCCCGCAGAGCCGTCACGGTACGTCGGCACCGAGCCTTGGCCTGCAACACTCTCCTCGTCCATGTCCCTGGAGTGCCCGGCGCCGCCCCATTCGCACAACTTGCGGTGGGGACGGGGCCAGGCGCGGGTTGCTCGCTCAGCCCTGACGGCCGGCCGTGTCCGGGTCGGGGCCGATACGGCCGCCGTTGTCGAGGGCGGTGATGTCGTACACCTCCTCCGGGCCGAGGTCGAAGTCGAAGACCCTGAAGTTCTCCTCGATCCGGGTGTGAGTCATGGACCTGGGGATCACCACGTTGCCGAGTTGGAGATGCCAGCGGATGACGACCTGGGCCGGAGTCTTCCCGTGCCTCTCGGCGATACGGGCCAGCGTATGTTCGGCGAGCAGGTCACCGCCCTGGGCGAGCGGGCTCCATGCCCCCGTGGTGATGGACCGCTCGGCGCAGAGCCCGCGCATTCGGCCTTGCGTGAAGTAGGGGTGAAGCTCGATCTGGTTGAGGGCCGGCACGATGCCGGTCTTCGCCAGCAGGCGGTCCAGAGTCGCGGCGGTGAAGTTGGATACGCCTATCGCCCTGGCGCGTCCATCGGTGTGGATCCGTTCCAGGGCCTTGTACGACTCGACGTACAGATCCTGTTCCGGTACGGGCCAGTGGATCAGGTAGAGGTCGACGTAGTCCGTACCCAGGCGCTGGAGGCTCGCGTCGAAAGCGCGCAGTGCGGCCTCGTATCCCTGGTCGGCGTTCCACAGTTTGGTGGTGAGGAAGATGTCCTGACGGCGGATCCCGGCATCACGGACCGCACGGCCGACGCCCGCCTCGTTGTGGTAGATGCGGGCGGTGTCGATGTGCCGGTACCCGGTGACCAGGGCGTGGGACACGGCGGTGTAGGCCTGCTCGTCCGTCAGCGGCCAGACACCGAGGCCGATCTGCGGGATGGAAACACCGTTGTTGAGGGTGAGGCACTGCATGTGCGGACCTTCCGGGTTCCTGTGTATGACCACGGCCTGTTGGCCACGCGTGAAGGCCGTCGAGGATTTCGAGGATGCGAGCGCAGCATGGACGGAACGGGCTCCCGGCTCCTGAACCCATGGCCGTGGACCGGCGTTGCGCGCTGCCGTTCCTCAGGAGCCGGGTCGTGGTGCCGGGTGCGGCGCGGGCGGCCGGGTACCGGCGAGCCTCGACGCCGTGGGGCACACCCGGCTCACCAGGTCACGGGCAGGCTGCGGGGAGCCCTGGTCTTCAGCCCGGCCTTCCATACCGGCGGTGCCGCGGCCCGCAGTCCTGGGAACCGGTGCAGGAGCCCGGTCAGAGCTTCCTGGAGCTGGACGCGTGCGATCTGCGCCCCGACGCAGTGATGGACACCGTGCCCGAACCCGAGATGGGGGTTGCGGTCGCGGTCGAGGTCGAGCAGGTCAGGGGCGTCGAAGACGGTCTCGTCGTGGTTGGCCGACGAGTTCACCGCCATCACGGCTTCGCCCGCGGCGATCCGGACACCGCTGAGCCGGACCTCCTCGGTGGCGACACGAAGGTTGGCCTGGACATTTGTCTGGGCGTACCGCAGCAGTTCCTCGACGGCCTTGGGGATCATCTCGGGTTCGTGGCGAAGCCGCTGGTACAGCCGGGGTTCGTCCAGGAGGAGGTGCACCGTTCCGGCGAGCCGGTCGGCAGTGGTGCCGTAGCCTCCGGCGAGCAGTACCAGGCAGAAGGAGATCAGTTCGTCCTGGCTGAGCCGGTCGCCCTCGTCGCGTGCGGCGATCAGGGTGCTCAGGACGTCATCGCCCGGACGGCGGCGCTTGGTGGCGACGAGCCCGGTGAGGTATCCGGTCATCTCGCCGACGGCGGCGGTGACCTCGGCGTCGGCGATGGCGGTGAGGTTGCGCAGGGTGTCGCACCAGGCGTCGAGCAGGTCGCCGTCCCGTCGCGGCACGCCGAGCA
This sequence comes from Streptomyces sp. NPDC087845, assembly GCF_044742755.1. Lineage (NCBI taxonomy): Bacteria > Bacillati > Actinomycetota > Actinomycetes > Kitasatosporales > Streptomycetaceae > Streptomyces > Streptomyces sp. NPDC087845. The sequence continues at coordinate 126,891 of NZ_JBIUVC010000008.1, forward strand.
GATCGCAGATGACGGCCAGCGGCAGCGGCCGGGCGAACAGCGCGACCAGGTCGGCCGGGCGGTCGTGTGCGGCGAGTCCGTCGAGGAGCTCCTCCACGAGCCGGGCCACGTCCGCCCGCATGGCCTCGGCGCGGCGGGCGGTGAAGGCCGGGGCGACCAGCTTGCGCAGCCGGGTGTGTTCCGGCGGGTCCGCGGCCAGGATCGAGTCCGGCAGGGTGGGGACGTGTGCCATGCGCGGTCCCGCTCCCCTGGTGGCACGCGCACGGCTGAAGCGCGGATCGGCCAGCACGGTGCGCACGTCGCCGTACCGGGTCACCAGCCATGCCGGGTCGCCGCTGGGCAGTACGATCCGGGCGCACGGCGTGTCGCGGCGCAGTGCGGCCAGCTCCGGGAGAGGACCGAGCCCGTCGTGGTGCGGGAAGGGAAAGTCCGCGGTGGGGACCGGGCGACCGAGGTCTTCGTCTGTCACGACTGCTCCGGGATGGTTTTCGGCGGTGCGGCCACGGGGCATTGACGGCCGCCAGGGGCAATGGGCGCTACGGGCCCGGGTCAGCAGCGTTCGTAGACGGAGACGTGGTACGTGCTGTCGCGGGTGAACGGCCGGCCGGTCCATGAGCCCCGGCGCCGGCGCAGCCGCAGCCCGGCCCGCTCCGCCATCAGGTCCAGTTCGCCCGGTGACGCGTAGTGGAAGCGCACTCGCAGGTGACGGGTCCGGTCCGCTTCGTGAATGAGGTAGTGGGACTGGTACGTCTGGGTGGACGGGTCGATCCTGCGATGGCAGAGGATCAGATGCTCGTCGGTCTCGGAGACGACCTCGGGCACGCCCGATGACGCGGCGACGGCCAGGGCTTCGGGCAGGTGCGCGTCGAGGACGAACGCGCCTGCTGGTTCGAGGTGGCCGGCCGCAGCGGTCAGGCAGCGTTGCAGGTCTTCGCGGCATGCGAGCTCGAAGAACGTGCCTCCGACGACGTGGATGAGGGAGAACGTGCCCTCGACGGGCACTTCGGCGAAGTCGCCGAGGGTGACCCGGATCCGGTCGCCGCCGGGTTTTGACCGAAGCCGTGCCGCCATCGCTTCCGACGCTTCGACGCCATGGACGTCGAAGCCGCGTGCGGCCAGCGGCAGCGCGACTCTGCCGGTGCCTATGCCGAGTTCGAGTACGGGCCCGTCACCGGCGAGATCCGCGAGGGCTTCAACGGTCGCGCCGGTGATCCCCGGTTTGGCGAACCACCGGTCGTAGTCGGCGGCGTGGACATCGGCGTACCCGGAACGGCTTGCCGCGGTGGCGAGGTGGTCGCCCCCGCTGTCCGAAGCGTCGTCGAGGTCGGCTCCCTTCGTGGGTTCCGAGTGGTCGTAGGTCGTGGACATGCCGGTCTCCTCGGCCTGCGGACGGTCCGGTCGCTGCGGTGCGGACCGGGCCAGGTGGACAGGGGCGCTGGGCGGGCTCTGCGCATACCGCGGGATCATCCGAAGGGGTGCGGGCCGGGGGTGACGGGCAGGCCGCGTTCACCGGCCGGGCCGGTGGGCAGTGCTCGGGCGCCGGGGGCCACGACCCGTAGCACCGCCGTGCCCAGAGTGTGTGCCGGTCCGCAGGTGGTGTCCACGAGGACGAGGTCCCGGCCGGTGTGGGCGGACAGCACGGCGGTGCCGGACCGCTCGGGTCCGCCCGGAGCCGGTGTCGGCCGAGAACGGCCCTCCGGGGCCCGTGCCGCCCACAGCCGGAGGCTGTCCTGTCGGTGAAAGGTCCACAGCGCGTGCTTGACGGCGGAGTCCGGCGCCCCGGCGCCCTGCCAGTGTGCCCACGTTCCTTCTGCCACCGGCGTGTTCATGCTCCAGCGCACCATGAGTGCCTCATAGGCAGCCTTCTCGACCAGCGGGCCGATGTTCCCGTCGTCCGGGCCGCAGCGGGCTCCGAAGGTCTGCCGGGTCCGGTCCGGCGCGTGGAGCGACACCGCGACGCAACGGGATCCGGTGGGCGCCGGGACGTCGAGCGCGGTGGCCATCACTGCCGTCCCCTTCAGGAGTTCCGCCAACGGATCGGGCAGACCGGCCGCCGGCATCACCTCGGGGGCAAAGGACAGTCCGTACCAGCTTCTGCGGATGAGGTCGCGTTCCAGGACCTCCCAGGCAGCGTGTTGCGTGGCTGTCTCCGGGTCCGGATGTGCGGCGACACCGGTGGAGCCGACGCCGGGACCGGGGTCGCAGCCTGTCGGCGCCCGATGATGCAGAAAGACCGCCCCGGCGGGTACGTGGATGTCGGCACCGGAGTGCAGGGAACGTCCGAGCACCCAGAGCCGTCGGGTGTCACGTGAATCGTGAAGGGTGACCGGCGTGCCTTCCGGCACGAGCTCGGCGGGGTCCACCGCGGGTATCCCCTTGCGTCGCAGTTCGCTGTGGGTCGCCACGACCGCGGCGTCCGACTCGGCCGCACGGCCCGCAAGGATGTTGCCCACGCGTTCCAGGAGTTCGCCGCGCGCGCTCGCCACGACGCGTTCCCTGTCGTGCCCGGCCGCGCTGCCTACGACGACAGGGCGGTCACCGGCGGCGCAGACGGCATCGAACTGCGGCGAGCGGGCGGCGATGCGCGCGAAGACGACCTGGGGCCAGGGCGCGTAGGGGGCGAAGACCTGCGGTTCCCAGGGAGACACACTCATCGGACACGCACCTGTGCCACCTCGGCGGCGTCCGCCAGGACCGTTCTCCCGTGATCGGTGAGCACGTCACGGTGCTCCGTCATGGTGCGCACTGCATCGGCTGCGGAGAGCGCCAGTTGATCGTGGCGTGACCGCACGGCCGCAGCCGCGCCGCTGTCAGCCGTGTCCCCCGCGAGCAGACGCCGGTACAGCGACACGCTTCGGGCCAGGACCACCATCTGCTGGAACAACCCCGTGAGCGGCCGGGGGTCGAGCCTGAGGGGTGTGGAGACCATCGGGCCGTCGTCGTCCACGGGTCGCAGGAAGGGCTGTGCCGCCACGGACGCGGCATTGCACCGAGTGTGCGTGCCCTCGTGGACGAGTGCCTCGGCGAGCCGGACGGCCCCCGGCAGCGCGTCCGGGTCCGGTGCGAGACGGCTGCGCCGGATGAAGACGGCACCGTGGACGGTGAAGTCGGTGAAGCCGTCGATGGCCGGCCCGTCCAGAAGGGCGATCTGGAGAAGGATCTGTCCCAGCTCGGCGTGCGCGCCGGGCCAGTTGGCGGCCAGGAGGGCGATCGTCTCGCGGAAGACCTCCTCGTCGCGTGCGCGCCATGCGTCCACGACGGAGCCCTGTGGTGTGCCGGTTTCTCCGCCCGGAGCCGGGAGGGACTTCAGCGCGCGGACGACGCTGCGCTCCAGATGAGGTCCTGGTGCGGCGAGTCGGGCCGGCCACGGCAGTCCGGACGCGGGTGGTGCCGCGATGGCCGACCGGGCCAGGTCGACCATGCCGCTGAGGCGGGCGAGGCGTTCCGGGGCGGGCGGGCCGGCCCGCAGGATGTGCTGTGCGACGTGGGCCGCTTCGACGATCGCGGGGTGCGTGGCTTCCTTCGGGGAGACCGCCAATCCGGCCCGTTCCAGGGCCGACCGGGTCATGTGCGCCAGGGCGGAGCATTCCTCGGCGCTCTGGCGTGCGTCGGGTTCCACTCGCACCGTGAGTACCTCCATGAAGCCGGTGGGGACGGGCGACGGGCCGGACCGGCCCGTCGCCCGGAGTGACGCAGCGTCAGCTGGGTACGTCGACCATCAGCGCCAGGTCGGGAAGTTCTTCTTCGGGAATCTGCTCGATCTCCTCGTGCATATCGATCTCCCTTCGGTGACCGGCTCCTCCGACGTTGACGGGGAGTCACGGCGCTGCCACGGTACGCACGGGCCTGAAGTGATCACAAGATGCACCGCGGCCGACCCGGCGGACATGCGGCGGCGCATGCCGACCAGGATCCACACGGTCGGACACGGTCTTCGCCGCACACCGTGGACACCGGCGGCGACGGCCGCTCGACTGTCCGGACCTGCCACTTCCTGCCTGGCCGGCAGGAACGGACGCGCGCGTGAACTCCGCCGCTCGCCCGATCGGACCGACGCGCCGGCGCACACCCCGCTCCGCGTGGCGACTCTTCCCGTCCCCGTCACTTTTCTGTCCGGAAGGTGCCGGAGGACCTGCCGCGCGGCGCGCCGGGCCGGGGCGCCGGGGACGTTCGCCGTGCGGGTGGACACCTCGCGAGGCACGGCCCCATGACGTGGTCTTCTCGGGCCGGGGAACCGGCCGTGGCACTCCCCGGCCGAGGACACATCGGTAGGCGCCCGCGCACCTTCCGCCTCGCCCGCACCCCGGGCATCTGCCGGAACGAGCGAACGCAGCGGATCCGACCTTGGGAAAAGGCCGAAAAGCCACTCTTGGAAAGCTCATCGCCACCCACGATGATGATGCGGCACCTGCCCCGTTCGGCACCGCCATGTGAACCGCCCGTCCCGGCGCGTGGTTCACCTCCGCCCAGCAGCCGCGCCGCCCCACGCGACTCGCAAGGCCCCGGGCGACCGGACCGCTGCCGCGGCAACCGCGTGACACTGCCCCATCGCCGCGGCCCATCATGAGGAGACGCCCGTGGATTCGACGGACACCACGCCTCACCGACCTCCTGCCACCGTCTGCCACGCGCTGCCCGCCGACGAAACCCTGCGGGCGTAGGCCGGCATGCGCATCGCGTACCTGCACGGTGGCAGCATCCCCTCCTGTTTCGCCAACGGTGTACATGTCATGCGCATGTGCGACGCGTTCACCGCCGCCGGGCATGAAGTCACCCTCTACTCCGTGCCCGGCTCGGACGAGGACCCGTACGCCTACTACGGCGTCCACCACCGCTTCCCGATCCGTCTCGTCCCCTGCCCCGACTACACGCCGACCGGCTACTGGAAGCGCGCCGAGGCGGTCCGGGCACTGGTGACGAACGGCCCTGCCCCGGACCTCGTCTACGGACGCGACCCCTACGCCCTGACCACCCTCTCCGATCTGGCGCCCCTCGTGTACGAGGTCCACCAGCTGCGCGAAGACCTGTCCCCGGCCGGGACCGAGGAAGCGCTCCTCGGTATGCCCCGGCTGGCCCGCGTGGTCGCGATCACCCACGCCCTCGCACGCGACATGCAGCAGAAGTACGAGACTCTGGGCGCCCTGCCCCTCGTTGTCGCACCCGACTGCGCGGATCCGCCCGCCCCCGCCGCGGCGAGAGGGACCACGCGGCTGCCGGGCCGCCCGGACGTACCGCGCGTCGGCTACGTCGGGCATCTGTACGACGGGCGCGGCATCGGCCTCGTCCTGGAGCTCGCGGACCGGTTTCCCGGTCTGGACTTCCACCTGGTCGGCGGCACCGACGAGGACCGCACCCGCTGGGAGCAGGCCTGCCGGTCTCCCCACGTGTACTTCCACGGGCACCGGCCACCGTCAGCGCTCCCGGACTACTACGCCCTCTTCGACGTCGTCCTCGCCCCCTATGAGCAGAAGGTGTACACGTGGGGCCGGCTCGGCGAGACCGGACGCTGGGCCTCTCCCATGAAGGTGTTCGAGTACATGTCCCACGGCTGCCCCATGATCGCTTCCGATCTGCCGGTTCTGCACGAAGTCCTTCAGGACCGGGTCAACTGCCTGCTCCGGCCGCCCGAGGACCCGGCCGCCTGGGCGGGCGCACTGGGCGAGCTGATCAGCGACGACGCACTGCGCCGAAACCTCGGCTCCGAGGCCCGGCGGCAGGTCCTGGAGCGCTATACCTGGCGCCGCCGAGCCGATGTCGTCCTCGCGGGCCTCGACCGGCCGAAGACCGGGAGAACCGGACCCCTCCCATGAGGGCGCCGACAGGACAGGACGCCGAGCACGGGCTTGGCTCCACCGAGGGGACGGCGGCACGTCCCGCGAGCGGTGCGGGCCGCACCGGCAACCCCGGGAACCCTACCGCCGGAAGCCGCCTGCCCCGTGTGCGGAGCAGGACCCCGGAGCCCTCCGCCGGGGTGGTCGTGGACGGATATCCCGGCCGGCCGAGTGTCCGGGCCGGAGAGACGCTGCGGTTGCACGTCTCGACCCGCGCGGAACGGTTCCGGGCCCACTTCTACCGCTGCGGCGCCCGCCCGCGCCTCATGGGCAGTACGGAAGGTCCGGGCCGGTACGCGAGCCCGGGCAGCCACGACGAGGACTGGAACTGGCCCGGCCACGACTTCACGATTCCCGAGGAGTGGCCCTCGGGTGTCTACATCGCGGCGCTCAGCCCCGGTACCGCGCAACCGGCTGCCCCGGCCGATGCCGAAGCCCTGGACGCCCGGCATTCCCGGTTGCTCTTCGTGGTGACGGCCCGCGAAACCGCCCGGACCACGCGCATCCTCTACAAGGTGCCTGTCTTCACCTACCACGCCTACAACAGAAGCGGTGGAGCGAGTCTGTACGGGGCTCTTCCGCATGACGAGGCACACCGCACCGTCACCCTGCGGCGCCCCGGCGGCGGGACGGGCGGCCCGGTGAAAGGCATGCCCGACGCCCATGACCCGCGAACACCCCGCCAGACCTTCGCGCACTGGGACGCGCCCTTCATCTCCTGGCTGGAGACCTCAGGATTCACCGCCGACTACTGCACCGACCTCGACCTCGACGAAACCCCTCGTCTCGCCCACCACTACCGGCTGCTGCTGTCCGCGGGACACGACGAGTACTGGAGCCCGCGCACCCGCCGGCACGTCACCGCCTACCGTGACCAGGGTGGCAACATCGCTGTCTTCGGGGCCAACACCTGCTGGTGGCGGGTCACGCCGAACGACGACGGCACATCCATCAGCTGCGCCAAGTACCCTCCCGGAGTCCCCCAAGGATCCGATGCCGACCGGATGCGGGGCGCCCCCGACCACTGGTGGGAGACCGAACCCGAGAACCTGCTCATCGGCGTCAGCTATCGCAACGGCGGCGGCTACTGGGACGGTCCCCGCGAGCAACTGGGCTTCACCGTTCAGCACACCGGTCACCCGGTCTTCGCCGGCACCGGACTGCGCGAGGGCGACATCCTCGGAGCGGAACACTCACTTGTGGGCTACGAATGCGACGGAGCCGCGTACCGGCGCGACGTCCACGGACTGGCCATCCCGACCGGAAGCGACGGCACACCCGCCGACTTCACCATTCTGGGCGTCGCGGATCTTCCCACCGCCCCGGACTCCGGATGGAACACCACCGCCCGCGAGAACACCGACCCGAGGAGGGCCGCGACCTTCGGGCTCTACACCAAGGGCGGAACCGTCTTCAACGCGGCCACCACCGACTGGCCACGCCTACTGCGCCTGGACCCCCGGATACGCGCCCTCACCCGCAATGTGATCACCCTGCTCACCTGAAGGCCGGACACCGCCGCACCATGACCGGACGCGCGCCACCGCTCGGCCCGCCACCACGGCCGCCGCACCGCACGGACGCTCCACAGCCGCCGACCCGGGCAAACCCGAGCCGCGCCGACGGCACCGGGATTCCGGGCGGGTCAACTGTCCTGCGCAACTCCACGGGGGCGAACTGCCCGGAGGGGAATACCTATGCCAGTACGGCCCGGCACGTGCGGCCGGAGAGGCCCCACAGGAATCCCGCGGCAGAGCTGCCGATCTGTCAAAACCCGTCCCCGGACGTCCGCGGCCGGGGAGGAAGAGTGAATCACACCGCACCTGAAGGTCCCGGCCGCGTGGTCGTCGTCGGGCAGGGCTATGTGGGGCTGTCGCTGGCGGTCCGAGCCGCGGAATCCGGGTACGACGTCGTCGGATACGACGTGGACAAGGAGCGGGTCGGCCGCCTCGTGGCCGGAGACTCGTACATCGAGGACGTCTCCTCCGCACGGCTTGCCCCACTGCTCGCCTCCGGGGCCTACCGGGCCAGCCGGGACCCGGCCGACTGCGAGGGCTTCGACATCGCGGTCATCACCGTGCCCACCCCCCTGAGCGACGGACTGCCCGACCTGTCGCACGTCGTCGAATCGGCCCGGATGCTGAGTGGGTTCCTCCGGGCCGGAGCCACCGTCGTCCTGGAGTCGACCACCTACCCCGGGACCACCGAGGAACTTGTCGCGCCGCTGCTGGAAACGGCGTCCGGTCTGGTCGCGGGCCGCGACTTCCATCTCGGGTACAGCCCGGAGCGCATAGACCCCGGCAACACCCGCTGGCGCCTGGAGAACACGCCCAAGGTGGTCTCCGGGGTGAACGCGGCCTCACTGGAACGCATCAACGACTTCTACGGTTCCCTCGTCGACACGACGGTGCCGGTCAGCAGCTGCCGGACCGCAGAGATGGCCAAACTGCTGGAGAACACCTTCCGCCACGTGAACATCGCCTTGGTCAACGAACTCGCCACGTTCGCCCACGACCTCGGCGTCGACGTGTGGGAGGCGATCGACGCGGCCGCGACGAAACCCCACGGGTTCCTGCGCTTCCTCCCCGGTCCGGGCGTCGGCGGGCACTGCCTGCCGATCGACCCGTCCTATCTGTCCTGGTGGGCCGAGCGCACGGTCGGCCGCACCTTCCGCTTCGTCGAACTCGCCAATGACGTCAACGGCCACATGCCCGACTACGTGGTGGGGCGGCTCGCGGAAGCGCTCAAGCGGCGCGGAAAGACAATCAGGGGCTCCCGGGTGCTGCTGCTGGGACTTGCCTACAAGGCGAACACCAGCGACGCCCGCGAAACCCCCGCCGCGCGTATCGCCGAACTCCTCCTCGCCCTGGGGGCGGACGTCACTGCGGCAGACCCGCATGTCGCCCAGTCGGTGCCCGCGGCTTCCGGGGTACTGGACCGAGTCCTCAGGGTGACGGCCGGTGCCGGTGAGCTGTCGGCCGCCGACGCGGTGATCCTGCTCGCCGATCACGACGCGTTCGACTACGGCCTCATTGCCACCTGTTCCGCCTACGTACTGGACTGCCGCCGGCGGCTCGGCGGCGACAACATCGATGTCCTCTGACTCTGCATCAGGAGTGGTGAGCTTGAAGATCGCGATCACCGGAGGTGCCGGTTTCATCGGCAGCAATCTCGCCCATGCCCTCACCCGGCGCAGCGAGGTGTCCGAAGTGCGGGTCGTGGACGATCTGTCCACCGGCTGCAAGGACAACCTCGCCGGACTCGATGTGCACTTCACCGAGGGCAGCATCCTGGACGGCCCCCTCCTCGACCGGGCGTTCCGGGGCACGGACACGATTGTGCATCTCGCCGCTCTGCCCTCCGTGGCCCGGTCGGTGGAGAATCCCCTCGCCAGCCACCACGCCAACGCCACGGGCACGCTCACCGTACTGGAGGCCGCCCGGCGCGCAGGCGCGGCGCAGGTGATCGCGGCTTCCTCGTCCTCCGTCTACGGCGCCAATCCCGGTATGCCCAAGCACGAGGACCTGCGTCCCGTCCCCCTCAGTCCGTACGCGGTGAGCAAACTGGCCTCCGAGGCCTATCTGGCCGCGTTCCACCACTGCTACGACCTGCCGGTCCTGCCGTTCCGCTTCTTCAACGTCTACGGACCCCGTCAGCCCGCCGGGCATGCCTATGCGGCAGTGGTGCCCGCCTGGATCAACGCGGTGACCAACGGTCGCCCGGTCGTCGTGCACGGCGACGGCCGCCAGAGCCGCGACTTCACCTATGTGGAGACCGTCTGCCGGGTGCTCGCCCAAGCGGCACTGCGCAAGGTCGTCTCCCCCGACCCGGTGAACCTCGCCTACGGCACGCGCACTTCGCTCAGAGACTTGATCACGGAGCTGGAATCGGTCCTGGGAACTCCCCTGAACCCGCAACACGTGCCCCCTCGCCCGGGGGATGTGCGCCACTCCCACGCGGAGAACTCCCGATTGCTCCGCCTCTTCCCCGAGATCGAGCCCGTCCCCCTGCGCGAGGGCCTGGAACGGACCGTGGAGTGGTTCCGGACCCACTCCCGGTAGCACCCGCGCCCTTCTGCGTCGAAGTCAGGTGTACAGGAAGATGTCAAGGGCTGACAGCACGCGGTCGATCTTGTTGGCGAACACGATGCCGGAGCTACCGCTCCCCGCGAAGAGCAGGCCGATCGGGCTGATGCTGCTGTCCCACGTCCAGACCACGGCCCCCGAGTCTCCTTGGACGGCGAAATTGCTACCCGCGGAGCTCTGGATGCCGACCTGGTCCTGGAAGAGCGCGGAGCTTCCGTCCGGAAAGCCGACGACGCACGAGTTGTACAGGCAGTTCACATAACCCAGGGTCATTCCGGAGAGGCGGCCGCTCATTCCCACTGCCATATTGCAGACCGGCTGCACCGTGGTATTACTCATGCGGAAGTACGACGGCCCGGTGGGGGTCATATAGAGGAGTTCCGGCCGTACTCGGTCGGGGAAGCACCATCCGGTGGCACAATCCACGTAGTTCACGGCCCCCGAGAAATCGATGGGGCAGAAGCGCTCCAGCACCGCTATCTGGTCGGACGGACAAGAACCGTTGTCCTCCAGGCCCGGCTGGCTAATACACTCGCCGATGCTGCCACCGTTCGAGCTCGCCAGTACATGGTTGCAGCTGAGCATCAGAGCCCGCCCGTCCCTGGGTGGCGTGCGCCCGTAAGCGAGGCAGCCAAAGGAACCGGTCGACACGATGAGGTCGTCGGGGGAAACCGATGTGCCCCCGGAAGCCGGCCTCAACCGGAAGGTCTGGGCCAGCGTTTCGATGGTTCCTGTCACGATGACGTCGACGGGCAGGTCCTCCACCGTGGCCGCCCGGACGCCCATCGCGTCCACGAGCAACGACTTCGCGTGGTCCGGAGAGATCGCATGGGCCACGTAGATGGTCAGTGTCGGTGTTCCGGGCGGCGCGACATGCGCCCCGGAACTACCGATACCGGCTCCTTGGATGTTGTCGGTGCCGTGGAGGGACGAAGCCGTCCTGGGCGCGCCGTTCCGTGTCACCACCTGCTGTGCGAGAGCCTGCTCGATCGCGGCTTTGACTTCGAGCAGCCTCGGGTCCACTGCGTCGAAGGGAGGCATCGCTGCGAAGGTTTCAGGTTCCTCCCCGATGGCTGCTTCTTCTTCGCGGACCGTCCCGTCGGGGGAACGGAACCGTGAGCCGATGCCCTCGTCGCCACCAGATGTTCCGCCCGCTCCGGTGACGGGTTCCTCGTCGGGTCCGTCCCTGTCGGGTCCCGTCCCATCAGGCATGATCTATTTCTCCAGATCTCCGCCCCCGAATGCGATGCCCGTGCATGTTCGAATGCGATGCCCGTGCATGTTCTCTTTCTGCCGGCGCAGCTACAGATCCAGAAGGAAGCAGGATTCTCGTGCGTAAGCCAGGCACTAACCCGGCTTCTGGCTTCGACGAATTCCGGGGACGTCGTCCCTCAACTGTCCCTCGTGGACGCCCATGTGCCGATATGACGGCGGCACATCGCAACGACAGGCCCCCAGTTGCCCGACTGCTTCGCCGTCGTTGACGACCGGAGCCGACGCACCGTCCCCCGATCTGTACGGCACGGGCCGGAGATGCAGACAAGATACAGCGGTACCTCTGCAGGCCTGACTCCACGGCATATTCCTGCCGGCTGTTTCGTTCTGCCAGCCCGGAGCCGAGACTCCGTCTCCATGGTGAGACCGTTGATGCCTTGCCGCAAGTTGAGCAATCCATCCATCATTTGGTTCCACGTGCCACGGTCCGAACAGGGGAAGGGATTGCGGCGTGAAAAGTGACCGCAGCGCCCGCCCATCAGACCGCAGCGCCCGCCCATCAGACGGCCGACGCCTGGTCCGGTTCGGCAGGGCGAAGAGGGAATCGCCGCCCAAGCGCCGCAGCGTGCCACGGCCCCACCGGACGCAGGGCGCCACCGGCACCATGCCCGCGCCCGCCACTGCCACTGCCACTGCCGATGACGGGCAGCCACCCAGCCGTGAGCATCGCGACCTGTCGTTGCAGCACCAACGGCGTGGTCCGCGACAACCGACCGGATTGGTGAGGAGGTGAGGGGGCTGAGAGCATGGGCGTCATGGATGCAGAGGATCTCGGGGAGTTCGTCCTGCGTCGCGCGAGCGAGTCGGATGCGGACGCACTGGTCGGGATCGACTCGGTCGCGGCGGAGGCCGACGACGAGCGGGACACGACCATCCGGCGGTGGTGCCGGCAGGGCCTGGTGGCCATGGCTGAGGATGCGTCCGGGCCCCTGGGCTACTGCGTGGTGGAATACACGTTCTTCGAGCAGGGCTTTGTCACGATGCTGATGGTGGCGCCCACCGCTCGCGGCCGAGGTGTGGGTGCGCGTCTGCTGGCGGACGCCGCGGCCTCCCGCATCACCCCGAAGCTGTTCACCTCGACGAACGTGTCCAACCAGCCGATGCAGCGGCTGCTGCGGCGCGCGGGATGGAGCCCGGTCGGCCTGCTCCACGGCCTGGACGAGGGCGACCCGGAACTCTTCTACCTCTGCCCGCAGGAACCGGCGGCTGCCCACCCGTGACGGGAACAGGGCCGCACGTGTTCCGCTGACAGGCCCGGCCGGGCGTACGACCAGACCGCCAGGCGCACCGAGGGCGTCGCCGAGCGGTTCCTCCTCCGGCGCGAACTCGTGCTTGTCAGCCGATTGGCCCGGATGGGCGCGTGTACGGCCGTTCTTGTCGCCCGAAAAGACGGCACCCGTCACGTTGCCGTACGCGCCCAGGCCGTCCCGGCCGCGAGCTGGCGGCCTCCGGTGACGGTCTGTCGCAGCCCCAGTTCCTGGGTGAGCAGACGGTCGGCGGCGACGGCGACTTGCTGGAGCTCGCCATCGCCTCCGCCGGCGACACGTCGCCGGAATGGTCTCCGACCGGGCGTATGGCGTAGCCGCCCCGCCCCGGGCCCCGATCTTTTCGGCTCAGTCCTTCGGACTGGTCAGGTAGGCGTCGATCACTCGCATCGCTTCCTCCGTCCCACCTCTGCGGTAGAGCCAGTGGCCCACGACGTCCATCGTGAACAGGGACGCCTTCGGGAAGGCCCTCGCCATACGCTGCGCGCCCGGCAGGGGGGTCGCCATGTCGTGGGTGGCGTTGGCCACGAGGACGGGCGGGAGGTCGCCCTTCGCCTGGGCGGGCTGGGACTTGGGCGACATGGTCCAGCCCTGGCAGCCGAGGACGGTGTCCAGTGCCTGGGCGTTGTAACGGACGTGTGGGGCGGCCTTGGCGACCCGCTCGCGGATGGCCCGGTACTGGGCGTAGTCGCGGATCCGGAAGTCGTAGTCCCGGCACAGCACGAGCTGTGAGTCGCTGCCGATGCCGGTCGGGACCCAGTAGACCTCGCCCTTTCCGGTGTGCAGGGCGGCCAGTTGCCGCGCCGCCTCCTCCGGATTCCATTTGCCGAGTGCGAAGGTGAGGAAGTCGGACAGCCTGTCGGCATCGACCTTGGTTCGCGTCGGTCCGCCCGGGCCCGGCTCGCGGAGTCTGCCCGCGTCGGCTCGGGCGAAGAGCTCGTCGGTGACAGCCGTCAGGTCTTGGCCGTGCAGCGCGCAGGCCGCGTCCTTCTCGCACCAGGTCGCGAGCCGCTTCAGGGCGCTGTCGATGGTGACGCTGCCGTCGGTGAGGTAGCGCTCGGCATCCGGCCGGTCCGGGTCCATGGCGCTGTCGAGGGCCAGCGCGCGGAGATTGTCCGGGAACAGGCGCGCGTAACGCTCGCCGAGGAATGTGCCGTAGGAGTGGCCGAGGAAGCTGATCCTGCGTTCGCCGAGGGCGGCACGGATCGCGTCCATGTCGCGGGCCACGCTCTCGCCGTCCATGTGGGCGGCGAGGGGGCCTGTCTGCTTCAGACAGCTGTCCGCCAGTCGGCCGTTCAGGGTGCTCAGTCGCTCGAACTCGGCCGCGTTGCGGGGGCGGGCCGGGATCGAGCCGGTGATCGTCTCGTCGCAGTCGGCGTTCTGGCTGCGGCCGATGCCGCGCGGGTCGAAGCCGATCATGTCGAAGCGCTGGAGCATGGCCGGGGAGTAGCCCCCTATGGGGTCGTCCGCGTACAGCGCGTCGTCGGCCCCGGCCGCCCCGGGGCCGCCCGGGTTCGACATCAGGACGCCGATCCGCCGCGCGGGGTCGGTGGCCCGGTAACGGGCGACGAAGATGCCGATCTTCGGGCCCTTCGGCCTCGACCAGTCCAGCGGCACCTCGACCGTCGCGCACTGCGCCTTCGGGCTGGGGTCGGGGTAGGGCGGCTCGGCCTTGGGGCAGGCACCCCAACTGATCGGTGCGGGAGGGGCCATGGTGTCGGCCAGCTCCTGGGCAGTCGCCGCGCCGGGGACGACCAGGGCGGAGGCCGACAGGGCCAGGAGTACGGAGACGACCCGCCGTCTCGTGTTCGGGTTCGTGTTCACACGCATGCTCGTATTCATGCCCGTCACTGTTTCGACCCCGTATGACGGCGCCTCCATGGGCACATGGTGAGAACGTAACAAGGAGGAGAGGGAGGTCGTCCCTCGCGCGCCCGGGGCAGGCTCGACTCCCCCCTGTCTGCCGCGACTTGCCCACACCCTCGCCAGGACAAGACGCCCTTCCCGTGGTCGTCCCCTGCACGCCCGGGGCGGAGACGGCCGCGTCGGGCGTGGGTTCAGCGGCGAGAACTGGTGGTGACATGCCCGCGGAGAATGCGCTCGTCCAGGTGGATTGGCGTCCGTCGAGGGACGCGCAGTGCGATCCGGGTGTCATGATGCCGCCACCGAGCAACTACCGGTGAGGGGCATCCCGACATGACCGTGGAGAAGCAGGACACCACCGAAGCCGACGACGGACTGCTGGACCTGGCCGATCAGGAGCTGGTCCGCGATCCGTTCACCTCCTACGCGCACGTCCGCGAACGCGAGCAGATGGTGCGCGGGCACGTACAAGGCGTCGACCCCATGTGGGTGGCCACCCGCCACGACGACATCCGTACGATCATGAGCGACCCTCGCTTCACCATTGACGCCGCGACCGTCCCCGGCGCGCCGGTGGCCCACCGCACCGAGCAGACCTGGCAGGCCCGCGGCATGCACCCGGAGCACGAGAAGTACCTGCGCGCCGGAATCTTCGACGCAGAGGGCTCCGACCACCGCCGTCTGCGCGGCCTGGTCACCGCCGCATTCTCCCCGCGCCGCGTGGCCGCGCTGCGCCCCAGGATCGACGCCATCGCCACCCAACTGCTCGACCACCTGCCAGAGCACGCCGAAGACGGCGTCGTCGACCTCGTCGAACACTTCGCCCGGCCGCTGCCCATCACCGTCATCTGCGAACTCATCGCCGTCCCCGAGGCCGACCGCGACCGCTGGCGGGCCAGGAGCGCCACACTGGCCGCCGGCGTCTGCGGTGGCGAACTCGGCGAGGCACTCGCCGGAATGGTCGACGACGCCCGCACCCTCATCGACCGCCACACCACCCACCCCGGCAGCGATCTCATCTCGGACCTGCTCGACCCCCACCACCGCGACCGATTGAGCACCGACGAGCTTGTCTCACTCATCGCCAACCTCGTCGTCGCCGGACACATCACCACTGTCAACCTCATCGCCAACGGCACCGAAGTACTCCTCACCCACCCCGACCAACTCGCTCTGCTGCGGGAAGACCCCACCCTCATGCCGCACGCCGTCGACGAACTCATGCGCTACTGCGGCCCCGTCGTGCGCGCGCTGCCCCGCTACGCCACCTGCGACACCACCGTGGGCAGCACCCCGGTACGCGCCGGGGAAGCCGTCCTTCCGATCGTGTCCGCCGCCAACCGCGACCCGGCGGCCTTCACCGACCCCGATCGCTTTGACATCGGCCGCACCCGCCGCGGCCGGGAACCCCACCTCGGATTCGGGCACGGCGCCCACCGCTGTCTGGGCGCGCACCTTGCCCAGGAGGAGACCGCCGTCGCCCTGACCGCGTTGCTCAACCGCCTCCCCGACCTGCAACTCGCCACCGATCCGAAGCAGCTGCAACGCGGCACCAACCCTGTCAACTGGCATCTGAAAGCCCTCCCCGTACGCCTGTAACCCCGGAACACACGTGGCCGTGGAGTGGGCCAGGACCGAGGCAGACGGTGGCGCCCACGGCGAGCGGCCTGGCGGGCATCGTCCGCCAGGTGCGCACTCGCTCCCGGCGGGACGAAGCGAACGCGCGCTACTCGTTCACCCTCACCACTGCACCCTGAGTGACCGGATGGCGGCCACACCTGTGCGTCAGTGTGCGCACGCCTCGTGGTCACCGGTGTGCGGAGATTCGTGATGCAGGGTGGGTTGGAGGAGAGGAAAGTGGGCTATATGGGTGAGGAGCATGGGGAGCGACGCAAGGCGGAACATCAAGTGCGCCTGCCTGGATTTGTTCGGGAGGACGAGATCGGGCTCGGGGAGCTGGTGACGCGGGCGGCGAAGGCCGTGGGGGTTGCGCCGTGCGGGGGGTGCGGGCTGCGGGCGCAGAAGCTGAACCAGTGGGTCACCTTTTCCAAGCGGCGCGGGTAGCGCTTGACGGGGATTCAGGAGCCATCCATGAGTTCTTCAATGAGCGAAGACGACGTACTCGTCGACGGCGGTCGGGAACCGTGTGATCACTCCCCCTTCGTGTATGCCATCGGGCAGATCGACTGCCGGTTTCCGAATCGAGGCATCGAGAAGGAGTTCGCGCAGGCGCTCGGCCGGACGGAGACCAGGGGACTCACTGACAGTCAGGCGATGCGCGAGGCGCTGGCACTCCCGGAGAACCGCTATCTGGCCCGGCAGTTGACCTACGTATTGTCGATACAAGGGGTGGAGGCGTATGTTCTCTCCCCCCGGTACTCAGAGGACTTCGACAAACTGATCGACGCACTGCGGCCGAATCCGAGCCCCCTCGATCTCGATGTGGTGATCGGAGTGCGTGGGCCGATCTTGAAGCCGGACGAATGCAATGGCTTGCCGCTCCCCGAAGCCCGATTTGAACAATTGTATTCCTTTGATCGCGCATCACTCGTACATGCCATAGAGAAGCCGGAAGGCATGGCGAGCGAGCAGTTCGAGGCAACGACGGAGGAAGTGCTGACGAAAATCCTTCAGATCGCCGAGAACACGGGTGCGACACATGAATCCCGCGCCGCGAACTATGTGGCGTGCCGCTATGCGGCCATTTACATCAAGACATTTGAGTCATTTGTTAATGACTCCACCCTGACGTCGATCGATGTACATCCGTCCCCGGTGGGCGAAACCCGACATGTCATAGAATTCACAGTTTCGTACACTGATCGTCGTACCGATATGACGGACAAGTTCTCCGTTCTCGTCGACACCCAGGACATGTATCCGTTCCTGCGGAACCGTCTCGCACCCAGCCTCTGATACCGCTGAAACCCTCCGGGAGAGGTGAGATCGGTGAGCATCCCCCAATTCACCGCGGAATCCAGTGTCTACGGCGTTTTCCCCGCCCAACCGTCGTACGGAGACTGCGAGCAGGAGGCGCATGTGATCTGCTATGAGCAGTGCAAGAACGCATATGATCCGAATTCTTGTCAACAGCGGTGCACACAACGTTATATCGCCGAGTGCACCTACGTGCCCTATTGCTACACGGAATACTCGTGCGATCCGGACGGTGTCGAGGTGGCTGTCGAGAAGTGCCGTCAGTACGACGGCAGCATCACCTCGTCCAAGCCGACCACCGTCGGCTACTGCCCCTGACGGTCGACACCGGCAATGCGTCCACTGGACCAGGTACGGCTCCGGGCGTTGATGGCGAGAGGGCCCGGGAAACCGGAGATCGCGGTCGGTCTCGTGGACGGGGGTGTGGCGCTCGATCATCCGGATCTCGTGGGGCAGCCGGTGCGGCTCCTCGGACCGGCGGGGGAAACCTCAAGCAGCAGCGGGACACGACAGCACGGGAGCGGGGCACGGCGGCACGGGACATTCGTCGCCGGGATGCTGGCCGCCGGGCGTTCGGCGGCCACGCCGGGGATCTGCCCCGGCTGCACCCTTCTCGTGCGGCCGGTGGCCGGGGTCGACGCACCGCCTGCGGCGCTTTCCGAACTCGCCACCGGACTGAACGAGGTCATCGACGCCGGAGCCAGGGTGGTCAATCTGAGCCTCACCCTGCGCGAACTGCATGCCCCGCACCTGCGTGATCCGCACAGAGCGCACGAAGGACCGGGAGGGGCGGACCTCGGAAGTCCCGCCGCGCTCGTCGACGCGCTCGACCGGGCCGGGAGTCTCGGGGTGGTCGTGGTCGTGGCAGCGGGCAACGAAGGGCTCGTCGGCGGCGGTTCCGTCATCGTGCGGCATCCGTACGGGATCCCGGTGGTGGCGTACGACCGCCGGGGGCGGCCCCTGCCGTCGTCGAACGTCGGGCCGGGCATCGGGCGGCGCGGCCTGGGCGCACCCGGCGAGAACATAGAGGGCCTGGGAGTGACCGGGCCGGGGGCCGATGACTGCGGTACGGCAACCATGAGCGGTACCAGCGCCGCCGCGCCGTTCGTCACCGGGACGGTGGCGCTGCTGTGGTCTCTGTTCCCGCGTGCGTCGGCCGCCGAAGTGCGATACGCGGTCACGCGCCCCCTGGTACGCCGGTCCGTCGTGCCGCCCCTGCTGGACGCCGCAGCCGCCCGGCGCGCGCTGACGGCGCTCAGAGCGACCGATTCCCGCTGAGCGCTCAGCGGGATTCGGTTCTGCTCGGCCGAACCTCAGAGGGAAGTAGTTCTGTCAGTCCTTCAGTCGCCCAGCTCGCCACTCCTGTCAGCCCTGTCAGCCCTAATAGGACCTACCGAGGCGCCATCCGGCAGACTCGGTGCCTGGTAGCCGCCAGCAGGTGAGCACTCTTTTTCTCCTGCGGGCTACTGCCGATCGAGGTCAATGACGGAGGACGAGTTGCTGTTCGTTGGGGATGACTGGGCCCAGGACCGCCACGACGTCGAGTGGATGGACGCCGCGGGCCGTCGGTTGTCCAAGGCTCGGCTGCCGGAGGGCGTGGCGGGAATTGAACGGTTGCACTCGTTGATCGGTGCAGAACTCGGCGAAGACAGCAAGGCCGAGGTCGTGATCGGAATCGAGACCGATCGGGCCCGTGGGTGCAGGCGCTGATCGCCGCTGGCTACACGGTGTACGCGGTCAATCCACTGCAGGCCTCCCGGTACCGGGAACGCCTGGCGGTATCGGGGGCCAAGAGTGACGCGGCCGATGCGCACATGCTCGCTGACATGGTGCGCGCCGATTCCCACCAGCTCCGCCCGATCTCCGGAGACACCGCCGACGCCGAAGCGGTCAAGGTCGTGACGCGTGCCCATAAGACCCTGGTCTGGGAACGCACCCGCACCACGCAGCGGCTGCGGCACGCCCTGCTCGACTACTTCCCCGCCGCCCTGCTGGCGTTCGACGACCTGGACGCCCCAGACACCCTTGAACTACTGGCCAAGGCACCTGAGCCGGTGGCCGCTGCGAAGCTGACGACCACACAGATCAGTGCGGCTCTCAAGTGCGCCCGCCGACGCAACATTCCCGACAAGACCACCAAGATCCAGGCCGTACTGCGCGCCAAGCACCTGAGCCGGCCCCCCGCTGTGACTGCGGCCTACGCTGTCTCCGTACGCGCGCTCGTCGCGATGCTGGTCACTCTGAACGAGCAGGTCAACTTCCTGCACGGGCAGGTCGATGCCTTCTGGCCGGCATCCAGACGCTGAGATCATCCGCTCCCAGCCCGGACTGGGACCAATGCTCAGCGCCCGGGTACTCGCGGAATTCGGCGACGACCCTCACCGTTACGCCAGCGCCAAGGCCCGCAAGAACTACACCGGCACCAGCCCGATCACCCGCGCCTCCGGTAAGAAGAAGGTCGTGACCGCGCGGTTCGTTCGCAACGACCGGCTCATCGATGCCCTGATCGCCCAGGCCTTCTCCGCGCTGCGGGTCTCCTCCGGCGCCAGGGCCTACTACGAGCAGCAACGCGCCCGCGGTATCGAATTCAACGCCGCCCTGTGATTCGAACTGGTCATTCGTAAGATCAGCGGGACCCAGGGACTCTGGGTATGGCTGTCACGGTGTAGCCGTCCGATGGCTGGAAAGGCTTGGCCGCCCGGAGCCCCGCGACGACTCGACCGCCAATTGGAAGATGCGACTCGATCGCTGTGCAGAGCAACGTCGGCGAGGTCGTCTGCCGGGCAGAGGCAGAGCGACGAGCCGGCGGAGGTGGCCGTGCCCCACCACGCACCGTGCCTCGGCCTCCTACCGGGGCGAGGGCAAGACAGACGCCAAGGACGCCTTCGTCATCGCCGACCGGCTCGCCGGCTACGCCGGCCTGGCACCGGCACCACGCGACTCCGGCCGCGTCAGCGGCAACCTGCGCCGACCACGCCGGTTCCACCGCGGCCTGCTCAGCGCCTTCTACCTCTCCTCGCTGTCGAGCCTGAAGAGCTGCCCGGCAACGAAGGCGTACTACCAACGCAAACGGCCTGATGGTCATGTGCGTGCTTTCCCTGGAGAGGTACTGGGGTTCTGGCGTTCCGGTCACGCCGATGACGCCAATTGCCGGTGGACCTGCACAGCCCGGCTTCAGTACCGCATTGAGGGTTTCTACGGATGCCCGCGCGGGACGGCGCGTGTGAAGCTCCCTCCAGAGCCGCCGAGAGCGCTCCCAGCCACCTGCCTGCCGCCGCACCCCCCCGGACGGCCTCGGCTCGCAGCGGGGCCGGTAGCCTGCGGTTCACGTCTTTGCTGCTCGCACCCCTGCTGGTGCGGGTGACCCCGACGGGCGGGCCACACCGGTCCGTTCCCTGATCACAGACAAGGCGAACGCCATGGCACACAACAAGAACGGCGACGCCCCGCTGCCCATCGATATGGCCGCGATCCGGCGGACCGTTGAGGTGATGCGGGCCGAACGGGCCGCCACGTTCGAGGCCGACGACAGCGGCTGGCTCGCCGGTCTCGTGGAGTGGGACCTCGACAGCTACCAGGAGTTCGTCGCCCAGCTGCGTGTCACCCTCAACCCCGAACTGCTCGGGTACGTCCCAGAGATGTGCGCCAAAACTCTCGGCGACACCGGAACGACCCGCACCCTGATCGGCGACCAGCAAGTGGACACCCCGTTCTTCCACCACGGCGACCTGGTGGTCAAGGGCGACCTGGGCGTGGGCGCGCCCTTCGTGGTCACCGGATCGGTGACGGCCGAAGGTGTGGTGGCGGACTGCGCCCCCTACTCGGTGGTGGCGATCGGCGGCGCGGTGAAGGCTCGGGGGGTCCTCACCAGCGGCGAGATGCTGGTCATGGGCGACATCGAGGCCGACGTCGTCCACGGCGACTACAACGACAGCACGCTTCACGCGGGCACCATCCGCGCTCGCCTGGTCATCGAGGACGACCACCAGACAATCGCGACCGTGGAGGCGGACCTCTACTTCGACCTGGACGACTACCAGCAGGGATACGGGGACGGCGTGCAGGAGCAGCTGCGCGCGTTCCTGGTGGACGAGGTCTTCGCCGCCGACGAGGACGAGGATGAGGACGAGGAGATGTTCGACGCCAGCCTGCTCTTCGCACGGCTGCGCGAGGGCCTGCCCGTCTTCCGCGCCGACGCGGCTCCCGAGGGGCGCTGAGGCCCGCTGGACGAGCTCGTCCGTCGGCCTGGGTGCCCATCTCCCGATTCACTCACCGAACTGCCAGGCACATCACCCATGGAGCAGCCGCAGATGGCCGATAAGGAATTCCGGCACAGCGATCCGGAGTCCGGTCCGGTGACAACCGTGCACTCATGGGATGTCTGTCAACCCATCAAATCCACACCTGCCGGCCCTGTCGGCCCGTCACATGGGGATCCCCTCAAACATCAGATGGAGATCGTGTCCAGGAACGAGATGCGGCGGCTGGTCTGGCCCGTGACCGGGCTGTCGGGCTGTACGTCGTACTCCTGGATCACCACGCGCATCGCACGGTCGCCCACCGCGGCCGGCAACTGCACGGTCTTGCGCCAGATCCCGATGACGCCGGCGATGGGGTCGCGGTCCATCGTGACGGGCGGGAACGTGTCGAGGGTGATCCACCCGATGTCGTCGGTCAGCGAGGTGCTGCGGATCTGCACGACCACGCTGAACTCCGAGGTGAGGCCGTCCCTGCCGGGCGGTGGAGCCGGGCCGACGACCGTCACCGTGACCGGGGATCCGATCACCGTGCCGCCGACGGTCACCTTGCTGCGGCGGAAGGCGGGAAGCTGTACGTATCCGGCGTCCACGGTCGAGGACGCCCGCAGATCCTCGGGATCCAGCAGGGAGTCCGGCTGGAGCCGGATCACCTTGAGGTTCACGAAGGGCTGGTAGGTGGTCTGCCCGGCGAACTGGACGTCCGCGTACCACAGCTGCCGGTCGGCGTCGTACTCGACCGGGTACCCCATCGCGTGGCCCTGGGCCAGCGGCACGTCGATCGCCTGGACCAGGTCGGCGGGCCGGGGGAAGTCGAGGACCGGAGCGTCCCCCGGGTCGCGGACCGGGTCGCGGCCCCAGGTCGTGGCCCACTCCCCCGCCGCCGGGTCGGGCTGGGCTGCCGGGTCCAGGACGCGCACGGCGAGGAGTTCGCCCTCCCCCGAGGCGTACCAGGGCCGTCGCAGGTGGACGCGGACGGTACCGGCCTGGCGGATGCTGGTGATCACCCCACCGGCCTGAGTCTGCTGCCAGGCGAACGCGGGCACTGCCGAGTGCACCACGGGCACGGGCGGCCGGACGGTGGAGGGTACATGGAGCGTCGACGTGGTGCCGGAGCGCGTGACGGGCGGAACGGCGAAGGCGACGTCCACGGACGCGCCGTCCGGGATCGCGCCGCCGTCGACGCGTGCGACCTGGCCGGCGCCGTCGTCGACGGTGACGTCCCGTTCGAGACTGTAGGTGGTTCCGGGTGCGGCCGGTGTGCCGTCCGGGGTGAGCGGCGGGACGGCCGCGCGGACGACGACCGTGCCGGGCACAAAGGCGGCGGCGACGTCCGCGGGGGCGGTTCCGCTGAGGGTGACCGTGCTCCGCCGGGTGAAGTAGGGGACGAAGCGCGAAGTGCCGACGGGTGTGTACTGGATGACACGGTGCCGGGTGTCGCCGGGGTCGTGGCGCGCCCGGAAGGCAGTGGCGGTGAGGAGTGGTCCGCCCGGGTCCCCGAGGCCGTCCGCGTCCGGGCGCAGAACGGCTCGGGCCGGGGTGGTGGTCAGTTGGTCGCGTGACAGGTCGTCGACGATCTCGTTCCACCATGCCTCGGCGTGCACGGAGAGGGTGGAGGCGCCGTGGACGCTCATCGCGGGGTCGTCGACGGCGTACGCCGTCTCGCCGGGTTCGCGCAGGATCCGCACACCGCCGAAGCCGGGCGGGTCGACGGGGCAACGGACCGCGTGCACCATCGTGAGGCCGGTCGCGGGCGTGAGTTGGGCGACGCTGCCGGACAGGGCGGCGGCACGGGCTGCCGCGATCTCGTCGGCGGGTCGGCCCGGGGACTCGGCGAACCATCGCCACAGCCCGAGGACTTCTTCGTCGCCCGCGCTCAGCAGGGCGCTGAGGGTGGCCGGGAAGGACGCTGCGGGGCTCAGGGTCACCCGCACGACCCGGGCCGCGAGATCGACGGTGGCGGTGGACTGGGTGGTTCCGGGCGGACCGGGTTCGATGACGAGCCGCATCGGGAGGCGCTGGTACCAACTGCCGCCCGGGGGCCAGGTGGTGAGCAGTTCGGGGGTGTCGGGCACGCCGTGAAGGGCGATGCCCCGGCACAACGGGTCCGGCAGCCAGGGCAGGCTCATGGCATCGGTGTCGAGGTACGGGCTACCGCCCGCGCCCGGGTCCGGGGTGCCCGTGATCCTGCCGCCGTCGTACTGGGTCAGCAGGCTGTGGACGGCGGGGTCGGGCCGATGGGTGCCGGGTGCGTCGAGCACGCCGTGCCGCTCCAGCAGAAGCACCGCCGCCTTGGGAGCCAGCAGATGGCGTTCGCAGGTGTCTCCCGGGACGACCGCGGCGGGGTCGGCGTTGTCGGTGCGCACGACCAGGTCGGTGGGTGACTCCCCCGCGTCGACGGGGCGGCGGAGTACGAGTACGGGTGCGGGCACCGGCTCGTAACGGGCGTACGTCAGTGGCACGGTCGCGGGCTCTCCCGAGTCCGGTGCCGGGGTGCCGGTGAAGGGCACGGCGCGTCCCGCCAGGTCGACCAGGCGGGCCCGGAACCGGTAGGAGCGCCCGTAGCGCAGGGTCGGCAGGGAGCCCGCAGGGGTCGTGACGGAGAAGGAGTAAGGCAGGTCGGGGTCCTTCTGCGGCTCGGGATCGGTCAGTTGGCCGTCGATGCCGAGGGTGCGTCCGTAGGGTTCGGTGACCAGGCTCCAGTTGTTCCAGCGGAACAGCGCCTGCGCCAGCCGCATGACGGGGTTGCCCTGGGCGTCGGTGCCCCGGGTGACGGCGTCGGTGAGCGTACCCTCGTCGTCGATGGGCAGCGAGCCGGTGTAGCCGTCGACGTGATACGCGCCGACGCGGGCGCAGAGCGGATACCAGCGACCGGAACCCTGGTCGAGGACGTCCACGCGGATGCCCTGCTGCACATTGCCCGCGTGCAGGGTGGTCGCGTCGCCCTCACCGCCGGCCGCGAGGTCCGCGTCGATGTTCGCGGCCTCGACGAGCAGGGCCTGGAAGGAGATCTGACGGTCGGATTCCGCGACGATGATGCCGTCGGAGCGGAGAGCGGGGGGCTGGAGTACGGGCGGCGGCTCCTCGGTGCGCGGCAGGCCGCGCAGAGTGTTCGCGTACGACTGGAGCGCCAGCCCGCCCGCGTCGACGTCGAAGTCGTACGGGGTGTAGACGGTGGTGTCGTCCAGGGGCAGGAACAGCGCACCCGCCGTGCCGTTCTCCCGGGCAAGGGTCAGCGTTCCGGCGTGGGCGATGCAGCGGGTGCGAGGGCGGTAGTTCTCGATGAAGGTGCTCTGCTGCGGCACGGCCTGGAGGGAGACGGGGCCTTCGAGCCCCGCCGGCAGGGCGATGCTGATCCGGCGAATGAGTCCGATGGGGACAGCGAGGCCGGAGTGGTCGGCGAGGGCCGCCTGCAGGGTGTGGAACTCGCTCTGGGGCGTTGTCCCGTGCCCGATGCGCGTCTCTTCCCCGGCGGTGGGGGTCAGGGGCCGGTGGAAGTCCGCCAGCCGTGTCCATCCGGCCGGGTCTCGTCCGTCGCTGTCGCCGACGACTCCGCTGCGCATGAGGGCCTCGTACGGGGACGGGCCGCTCCCGGATCCCTCCCGCGCGCCGACGAGACGGGTGAGCCGGTCGATGTCCGCCCACCGGTCCGGCGTCACGTGTCCGTCGCGGGGTGCGACCTGCTGTCCGCCGGCTGTGCCGGAGCGCGGTGCGGGGCCGGTGGTGAACAACCGGGCGTACTCCTCCCGCAGGGAGTACGCCACCAGGAGGTGGGGGTACGACTGGAGGGGCTGCCCGGCCGGGTTGCTGTCGAAGACGAAGGGGCGGACGAGCATGGAGGCCGGGAACAGCGCGTACCACAGCGCGGTGTCGGGCGGGCCGCCGAGGAGGGTGGCGGGCGTCGTGACGGAGGTGCCGTCCGGCTTCTTGACGATGACGGAGAGGGTGAAGGCGAAGTTCGGCCAGGCGGCGATGTCCGTGTAACGGGAGAGAGGAAGGACGGCGGTACCCGGCGGGTCTCCCTCGTCGTTGGACAGCCGGATACTGAGGACGAGCGACAGCGGTACGGTGCCGACCGCGGTCGGTTCGGCTGCCGGGTCCGGCAGCAGCGTCCACACGATGGTCTGTTTGATCATGCCGATCACACGTCTTCCATGGCCGCGAATGCCGCGCAGCGGTCCTGCCACATCGTCGCGGTGGGGAACGCGTCCGGGTACGTCGGGTCTCCGCCGCCACCGAAGGAGCGCTCCACGGAGAGGGTGACCGACTGGGAGAAGAAGGCGACCCGCACCCGCACCGTCACGGCGGCCGTGCCGTGGATCTCCTGGCGGGTGGGCCCGCCCGGCACGGCCGGGTCCTTGGGGACCTCCCGGGTCTCCAGGGCGAGATAGAACTCGACGGAGACGCTGACGATGCCGAGGACGTCCAGCGCGCCCACGGCCCGGAAGAAGCCGCGCAGCTTGGACTTGCCGTCCTCGATGCTGATGTAGGCACCGGCGGTGACGGCCACCGAACCGCTGGCCACACCCAGGTTCAGGGCGGCCGCGGCGCCGAACTCCAACTGGGCTTCCAGGGCGACGACATGTCCGGACTCGACGGTGATCGAGAAGAACCCGCCGCCGCCGAAGAGGGAGACGGTGACGAGGAAGGGCTGGTCACGCGAGGAGACGGCGAAGGTCGCTCGGACCGGAGATCCGTCGAAGGGGAGGACGACGGTGCTCGACAGCGCAAGGTTCTGGAGCAGGAAGACGCCCGCGCCGATGGTGGGAACGGCCAGACCGTAGCCGACTTCGACGCCGGAGGCGTCCGCTTTCACCCGTGGCCCGGTGGGTGGCGACGGCAGGTATTCGCGCAGGCGGTCCAGGAAGCGCAGGTCTCCGGAGAAGCCGACCTTGCCGACCTTGACGTCGAGGGAGGGGGACGTGCCGGGTTTGCCGGTGAAGGCCATGCGGTCGAAGCCGATGTCCAGGATTCCGGCGAACGACAGGGTGAAGGAGCGCAGTTCGCCGCGGACCTCGGCCTGCGGCGGGGTGCCGTCGAACCGTACGACGGTGGTGCTGTGAAGGTCGAGTGTGGTTGCGCTCGTCGTCTGCAGCGGTCCGAAGGTGCCCACGTTCACCTTGGGCCGCCAGGACAGTTCTGTCTGTACGGCCGTGGGCGGCTGAAGGCCGCCCGGCGGGCGGATCACCGTGGTGACCGTGCGGGGGGCATCCGTGCCGTCGCCGGCGCCGACCGTGGTGGGGGGAATCAGCTCGGTCAGGTCCAGGACGCCGAGCAGGCGGGTGGGGACGAGGCTGCCGGCGGTGGGCGGAGAGAAGTAGTCGGCCGGGTTGAACTGCCCGGACTTGAACGTCTGGAGGTTCCCGCCGATCAGGCCCGCCGTGCTGGACAGGCCCGACACCGGCAGTGCCAGCGAGGCGATCCCGCCGGAGGCGGTGGGCGGCGGGGCGAAGTCGGCGGGCACCGGGAGGCGGGCGTACACCTGGTGGGTGGCGGCCAGGCCCTGGCTGACGTAGTCGGCGTCCAGCTCCAGCCGCCGCACCGCTCCCGTGACACCCGCCGGGGCTGCCGATGCGGTGGGGCTGGGGGCGGTGAGGGCGTCCAGGGCGGGGATACGGGCTTCGACGGCCAGCAGCCGGGGGTGAGCGGCCAAGCGGCCCGCCTGCTGGAGGGAGGCCGGAGACGCGGTCGAGGGCTCGGCCCCGACGCGCAGGGCGGCCACGTCCACGCTGGACGACTCCGTGTTCGTCCCCTGTACCGGGGCGAGTTCGAGGTGCCCGGTGGCGGGCACCTCGATGTCCTTGGACTTGGCCTCGTACTCCACGAGCGCCCCGGCCAGCCCGCCGTAGGCGGCGTCGCCCCGGACGAAGACGAGCGGCGAGGTGAGGCCGACCTGGTGTCCGAGCCGGTCGGTGGCGGTGAGGTCGAAGAGCAGCCGCTGGTCGGGCTGGTCGGCCGCGTGCACCCAGTAGCCGACCCCGGCGAGAGGTTCCTCGGTGTTGCCGGCCTCCGCTTCCAGGGGGCTGTTCAGCCGCATCTTCACGAAGGGGAAGGCCCGGCTCTCGTGCGGGAGGGTCGCGACGCCGTCGTAGGTGATCTCGGGCTGCAGCACGGTCAGTCGGACCACCTGCACCAGGCCGAGGTCGAGATGCCGCTCGGTGCGGGTCGCGACCTGCACCGGGAAGCCGAAGGGGAGCAGATAGCCGCGCTCCAGCACCTGGACGACGATGTCGCGGCCGCCGACCGAACGGTGGCGGTAGGCGGTCACGCCGAGCGCCGGGAAGTCCGCCCAGTTGCCCACCAGGTCGACGTCGGCCCCGAGGGCGCTGAGGGCCAGTCCGTCGGCGAAGACAGGTCTGCCGGCGGTGGCCGCGGTGATCTGCTGCCGGTGGATCGCCGTCAGTGAGCTGAGGAAGGGGTCTTCGGTGCGGGCGGGGCCTGCGGAGCCCAGGGACACGGGCGCGTCCGGGGAGGTGAGGCGGGTGTGCCACAGACCGGTGGCCCCGGTGGAGCCCGTCACGGGATACGTGCCATGGGTCCAGGTCACATCGGTGGTGGGACTGAGGAAGAGACCCCACACGCATTCGAGGGAGGTGTCGTTCCGGGACATCGGCAGCCCCGCCCAGCCCAGCAGGCCGGCGACGGTGAGCGGCACGGACGAACCCGCCGGCACCTGGAAGGTGACCCGGCTCTCGTCCGCGTACCGCACCTCCTTCGTCCCGGTCGAGGAGGCGGCGGGCGTCGTGGCCTCCTCAAGGACGGCCTGCGAAGGGAAATGGACGGTGAGGGAGCCCGGCAGACCGGGGGTGCTGGGGACGAGGACCACCGACCCGGCGGTGGCGGTGCGATCGAGACCGGCGAAGGTGAAGTCGAGGACCACCATGTCTTCTCGGCGCATGAGCGTGATGGTCTGACCGTCCATGGGCGTGGACGAGGCGGCGCACATGTGCACCAGCTCCCTTGGGTCTCCATGGCATTCGCCCCACATATGATTCTTTCATCCGCCCTGTGACCGTGCCACCGGGGCACCCGCACCGACACCGTCCCGGCGTGATCAGGGATGTCACCCGCCTCGTCACCGAGTGGCACTCGGCCGTCGCGGGTGGTCCCGGAAGAGCGGCGGCATGGATGTCCCGTGGGCCGCAAGCCGGCCGCGCCGAGGGCCCGGTCGAGCCGGCCCACCCGGTCAACTGCCTCCGGCGGCGCTGTGAATGCTCCCGGAGCAATCGGTGGGATTCTGCTGAACGGCCGGGGCCGGCACCCCACCGACGGGACGGGCGGGCATGCCCTCGTACCGGAGACTGCTGGTCCGAACTCCCTTGGCCAGGCGGCTACTTCGGCCGCATCGCCGATCTGTCTGCGATGCGGCTCGACCGGCAGGCGGAGCGACACGGCTGCTGCTGCACGGGGCGGCGCAGCGCCTGGTCGGCTCCCGGGGCGAGAGGTGTCACCCGGTCTTCGTGCGGGCCGGTGGCGGACCAGGACACTCAGCCGACCACCACCGGCGACGAGCCGCCCACCACGGCCAGGCGGGGTGACCCGGTGCCGTCCGCGGGAACGGTCCAGATGTCGCTCGCCCGCCCGGCCGCACCCGGCAGCGCGTAGGCGACCGTGCCGTCGTTCAGCCAGGCTGCCTGGTCGTCGACGCTGCGGGTCTCGGCGAGCGGCGTCTCGCGCATGGACCTCAGGTCCAGGACGTACAGCCGCCAGGGCGCGGCCGGGTCGTCGGAGACCTTCTTCTTGAAGGCGATCCGGGTGTTGTCGGGCGACAGGGACGGACACTCGGCGTTCTGCCGCAGCACCTTCGCCGACCAGTCGCGCATGTTCCCCTCGACGAGGTACGTGCGGCCCTTGGTGGAGACGGTCGCGTAGAAGCGGTTGTCGTCACGGGCGAAGGTCACTCCCCAGTAGTTGACGTCGGGGGCGTGGTAGCGGGCGCCGTCGATGGTGAGGGGGATGTCCTCGATGGATTTGATGAGGTAGCCGGTGCGCAGGTCGAGGATGGCGGTCCGCGTGGAGAAGGAGGTGGTGGCGTACGAGTCACCGGTGGCGAACACCGTCCAGGAGAGCATCCGCCCGGAGGCGGAGACGCGCGCGCGGGTGGGCACGCCCGGCACCGTGATCCGGCGTGTCTCGCGCAACCGCCGGTCGAGAACGACCGCGTACGTCTTCGGCAGCACCCCGGGTTTGGCGCGCAGGCAGAGTGCGCTGTCACCGGAGGCGTAGAACCGGTCGCAGGAGGGACCACCGCCGGTGCGGGTGCCGGGAGTTCCGGCGAGCGGCTGATGGGCGACGCGTCCCGTGGCCGTGTCCCGGAAGTACAGCGCGGGTCCGGTGAGGGTGAACGAGGCGTCGGCCGCGCCCCGTTGGCCCTCCGACCGGTGCTGCGCGTGCAGGACGTACCCGACCGAGCCTCCCGCGAGGAGCAGCACCGCGGCCACCACGACGGCGATGCGGGCGCGCGGGCCCAGCGGGGTGGCGGGTCTCGGGAACCTTGCACTCATGTGGTCCGCCTCTCGGGGATCCTTGCTTCCCGCCCCTCGGGGGTCGGGGTGGCTGACGGGTTGCGCGGCAGCAGCGCCCAGCCGCCCACGAGCGCGGCGAGCAGGGCCGCTATCGCCGCCCACAGCGCGGGGCTCGGCCCCCACGCCGTCCACGCGGCGCCGAAGCCCGCCGCGGCGAGCATCCGGGCCAGCGCCTGGCCGGTCTGGAGCAGGGCGAGCCCGCCCGCTCTGCCGTCGGCGGGCAGCACGGGTCCGGCGAGGGCCATCAGCACCCCGTCGGTGGTGGCGTAGAAGATGCCGAGCAGCACGAGGACGGGCACCAGGAGAAGCAGGGCCGGGCCGCCGGCCGGGGCGAGGAGCGTGGCGTACACGCCGAGCAGCGCGACATGTCCGTACAGGAACGGCAGCCGTCGGCCGACCCGGTCCGCAACGCGCCCCGCCGGGACCGCGAGCAGCAGGTAGGACGCCGCCGCGCCGAGCGGGAGCAGCGGGAACCAGCCGACGGGGAGGTCGAGGCGGCGCTGGAGCAGGAGGTAGACGAAGGCGTCACCGACGGTGGCGGCTCCGAGCAGGGCGGCGGCTCCGAGAATCCGCCGGAAGGCGGGGTCGCGGAGTGCTCCGAGTACCTTGCGCTCAGGAGGCGTTGTCTTCTCGGCCGGTGCCGGTCGGTGCTGTCCGGGAACGTACATGACGAGGAGCAGCACCCCGAGCAGGCCGACGCAGAAGCTGACGACGAACACCGCGTCGTAGGCATCGGCGGTCGCCCAGAGCAGGGCGAACGCGGCGAGCGGGCCGAGCAGGGCGCCCGTGGTGTCCATCGCCCGGTGCACGCCGAAGGACCGGCCGAGCGCCTCGGGCGGGCTGCTCAGGGTGATCAGCGCGTCACGGGGCGCCGTGCGGATGCCCTTTCCGATCCGGTCGGTGGCGAGGGCGGCCGCGATCCCGGCGGTGGCGCCGCCCGCGAGCAGCAGGCCGAGCCGGGAGAGGGCGGACAGGCCGTAGCCGATCCCGGCGACCCGTTTGTGCCCGCGGCCGCGGTCTGCGGCGTGCCCGCCGAGCAGCCGCACGACGGAGGCGGCGCCGTTGAACAGGCCGTCCAGGAATCCGAATTGGAGAGGTGAGAGACCGAGTCCGAGGACGAGGTAGAGCGGCAGCACCGCGGTGACCATCTCGGAGGAGATGTCGGTGACGAGGCTGACCGTGCCGAGTGCCAGGACGGTGCCGGGGATGCGCCGGCCCGCCCCGCCGGTGCGGGGCGGGGCCGGCGCGTCCCGGCGGCCTGTGGTCGCCAGGTACATCAGTGGCAGGCGTACTTCGGGCCGGCGTCCTTGGTCTTGCCGTCGGTTCCGACGTAGCTCCAGGTGTAGTCGGAGTCGGTGAAGTCCAGCTTCAGGACGCCGTATTCACCGCTGATCCGCTTCTGGCTGTTGGGCTGGACGTTCTCGATGGGGTACGGTTCGGCGCCGCCCATGCCGCCGATGATCTCGGTGATACCGTCCGCGGTGGCCTTCCCGTCGGGGTTCTGCGGGGCGAACCGCTCGTAGTGGTGGTCGTGCCCGTTGAGCACAAGGTCTGCCTTGGCCCCGTACAGGATCTTCCAGACCGGCCTGCTGACCGGGTCGTTGCCGTGCCCGCCCGAGGAGTACAGCGGGTGGTGAAAGAAGGCTGCGATGCACGCCTTGCTGTTCTTGGCGAGGTCGGCCTTGAGCCAGTCGATCTGGGCGCTCTGGTCGAAGGAGTTGGAGTCGAGGGCGATGAAGTGCCAATTGCCCTCGTCGAAGCTGTAGTAGCTCTTGCCCTGGGGATACGCGATCGCCCCGTAGTACGCCTTGTAGCCGGCCAGCGACCCGGCAGGGTCGTACGTCTCGTGGTTTCCGGGTACCGGGTGCGTCTTGTCCTTGAAGACGCCCCAGGTCTTGTCGTAGTAGGCGCGGTAGTCGGCGATCCGGGCGTCGTCGTACTGGTTGTCGCCCATCGTCACGTAGAACTTCGGATTGAGCTTCTGGGCCAGTGCGGCGGTCTTGGGGTGGGCGCAGTCGCTGTCGGAGGCGGTGCACTGGGCGGCGATGTCACCGGCGGCGACCACCGTGAAGGCGCCGGTCTGCGGGGGTGCGCCGTCGAAGGTGCCGTACACCTCGACCTCGTACAGCGAGTAGCCGTAGGCGGTGCCGCGCGCGGTGCCGTACACGCGCAGGTACCGGCCCTTGCCGGAGAGGCCGGACCAGTCGTCGGTACCGCCGTTCCCGGCGGACTCGTCGGCGAGCCGGGTCCAGGTGGTGCCGTCCGCGGAGATCTCGATCCGGTACGCCTTGGCGTAGGCGTCCTCCCAGCTCAGCTGCACCCGCGTGACGTCGGCGGTCGCACCGAGATCGACGCGCAGCCACTGCGGGTCCTTGCCCTCGGCGCTCGCCCAGCGGGTGGCGGGGTCGCCGTCGAAGGCCTTCTGCGGGCCGAGGCCGGACTCTTCGTCGGAGGAGGCGGTGGCGGTCTTGCCACGCGAGATGAGGGGATCGGCGGCGGCGCCGGCCCGCTCGGGGTAGACGAGCAACAGGCTGCCGATGAGGAGGAGTACGGCGGCGATGACCACGCCCACCGTACGGCGCCGCGTGGGCGTGAGGAGCGGAGTTGAGCCGTTCAGGTGCATCCCTGGACTCCTGGCCTTGGGGGGTGGCGAGAGCTGGGCATCGGTGCGTGACCTCCGGCCCCGACCCGTGCACGGGCAGAGGGCGGCGTCATGGCGGCCGGGCCAGAGCTCTCACTGAGCGCGTCATGCCCACGGGGACGGGGCACCGCGCCAAGCCGCCGCCCGGAATGCTAGCGAACAGTAAACTTTCCTACCAGTCCCCCAACTCCCTTTGATCCGCCTTACGTTCGACACCCGTCGCATCCGGTTGCCGGCCTCCGCCCGCGTCGGCGCAGGGCGCGCCGGCGGTCGGTGGCATCGCGCCCCGGGGTGGGAGTCCTCCTCCTCGGCCTTCCAGCATTCGGTGACGACCGCCTCGAACAAGGCGGCCTCGGTCGCGGACTGTTGGAACGGGCGGTCTCCGGCCCTTCGGCCGCCTCGGCGATCCGGGCCGATAAGGTGCCGTCGTGGCCGGAGTCGGGGAACGGTTCCGTCGCCGCCCGGACGATGGCCCGTCCGCTTCTGCGCTGCCACTCGTCGGCGGCAGTCCGAAGGCTGCGCCCATGACGGCGACACATGAACCGGCAGAGCCTCCATTTCCCCGTGATGCACCGTCGTCACCTGCTGCCATGCCCGGCACGGGACGAGCCCCTCAGCCATCTGTGTACTTCCGTCGGCGCTTGATCAAAGATGCCTGAGAGACCGATTTGACAACCGGGATACGTCGGCCCGTGTCGTACACGATCCGGGCATCCGTGTCTGCCGATTGGAGCCGCACCATGAAGGACGTCACCCCGCTGACCGAAGGCTGGAGCCTCAGCCACGACGGGGCGTCGCTCGACGCCGCCGTCCCCGGCTGCGTCCACACCGATCTGCTCGCCGCGGGGATCATTCCCGACCCGTACATCGGTCTGAACGAGCACGAAGTCGCGTGGGTGGGACGCCGCTCATGGACATACACCCGCGAACTCCACCCTGCCGAGACTACCCAACAGGCCCACGAGCGCACCGACTTGGTCTTTGACGGGCTGGACACCTCGGCACACGTCCATGTCGCCGGGGAGACGCTGGGACGCACCCGCAACATGCACCGCTCCTACCGGTTCGACGTCACCGGCCGCACCGGAGAGCTGCGCGCCGAGTTCGCCTCGGCCTACGACGAGGCCACCGCCGTGCGGGAGTCGACCGGCACGCGGCCGAACGCCTATCCCGAACCCTTCCAGTACATCCGCAAGATGGCATGCAGCTTCGGCTGGGACTGGGGACCGACCGTGGTGACCGCCGGTATGTGGCGGCCGGTCCGCCTGGAGCACTGGTCGACCGCGCGCATCGCCCGCGTCCGCCCTCTGGTGACGGTCGAGGGCACGACGGGGCGGGTGGAACTGCACGTCGAGGTCGAGCGCACCCGGCAGGGCGCCGGCCGTCCCCTGGTGGCGCACGCGTCGGTGGCCGGTGCGACCGCTCGGGCGACCATCGACGGGGACCGTGGCGTGCTGGTGCTGGACGTCCCGGACGTGGCCCTGTGGTGGCCGCGCGGATACGGCGAACAGCCGCTGTACGAGCTGGCGTTGACCATCTTCGACGAGTCGGTTCCCGACCGTGCTCTGGACACCTGGGAGCGACGGGTCGGCTTCCGCACCGTCGAGCTGGACCGCGGCGCCGACGCACACGGCACCGGCTTCACCTTCGTGGTCAATGGCGTGCGCGTCTTCGTCCGCGGTGTCAACTGGATCCCCGACGACGTGCTGCCCTCCCGCATCTCCCCCGAGCGCTACCGCACCCGGCTGCGGCAGGCCGCCGAGGCCAATATCGATCTCGTGCGCGTGTGGGGCGGCGGCCTCTACGAGGACGACGCCTTCTACGACACCTGCGACGAGCTGGGCCTGATGGTCTGGCAGGACTTCCTCTTCGCCTGCTCCGCCTACCCGGAGGAGCAGCCACTGCGCGGCGAGGTGGAGGCGGAGGCCCGCGAGAACGTCGTGCGGCTCATGCCGCACCCCAGTCTGGTCCTGTGGAACGGCAACAACGAGAACCTGTGGGGCTTCCGCGACTGGGATTGGGAGCCCGAACTCGCCGGCGACTCCTGGGGCGAGGGCTACTACCTCGGACTCCTGCCGCGCGTGGTCGCCGAACTCGACCCCACCCGCCCCTATACCGCGGGCAGCCCCTGGTCCGGATCGTGGGACCACCACCCCAACGATCCGGACCACGGCACACACCACTCCTGGGAGGTGTGGAACCGGCAGGACTACACCGAGTACCGCGCGAACGTACCTCGGTTCGTCGCCGAGTTCGGCTGGCAGGCGCCTCCGGCGATGGCCACATTGCGCCGCGCCCTGCCCGGTGAGACCCTCGCCCCCGATTCCCCCGGCATGCTGCACCACCAGAAGGCCGGGGACGGCAACGGCAAGCTGAACCGCGGTGTCGCCCGCCACTTCGACCTTCCCGAGGGCGACTTCGACCGCTGGCACTACCTCACCCAGGTCGTCCAGGCCCGCGCCGTGGCCACCGGCATCGAGCACTGGCGCGCGCACTGGCCGCGCTGCGCGGGCACCGTCGTCTGGCAGCTCAACGACTGCTGGCCCGTCAGCTCCTGGTCCGCCGTCGACGGCGACGGCCGCCTCAAACCACTGCACCACGAGCTGCGCCGCGTCTACGCCGACCGCCTCCTCACCCTCCAGCCGGACGGCGAGGAGAGCTCCGGCCCCGTACTCGCCCTGGTCAACCAGTCCGCCGAGCCGTGGACCACCGCCGTCGCACTCCGCCTGATGCGGGCCGACGGCTCACTCGCCGCCCGCACCCGCCTGGAGCTGACGGCGGCGCCGCGCACGGTGCTGCGCGTTCCGGTACCGCAGGACGTCGTCCCGGCCACGGGCTCGGCCGAGGAGTACCTGGCGGCAGACGCCGAGGGCCTGCGCGCCCTCCACTTCGCCGTGCGGGACCGGGAGTTCGCGTACCCGGAGCCACGGTTCGGGATCTCCGTGGAAACCGTGACCGGCGACCGGGACACGGTCGACGTCGTGGTGACGGCACAGACCTTGGTGCGTGACCTGCTGCTCCAGGCCGACCGCATCGCGCCGGATGCCCGCGCGGACTGCGGTCTGGTGACCCTGCTGCCCGGCGAGCGGACCCGCATCCGGGTGTACGGGGCAGCCGGGGCGGGGGCCAACACGGTCCGGGCGGCACTCTTCTGCGTGCAGCCCGCGTGAGCACCCCCGCCGGTCACGGCACTAGGAGGTCGCAGCCCGCACCGGAGTCTCCAAGGGTGACGTGCACGGCTTCGGCGCCGAAGTGGCGCAGGTGAACGCGGGTGGGTATGCCCTGCGCGCCGGCTCCGCGGCAAGGCCGCGTTCCTGGGCGGAACGCCGGAGGACCGGCATGGTCGGCGGTTGCTGCCGACCATGCCGGTCCTGACCCGCGGGGCGGGAGCGGTGCCTACGACTCAGTAGGCGGAGTTGACGTTGTCGATCGACCCGTAGCGGTGCGCGGCGTAGTTGGCGGCCGCGGTGATGTTGGCGACGGGGTCGGTGACGTTGTGCGCGGTGCCACCGACGTGGTACGCGCTGAAGGTCGGCTGGATGACCTGGAGCAGACCCTTGGACGGTATGCCCTTCTGGGCGTTGATGTCCCAGTTGTTCTGCGCGTTCGGGTTGCCGCTCGACTCGCGCATGATGTTGCGGTGCAGCCCCTCGTAGCTGCCGGGGATGCCCTTGGCCTTCATGATGGCCAGCGACTCCTTGATCCAGCCGTCGAGGTTGTTGGCGTAGCCCTTGGCACCCTGGCTGCCGTTCGCCGAAGCCTTGACCACGGAGGCGCCCACCGATGTCGCCTCGGCGGCCTGCGCGGATGTCGACGTCAGCGTGAGGGCTGCTGCCGCGGCGCCCACGGTGGCGATACCGGCGACGGACAGCGTGCGGAAGCGGGCGATGCGGCTGGTGCGGGTCTGCGTGTACGTGGTCATACGGAAGGAACTCTCCAATGGGGATGTCGTGTGTTGCCGGCCGGTCTCGGTTGCGGCGGCCTGCGGAGGTGAACCCCGCTGTTGCTGGTCGAGCGAACCGATCCGGCGAATCCGCCCGACCCGGTCACTGCTCCCTGCGATGACAGCCATGGTTAGCGGTGGGCCGAGGGGAAAGCAATTATGTGACGTACTACCCGACTACGGAGAAATGTCCGAAATGAGAGTTTGAATGGCTTTTAATCGCCTCTGAGGCGCCCTCGGTCCTACTACCGTCATTAGGATGTGATGCAGCTCCTATGGGTGGCATCACATCCTCGGGCCCCTGTCGGAGGTTTCAACGGGGCTCCGGAGGCGCGCGAACGGGGCACCGCAGCGGCCCCCGACCCGCCGGCATACGCATGCGGCCACCGCGGTCCGCTCCCTGGTGGCAGCGGATGGCGGATCAGGGCGGGCGGGGGCGCCGGGCGCTTCGTAGATTGGCGAGAACACCTCGACCACCGGAAGGCCGGCGCGGACCCGTGACACCGCAGATCGATTACAAGGGGGTGTTCACGGCCACGCCCAGCCCGTACCTGGTGCTCGACCCCGGCCTGGTGATCGTCGACGTCAACGAGGCGTATCTGCGGGCGACCGGCACCGGCAGGCAGGATCTGGTCGGGCGGTACCTCTTCGACGCCTTCCCCGACAACCCGGCGACCCCGGACGCCCACGGGGTGCGGAATCTGCACGCCTCGCTGCGCCGGGTCCTCGGTTCGAAAGAGCCCGACACGATGGCGGTGCTGAGATACGACATCCCCGTCGCCGACCGGTCGGGGGAGTTCGAGGAGCGGTGGTGGTCCCCCATCAACACCCCCGTGCTCGGGCCGGACGGACAGGTGGCATGGATCATCCACCGGGTGGAGGACGTGACCTCGTTCGTCCTGTCCCATACCGGCCGCCCGGTCGCGGGTGGTGGCGCGCTCAGCCAGCGGCAGGCCATGGAGGCCGAGCTGTACGCCCGTGCGCAGCAGCTCCAGCAGCTCAACGAGAAACTGCGCCAGGCCCACGCGCGGGAACGCCAGGTCGCCGTCACCCTGCAGGAGGCGATGCTCCATTCACCGGACCTGGACGGGCACCGGAACGTCGCGGTGCGCTATCTGCCCGCCACCGGGACGCTGAACGTGTGCGGCGACTGGTACGACCTGGTCGACCTGCCCCACGACGTCTTCGCCGTCGCGGTCGGTGACGTCGTCGGCCACGGCCTGGCGGCCGCCGCGGTCATGGGCATGCTCCGCAGCGCGCTGAGCGCCGCCGTCAGAGCCGTCGACGGGCCCGAAAGGGCCCTGGACGTCCTGGACCTCTATGCCCGGTCCGTGGAGGGTGCGCTGGCCACCACCACGGTCCAGACCGTCATCGACCCCGTCGGCCGCGAGATCTCCTACAGCGACGCCGGTCACCCGCCGCCGGTCCTGGTGCGCCCCGACGGCAGCTGCGATCTGCTGGACCGGGCCACGGACCCGCCCCTGGCCGCCCGCCCTCGTCACGCCTCCCGCCCCCGGGCCGCCGTGTCCTACGCGCCGGGCGACACCCTGGTCCTGTACACCGATGGGCTCATCGAACGCCGCGGCGAGGACATCGACACGGGTCTGGGCCGGCTGACCGAAGCCCTGTCCCACTACCGGCACCTCAGCCCGGAACGCCTCGCCGACGCCCTGCTGGCCCGTCTGGGCGTCAGCGGCGGCGCACGTGACGACATCGCCCTGGTCGTCGTCCGCCTCTGATACCCGCCGCCCGCGGGCGGCGGGCGGCGGGCGGCGGGAGCAGGCCGCACCCGGACGCCTGAACACTCCGCCGTACGCAACGGATACAGCACGAAAAATGCACATAAGGTTCCCCTATGTCACATGCCGGTGATGGCGACGCGGGAAGGATCAAGGGCCTGCTGCGGTGGCGGCCTCGGACCGGCGGCGACAGGACGTGGGTCTGGTGGCTTCCTCTGCTGCTGACGGCCGTGGACGTGGTCGCCGACCTCGCGGCCCGCAGCCGCGAACCGCTGAGCTTCCTGCTGGTCGGAGTTCCGCCCGTCGCGGCGGTCACACGGACCCCCCGGCGTACCGCCGGGATCACCGTCGTATGTCTGGGGCTGGAGGTGTGGCTGGCCTCCCGGCGCCCCGGGCACATCGCGGAGAACCACCACGTGGCCCTCTACACCGCCACCGCGCTGATCGGCGTCGCCAGCGTCGCGCTGTCGCGGCAGCGGATCCGTGCCGAGGCCAGCCTCGTCCACGCCCGTTCGGTCGCCGAGGCCATGCAGCTGACGCTGCTCCGCCCGTTCCCGCGACGGATCGGTCCGGTGCGGGCAGCCGGCTTCTACGAAGCGGGTGAGGGCGGCACGCTCGTCGGTGGCGACCTCTACGATCTGTGCGAAACCCCGTTCGGCGTACGGGTCGTTCTCGGAGACGTACGCGGAAAGGGCCTGGAAGCGGTTCAGACGGTCGCGGCCGTCCTGGGGAGCTTCCGGGTGTCCGCCCACGAGTTGACGGACCTGAGCCGTCTGGCGGATCACCTCGAACTCAGCATCGCCCGCAATTCCGGATGCTCGGCCGAGGACGAGGAACTGTTCGTCACCGCTCTCATTCTGGAATTTCCCCCCGGCGGCGGCTCGGTGAGGATCGTCGATCGCGGACATCCGGCACCGCTTCTGCTCACCCCGCACGGCACGCAGCGGCTCCGCACCTCCCCCGCGCTGCCTCTGGGGCTGGGCGAACTGGGCACCGGCGGCGCCGAGGTCACCACTCACCCGCTGCGCGCCGGGGAGGTGGTCGTCCTGTACACGGACGGAGTGAGCGAGGCACGGAACGCGGAAGGCGAGTTCTATCCGGTACGGGCCCGGCTGACGGATCATTTCGCCGACGGGGGCCGGACTCCGGATCCCGAGGCCCTCGTGTCCTTCCTCAGGGCGGACAGGGACGAGTGGTCGGCCGGAGCGGACGACGACCGGGCCGTGATCGCCCTCACGCTGTCGTGAACGCCCCCGGCCCGGGGCGCGGCACCCGGAAAGCACGTGGCACCCGATACATCAGCCAGGATCGGCACCTGGTCCGACCGGGCCGGCTCACGGAGCCGAGAGGCTGTTCCGCCGCAGGTCGGCCGGGAGTGCCTGTTCCGTCCAGATGACCTTGCCGTGGTCCGTGTAGCGGGTCCCCCACCGGTCGGCGAACTGGGCGACGAGGAACAGCCCGCGGCCCCCCTCGTCCGTGCCGGCCGCCTGCCGCAGATGGGGCGAGGTACTGCTGTGGTCGGAGACCTCGCAGATCAGGGAGCGGTCGCGGAGCAGCCGTACGCCGATGGGGCCCGAGGCGTAGCGAATGGCGTTGGTGACCAGTTCGCTGAGGATCAGCTCCGTGGTGAACGCCTCCTCCGCCAGACCCCATTCGGCCAGTTTGCGGGAGACCTCGGCCCGTACCCGGGACACCGACGACGGGTCGCAGGGCACGTCCATCTGGACGACGTCCGCGGCGTCCACTCTCCGGGTACGGGCGACGAGCAGCGCGATGTCGTCGCGGGCGCGTTCGGGTACGAGGGTGCGCAGGACCGCCTCGCAGGTCTCCTCGGGTGTCCGGTCTGCGTTCTCGGCGAGTGTCCGGCCGAGGAGTGACAGCCCGTCGTCGATGTCCCGGTGCCGGTCCTCGACGAGTCCGTCCGTGTAGAGCACCAGCCGGCTGTTCTCGGGCAGCAGCGCTTCGAGCGTCTCGAAGGGCAGGCCGCCGAGTCCCAGCGGCGGGCCGCCGGGCACGTCGGCGAACTCCGAGGTGCCGTCCGGGTGGACGACCACCGGCTGGAGGTGGCCGGCTCGCGCCATGGTGCAGCGCCCGGACACCGGGTCGTAGATCGCGTAGAGGCAGGTGGCGCCGGTGACCTCCGCGTCGGCGCTGTCGACCGCCTCGTCCTGGTCGATCTGGGCGACCAGCTCGTCGAGGTGCCACAGGAGTTCGTCGGGCGGCAGGTCGAGGGTGGAGAAGTTGTGGACCGCCGTGCGCAGGCGCCCCATGGTCGCGGCCGCGTGTACGCCGTGGCCGACGACATCGCCCACGACGAGGGCGACACGGGCCCCGGGCAGCGGGATGACGTCGAACCAGTCCCCGCCGACGCCGCCGAGCCCGCCGAGTCCGGCCTGCGCGGGCAGGTACCGGTAGGCGACGTCGATGGCGTTCTGGTCGGGTACGCCGCGCGGCAGCAGACTGCGCTGCAAGGTCACCGCCATGGCGTGCTCGCGTGTGTAGCGGCGGGCGTTGTCGATGTTCACCGCGGCTCGGGCGACCAGTTCCTCGGCGAGGGACCGGTCCTCGTCCTCGAACCGCCCGGACTCCCCCGCGCGCCAGAACAGGACCCCGCCCAGGATGGCGCCGCGGGCGCGCAGCGGAACCGCGATCATCGAGTGGAATCCGTCCGCGACGAGCCGCCGGGCTCCTGCGGGGTCCTGCTGCTGCCAGCCGTCGAAGGCCGCCAGATTCGCGTCGAGAACCGTCTCCCCCCGGAGCAGGACGGCCCCCACGGGCGTGTCGGGCAGGAAGCGGATCACGGAGCCGACGGGGTAGAGCGCCGTGACGTCCCGGACGCCGCTGGAGGCGGTGCGACGCCATTCGGTGTCCAGGCCCGCGCGCGTGGGCTCCTCGCCGCGCAGCACGGCTTCCACCATGTCGACGGTGGCGAAGTCGGCGAAGCCGGCGGTCGCGAACGCCGCCAGTTCCTCGCAGGTGCGCACCACGTCGAGGGTGGTGCCGATCTCGGTGCCGGCCCGGTACAGCAGACTCAGCCGTCCGCGCGCCGTGTCGGCTCTCCCGCTGACCGCCCGGAGCTCGGTGGTGTCGCGCAGTGTCGTCACGCTGCCGGCCGGTCCGCCGTCCCGGTCGGTCGGCCGCTGGTTGACGGCGAGCAGGCGCTCGCCGACCGGAAGCACCTCGTCGGTCACGGTCCGCCCCGAGACCAGCAGCTCCATGGTGTCCGGATCGAGCGCCAGCTCGCTCATCACGCGCCCCTCCACATCCGGCGGCAGGCCCAGCAGCCGACGGGCCTCGTCATTGGCCAGCAGCAGCCGGCCGCCGCCGCTGACGATGAGGACGCCCTCCCGCACCGCGTGCAGGACGGCGTCGTGGTGCTCGTACATCCGGGTCATCTCGGCGGGGCCGAGACCGTGGGTCTGACGGCGCAGCCGTCTGCTCACGAGCGCCGTCCCGGCCGTGGTGATGGTCAGGACCGCCGCGGCGGCACCGAACAGGAGAGGAAACTGCTGCTCGATCACGCCGCTCACGCGTTTGACGGTGATTCCGGCGGAGACCAGGCCCACCACGGTGCCGTCGTGTCCGACGACGGGTACCAGCGCCTGGACGAGGGGGCCGATGCTCCCGGTGACTTCCTCGACGACGACCCCGCCGTTCAGGGCGGATTTCAGATTGCCGACGAACTTCTTCCCGATCCGGTCGGGCACGGGGTGGGTGTAGCGGATTCCGGCCCGGTTCAGCACGGTGACGAAGTCGACCCCGGTGAGTTTCCGGGCCCGCTCGGTCAGCGGCTGGAGCACCGCGGTCGGGTCGGGGCCCTTCAGTGCCGTCTCGATCCCCGGTGAGGCGGCAAAGGCCTGGGCGACAGCGACCGAACGGTTGCGGGCCTCTCTTTCACCGTCGGCCCGGGATTGGAGTACGAGCGCGGCCACGGCGGCGGCCACCAGCAACACGACGATCGCCAACTGCAGGAGGAAGACCTGACCTGCGAGAGTTCGCATCCTGAGAACCGAGCGTCCGCGGCCGTCCCGTCCGGGCATGCCCTCTTTGTACACCCTTCGCACACACTGAGCGACCCGCGCGGTACACGGTGCGACGACCGACGGGCAGAGGGAGGTCCTGCGGTGCGGCACGCACCACGGGCCTGAACACCTTGCGGACCCAGCGGTGGGCGAGGCGATCGGTGCCGACCCCGAGGTGATACGCCGGAACGGCGACGGCCCGGCCCGAAACCGCGGTCGGACACGGCCCCGGCCCCATTCGGCGCGATGACCCGCTCGACGACCGAACGGGCGGCACACCTGGCGGACGGGTACATCACCGTCGCCCCGGGCTGGGCCGAACCACGCACGCAGAGCGGCTGGAGGCACTCGCCGAGAGCCTCGGCCCGGAGCGCGAGTCCGGAGAGCCGCCTTGACGACACCTGCCCCGATGCCGCATCAGCGCTGGTCAGCGCCATGGTCATCACTTTTGCACCGCTATGATCTTCTCTGGTCCACGGAGGTCGTGGCCGGTCGCAGAGGAGCAGGGACGCCGATGTCAGTCAGCCGGTGCACGGCGCGCGGAACGGTTCTCGCGGTCAGAGCCCTGACCGCCCTTCTGGTACTCGCTCCACTCACCGCGTGCGCCGGCGCATCCGGCCGGACGGCTCCCTCCCCCACGTTCTCGTACCCTCCCCTTGCCTCACCACCGGCACCGCCGGACCACACCACCCGGATACGGGTGGCCGACTACGCCGGGCTGCGGCTGGACGAGGCCTACCGCAAGGCACGCGAGCAGGGGTTTCGATACGGTTCCCACGACGCGACGGAGAAGGACGAACGTCCCCGCCCGACCGGCTGGGCCGTGTGCTTCCAGACTCCGGCGGCCGGCGCATACGCCCAGTCCGCTCCGATGCGCTCCTCGGAGGCCGACGCGCTCGATTTCGCGGCCGTCCCCTTCGGGCAGCCGTGCCCGCCCGCCGACGGACGGCCCATCGGCTATCCGGCCCTCCCCGACGTGGTCGGCAAGACATCGCGGCAGGCCTACACCGCGCTCGGGGCGATCGGTATCCGGGACATCCGTCCCTCCCCGGCCCGCCCCGAGGACGACCTGCCGGACGTGGCGGAGAAACACGAGAAATGGCGGGTGTGCCAGCAGACAC
Source organism: Streptomyces sp. NPDC087845 (assembly GCF_044742755.1). Taxonomy (NCBI): domain Bacteria; kingdom Bacillati; phylum Actinomycetota; class Actinomycetes; order Kitasatosporales; family Streptomycetaceae; genus Streptomyces; species Streptomyces sp. NPDC087845. Next base: position 170,394 of record NZ_JBIUVC010000008.1, read on the forward strand.
CCGCGGCGGGCCAGGAGATCGACAACCCCCACTACCAGATCGTCCGCCTCGACCTGGTGTACCCGGGCAGTTCCTGCCCGCCGGAGCCCGGAGCGGTCGCCGGCGGAGATTCCGGGTCCGGCCAGGACACGGACGTCGACACCGACATCGACGTGGACGGACCGGATGTCCACCTCCACCGCCCCGGCATCTGCCACCGCAAGTGGTGGTGCTGACGTCCTTCGTCCGAGCAGGCGCCGACGGCCGGTCCTTGTACAGGGTGCGGTTCGGCAATTGGCGTTCTGCATGGGGGCATGAGTCGATGAGTGGTCAGCAGCCGGAGCCGGGCAGTGCCTCGCAGATCTTCCGGCCGCTGGCTCGCCGGCACGGTCGTCGCGCACGGGGCGCTGCCGGTCGGGACGGTGCTGCTGGAGGATTCGCCCAGTACGTACATGACACTGGACCTGACCGTCTGGCGCAACGCGGCAGGCTCCGGGTCGGGCAGCCGAGCCCGCCACCGCGCGCCGGTTCCTCCTCTCCTCCTGCTCCGCACGGCCATCACCGGTACGGGTGGTGCGTACCCGGGCGCGGTCGTACTGTCGATTCAGGAACGACCGCCGGAGGAAGGGCGCCGCCACCGGCACTTCTTCTGACGCTCCGGTCCCGGCCCCGCGGGGGCGGTCCGGCGCGGTCTGGACGTCGTGTGAGCAAAGAGGCAGCAGGGAGCCGACATGCAACGAGACAAGCTCAGGGCGGCGGTCATGATGTGTGCTGCCGCGACGCTCGCGGCGGCGGCGGTACCGACGTCCGCTTCCGCGAGGTCGTCCTCGCCCACTCGCACCGTGGCCGTCGACTGCTTCGCGGGTTCACAAGTACGTCCCGGCGACTTCCTGCTCGCCTGCGGGGACGGCAACAACCGCCTGATCTCCCTCCGTTGGACCCAATGGGGACCGGCGTCCGCCGTGGGCAGCGGACTCGACGCGGTGAACGACTGTCAGCCCTATTGCGCCGCGGGCACGTTCCACTCCTACCCCGTCAAGGTGAGGCTGGACCGGCCGCGGAGCTGGGAGAACCATCCCGAGCTGCAGCATTTCACCCGGTTGCAACTCACCTACACGCACAGCACGCCGGCTGATACACACCGGGTCGTGACGTACAAGCTCTGGGACTGATGAATCCGGGCAGTGGCCGCCGGCCGGGCTATCGGGCAGCGGCGGCGGTGTTCGCCGTCGGAATGGCCGGGACCACCCTGCCCACCCCGTTGTACGGGCTCTACCAGGAGCAGATCGGGTTCTCCGAGCTGATGTTGACGGTGGTCTTCGCCGTGTACGCCATCGCGGTCATCACGGTGCTGCTGGTGGTGGGCAACTACTCCGACGAAGTCGGCCGCAGGCCCGTACTCCTGTGCGCCATGGTTCTGTCGGCCGCCAGCGCGGGATGCTTCCTCCTGGAGAGCGGTCTGCCGCAACTCCTGGTGGGGCGGCTGCTGTCCGGCTGCGCGGCCGGTCTGCTCAGCGGCGCGGCGACGGCGGCCGTCATCGAACTGGCGGGTCCGGGACAGCGGGCGCGAGCCGGTTTCGCCGCCACTGCGGCGAACATGGGTGGCCTGGGCTGCGGGCCGCTGCTCTCCGGTCTCCTCGCGCAGTACACCCCCTGGCCGCTGACGCTGCCCTTCTGGGTCCACCTGGGGCTGGTGACCGCGGCCGCCGGGATCACCTGGATCCTGCCGGAGACCGTGGCCGAACCGAAGAGGTGGCCGCGTCCCAGGCCACAGGGAATCACCGTGCCGCCCGAGGTCAAGGGCGTGTTCAGGCCCGCCTCGCTGGCGGCGTTCGCGGGCTTCGCGCTTCTCGGGCTCTTCACGGCGGTGGCGCCGAGCTTCGCCTCGCGGACACTGGGTGTGCACAATCTGGCGGTCTCCGGCGCGGTGGTGTTCTCCGTGTTCCTCGCTTCGACCGTCGGACAGTCCCTGACGCAACGGATCGGTGCGCGCCGCGCGCTCCCCGCGGGCTGCGGCATCCTCGTCGTGGGCCTGCTGCTGGTGGCGGCATCGCTCATCGCCCAGTCCCTGGTCCTGCTCGTCCTCGGTGCGCTGTGCGGCGGCAGCGGCCAGGGACTCGCCTTCCGCGCGGCACTCACTCTGATCGGTGGAGCCGCCCCGGCACGCCATCGTGGCGGCACCATTTCGGCGTTCTTCGTCGTCGCCTATGCCGGGATCTCGGTCCCGGTGGTCGGAGTCGGCGCGCTGGCCACCTGGCTCGGACTGCGCCCGGCCGGGCTGATCTTCACGGGCTGCGTGATGCTGCTGTCGGCAGGTGCGGGAACGTACGCCGCACGCAGGACGCCGCAGTGAACCACGCCTGGAACATCGCAGGGTCGTCGACGTCGTGCGCGGACACCGCACGGGGGTCGACGGAGGTCCGCCCGCCGAATGCCGGCTGACACGGCAGCAGCCCCCTGCTCTCGCAGGAGGCTGCCACTGATGGTGAATCCGATCTCTCTCTGAGAGGAGCCGTCCTCGTGGACCATGCTACGGCGATCGACGAGGAGTGCCCACTCCAGCGGGACTCGCTCCGAGCGGTGCGGGGCCGTCAGGCACTGCTTTCCGGCCTCATCGCACTGCGTGTTCAGGCGCGCCGGGCGCCCTGGTGCTTCTGCGAGCGGTGGCGGTGACCGCGGTATCCGCGAGGGCGCCGCCCGAGGCTTTCACGCCTGGTCAACGGCATGGTGACGGTCCGGTCGGAGACCGTGTCCGCGGGATCCCGCAGGGCTGTGAGCCTGCCGTTCGGGCCCCGTCGACATCCCTGTCCGGGCAGGACGCCGAGTGGGTGAGCGCACTCTGTGTCCGCTCGCAGCAGGCGTACGGACCCGGTTCCGGAAGGGCTGGAGCACGATGTCGCCGCCTCGTCGCCGCCGGCCGGGTTCGAGCGGATTCTCTACGAGGGGTAGGCCCGCACACCACTCTTGTTATACGTTCCGTCCAACAACTTGCTAGACGTCACGTCTAACAAGCGAGCGAGGGCGGCGCTCGGCAGCCATGGCTCTCATCGAGCGGGCACGGGATGAGGCCACCGGCGGCCGGCGCCGAGTCGATCTGTCGATTCAAGGAGCGGCAACATGGCAAGCAGCACCGTTCGGCCGGGGGACCAGGACCGGCTCCACGAGCACGACGCCGCCCGGCGCCTGCTCGACTCGTCCGCGAAGCTCTCGTACGACCCCGCCGCGGAGGTGGACTGGGACACCCCCTTGGACAAGGGCTTCCACGGTGCGAGCCCGGAGTGGAGCACGCTCTACGGGACGGCGTACTGGCACGAGCTCACCGAGACGCAGCGCAAGGAGCTGACGCGGCAGGAGGCCGCGTCGGTGGCCGGCACCGGCATCTGGTTCGAGATGATCCTGCAGCAGATGGTGCTGCGCGACATCTACACGAAGGACCCGGCCGATCCGCGGTTCCAGTGGGCCCTCACGGAGATCGCCGACGAGTGCCGGCACTCCATCATGTTCGCGCGCGGAGCGGCGAAGTTGGGCGCCCCGGCCTATCGCCCGCACCGGATGGTGCTCGAACTCGGCAGGGCCTTCAAGACACTTGCGTTCGGCGAGGCGGCCTACGCCGCGATTCTGGTCGCCGAGGAAGTGCTCGACGTCATGCAGCGCGACTGGATGCGGGACGAACGGGTCGCACCGTTCGTACGCACCATCAACAACATCCATGTCGTCGAGGAGTCACGGCACATGAAGTTCGCCCGCGACGAGACCCGCAGGCGGCTTCGGCACGCGGGTGCCCTGCGCCGGCAGCTCAACGCGTTCGTGATCGCGGTCGCCTCCTACTTCATCGTCACCAGCATGGTGAACCGGAACGTCTACGCGAACGCCGGGCTCGACACGAAGCGCGCCCTCGCCGAGGCCCGGGCGAACGAGCACCACAGGTCCCTGATGCGGTCCAGCTGTGCGGGCCTCATGGAGTTCCTGGCCTCGGCGCGGCTCCTCACCAGGCCCGCGCTGGTCTTCTACAAGCGCGCCAACCTGATCTGACCCGAGCCGGCCGACCCATCGAGCGACCCGAGCTGACGACATGACCTACGCCATCACCCAGACCTGCTGCAGCGACGCCACATGCGTCGCCGTGTGCCCCGTCAACTGCATCCATCCGACACCGCAGGAGCGGTCGTTCGGCAGTACGGAGATGCTGTACATCGACCCGGCGACCTGCATCGACTGCGGTGCCTGCGCCGATGCCTGCCCGGTCGACGCGATCTTCCCGGTGGACAGCCTGCCCGACGCGCAGAAGAACTACGCCGCTGTCAACGCGGCCCACTTCGCCGGCGTGGAACCCGGACCGAGCGGCACCGGGCCGAACTTCCACCACTGGAGCGCGCCCACCTTCGCGCGCAGCCTGCCGTCCGGCTTCGCGCCGATCCGGGTCGCGGTCGTCGGCACCGGCCCCGCGGGCATGTACGCGGCCGAGGATCTGCTGCTGCACACCCCTGCCGAAGTGACACTGGTGGACCGGCTGCCGGTGGCCGGCGGACTCGTGCGGTACGGCGTGGCTCCCGACCACCCCGCGACCAAGAAGGTGGGCGAGACGTTCGCGCGCTTCCACACCCATCCCCGGGTACGGATGCGGCTGGGCGTCGAGATCGGCAAGGACATCACCGCGGAGGAACTCGCCGCGCACCATGACGCGGTCATCTACGCCGTGGGCGCGTCCGCCGACCGCCGACTCGGCATCCCGGGCGAGGACATCCCCGGCAGCATCTCGGCGACCACGTTCGTGTCCTGGTACAACGCCCACCCCGAGGTCGCGCCGGACGTCATCGACCTGTCGGCCGAGCGCGTGGTCGTGACCGGCAACGGCAACGTCGCCCTCGATGTCGCCCGCATCCTCGTCACGGACCCCTCGAAGCTCGCCGAATCGGACATCGCCGACCATGCGCTCGCGGCCCTGCGCACCTCGAAGGTCCGCGAAGTGGTCCTGCTCGGTCGCCGCGGCCCGGAGCACGCGGCGTACAGCGGGCCCGAGCTGCTCGCCCTCCACCACCTGCCGGGCGTGGAACTGGTCGTCGACGACCACGATCCGCGCATCGGTGCGACGATCGACAGCGCGGCGCCGAACGAGAAGGCCGCGCTGCTGCGGGGCGCAACCCGCGAAACGGTGGACTGGTCGCGCACGCCCGTGTCACGACGGCGCATCGTCTTCCGCTTTCACTCCGCACCGGTGGCGGTGCTCGGCGACGGCACCGTCCGGGCGGCGCGGGTGACGGGAGGTCCGGGCGAGCTGGACATACCGGCCGGCGTACTCCTGCGCGCGGTCGGCTACCGCGGTCTGCCCGTGGCGGGGCTGCCCTTCGACGAAGCGAGCGGCACCGTGCCGCACGAGGGCGGTCGCGTGACGGGGCGGACCGGGACGTACGTGGTCGGCTGGATCAAGCGGGGCCCCTCGGGCGGCATCGGGGCCAACCGCGTGTGCGCCGCCGAGACGGTCGGCACGCTCCTGGCCGATGCGGTCGGCGGCGCGCTGCCTTCACCCGCGGGTTCGTCCAAGGCGTTCCGCCGCCTCGTTCGGAGCCGCAGCCGCCACGTCGTCGATGCCCGGGGGCTGGCCGCCATCGACAGGGCCGAGCTGGCGCGCGGTCGCGAGGACGGCCGCCCACGGGTCAAATTCGGTACGGTGCCCGAGCTGGTCGCGGCGGCGAAGGGCGGCCGCCCGCGACTGCCGAGCTGAACGCCCCGACGCGGTCCGGTCCTTGACGGCAGAGGTCGAGGCCGCGTGCGGGCAGCGGCGTCCACGGTGTGTGACGCCCCTGCCCGCACGGTGACTTCGCGGCCCGCCACCGCGCCGAGGAGGTCTTCACCCCCGGTCGGCAGCGCTCCGTTTTCCGAGGCCGGGCCCCGGTCCGTCCTGACTACTCAGGTTGCGCCGGTCCGGCCGGCCGGACCGGTGGGACGGTCCAGTGCGTACACCGTGACGGGATTGCCCTTGACCGTGTCCTGTCGGCGCGGCGAGAAGCCGAGACGCTCGGCCACTTTCACGGACGGGTCGTTGCCCGGCCGGATGAGAGCGGTGAAGTAGTCCTCCTTCAGCGTGGCGAAACCCCAGTCGAGGCACGCCCTGGCCGCCTCGGTGGCGTATCCGTGCCCCCAGTGCTCCGCCCGGAACGTCCATCCCAGCTCGACCTCGTCGAACTGCTCCCAGTACTGCAGGCCGCTGCGTCCGACGAGTTCACCGCTCGACCTGAGTTCGACGGCGCACAGGCCATGGCCCCGCTCGTCCCACTGACGCTCGATCACAGCCAGGCGCTCCGCCGCCTGCTGACGGGAGTAGGCCCCGACGAACCGGTTGACCCGCGGGTCGGCGTGGAGGTCGACGAACGCATCCACGTCGGAAGGACGAAGGGGCCGAAGCGACAGTCGCTCAGTCTCGATCATGTCCCCGAGCATAGTTCCCGGCGCCCCGTCGGCCGGGCTCGATCCGGTCCGCTCACGCAGCATGCCGACAACAGGCACGTTCCCCGGCCCCCGCACCGTTCGCCGGGCGGTCCCGCGTCCGGTTGGCACGACCGGTGATCCTGAACCGGCAGCCACCGCCGCGGCAGTCGGCCGGTCCGGGCATCGATGGCGGCCGAATGACCGTCCCGCTCGCTCGCGCTACCGTGTGCTACCAGCGCTCTTCCGGCTCCTGCCCCGAGGTACGACGTCTCTCGGAGCGAGCCGTGCCGGCGCCTGTCCCTGTCCACTTCCGAGCCTGCTGCACATCTCTCATCTCCGCACCGTGTGTGCGGACCGCGCGACGACCCATGGAGAACACGTTGAGGACGAAGTTCCGTTCTCGTTTCACCGCCCGGCTTGGGCGCACGTACCTGTCCAGGATCCAGAAGTACGGAATCGGCTCCTCCACGATCCGGCTGCTGCCCGAAGACCTGCTGATGCTCCTGCGCAGGGACGGCCTGGACCCGGTGGACAAGCTGGCAGGGCTCCAGGCGAAGGCGCCGGTATCCAAGGTGTCGCTGCCGTTCGGTATGGATGTCTGGGTGGTCACCGGCCACGAGGAGTCGAAGGCCGTACTCGGATCGGCCGACGGATTCAGTACCGACTTCGCCCACCTCGCGACGAACGCCGGAGTGGCGGCGGAACAGAGCCCCGGCGGGCTCGGGTTCAGCGACCCTCCCGTGCACACGCGGCTGCGGCGCATCCTGACCCCGGAGTTCACGATGCGCCGGCTGCGCCGGCTCACTCCCAGGATCGATGCCATCGTGAAGGAGCGCCTCGACGCGATGGAAGCCCACCAGGGCCCGGTCGACCTGGTGAAGGACTTCGCGCTGCCGATCCCCTCCCTCACCATCTGCGAGCTGCTCGGCGTGCCCTACGACGACCGCCACGACTTCCAGCAACTGGCCATGGACCGCTTCGACCTCTTCGGTGGCACGACCGCGCCCTTCGGGGCCATGTCGGAGTCGCTGGCGTATTTCAGGAACGTGGTCAGGATGCAGCGCGAGAATCCGGGCGACGGCCTGCTCGGCATGATCGTGAAGGAGCACGGCGACAGCGTCGACGACGAGGAACTCGCGGGCCTCGCCGACGGCGTGCTGACCGGCGGCTTCGAGACCACCGCCAGCACCATCGCCCTGGGCTCCCTCGTACTGCTGCGGAACCCCGAGGTCTTCGAGCGGATACGGACGGACGACGCGGCCGCCGCGCCGTTCGTCGAAGAGGTGCTGCGCTACCTCTCCGCGGTGCAGATCGCCTTTCCCCGGTTCGCCCGTCGGGACATCGAGATAGCGGGCGTGGTCATTCCCCGGGGCGACATGGTGCTCTGCTCGCTCAGCAGCGCCAACCGTGACGCGTCGTACGTCATGGACGACGGACGCTTCGATCCGCACCGCAACCCCTCGGGGCATCTCGCCTTCGGGTACGGAATCCACCGCTGCATAGGCGCCGAACTGGCGCGCATGGAACTGCGTTCCGCCTATCCCGCCCTGGCTCGGCGGTTTCCCCGGATGCGTCTCGCCGTCCCGCCCCAGGAACTGGCCTTCCGCAAGCTGTCGATCGTGTACGGCGTCGAATCGCTGCCGGTGCACGTGCGCTGAGCAGGCGCGCGGTCCCGGACTCGACGGGATCTGCTCGTGCCCGTACCGGCGCCGCGCGGATTCACCGCGTCGAGGGGGGTGCGGCCGGGGTGGCGCAGGTTCGCCTCGGCCCGGCCGCGCAGCTCACGCGAGGACGGTGCGGGGCTCCCCGGCACACGGCCGCCCCTTCACAGACTCCGCTCCGTGAGGCGCCAGGTCTCCACCCGCTTGTCGTACCCGCCTGTGGCGATGCGCACTTCGTCGTCGACCTGGATCTGGCACAGCGCGCGCACCCACCCGCAGCCGTACGGCCCCAGCAGGAACGGGGCGCCGCCGACGGTGCCCGTCCTCTCTCCGGTGGCCGGGTCCCAGAGCTTCACGCCCGGCCCGTCGCCACCGGAGGCCAGCAGCTTCCGCTCGCCCACCTCGACCTGGCACAGGGCGTGCAGCCAGCCGAAGTCGTCCTCCATGACATGGAGTTGTTCTCCGGTGTCCGGGTTCCACACCCGTATCGTCTCATCGGTACCGGCCGAGGCGAGCAGGGTCCCGTCCGCGCTCTCCATCTGGCACAGAGCGGTCGGCCAGCCCTCATGGCCGCTCAGTTCCCGTATCTGCTCGCCCGTGCCCGGCTCCCACAGCCGTACGCTCCGGTCCACGTGGGACGAGGCGAGGAGGTCCCGTCCCTCGGACCGCACCGCGCACACCGCCAGGACCTCGCCGGCTCCGGGCGACAGGACACGAACCTGCTCGCCCGAGCCCGGCTCCCACAGATGGAGCGATCCGTCCTCCGCGCCGGCGGCCAGCAGTGCGCCACCGTCCACCCGCACCTGGCACACGCTGCTCACCGCGGCGCGCGCCCCCGTGAGAACGGAGACCTGCTCACCCGTACCCGGGTCCCACAGCCGTACCGTCCGGTCCTTGCCGCCGGAGGCCAGCAAGGAGCGCCGGCCGGACTCCACCTCGCACAGGGCGCTCACCCAGCCCCGGTGCCCCGCCAGGGTGGTCACCGCGTCCCCGGTGGCCGGGTCGCCGATCGTGATCATTCGCCGCGATCCCGCGAACGCGAGCAAGGTCCGTTCTTCCGCGCGGACTTGGCACACGGCGCTGAACCTGGGGGCGAGCATCTTCTGGATGGCCGTCCTGAGGCCGACCAGCACCACCACGACCGCCGTCGCGGTGAGGAGTGCCTGAAGCGCGGACAGCACCTGGAACAGAGCCAGCACCAGCACTATGCCCAGCAGCAGGCGCACCCGGAGGATCCGGAACATCAGCATGTGCAGTCCGCGCAGGAGGTTGTTGGGCGCCACCGCGGTTGTCCCCTCAGCAGATATGAAGTGACGCCAAGTATGGTGCCTCTCGCGTCACTCGGGCGACCTCAACTCCCCACTCTTCCAAGGGATTTCGGTCGCACGGGGCACCGTCGCTCCTACCAGGTGACGGTGATCCGCTGCGGACTGCGGGACGTGGTGCCGCGCCGCCATTCGATTTCGTCTGCGGGTCGCGACAGACGGAGGCCGGGGAAGCGGGCTGCGAGCCGGTGCAGGGACAGTTGGAGTTCGAGCCGGGCCAGCCAGGCGCCCAGGCAGTAGTGCGGCCCGGCGCCGAACGACAGCGTGGGGGCTTTCAGCGGGGCGAACAGGTCGTCGAGCTGCTGGGGCGGGAACACATCGGGATCACGGTTGGCCATGCCGCAGTCGGCGAGCACCACCGAACCCGCCGGGACGACCACGCCACCGACCTCCGTATCGACGGCGGCGTGGCGCGCGGACCCCCGGTCGTCGCCGAGCGGGATCAGGTGGAACAACCGCTCGGCCACCGCCCCGGCGGCCTGTTCGTCCTCCCCCAGACGGTGCCAGCACTCCGGGCGTTCGCCGAGCAGATAGAGCAGGGAGTTGCCCAGCATCGTCATGGTGCTGTCGTGCCCACCCACCACCAGCCCGCACACCAGGTCGACCAGTTGTCCCTCCGGGATACCGCCCTCGTCATCGGCCGCCCGGACGAGCACGCTGGTCAGGTCGTTGCCAGGTGCGCTCCGCCGCTCGGCCAGCAGGGCGGCTCCGAAGGCGGCGAACTCCGTCAGGGCGGTCTCCATCTCCTCCTCGGGTTGGGAGCCGTCGGAGAAGGCGTACTCGCTCCAGTGGCGCAGCCGTTCCCGGGACAGGGCATCGAGCCCCATCAGCCGGCTGATCACGTCGACCGGCAGCGGAAGGGTGAAGCCGGCGACCAGATCCACCGGAGGTTCCCTGTCGGCGAGTTGGTCCAGGCGCTGTTCCACGATCGACGCGACCCAGGGCCGCCAGCGCGCGACGGCCCTCGGTGTGAAGGCGCGCCGCAGGGTGCGGCGGAGGCGCAGATGATCCTCGCCGTCCTGGTTGAACATCAGGTCCAGGCTGCTCACCAGGCCCGATTCTCCCGTCAGGCTCGGGGTGTCCGGTGCGTGGAGCCCAGCGCGTCCGAACCGGGGGTCGGTCAGGACCTTGCGTACGTCGGCGTATCGGCTCACCAGCCAGGCCCGGCCCCCGTCCGGCAGGACGACGGGAGCCGGCGGCCCGGGCGGGTCGAAGCTCAGACGGTGCAGAGGGAGCATGGGTGGGCCGGTCATCGCGTCGTTGTCGTCGGAGCGGGGCAACGGACCTCCAGGCATGGGAAGAGAGCAGTCAGGGGGCTGCGAGGGCAGCTTGCGGTCAGAGTTCGACCAGCACCTTCCCCCGGCTGGCTCCCGTGTCGTGGTAGAGACTCCGATAGGCGTCCGGGATGTTCTCGAAGCCGTGGTGGAGGGTGTGACCGCAGCGGATCTCGCCCCGCCGGACCCTGCCGCCCAGCTCGTCGTGGAGCGCGCGCCAGTTCTCCTCGGTGAACCACTCCAGCGAGAAGATGCCACGCACGGATGCGCGCGGGAACATGATGTAGGGCAGCAGTCGCGGCCCGCAGGTGTCCCGGCCGACCTGGGTGGCCCACTGCCAGCACACGGCCACCTGACTGCCGACGTTGAGCATGGAGAACACGGCATCGGTCACGGTGCCGCCCAGATTGTCGAAGTACTTGTCGACTCCGTCCGGTGCGACCCAGGAGAGGGCTTCTCGCACGGCTTCGCGGCTGTCTCCGTGGCGGTAGACGACCACCGCGTCGAATCCCAGCTCGTCGAGGTAGTCCGCCTTCTCCGTCGTCGACGTGGTACCGACCACCCGGGCACCCGCGAGCTTGGCCAGCTGGCCGACCAGCGACCCCACGGAGCCGGAGGCACCGCTGACCACGACGGTGTCCCCGGGACTCACCGTCAGGAACTTCGTCAGCGTGCCCCAGGCGGTCATTCCGGGTCCGCCCATGACGCTCAGCGCGGTGGTGAGCGGGAGCGCGTCGTCGTACCAGCGGGGCTCCAGGCGGCGGAAGGCCGGGAAGACCATCGGGAACGTTCCCGTCTGCCAGGGGGTCGCTGCTCCGTTGCTGACGAGATGGGTGCGCCAGCCGCCGAACCCCTGCACCAGGTCACCCGGGCGATGAGCCGCCCGCGGTCCGGCTTCCAGCACCTCCATGATCGAGTCGGCACCCATGTGTGCGCCGAGAGGGGTGTCCAGCGCGATGCCCTGGAGGTAGGGGTCCACCGATACGTAGCGCGTCTTCAACAGCATCTCGTCCGGGGCGAGGTCGGCATCGAGCTCCTCCTCGACCAGCCCGTAGATCCTCTCGACGTCGGGGACCCCCTCGATGTGCTCACGGACCACCCATTTCATGGCCTTCATCCTGTTCCCTCTCTCTCGGCGAAGGACGAACCGCCCTTGACAACAGGCCGCGTGTCCGGTCGGGGCCCCACCGGGATGACGAGGTGGGTCGGGAGCGGCCCGCTCTCGTCGACGGATGCGGTGAACGTCCGGCCGTCGTCCCGGCAGATGAACTGCATGACGTGCCGGCCCGCCGCCGCCGCGCGGATCAGGCCACCTGTCGTCGCCCATACGCCGGACTGGTAGAAGTTCCGCAGTCCCGGCAGGCCGGGGCCGTGCTTCTTGATGAGCGTCTCCAGCGTCTCCCCGCTCTCCACGAAAGGCTGCCAGCCGAGGACGGTGCCGTCGTAGTTGCCGGTGTAGCGGACCTGTGTGAGCGGGCTCGACACATCGCGCACGGCGATCGCGTCCGTGATGCCGGGGTGACGCCGTTCCAGGAATGCGACGAGTGCGTCGCGGGCCCGCCGTTTGGCCGTGTAGTACCCGCGGCCGTGGCGTACCGGCAAGGTGTGGAGCTCCTGCCCGCCGCGGGTCCGGGTCACCTGTTCCGGCCCTTCGTCCAGGGCCCGCCAGGGGGCGATGTCGCAGAAGTAGGTGACGTACGCGATGCTCGTGCCCGGCGGGGAGAGTTCCGGGTAGTGCCTGCTGCGGAACTGGACGTTGATGCTGGGATGGCGGATGCCGGTGAGTTCGGCCGCCTCCGATGCATCGAGCAGATAGGTCGTGCAGGGCTCGGCGTCGGGGAAGTCGCGCCGCAGGCCGAGGAAGAGCGTGAAGTATCCGGGGAAGACCATGCCGGGTTCGCTGATGGTCTTCGTGTACAGACGGCGGTACGCCTCGTTGAGGTAGCGGCCACCGAGCAGATCCATCATGGTGGTGCGGCCGTCGCAGGCGGAGACGACGATGTCGGCAAGCAGTTCGCGCCCGTCGCTCAGCCGGACCCCGACCGCCCGGTCGTCCTTGACCAGTACTTCTTCGACCTTGGCGTTGTAGGTCACCTCGCCGCCGAGCCTGCGGTAGCGCCGCTCGATCGACTCGGCCAGTCCGAGCGATCCGCCCTCGGGGACGCCCGCGGAGAGGTTGGCGTGCGAGGCGAGCTGGAAGTGGAACGGCAGGACCGGGAATGCCGGATGCTTCTCGTACAGGATGAAGTTGAACGCCTCGCGCAGCAGGGGGTCCTTGAACCTCGCCGAGTAGTCCTTCATCAGTACGCTGATGGTTTTGCGCACGGCATTGAAGTACGGGAGGAAGGACGCCAGCATCCGCCAGCGTTCGAGCGTGGACATCAGCCCGACCGGTTTGAGGAACGGGTAGACGGCGAGGCACTTGCGGAACGTCCGCAGCTGCTTGCAGAAGTCCCGGATCAGGGCGGAGTCGACGGGTGAGAGGTCGGTCAGATGTGCCTGGAGCCGGTCGGGGTCGGAGTAGAAGTACACGGCCCGGCCGCACCGCCCGCGCACGACGTTGAACACATCGAAATGCCGTACCTCCTTGCCCTGCAACGCGCCCAGCTCCAGCCAGATCTGGTGCATCTCGTTGCCGGGTCCGCTGCCGAGGAGCCAGCTGACGCAGGGATCCAGGGTGAAGTCACCGCGGTCCCAGGCCGTGCAGCAGCCGCCCGGCAGTTCATGCATCTCCAGGATGTGGGTGCGGTAGCCGTTCATCCGGGCGTAGCAGCCGGTGGACAGACCGCCGAGTCCCGCGCCGATGATGATCATCGACTCCCGTTCGGAACGCGACATGAACCTGCTCTCCTCGGTGTTCATGTGCGGGTGTCCCCGCGTGCGGACCATCTGTCGAGCTGAGGCAGCCGGCCCAGCTTTCCGGGGTGCCAGGGTTCGCCGCCCGGGCTCTCGGAAGCCGTGAACCCGCGTCCCAGCTCGTCGCAGAGGTACTGGACGACGAAGCGGCCGGTGGACGCGGCGCGGATCAGACCGCCCATGCCGACCCACTGCCCGGCCATGGAGAATCCCCGCAGGCCGGGCAGGCGCATGCGGTCCTTGCCGACGAGCTTGGCCGCGATGTCGTCGGCCTCGGAGAATGCCTTCCAGGCCAGGATGGAGCCGTCGTGGTTGCCCGTGTAGCGCCGGGTGGTCGCCGGTGAGGCGACATCGACGAGTTCGATGCGTTCGGCCGTGCCCGGCAGCCGGCGCTCAAGGAAGTCTCTTACGAAGTCGGCGACCCGGTGCTTCTGCGCCCGGTACTCCTTGCGGTCGGCGGCACGCAGTGCTTTCCAGTAGGCGAAGTCGCTGAAGTAGGTGCAGTGGACCACCGATCTTCCGGGCGGGGCGAATCCGTCGGAGTAGTGGGAACGCAGCTGGACCACCAGACTGCTCTGGAGCGCGCCGGGCAGCCGAGCGGCGTCCTCGGGCGGGAGCAGGTACGTGGTGCTGTGCGCCCGGTCGGGGCCCAGGTCGCCCCGGACCCCGGCGAAGGCCGAGACCACCGCGGGGAAGAGGCTGCCCGGTCGGTGCAGCAGGTCGTCGTACAGCTTGTCGATCCGCGGCCCGGTGTACCGGCCCTGCAGAAGACCGTGAATCGTCGTGTGGCCGTCGCAGGCCGAGACGACATGGTCGGCGTGGTACCGCCTGCCGTTGCGCAGTTCGATGCCGACGGCGCGTCCGTCCTCGACGAGGATCCGTTCGACCCGCGCGCGGTAGTCGATCTCACCGCCCAGCGTCGTGTACCGCTCCTCGATCGAACGCGCCAGGCCCAGTGAACCTCCCTGCGGGAACCCGGCGTTGTGGTGGTGGGCGCTGGCCATGTTGAACAGGTACGGGAGGAGCGGGAAGCCCTCCGGGTCCTGGAAGAAGATGTTGCGGAACGCCCGGCGCAGCAACGGGTCCTGGAACCGGTCGGCGAACTCGTGCATCGGCGTCGAAGCCGTACGCCAGAACAGGCGGAACGCGGGCAGGACGGTGCGCAGCGTCGCGGCCCTCTCGCGCACGGTCCGCAGGGCCGGGGCGGTCAGGAACGGATACAGGTCGATGGCGATGAATCGCCTCAGGTCCCGGCAGAACGAGCGGATCAGCCGGGCGTCGGCGGGCGAGAGGTCGAGCAGGTGGCGCTCCAGCCGGTCCGGGTCGTTGTAGAAGACCACTGACCGGCCGGTCTCGTCGACGACTCGGTTGAACATCTCGAAGTTGGTGATGGTCTTGCCGTCGAGCGCTCCCAGTTCGCGCCACACCTGGTGGGCATCGTTGCCGTCGGCGGTGCCGATCAGCCACTCGATGCAGTAGTCGAAGATGTAGCCGTCGCGCGACCAGGCCGTGCAGCAGCCCCCGGGCAGCACGTGCTTCTCGAAGATGCGGGACCGCATTCCGTTCATCTGCGCGTAGCAGCCGGTGGACATTCCGGCGATGCCCGCGCCGATCACGATGACCCGGGGTCTGCCGTCCGCGTCCCGTCCGCCGGCGCTCCACGGATCGTCCGTGTCACCGGCCATCGGCGCTGCCCTCCTGGAGGATGCCGCGCACCAGCTCGGCGTTGCGGGCCACATGCTTGGGATCGAGCATGTCGGCGTGGATCCCGGAGCCGCGCAGCAGGGCCGTGGCCGTGGTGGAGCTGCCGTGCCAGGTGCCCTGCGCGCCCGCGGTGTAGAGCGCGGTCTTCTCCTCGTCCGTGACCACACTGACGGTGGCGGAGACCGTGCCGAGGTTCGGTGTGCGGCCGCAGAACGCCAGGTACTCCGCTGCGTGGTCCAGGGTTTCGCGGGCGACAATCTCCGATCCGGTGTGCTTTCGAAGGTGTTCGGCCAGTTCCGCCTCGAAGACCTCGAAGTGTTCGGGGCCGGGGACGTAGGGCTCCAGGATGCGGTGCGAATCCAGGACGATCACATGGCCGACCTCGCGTCCCCGGTCTTCGAGCTCCTTGGCCACCTCGAACGCGAGGTTGCCGCCGAGGGAGTAGCCGAGCAGCAGGCATCGGCCCACGGGGCGCAGGGACTCGACGAGGTCGGCGTAGCGGGCCACCTTGTCCTCGCCCGGGACGTAGTTGAAGGCGATCAGCCGGTACCGGGGCAGCTCGGCGGCGAAGGCCCGGTAGACGAGTCCGTGGCCGCCCGCCGGGGGGAAGCAGAACACCGTCGGGTCCCGGTCGCTGTTGAAGCTCAGGTAGGGCAGATCGTCCGAGATCCCGCCGGTGGCGAGACGCTCCACCGTGGCGGCCATCCCGTGCAGGGTCGTGACCCGGTACAGCAGGCTGACGGGAATGCCGACGCCGAATTCCTGGCGCAGCCGGTGGATCAGCTCGATCAGCTTGATGGAGCTGCCTCCGGCCTCGAAGAACTCGTGTGTCAGGCCGACCCGCTCCAGGCCCAGCAGTTCCTTCCAGTGCCGGGCCATGCTCATTTCGAACGGTGTGCCGAGCACCTCGTCCAGCTCGTCGTCCGCGTCGAAGCGGGGCGTCGGGAGGGCGGCGACGTCGACCTTCCCGTTGGCGGTCAGTGGCAGTTCCGGCAGTGCGACGAAGTGCGAGGGAACCATGTAGGCGGGCAGCAGTTCCGCGAGGTGCCGTCGCAGCGCGCGCCGGTCGAGCACCATCCCGTCCACCGGCACGCAGTAGGCGCAGAGCGCGTCCTCCCCCCGGGCGTCGGGGCGCACGGTGACGACCGTCCGGGCCAGCCGGGGCCACTGGGCGAGGTGGGCCTCGATCTCGCCGATCTCGATCCGGTGGCCGCGGAGCTTGACCTGGTCGTCGACCCGCCCGAGCAGATGCACCCGGCCGTCCGCGTCCCAGCACGCCGCGTCACCACTCCGGTAGAGGCGTACGGGTCCGGCGCCCGGCTCCCGGCTCATCGTCCGGGTCACGAAGCGCCGGGCCGTCTGCGCGGGGTCGTCGGCGTAGCCGATTGCGACGCCGTCGCCGCCGATCCACAGCTCGCCCGGTACGCCGGGCGGCACCGGCTCGCCGTGCCGGTCGAGGACATGGAGTGTGCTGTTGCTCAAGGGGCGCCCGATCGGCACCGTGCGGCCGGGTTCCAGGTCGTCGACGGGTCCTTCGAAGCAGGCGCTGTCGATGGTGGCCTCGGTGACCCCGTAGGAGTTGATCAGGCGGGTGTGCGGTCCGCACAGGTCGCGCAGCCGCCGGTACTCCCCGGTCTTCCACGCGTCGGACCCGACGACCAGCAGCCGCATGAAGTCCAGCCGCAGCCCCTCCCGTTCGCAGTGGTCCATGAGTCCGCGTACGACAGCGGGGACGAACTCCGCACAGTCGACCCGCTCCTCGCGCATGGTCCTGTAGAGGCGTTCGGTGTCGAAGAGGAGATCGCGGTCGACGAGCACCAGGTTGCCGCCGGAGCACAGCGCGCGCACCAGGTCACCGGTGAAGACGTCGAACGACGGGGCCGCCATCTGGAGGTGCACCCGCACATCGCGGTCGATCCGGTACTCCTGGAGCCAGGCCCCGTACGCCGAGGCGAGGTTGCGGTGGCTGACCTGCACGGCCTTGGGGTGCCCGGTCGAGCCGGAGGTGTGGATGACGTACGCGGGCGAGTCCAGGTCCGCCGGGTCGTCCGGTCCGGCCGCGGGCGCCCGCCGGCCGTCCGTCCCGGGCCCCGCCTCGTACAGTTCCCGCAGGGTCAGCGTCTCGGCGGGGATCCCTGCCATCCGGTCCCGGGAGGACTCGTCCTCGACGACGAGGAGGCCGGCGCCCGCGGTCCGCACGGCGTGGGCGACACGGTCTGCCGGGTGGTCGGGCGGGAGGGGGAGGTAGGCGGCACCGGCCTTGAGCACCGCGAGGAGGGCGACGACGAGGTGGGGCGACTTGTCCAGGCAGAGCGCCACCACCGAACCGGCACCGGTCCCCAGCCCGCGCAGCCGCTGCGCCAGCTCCCCGGCGCGGCGGTCCAGTTCCGCGTACGTCAGCCGGCGGGCCGCCCCGCGGTGCGACGGGACCGTGACGGCGACCGCCTCCGGGCAGCGGGCGGCGGCCTCACTGATCAGCTCATGCACGGGGCGCACACGATCCGCCTCGCGCTCCCCCGTTGCGGACGGCAGGGCGGTGCGCGCGGCGCCGCTCCACTCGCCCACCAGCCGCTCACGCTCCTGGGCGCCCAGCATCTCCAGCCGGGTGGTGGGGTGGTCGGCCGGCGCCCGGGTCATGCTGTCGAGCAGGGTGGTGTAGTGCGCTGCCATCCGCCGCATGGTTTCCGGCAGGAACAGGTCGGTGTTGTATTTGAGGACGCAGTGGAACCGGCGCTCCGCCTCGTCCTCGTAGACGGACAGGGTGACATCGAACTGCCCTTCCTCTTCGGGGAGTTCGATGTATTCGAGCCGGTAGCCGTACTTCTCGGTCGCGACTTTGTGGGTCAGCAGGATGAACATGGCCTGGAACACCGCGGAACGGGTGGGATCGTGCTGGAGTCCCAGTTCGTCCACCAGCAGGACGAATGGGTACTCCTGGTTGTCGAGGCCCCCCAGCACGGTCGTGCGGACCTGTTGCAGCAGTTGGGCGACCGACGGCTCCCCGGACAGGTCCGCGTGCAGCGGGAGCGGGTTGACGAAGTAGCCGTAGACGGAGGCGAACTCCTGCTGCGTCCGGCCGGTCACCGGACTGCCCACGATGACGTGGTCCTGACCGGAGTAGCGCTGGAGCAGCACGTAGTAGGCGCTGAGCAGCACCATGAACGGAGTCACGTCGTGCTCCCGGGCCAGGGCGTGCACTCGGTTGGTGAGAGCCGTGTCCAGCACGAAGAACTCCGAGGCCCCGTTGTGTGTCTGCACGGCAGGCCGGGGTTTGTCGACGGGCAGTTCCAGGACCGGCACCTCGTCCGGCAGATGCGAGCGCCAGTAGTCGAGCATGCGCTGCGCCGCGGGACCGGACAGGAAGCGGTTCTGCGCGTTGAGGAAGTCCAGGTAGCGCGCGGTGACGGGCGGCAGCGAGGGCGCACGGCCCTGGCGCAGCCCCTCGTAGACCGCGAGGAGCTCCTCGATGAAGGTGAACGTGGAGATCGCGTCGGAGACGATGTGATGCACCGCCTTCATGATCACCCAGCGGTCGTGGCCGCGTTTGAAGAGGCGGAAGCGGAACAGCGGGTCGCGTTCGAGGTCGTACGGCCTGCGGTACTCGGCCACGATCGTCCGGTGGATCTCCTCCCACTCCTGGTCCTGCACGTCGAACAGCGCGAGGTCCGGGCTCCGGTCCGGCGACACCTGCTGCAGTGGCAGGCCGTCCACCGTGAGGAAGTTGGTTCGCAGCGCCGGGTGCCGTGCGACCAGGCAGCGGACAGCTTCGAACATCAGGTCGGGGTCGAGGGCGACGCGGACCTCGACCGCGCCGCCGATGTTGTACGCGTAGCCCTCCGGGTTGAGCTGCCTGAGGAACCACAGGGCCTTCTGGTTCTGCGTCAGCGGATGGCGGAGCTCGTCCTCGAAGACCTCCACCGCCCCCTTGTCGTCACCGCCGGACTCGAACGCCACCGCCTCGGCCAGACCGTCGTGGAGCTGTGTGACCAGTTCGACGACCGGGGTGCCGCTCAGCAGAGCCACCACGGGCGGGGCGACGCCGAGTTCGGAGCCGAGCCGGGCACGCAGCTCCATCGCCAGGAGCGAGTCGAGCCCCAGCGCGTTGAGGCCCGCGTGCGGATCGATCTGCTCGGGGCTCGTCCGCAGCACCGAGGCGGCCACCGCGGTGAACCGCCGTGCCACCAGGGACAGCCGCTCCGCCGCGTCCGCCGTGCGGAACGTGTCGAGAACGCCGTCGCCCGTGCCCGCGTCGACCGTTCCGGGGGTGGCCGCCGCCGCGAGTTCGGCCACCAGCAGGGGCGGGGAGGCGTACCAGGACTGGAACACCGGCCAGTCGACGACCGTCGCGACGAGCAACTGGGCCCGGTCCTGGCCGATGACGCGTTCCAGCACCGCCATGCCGACGTCCGGTGCGAGCGAGCTCATCCCACGGCTGTAGAGATAGTGGCCGACGAGTCCGAGCTCTTCGATCATGCCGGTGGCCCACGGCCCCCAGTCGATACTGAGGCCCGGCAGTCCGAGCGCGCGACGGTGCTGGGCCAGCGCGTCCAGGAAGGCGTTCCCGGCGGCGTAGTTGGTCTGGCCCGCCGTGGTCAGCAGCGAGGCGATCGAGGCGAACAGCACGAAGTGGTCGAGTGGTTCGTCCCGCAGGTGCCTGTGCAGCAGATACGCGCCGACGGCCTTGGGATCGTGGGCCTCGGCGAACGTGCGGTGGTCCATGTCCGTGACGAGTGTGTCGCGGACCCGACCGGCCAGATGGAACACTCCGCGGACCGGCAGCGGGTCGGTGAGCCGGTGGGCGTCGAGCCAGGTCGTGAAGGCGGTCTCATCGGTGATGTCGAGCGGTGCCAGGATGATCCGGGCGCCGAGCGCCTCCAGTTCCCTGACGAAGGCGGCGGCACGGCCCTGGGCCGTGGCGGGGTCGAGTCCGCGCCAGGCGGAACGCTCCGGCAGTGCGGTGCGTCCGATCAGGATCAGGCTGCGCGCCCCGCGCCGTACGAGTGTCCGGCAGAGGAGCCGGCCGAGCGCTCCGAAGGCTCCGGTGACCAGATAGTTGGCGTCGGCGCGCAGACGCAGCGGGAGGGGGCGCGTCAGCCCCTCGGCCCGCCGCGCCCTGCTGGTGAGGCGGCCCGCGCCGCGCAGCGCGATCTCCTCCTCGTCGTCGGTGAGTGCCTCGCGCAGCAGCGCCTGTGCGTCGGCCCGGGGGCCCTCGTCTCCCTGTCGGCCGGGATCCAGGTCGATCAGCTTTCCGCCGTGGGAGAGCAGCTCCTGGTGCCTGAGTACCCGGCCGACTCCCCAAGCGGGCGCTCCCAGAGGCTCGACGATCTCGCCGGGCTCGACGCACTGCGCCCCGCGGGTCACGATGTGCAGTCGGCCGCCGGCCCCGCGCCGGAGCAGTGTGCGGGCGAGGGCGATCAGCGAATACGCCCCGGTTTCGCTGTGCCCTGCGACGTCCTGCCCTGCGGCCTCGGTGAGGTGCGGCAGGTCGAGGTTCCACAGATGCACGACGGTGCCGAGGGACGTCCTGCCGTCCTCGCCGCGCTCCCCGCCCTCGTCCAGGTCGGCGAAGAGCCGCTCCAGGTCCTGGCCGGACCCCGGCACGACGGTGAACTCCCCTCGGTCGCCCGCCGTTTGGTACGCCTTTCCGGGACGCACGAGGTGGCAGCGCACGCCGCGCGCGGCAAGCAGGGCACTCAGCGCGTCGCCGACGCCGTGGCTGTCGGCGAACACCAGCCAGTCGGTACCGGTGACGGTCTCACTCGATGCGGTGTCCGCGGCCTTGTCCGTGACCGTGGCCTTGTCCGTGACCGCGGACTTGTCGAAAGGCCTGTCGATCCAGACGGTTTCGGCGAGCCAGGAGTCGATCGTGCCCAGACCGACCGCCGTCGGCGCCTTCTCCACGTCGGCTGCGCGGAATCCACTGATCCCGCCCAGAGGTTCACCGCTGTCCGTGTGGACGGCGATGTCCCCGACGAGCTCGTCCGCGTCACTGCGGGTCACCGTGGCGTGCACCCAGATCGGCCGGTCTCCGACCGGAGCGAGGCACACCTCCTCGATCGACAGAGGCAGACGGATGCCGGAGGCCGGCCGGCCCGCATCCCCGTCGAGGAGCTGTGTCGTCAGCAGCGACTGGAAGCAGGCGTCGAGCAGCACGGGATGGATGTGGTGCCGGGCCGCGTCGTCACCGATCGCCGTGGGCGGGCTGAGCCGGGCGAGGACCTCGCCGGAACCGATCCACACTTCCTCGATGGCGCGGAAGGCGGGACCGTAGTGGTAGCCCAGGGCGGCCAGCTCCGCGTAGCACTCCTCACCGTCCAGCCTGCGCCGGCTGCCGGCCCGGAGGGCCGCGGTGTCGACGGCGGGGCCGGCCGGGCGCGGCTGCCCGGAGCGCACGACGCCGCTCGCGTGCACCGCCCGGTCCCCCTCCGTCTCCCCTGCCGAGGCGATCGTGAACACCGCGTTCTGCGACGAGAGCGTCAGGCGTACGGCGCGGTCCTCGCCCTCGGGCAGGAAGAGGGCTTTGCGGAATTCGATGTCCGTCAGCACGGCGTGCGTGCCGCCGGTCAGGGAACGGACCGCCTGTGTGGCCATCTCCAGGTACCCGGCCGCCGGAAAGACCACGGTGGACTGGATGCGGTGGTCGTCGAGGTAGGGCAACCGCTCGGTGTCGAGTGTCGTGTGCCAGGACGGTTCGGTGTGCGTCGTGCGGCGGCCCAGCAGGGGATGGTCGGCGTGGCCGAGGCGGACCTGCGCAACGGGGCCGGGCTCCGTCCAGTACCGGTCGCGCTTCCACGGGTAGCGGGGAAGCACGACCGGGCTGCCCACCGGGTGCAGGGTGTCCCACGCGACCGGTACTCCGACGTTGTGCAGTTCCGCCAGCGAGGCGGCGAAGCGCTCCGGTTCGTTCTCCTGGCGGCGGATCGAGGCGACGGTGTGTACGGCCGCGCTCCGGCTGTCGAGGCACTCACGGATGGAGTGGCCGAGCACCGGATGCGGGCCGATCTCCAGGAACAGCCCGTACCCGTCGTCGGCGAGCCGGTCCACGGCCGAGCGGAAACGGACGCGGTGACGGACGTTCTTCCACCAGTAGGCCGCGTCCAGCTCACTGCCGTGTGCCGTGCCCTCCTGGCCCGTCAGATACAGCGGAACCGTCGCTGCCCGTGGGTCGAGCCCGTCCAGCGAGGCCAGCAGTTCGTCCTTGATCGCTTCCATGCCCGCGCTGTGGTACGGGACCTGGACCGACAGGAACTTGGCGAAGACCTGCTCGGAGCGCAGCCCGTCCGCCAGTTCGGCCAGCGCGTCCCGGTCCCCGGCCAGGGTGACCGCCGAGGGGCTGTTGACCGCGGCAACGGACACCCGGTCCCCGTACGCGGCCGCCCGGAACTGCGCCTCCTCCTCGGGGAGACTCACGGCGAGCATGGTGCCCGTCCCGGTGAGCCGCTGCTGGAGCCGGCTGCGGTGCACCACGATCCTTACCGCGTCCTCCAGGGTGTAGACACCCGCCTCGTAGAAGGCGGCGATCTCGCCCGTGCTGTGGCCGACCACGGCGTCGGGCCGCACGCCGTACTGGCGCCACATGGCCGCGAGTCCCACCTGGACGGCGAAGTTGGCCGGCTGCGCGAGCCATGTCTCGCCCATGCGCGACGCGGCCTCGTCGGCCGTCATCTCCTCGATCAGGGACCATCCCGCCAGCTTACGGACGGCCAGGTCGCAGCGGGTGACCGCCTCCCGGAACACCTCGTCGCCCTCGAACAGTTGGCGGCCCATGCCCCACCACTGCGGCCCCATGCCGGTGAAGACCCAGACGAGGCCGCGCTGTTCGGTGTCGAGTTGCCTGCCGCGGACCACTCGGGGGTGCGGTTCACCCCGCAGGAAGGCGGCGAGCCCTTCGTCCAGATCGTCGCGTGACGCATACACGACGGAGAGCCGCGACTCGAGGTGCTGACGGCGTCGGGCAAGCGTGTACCCGAGGTCGGACAGCGACACATCAGGGCCGTGGCCCCCTGCCAGCTCGCGTCGGATGCCCGCCGCCACCTCCGGCAGGGCCTCCGGGGTCCGGGCGGTCAGCGGCAGGATGTTCCAGGCCCGTTCGCGGGGCGCGGTGTGCCGGTCCTCCCGCTCGGGTGCCGCCTCCAGCACGATGTGCGCGTTGGTGCCGCCGAAGCCGAACGAGTTCACCCCGGCCCGCGCGGGTCCCTCGTGCTCGGGCCAGTCGGTCGGCTCCGTCGGGATCAGGTACGGGGAGGACTCCCGGTCGATGGCGGTGTTGATCCGCTCCAGGTTGATGTGGGGCGGGATACGGCGGTGTTTGAGGCAGAGCACGGTCTTGATCAGTCCGGCGATGCCCGCTGCCGCTTCGGTGTGCCCGATGTTCGTCTTGACGGACCCGACGTAGCACTTGGCACCGGGTCTGCGGCCCACGGCCAGCGCCCGGCTCAGCGCGTTCGCCTCGATCGGGTCGCCGACCGCCGTCGACGTGCCGTGTGCCTCCACGTACTGCAGGGAGCCGGGTGTGATGCCGGCTCCGGCGCAGACACGCTGGATGAGAGCGGCCTGGGCGTCCGCGCTGGGCACGGTGATTCCATTGGTGCGGCCGTCCTGGTTGACCCCCGTGCCGAGGATCACCGCATGGATCGGATCGCCGTCGCGTACGGCGTCGTCGAGCCGCTTCAGCGCGACCATGCCCACGCCCTCGGCCCGTACGTAGCCGTTGGCCGAGGCGTCGAACGTACGTGAGCGGCCGTCGGGCGACAGGAAGCCGCCCTTCGTCTCGGCGATGGTGTACTGCGGTGCCATGTGCAGCAGGACGCCACCGGCGAGTGCGAGGTCGGTCTCCCGGTTGTTGAGGCTCTGGCAGGCGAGGTGCACCGCAACCAGGGAGGAACTGCACGCCGTGTCGATCGACAGGCTGGGGCCGCGGAAGTCGAAGCAGTAGGAGAGACGGTTCGAGACCATCGTCATCATGGTGCCGGTGGCGGTGTGCGCGGCCAGTGAGGAGAAGCTCAGATCGGAGAACTGGAGGATCTTGTAGTCCAGCGTGAACGCGCCCACGAACACGGCGGTATTGCTTCCGGCGAGCTCCGAGGGCCGCTGGCCGCCGTCCTCCAGCGCCTCCCAGGCCACCTCCAGCAGCTTGCGCTGCTGAGGGTCCATGTGGTCGGCCTCGCGTGGACTGATTCCGAAGAAACCCGGGTCGAACTCGTCGAAACCGTCGATGTATCCACCCCGGCCACCGATCAGGCGTCCCGGTTTCTCCTTGTGCCTGCTGCCGAGCGTCGTGACGTCGTAGCGGTCCGCCGGTGTCGGTGTGATGCAGTCCTTGCCCTCCATGAGGTTCCGCCAGTAGGTGCGGTGGTCCGACGCACCGCCTGGCAGTCGGCAGCCCATGCCGATGATCGCTACTTCGTCGCTCACAGATGCACTGTTCACGTCGGGCAAGGTCGTACTCCTCAAGTCGAGGCGCCGGGACACGGCATGGATGCGAGGGGCAGTGCGAGTTTCCGGAGAAGAGGGTCCGGTCAGGCGGAGCCGGGCCCGGCCCTCCTCGCACGGCGCCAGGGATGGAAAAGGGTGGTGGCGATCTCGCCGGTCGGGGGGAACGACGCGGGGTCACCGAGGCCGACCGCGACCGGCTCACGGCCGGGCCGCCATGTGTAGCTGTCGAAGAGGTGGTCCCAGATCGACAGATCCGAGCCGTAGTGGCCCGCTTCGGACAGATCGGTGCTGTGGTGCAGGCGGTGTTGCTCGGGACTGGCGAGCACGTGGTTGAGCCGTCCGATGCGCACGTCGATATTCGCGTGGACGAAATAGCCCTGTGCGGCCACGAAGAGACCCACGACGAGTACGGATTCCTGGGAGAACCCGATCAGCGCAAGGGCCAGTTGAACAACCCCCTGCGCAAGCACGATGTCGAGAACGTGATTGACGCCATTATTGGCGACGTTCACTTTTTGCGGCACGTGGTGCACTCCGTGCAGTCGCCACAATATCCGATTGGCATGGCCCAGCCGGTGCACGAGATAACTGGCCAGCGAACCGGTCAGCAGAGCAGCAGGAATTTCGACCCAGAGGTGGAGTGCCGGCTCTTCCGGAGTCACCACGGAGACAGTCGCTGTGACGAGATATTGGGCCAGGGCACTGGCCGCCATCGTCAGCAGGAAGTAGACGCCGTACCAGCGCCATTCACTGGGGCTCGGATGCCAGGAGCGCTGGTACGGAATCAGACGTTCGAGCGCGGCGAGGTAGACGAGGGTGCCGAGCAGGAAGAGCGGGCTCACACGACCCGGATCCCAGTCGAGGCACAGAGCTGCCGTAGCCACCGAAACCGTGGCCACCAGCAGGAAGGGATATGCCGACACGCGGAGAACAGCGCGCGTCGCACGCACGACGGACCCCTCCCACGATGCCGGACCGGTATCCGGCTGCCGACCACCACCGGGCAGTGGTTCGCAATTTTCCATCCGCAGCACCTTTATAGAGGAACCAGTACAGAAGAATGCGCAGACCTCGAAAGAGGAACTGACTGATGATTTCTTTCGGGCGCGCGAGACCGACGCTCCTTACGTCAGTCTTCACGCAGGGAAGAACGTGCGCCCGGATGTTGCCGTGAACTGCTTCGCGGACTCGGCGGACCCGGGGCGGGACCGTCGGGGCGAGCCCGCTCTGATTCCTTTTCCCTGCCCGACCCTCCCAACCGTCTGATTCAAGCCGCGTCCTGATGCACTGGGCAGAGGGGGCGGGATTCTGCCACCGCGTCCGATTCTCAATGAAACAGGCGGACCAGCCGGGCCGAATGCGAATAATTCGATTTACGGCCACGTGAGTTACTCGTAATACTAATAATTTGTTGGGACTTTCTGTTCCGTCTTTCCGGACGCGTGTCCTCGGACCTGCCGTCGTGGGACAGGGAGACCCCGAAAAGGCCGCCCGGGCCGGAAGGACGCTCTTCTGCCGCCCCGGCAGGCCGCTCGCTCCGGCCCCGGCGGCGGCGCGGCTTCGGTCCCGGTCCCGGCGGAGCACAAACGGGCCTGCCGTGGCTCATTAACGCCGGATCCGGAGCGGAGATCAACGCCGGATCCGGAGCGGAGATCGCGTGGCTCACACGGACGGGCAACCGAGGTCCGGAGGTGTAGACATGCTCTGTGACATCGCGTCACCCGGGTGCGCTGCCCTCCTGACCATCGAGGTCGGGCCCGCGGGAGGGGGCGGGAGTCACCGACGTGCCGCGCCCGGGGGCCTTCGCATCGACGGAGCCGTCGACGCGAACGACCGCGAAGCGCTGCTCGTCCTCGGTGACCGCCGCACGGTCAGCGCCGACGCGAGGGGGCATGTAGGCGTAGCCGCAGGGCACACGCCGCACGCCCGGACCGTGTACAGCGGCGGAGACCTCCTGGCCGACTACGAGGAGGCGCCCTCACGGGCCGGCCGCGGACGCAGGGCGGCGGCGACGGACTCCAGAACCTCGATGGGGCGCAGCAAGTCCCCGTAACCGATGGGCGGCCTGCCCGTACGGGCCATCCCCAGGAAAGCTTCGAGGCCCGGCACGCAGTACTGCGCGTCGAGCGTGAGGGTCTGCTGGACCATGGTGTTCCGGGTGAACGTCATTCCATGGAACGGGATCTGGTCCGTTTCATCCGGCTTGACGAAATTCACGACGACCCGGGTGCCGCCCGCGGTGAACGACGCGGTGACGGTGGTGTCGGTGCTGTCGGTGCGTACGTCGCGGATCTCACCGGGGGCGAGCCTCAGAGCAAGGTCCACCGGGTGGATGCCGTAGAAGAAGATCCCGCCGTACTCGCTGCCGGGATCGGCGGGCCCTGACACGACCACCGCCTGCGGCTGCCCGCCCTGCGCGGACCGGGCCACCAGGGTGTCGGCGTCGGGGATCCAGCGGAGCGCCGAGGACGACGTGAGCGGCGCGTCATGGGCGAGCGCGGTGTCGATCATGGTCCGGGCGTCCGCGACGGTGCAGGCCAGCGGCTTGTCCACGAACACCGGAAGCCCCTCGGTCAGGAAGGGGACGGCCTGTTCGCGGTGGTGCGCGCCGTGCCGGTCCGCGATGACGACGGCGTCCACCAGACCGAGCAGGTCGGCGGGCTCGTCGACTATCTTCTCCACCCCTCCGGCGGACGCCAGCATGTCGTTGCGCCGACTGTGCCCGCCGCTGAGAGCCACGACGCGGGCGTCGCCGCCCGCGTCGTGGACGTTGAGATGGCCGACGATGTGGTCGACATGGGTGTTCTCGGTGCCAACGATCCCGATGCGCATCGGGAGAGGCTACCTTCACCCTTGCTCGCCTGCTGACAGCACTCCCCCAGGTCACCGGGCAGGCCGGACCCGGCCCGTCGTCGCCACGGCCTGCCACGCGCGTCGGCGGGGGCAGCGTGGGCGTCAGGTGAGGGCCGGGACCAGGACGGCGGCCGCCTCGGCGATCAGGAGGTCGTCCGCCTGGGCGTCTTCCGCATGCTGGGTGGACAGGACAGCCATCACGATCGGCCCTCGACGGGACGGCCAGGCGATGCCCACGTCGTTCGTGGTCCCGTAGCGGCCGGTGCCGGTCTTGTCGCCGACGGTCCAGTCCTCGGGAAGGCCGGCGCGCAGGCGTTTGCCGCCGGTCGTGTTGGCCAGTAGCCACCCGGTCAGTCGCTCGCGGTCTCCCGCCTCCAGGACGTGCCCGAGGGCGAGCCGCGCGTAGGACCGGCCGATGGCCCGGGGGCTGGTGGTGTCGGTCAGGCGCTCCGGTTCCGCCGAGTTCAGCTCCGGCTCCCAGCGGTCGAGCCGGGTCACCGTGTCCCCGATGGACCGGCAGAAGCGGGTGACGGACGTCGGTCCGCCGAGCTCTTCCAGCAGGAGGTTCGCCGCGGTGTTGTCGCTCTGCGAGATGGCCGCGCCGCACAGGGCCTTCACCGTCATCCCCTGCGCGAGGTTCTCGCACAGACCGGTCACGGGCGCCCCGCCCGCCCTCTCGATGTCCTGCTCCGTGTAGTGGATGACCTTCGAGAGGAACGTCCCGTCGTGGTCGAGGTCCCTCAGGACGGCTCCGACGGCCAGCGTCTTGAACGCCGAGCACATCGGGAAGCGTTCATCCCCCCGGTGGAGGACGACCTTGCCCGTCGCCGTGTTCCACCCGAACACCCCCAGCCGGGCGGCGTGATCCCGTTCCAGGTCCCGCAACTTTCGCGCCGACTCACTCTCCGGGACGGAGGCGTACGCGGCCGATGGCATGGAAGCCGTGGCCAGCGCCGCTCCCAGACCGCCTGCGAGCACCGCACGGCGTGACGCGCCACTGCTTGACTTCACGGTCTTCCCGCCTTTCTTCATGTCCGGTTTCTTCATGTCCGGCCTGCCCTCTCACTTGCCCGCACTTCTTGCACACGACGTTTCTCGTGGCCCACCGGTTGCACACGAGGGGGCGCGTCCGCTGGTCCGTTACCTCTGCGCGCGCCCAGGAGTTCTCCCTGTCCGTGGTCGGTGCGTGAAGCGCTCCATGGGCTCCTCACGCAATCGAACGATTCACAGGGAACTCTCGTGCAGCAGAATTCACGGTCGGGCCGTTTGCCGACCGCAGCCATGACTGCGGTCGTAGCCGCCACGGCGCTGTTCACCGGGATGGCCGCTGCCGCCCCGCCGTCCACGGCCACGCCGAACTCCACCGGTGCGACGAACTCCCCCACGGCCGAAGGGAACGGGGCCGGTCCGCACACGCCGCTGTTGTCCCTCACCGGTCTCTCTGCCCGGCGTGTCACCACCGCAGACCTGGTCGCCGCGGCCAAGTGGGGCACCGGCAGCCCGATCGACGACCCCGCCAGGGAGCAGCAGGTGCTGGACACCGCGGCCGAACGGGCGGGGAGGCTGGGTGGGGACCCCGAGACGACCCGGCGGATCTTCCGGGACCAGATCGAGGCGAACAAGGTGGTGCAGCGCGGGCTGTACCGCCGGTGGCGGGACGATCCGTCCGCGTCGCCCACCGAACGCCCCGAGCTGAGTGAGGTGCGCAAGGAGGTCAGCCGCGTCGACGAGGCGCTCGTCCGGGCCGTCGCCGCCTCGGCACCGTGGCGCTCAGCGCCTCTGTGCGATGTCGCGCTGGCCGTCTCGACGGTCCACGTACGCCGTGCGAGGCACCTCGACCGACTCCACTCGGCGGCGCTGGACCTCTCCGTCGGCTCCGTCTGCGGCAGTGGCGTCTGACATCAGCCGCACCTCGGCCCCCGGAGCCACCGTCCCATCCCGTCTCGTCCCGTCTCGTCCCGTCCCGTCCCGTCCCGTCCGCAGAGCGTGTGCACCAAAACCGCCGGACGCCCAAAGGACGGCACTCACGCGTCCCCCTCGTCGACGGGGTACACGGTGGGTTCGGCGACCCAGCCCGCGGCAAGGACGAGCCGCGACGTGCGGTGGACCGCGAGGAAGCCGAACGGCCGGTCGAACGAGACCTCGACGCGCCTGGTCAGATACCGCGGTGCCGGTGGCATTCCGGCCGCGGCCATTCCGACGGCGCAGAGGGAGGCCGCCTCGAAGCCTGCCGCGTCGAAGACGGCCACGGCCGCCTGCCGTGCCGACCGGACCGCCAGCGGCGCCCCGCTGATTCCGGGGAAGTGCCCGTGGCTCATGTCCGTGGCGGCCGAAAGCCCGAACAGCGCCGGTCGCAGCAGCAGATCGTGGTCCCCGCCGAGGGAGTACGGACTGGTCCGGACAGCCAGTGTCGGCTCGGGCAGGAGACTGCGCTCGGTGCCTGTCTCCAGGCCCGGTCCCGGATCGCCCGCGGGCAGGAGATGACCGGGAACGGTCCGGTACCGGCCGGCCAGCGTCCCGGCCCCCGCGCTCAGCACCTGACCGGGCGGCATGTCCGGATCGCCGAGCAGCAGATGGATGTCCACACCTGTGTCGCCGAGAACCTTGAGCACGGTCAGCCGCCCCGCCTCCGTCTCGGCGACGCCCACCCGGTCGAGGAGCGAGGTCTCGCGCCGGAGCCCGATCAGATACCGTCCGGCCCACGGCCCCTTCTCCGGAACCATTTCGCACTCCGAGAAGGGCTGCAACCATCGGGTGCGTACGGCCTGCGCCGCGGCGAGCACCAGTTCGGTCCCCCCGTCGAGCGGTACCGGCATCGATCGGATCAGCCCGTCCGTGCAGTCCGACGCCCAGGCGTCGAGCGCCTTCCGGTCCGCATGCGGGTCGCCGGTCAACACCCCCAGGGTGTCCGTGGGCAGCCCCGAGGCCCAGGCCGGGTTCAGAGGAAGGGCGCGTCCGGTCCACAGGCCGATGGCCGAACGGGCTCCCCGCACATCTTTCAGCGCAGCCAGCAGGTCTCGCGCGGTCGCGGCGGCATCGTCCGCGCGCATACCGACCGCTTCCTCCAATTCACTGCGCGCAGGCCCTTCGGCCGCGTGGGCGAGAAGTGCGAGCAGAGGCCAGACAGTCGTTGCCGAGAAAACGGTGTCGGCCGGGCCGAGGCCGGTCGCCCACCGTGCGGTGAGCCGGTTCACCGCGCTCACGGATGTGGCTGTCGGCTGCATGACGGCGCCCCCCCTGACGGTCACGCACATGATCGCATGGTTCTCGTTCTCCGGTACGCCTCCGTCCATGTCTGGTATGGACATGCCCAACTGCCCTGGCTAGTCTCGAACTTGGTCTAGACCTAGTGGTTCGGAGTGCGCACTCCCCACTCGTCTCGCAGCGCCCCCACACCTCCCTCAGGAGCGAAGCATGCGCAGAAAGATCACCTCGTTACTGCTCGGGCTCGGCATCGCCGGAGCCTCCGTCCTCGCCACCGGCAGCGCGCAGAGCCACGGCTACACCGACGCGCCCATCAGCCGTCAGCAGCTCTGCGGCAACGGGACCGTGCGCAATTGCGGCCAGATCCAGTGGGAGCCGCCGAGCGTCGAAGGTCCGAAGGGCTTCCCCGCCCGGGGTCCGGTCGACGGCACGATCTGCGCCGGCGGCAACGGCCGCTTCTCCGAGCTCGACGATCCGCGCGGCGGAGCCTGGCCGGCGACCGCGGTCACCGGCGGGCAGAGCTATACCTTCCGCTGGCAAATCGAGGCGCGGCACGCCACGACCGACTTCCGGTACTACATCACCAAGGA
This sequence comes from Streptomyces sp. NPDC087845, assembly GCF_044742755.1. NCBI lineage: Bacteria > Bacillati > Actinomycetota > Actinomycetes > Kitasatosporales > Streptomycetaceae > Streptomyces > Streptomyces sp. NPDC087845. Next base: position 201,701 of record NZ_JBIUVC010000008.1, read on the forward strand.
CGGCTACGACCCCACCAAGCCCCTCACCCGGGCCGATCTGGAGCCGCAGCCGTTCCTGACCGTGCCCTTCGGCGGCCGGCTGCCGGGTTCCGCGGTGACCCACTCCGGAGTTCTGCCGCAGAAGTCGGGCAAGCACCTGATCCTCGGCGTCTGGACGATCGCCGACACCGGTAACGCCTTCTACGCCTGCTCGGACGTCACCTTCTGAGTGTGGCGCGCAGCCGCGCCCGCGCGCACACCGGACCGGTGGGCGGGTGGGCGCGGCAGGCACGTCGTTGCGACCGCCTCGCTCACGCACCGGCGTGCAGGCAGGCCGCCCACAGCAAGGGGGTTGCCGGGCAGCGGTCGCGTACCGCCCGGATCGTGTGGTGCAGGGCGGTGGCGGCCCGGTCGGGGCCGGCGTTCCCGGCGAGCCGGCGGTCAGGTGGGTGGAGAAGGACTCGGCGATCTCGACGGACAGACGGTCATTGATCGACCACAGGGTCCTGATGACATGCGGGAAACCGGCGAGTCGGAGGGCGCTGATGAGGTGGATGGCCTCCTCCGGCGGGCCGGTGCTCCCCGCGTTCGCGGTGCTGCAGGCGGCGAGGTACGCAAGAGGCGCACGGTCGAGGTCGACCCGATCGAGTGCCGAGACGGTCAACGGTGCGGTGGCGTGGTCGTGCACAAGCAACTGGCGCTGGTCGGTCCGGTGGTTGACGCCGTGGCAGGCGAAGTGGACGACGGCGCACAGCGGGAGCCGGGCGAGGACCGTGACCGTGGTCGGGGTGTCGATGCTCGGCAGCCGCCGCGGCGAGGACCGAGGACGGGTCTCCCGTCGACGCCGTCCGGTCACCGCGCGCCCGCACCGCGGCCAGTAACTCCTCGCGCGGCCCCATGAGCCCCCCGTATCCGCCGAGACCGTCAATCACCGAGGAATGGGCGCCAGTTGCCCGGCAGGGCCGGGTTCGGCCACCATGGCCATGTCGACCACGGCCAGATCTGTCATGGTCCGGTTCCACGAGCCGGGATCCGGTCCACGCACACCATCGCAGAAGCGCGCCGAGCGTTCGGCGGCGAACGGAGGAACGGGGTGCCCGACCAGTACGACGTCCCCAACCGGCACCATGGCGGCGGCCTCGGATCGCGTGAGGAAATCGCCTACGTCTGCGACCAGTTGGAGCACATCGGCGCGGCCTTGGAGATGTACGGCCCCGCAGGCCGGGCTCCGCTGGAGCACCTCCTGGCGGCATTGCGGGACGGGGAGGATCCTGCCGCTCCGCTCGACGCCCTCCACGAGGCCCTGCTGGCCGCAGGCGACGCAGCGGGCATCCACGGCCGGGCACGGGGCCTGAACCCGCAAGGGGTCACCCCCGCCACGCCCGACGAGTGGGTACTGCTGTGCCCGGCGCACCAGTGCTCGCGCCACACCTGGCCCGACGGCCCCGCAGCGCCCCGCTGCCGGATCAGCGGCCTGCCGCTGCGCAGAGAACGGCTGTAGCGGTGGGCGGGTTCCTGCAGGCCCTCGGGCAGAAGCTCGCTGAACGCTGGCTCACTCTGCTGGTCCTGCCCGGGGCACTCTTCCTCGCCACCGCCACGGCCGCCTCCGTCCTCGGCCAGGCCCACGCCCTCGACCCCCACCACCTCACCGCCCGGATCACCCACTGGGCCCAGGCACCCACCACGGCCACCCTCGGCGGCCAGACCGTCCTGCTCGGAGCCGTTTTCGCCACCGCCGCAGCGGCCGGGCTGGCCGCCCAGGGGCTGGGGACCCTGGTGCAGGCCACCGCGCTGGCCGCGGGCTGGCGCACCTGGCCGCACCCGCTGCGGCGGTGGGCGCACGCCCGTGTCACCCGCCGTCGCGCCCGCTGGTCCGCCGCCGCGCACCGCTACCGGGATCGACTGGACTCCGATGCCCGTTCCCTGGCCCTCGGCGGGAGCCGGGCCGATCCCGCCCCGCGCCGGGCCGCGCACCTGGCGATGCAGCGCATCGCCGCCGAGGAACCGGACCGTCCCACCTGGAGCGGCGATCGCCTCCACGCCGTCTCCGTACGCCTGGAGCGCGACCACCACGTGGACCTGCCCCTCCTCTGGCCCCACCTGTGGCTCACGCTGCCCGAGACCACCCGCGCCGAGATCACCACCGCCGAACAGTCCCTCACCCGCGCCGCCACCCTGGGAGGCTGGGCCCTGCTGTACGCCCCGTTGTGCGCCTGGTGGTGGCCCGCCGCCCCGCTCGCCGCCGCCCTGGCACTGACCGCCCGGTCCCGCATCCGCGGCGCCACCGACAGCTACGCTCAGCTCCTGGAGGCCGGGGCCCGCCTCCACGCCACCGACCTCGCGGTCCAGCTCGGCATCGACCACACCGGCCCCCTGGACACCGCCCTCGGTGACGCCCTCACCCACCAGCTCCGCAGCCTGCCCCTCCGCCCGATGCAACTACCGTCCCGCGGGGGACTGTCATAGCCCGCTGCCATAGTTCGGTCCATGGATGAAAACGCGTTCTGGGCCCTGATCGAGGGCTCCCGTCATCAAAGCCATGACCCGGACCGGCGGCTGGATTCACTGCGCGAACAGCTCATGCGGCGCCCGCTGCCGGAGATCGTGCAGTTCCAGGCGTGCCTGCACCGGGTGCGACGGCCGATCGACACGTGGGAGATGTGGGCCGCGGCTGAGCAGATCTTCGGCGGAAGGTGCTCCGACGACAGTTTCTGGTACTTCCAGTTCTGGGTGGTCGGCCTGGGCCGGGAGGCGTTCGTCAGGGCCATGGCCGATCCGGACTCGCTGGCAGCGGTCCCGGAGTTGCGCCGGCTGGCCGGGCGGCCCGAGACGACCTGGTCGGACGGCGAGTGGCCCGAGTGGGAGTCCTTGGACTACGTCGCGGCGGAGGCGTTCGACGCGCTGACGGGTGAAGAGGAGGGGCTGGAAGAGGCGTTGGAGGCCGCGGGCCTGGACATCCCGTGCAATCCCGAACCGAGCGGCCGGCAGTGGGACGTACGGGACGTGGATGAGGCGTCCCGCCGGCTGCCGCGCCTCAGCAGGATGTTCCCGCTCACCCGCTGAGCCGGAACGCCCGGGGTCGCGGCGGGTCGGCGGGCGGGCTCGTTCTCGACGGCCTCGGCCTCGGTGAGGTCGTCGACGCCCTGGGGTCGAACGCCCCGGCAGCCTTGCCGATTGCGGCCCGCGTGGCGCGGTCCCGGGAGGGCAGGGACCGCGCGGTCAGGTGCTCGTGGACGTCCTCCTCGGGCGTGAACCGCTGAAGGGCAGTCAGGAACCCCGCCAACTCGACGGCGGCCCCGGTCGAATCGGCCAGCGACTCGACGGTCGCCGCATCGCCGTCGAGCCAGCGGGCCACCACCCAGGACCACGGGTAGCCAAGGCCGGGCTCCGAGAAGTCGCCTCGCGCCCTCCAGATCTCCTTCCACTGCCGGGAGCGGGCCGCGGCCAACGCCTCATCACGCCACGCCACGACCCGCCGGCCGGTCCGCGCACCCGACTTCGATGGTGCGTGGCCCGGCTCTCGTGGCGCTCCCCCATCGGTCTCGGGCGCCGGACTTCCCCGCCGTCCGAGGCCGATGCCGCGCTTCAGCACGTACCGGGGCTATCCGGTGATGCCGGTGACGGGTCCCTCGACGAAGACCGGGGACGGGCCGACCGGCAGGGTGAAACGGCCGCCCGTCGGTTGTTCGACGGAGCTTCGTCCCCAGGAGTCGACCAGGGTGACCGGGCCGGTCGCGGCGACCGTGACGTCGCCGACGCCGGTGGACCACACCACCCGGGTCGTACCGCCGCCGGTGAAGCGGACCGAATGGGCCGGTGCGGTCAGGCCGTCGACACCCGTGTACGTCTTGCCGCCGATCATCCGGGCGGCCACGGCCTGGGCGACCAGGGCCGGCTTGGGGGCGTTGGCGGTGACGGAGACCGGGTTCTCGGCGGTGGCGGTGACGGGCTGCCGGAGCATGCCGAAATTCTGCTCCTTGTCGGCGGGGTCGTTGCCGTCGTCGACCAGGTCGTACCAGTAGACGCGGGTGACGCCGTTGGCCAGGCCGACCGCGTAGAGCCGGATCAGGTTGTCGGCCTGCTGGAGTTCGCTGGTTCCGTGGCCGGTGTCGGTGGGCCAGCCCATCTCGCTGAGGACGATGGGCTTGTCCTTGCCGTTGTTGGCGGTGCGGATGCGCTGCCGCAGACCCGCGATGGTGTCGCCGGAGCCGCCCAGCCACTCCGGCCCGCCCGGGTAGTGGTAGGGGTGGACGCTGTAGGCGTCCAGGTGGTCCAGTCCGCCGCGGTCGATCAGGTCAGGTGCGAAGCACTTCGTACCGTCGGAGCGGATGCAGTTGCCGATGCCGATGGTGGCCGGGCCGACCACGGTGGCCCCCGGCTTCGCAGCCTTCACCGCCGCGTTGACGCCCTTGAGCACGTCCAGGTAGCACGCGGCGCTCCGCCCGCATGCGCTGTGGTTGAAGGTGTCGCCGTTGTACTCGTTGAGCACCTCGACGTCGGTCCCGCCGTAGTGCTTCAACAACTCCGCGGCGAACTTCCCGAACGCGGCGATGCCTTCCGGGCTGCTGGGTGTCCGGCCCTTGTCGTACAGCGGGTTGGCGCCGTTGGCGATCAGCAGCGGGGTGATGCCCAGGGCGCGGGCGCGCGCCATCTCGTCGGAGTAGGCGGCAGGGAACGTGTAGCTGCCCTTCGCGGTCTCGAACCGGTCCCACCAGGCGTCCTCGCGCATGTGCGCGATGCCCGCCTTTCGTGCCTCGTCCAGCACATTCAGTCCCCAGCCGGCACGACCGATGTGCACGGCCGCGCCGAACGGGGAGGACGGGCCGACCGTGGCGTCCGGCACCGGTTCGATGACGGCGAACGACGTCCGCAGGTCGGTCGGGTCGGTGGAGGAGCCCGCGTGCAGGGAGAGTCCGAAATAGCCGGGGGCCAGGTCCGCGACGGAGAGGGTGGCCTTCCCGCCGGAGAGCCAACTGGTGCCGCTGCGGACTCGGGTGCCCTGCTCGTCGGTGACCGACCAGGAGACCGAGGCCGCCGACGAACCGAACTCCACCGCGCCCTGGCCGCGTTGGAAGATCAGGCTCGGGGAGGTGACGGACAGGGTGTGTGTCGCGGCGGGGGCGGACGGAGGCAGCCCCACGATCAGGGAGAGCGCGAGGGTGAGGGCCAGCCCGACAGCGACGGGCCACGGCAGGCGCGGACCGGAGGGGGCGGGGGACCGGTGTCGGAAGTCGGCGGTATCAATGGGGTGCCCGGTACCAGGGAGGTGCCCGGTTTCGGTGAGGTGCCCGGTATCGCGGGGGCCTCTCGGGGTGCTGGTCATGGCGGTTCGCCCTCTCGCTGACGAAGGTGGCGGTGACGGTGTCCGGGAACAGTTCTCAGGAGCGGATCCACGAGCGGTGGCCGGTGGCCGCCGTCTGTCGCGGCGGCCGTCGGCCGGGGGTGTGTCAGCGGGTCAACTGCACCTGCTGATAGCGCACCAGTTTCCAGTTGTTGAGTCCGTCGCCCCAGGTCTGCCATCCGTCCAGGCCGAGCGATCGGTAGTTGTCCCGCTGCACACCGTCGTTCTTGTTGACCGTCAGGGTCAGTGAGAACGACGGGGCCTCGGGTGACAGCGGAGCGATCCGCTTCCACGGCACCGAGACCAGGTAGGCCGTCGTCCCGGCCCCGGCGTCGCGGGACACCCTGACCTCCGCGCCCTCCACCGCACCCACGGGGTAGTCCTTCGGCAGCGACTCGGCGAAGACGCCCGGACCCTGCTCGACGGTGTCGCCGGCGTAGAGCATGTACCAGTCGGCTCCCCACCGGCCCAGCCCCTCCCCCGGTTTGCCCGGCTGTACGCCGATGCCGATGCTGTCACCGGCGGGCAGCCAGGCCACCTTCTCCGGCTTCCGGCAGTCCTTCTCCCGGACGACCGCCGACACGTAGAGGTTCTTGTCGTCCCAGGTCGCCCACATGTCGCCGTCGGCGGTGGAGGGTTCGATGCCGTTGTACGAACCGACCTCGGAGAGATCGATCCTCGGGGCGTTCCGCAGGCCGGTGAGCTTTCCGTGAACCAGGTGCGGCGTGGCCCGGGCGATCGGGCTGAAGCCGAAGGAGTCGCTGTCGCGGGCGGTGCGGCCGTCGGCGAACCGGGCGGTCACCGCCACCGGTTCGACGGCGTACGCGGACGCGCCGTCGATCGTGGTCCGGAAGGTGCGAGTGCCCAGCGGCGGGACCGTGCCGTCGGTGTCCCGGCCCGCGATCGTTCCGGTCATGTCACCGAAGGACCAGTCGATTCCCGCCACCCGGGCCGGCCGGTCCGGGGAGTGGTTGGTGACGGTCACGGCCAGGCGGTCGGTGCGGCTGCCGCCCGTCACCGACATCTCCGGGGAGACGTCGACCGTCACCGGGTCCGGTGTCACCTCGGTACGGGTCGCGACCGACCCGGCCCGCTTGCCGTCGAGGGTGGCCGAGGCAGTCAGGCCGCGGCTGCCGGGCGTGTCCCCGGCCGGTATCTTCAGCACGGCGCTCGCCCGCCGGCCGGCCGCCGCCGAGACAGTGACCCGCTTGCCCTCGACCTCGAAGACCGCCGTGCGCCCGCTCTTCGACGGCCCGTCACCGTGACCGGTGGCGCGGTTGTCGAGGGTGGCCGTCACCGGAACGTCCGCGCCGGCCGCGATGTCCCGCGGCGCGGACAGGGACAGCAGCGGTGACGTCTCGACCCGGTCCACCGAGGCGCGGAGGTAGACCGGTTCGCCGGTGGCCGTCAGGTACACCCAGCCGTCCACCGGCTCCAGCACCCGCTCCGACCCGAGCATGTCCACGACGGTGACCGGCTTCCCGCTCCGCACCCGCACCGGCTTGTCCGTGCGGTCGCTGCTCCACAGCGCGGTGGTGGTCGAGCCGGCGCCGGGCGAGCCGGGCGCGGACCTGAACGTGTACGCGTGCAGGTCGCTGTCGCCGGTGCGCAGCCGCCCGGTGAACCGGGCTCCGGTGAGCTCGCGGGCGACGGTGGAGTAGGCGAGGTACGCGGGCTTCGGGTTCAGCCCGGTGGCCTCCGGGCCCTGCCGGCGCAGCAGACCGAAGTTCTGCTCGCTGTCGCTCGGCCCGTTGCCGTCGTTGACCAGGTCGTACCAGTAGTACCGGGCCACGCCTGCGGCCCTGGCCTCCAGCAGGGCCCGTGCGGTGACCTGCGCCTGGGTCTGCTCGCTTACTCCGATGCCGTCCCGGTCGGCGGAGCTCCAGCCCTGCTCGGTGATCCAGATCGGGAGTTCCTTGCCGTCGTTGTACTGGCGCATCAGCCGCTTCAGGCCGGCGATGTCGAGGCCGACGCCCTCGGGGTCGCCCGGGGCGCGGTAGGGGTGAATGGAGATCGCGTCCATGTGCCGGAGCCCGCCGAGCTTGAACAGTTCCTCGAACCAGTCCAGCGGGACCTTGAACGACGAGGCGCCGACCACCGTGATGTCCGGGTCGGCGGCCTTGACCCCCGCGTACGCGGCGGCCAGCGTCTTGGCGTAGCACTTCGCGCTCTGCGAGCACACGCCGTTGGAGAAGCCTCCGTAGTACTCGTTCCAGACCTCGAGTGATCCGATCCTGCCGCCGGCCTTCTCGGCGACCTGTCCGGCGTACTTCCCGAATGCCCGGTTCGCCTCGTCGGTGCTGGGGATGTTGCCGTAGTCGGAGTTGCCGAAGGCCAGCAGCATCAGGCCGTTCTGGCCGCGAGCACCGAAGTCCGCGGTGACGCGTTCGGTGTCCTCGGGCCACCGGTACTCGCCCTTGGGGTGTTCGATGCTGGTCCAGTTGGCGGAGTCGACGCGCAGGCCGTCGATGCCGGCGCGGGCGGCGAGCTTCGTGGTGTCGTCCCAGGCGTCACCGGGGGTGGAGCGGTGGTGGTGGTTGACGCCGAAGAAGGGGTCGGTGGTCCTCTTCGGGCCGGGGCCGGGACGCTGTATGCCGAAGCCCGCGGTACGGGTGGCCGGCATGCCGTCCGCCGCGGCGCCCCGAAGCGCCAACGTGTAGTAGCCGACCGGGAGTTGACCGGCGTTCACGCTGCCTTTGCGGGTGGCCGGGTCGACGGTGGCGGTGCCGTGCCGCACGGTGCGGCCCCGGTAGTCGCGGACACTCCAGGAAACGGTGCGGTCGCGGGCGGCCAGGACCCCGAAGGTCGCGTTCTGGCCCGGATCGAAGAGGTTGCCCGGGGTGGTCACCTCGACCTGGACGTCATCGGTGGCGACGGGCGACGGGGTGAACGCGTAACGGGCGAAGCAGACCGGCTTCTCGCTGGAGCCCATGTCCTGCGCCCAGGTGGCGATGCGCATGTCGTGGCCGTACTGTCCGCCGGTGAACGCCCCGTCCGGGATGAAGAAGTGCGCGGTCTTCCAGGTGTTGGTCCCGGTGGTCCTGACGATTCGCGAGGTGCGCCAGGGATTCCCGGCGGCGTCGTAGACCAGCGCGAACCTGGTTCCGGGCGCGTCGAAGTACTCGATGTCCACGGCGGCATGGTTCGCCCCCTCGTGCTTGAGGCGGGAGTCCAGGCTGACGTACAGGTACTGGCTGGGGCGGCCGGGGCCGATCTCCCAGCAGTCGCGGTCGCCGTACGCCTTGACGTTGGCGCTCGCTTCGTCGCTGCCGGGGGATGCGTAGACGGTTGCACCCTGGGTCTCCAGCACCTTCCCGAACACGGCGGTTGCCGTGTCGGATGCCTCGGCCGCCGTACCGGCGGAGATGGCGGGAACCCTCTCGGCGGAGGTCGCGGACGGTCCCGAGGCGAGGAGTCCGAGCAGCGTGGACAGAGCCACCGCCGCGCCGGACAGCCGTCCGGGTGGTCGAAGTCGCATGGTGTGAACTCCCTGATTCATCGGGGTGGTGCTGCGCGTAGTCACTGCGGACGCTCGGATCGGCTCGGCCGGGTGCGGTTCGGACTTTGCGCAACCGCTTGCTCAATCGCGGCACACACTGACCCCGAGCGTGCCCGCTGTCAAGGCTTTGTGCGGCAACTTCCACTCCTGCACAAGCAGTTGTGCGGATGGGTAGGCTGATGCCATGTCGGAACGGAACAGAGTCACACTCAGTGATGTCGCGGCGGTCGCCGGGGTGTCGCTCTCCACGGCGTCAAGGGCGCTGAACGGCGGCGGCCGGGTCTCGGTGGAGACCCGGTCCCACATAGCGGAGGTCGCCCGCCGGCTCGACTTCCGCCCCAACGCCCTCGCGCAGTCCTTCGCGTTGGGGCGAAGCCGGACGATCGGCATCCTCGCCCAGAACTCCCGGGGCGCATTCACCGAGCCGGTGCTGGTCGGGGCGGTCGCCCATCTCGGCAGCAGGGAGCAGGCGTGCCTGCTCTACGACACCGGTTTCGCTCCGGAGAAGCTCGCCGACGGCGTCCGCCGGCTCCTGGCCCGCCGCGTGGACGGGGTGTTGGTCCTCGGCGACGGCCTCGGCACCCAACTGCGCTCCGTCACGGGCGACTTCTCCGTTCCGGTCGTCTACGCGTTCGGCCTCACCGACCGGCCCGGCGACTCCTGCTACGTCCCGGACAGCGAGATGGCGGGCCGGCTGGCCGGCGAACACCTGCTGGCCCTCGGCAGGCGGCACATCGCGCACATCACCGGCGAGGAGGGCGACGCGGCAGCGGTTGGGCGCGAACGGGGCCTGCTGGCCTCACTTGCCGAGGCCGGCCTGCCCCCGGCGGGCGACACGCTCGCCGGCGACTGGGGCCGGGCCTGGGGAGCCGCCGCCTGCCGCCGCCTGATCGACTCCGGGACGCGGTTCGACGCCGTCTTCTGCGGCAACGACCAGATTGCGCTCGGTGCGGAGTCCGTCCTGCGGGAGTCCGGCCGGCACGTGCCGGACGATGTCGCGCTGGTCGGCGTGGACAACTGGGAGTACGTGATCAGCGGCCAGACGACCCGTCATCTCACCACGGTCGACACGGGGTTGTCCGCGCTGGGTGCCGCCGCCGCGGCCCAGGTGGCCGACGGGCGCGACGCCCCCGGAGTGCACTCCCATCCGTGCCGGCTGGTGGTCGGCGCGACGACGGCCGGGCTTCCGTCGGACGGTTGAGCGGGCCGGGGCGCGGAGGCCCCGGCGGCGGGTCCGCGTTCACTCGGCCGTGGCGAGCCGGCCGTGCGGCCGGAGCGTGACGAGGGCGATGCCCCCGCAGCACGCCGCGAGAAGCAGCAGTTCGGTGGCCGAGGGGGCGGGCGCGGTGTGCAGCGCCCAGTCGCCGAGGCGCACCGTGAACGGAACGGCCAGCTGCACAGCAGCCGTGAAGACCGGCCCACGGACCAGGATCAGCCGGTGCTGTACGAGGTAGGCGGGCGCGTACACGGCCGCACCCAGCACCACTGTTCCGCCGGTCGCGGCGAGTGTCGGAGGATGGGCGACGAGCGCGGGCAAGGCCATCGGGAGCAGCAGACAGGTGGCGGCGGCGAGCAGTACGGGCAGGACGGCGAGGGGCGGCAGCCCCGACAGCCGTTCCCGGTAGAGGTACCCGTACACCGCGAAGGCCACGGTCGCTGCCGCCGCCAGCAGCAGTCCCACGCCGTCCACGTCCCCCGCGTCCGCGCCGAGGGCCGCGTATCCGGCGGCCGCCGCGCAGGCCAGCACCGCCCCCACCGCCTTGCGCGGCCCGGACCGCTCGCCGAAGAACACCGCGCCCACCGCAACCGAGGCGCACGGCATCAGCGCGACGACGAGGTTGGTGAGCGAGGTGCCGATGCGCGGGATGGCGAGCAGGGTGCCGGCCGCGTATCCGGCGAAGCCGAGCAGGCCCAACAGCCATACGGTGCCCGGACGGGCGGCGGCGCGGCGCAGGTCGGCCCTGCCGCCCGCGCTGGAGGCGGCGACCGCGGTGAGTACGGCACAGCACACCGCGGTGCGGCCCACGGCGACGATCAGCGGATCGGTCCCGGTGACCAGGGCGCCGGAGAGCAGCCAGGTACCGGCGAGCAGCAGCACGAGGACAACCGGCACAGCATGGCCTTTCCGTGGGCGTCTGGGGACGGGTGCACGGCTCAGAACCGTACGAGCTGCCCGGTCACCCGTGGACACCACCCCACCCGGTGACGGTCCCGTCCCTCCTCCGCCGGGAGTACGGCCGCTCGCGGCCCCCCTTCATCGCACGCCCGGACGGAGGCGCCCACCGGCTCACCCACCCGTCCACCGGCTCGCGTGTCCTGTGCGGGGATCACTCCGCTCCGGTTACTCCGGCCAGGGGGAGTCCAGGATGGTGTCCACGAAGTTGCCCCGCTCGAATCCCGGTACGAAGCGCTCCAGGACATCGGCCTTCACATTGCCGAAGGTGGTGTCCGGCTTGCCTTCGATGCCTTCGGTGAACGCCCGGAGAATCCGCTGCTTGAAGCCGGGGCGGGGATGGAGGGAGACGATCGCCGCACGGTCCGCGTCGCTGATGTCGGCGTAGCCGATGCCGAGCACGTCGTACTCCACCCCCGCGGTCACCAGCGCGACCTCGGGCTCCATGAACTGAGGGATTCCCGGCGTCGTATGGAGCGCGATCGCCGTCCAGACACGGCGGACGCTGTCCTCGGGCACGCCGTGGCTCTGCAGGAACCGACGTGCCTCGTCGGCGCTGTCCACCTCGAACCGGCGCCCGCTGCCGCGGAATTCCTCGTTGAGACCCAGGTCGTGGAACATGGCGCCGATGTAGAGGAGCTCCGGGTCGTAACTCAGCCCCTTGTTGCGCGCCTGCAGGCCGCCGAAGAAGTAGACCCGGCGGGAGTGGTGGTAGATCAGGTCGTCCGCCGCGTCGCGCACCAGCTCGGTGGCTGCGGCGGCCAGCGCGGTGTCGGGCACCGTCACGCCGGAGGCGGCTGGGAGATCGGCGCTGCTGGGCATGTGGACTCCTTCGTCGTGGACGCGTCGGCTCTTCCTACCCGATTCTTCGGGCTGCGGCCCTCCCCCGCCCGGTCAGTGACCGGCGGCCTCGTCCCGGTCCGTCGGGGAGATGTGGAGATGGGCCAGGTCGTGCGGGACGGGGCCGTCGGGGCGGAAGAGGGGCGCGCTCTCCCCGTCGGCGGCCGTGGCCGGGGCGTCCGTGAGGCGCAGACGTGTGCGCAGCCGCCCGTAGAAGTCGTGCGGGCCGAGCCTGACGACGCGCAGACGGTGCGTGGCCGCGTACACCCCGAGCCAGTCCCCGGCGTCCAGTACGCCGCGCAGTTGCCCGTCGATGGTGACCGCGCCCTGCCCCGAATGGGGCAGGACCCGCACCGCGACCGGTTCGTCCGGCGCGGTGACCACGGTGCGGTCGAAGGTCATGTGCGGCGCGACGGGTGTGAAGACGACGGCGTCCATGCGGGGTGAGACCACCGGCCCGCCCGCAGCGAAGCTGTAGGCGGTCGACCCGGTGGGCGTGGCCATGATGACGGCGTCGGCCGAGTACGAGGCGAGGAGCCGGCCGCCGATGTAGACGCCGAGACTCACCTGCCGGTCGCGTGCGAGCTTCTCGACGACGATGTCGTTGAGGGCCATGACATCCAGCGCCACTCCCCAGCCCTCCGCCCCGGACTCGGCCTCCCGGTCGACCTGGGGAGGCGGCAGCATTGGGCGGCGTCCGTAGCCCATCAGCGCATCGATGTCCTTGGGTACTTCCAGCACCCGGGAGGTCCTCATCGTCAGCGTCATGCGCTCTTCGATCTCCGCCCGCCCGCGGTGGACGGCGTCGAGTGCCCGGACGACGTTCTCGACCGGCACCTCGGTCAGGAAGCCGACCCGGCCCAGGTCGATCCCGAGGACGGCGCCCTGGTTCTTGGCCGCGATCCGGGCGCCGCGCAGGAAGGTTCCGTCGCCTCCGAGTGTCACGATGAGGTCGGGGTTGCCCGCGACCTGGGCCTCCTCCCGTCCGCCGCGCCGGCGTGTGTCCTCGCGCCACACGTCGATGTCCGTGCACGGAATGTCGTCGCGTGCACACCAATCGTGTACGACGCGCGCCGCGGCGACGGCCTCGGGATGGCCCTGGTGGACGACGACTCCCACCCGCTCGACACTCATCTCGCTCCGACTCCCCGCGCTGCGTCTGGTGACTGTGACGATGTCCTGATTCCACCTTGACGCCGCACGGGTGCGGCTGCTCGGTCGCCGGGCCGCCCCACCGTCCGCGGTCAGGCGATCGGGCCACCGGGGAACGCGGCGGGAGACGGCCGGGGCCGGGGAACGCGGCGGGAGGCGGCCGGGGCCGTGGCTCCCGCCGCCGTCTCGTCCGGCCTGCGGGCCACCAGCGGCGCCACCGTCCGAGCCGCCCGCCTCCCGGGCCCCGACCACGTGGTGGCCGGGGCCCGGTCGTCCGGTCAGCTCTGTACGTCCTCCGGAATGCTGACCAGCCAGCGGGTGTCCTGGCGGGGCCGCAGATAGAGCGCCCAGTAGAGCGTGGCGGCAGCGGTGATCCCGCCGGTCCACAGCAGGTACTCGGTCTCCTGCTGGGTCAGGATGTACGCGAGCACGGCGATGAGCAGCAGCGGGATCGCCGGCCACAGCGGCATGCGCCAGGCCGGCGCCTCGCGGTGCGCACCGCGGCGGCAGAGCAGGGCGGCGACCGCGACCAGCAGGTACATGCCGGTGACGGAGACGCCGGTGACGCCGTACAGGGTGTCGAGGTTGACGAAGCAGAGTGCCGCGCCGGGGACGCCGACGACCAGGGTCGCCACCCACGGGGAGCCGAAGCGGCCGAGCCGGGCCAGGGCGTTGTTGAGCGGTTCGGGCCACGCCTTGTCCCGGGCGGAGGCGAACAGGACCCGGGAGTTCTGGATGACCATGACGATGCCCGCGTTGATGATCGCGAGGGCGACACAGAGGCTGACGAACGTGCCGACGGCCGAGTTGGACCAGGCAGCGACCATGGTGTTCAGGTCGCCCGAGGTCAGGGCCGCGAGGTCCGGGGCGCCCAGCGTGATGGCGATGACCGGGACCAGGATGACCGCCGTGGAGATGGCGAGGGTGGCGAGAACCGTACGGGCCACGTTGCGCCGCGGATTCTCCAGCTCCTCCGAGAGGTAGACCGCCGTGGAGAAGCCCTGGGTGATGAAGAGCGCGATCGCCAGCCCGGACACCACCATCATCGCGGTGACCGTGGAGCTCGTACCGCCCGACGAGGCGACCGAACCGTGCACCAGCGCGGAGGCTCCGCGCTCGGAGTGCGCAAAGCCGAGAACGGCCACGACGCCCGCCGCGATCACTTCCAGGACGAGGAAGATCCCGGTGATCCACGCATTGGCACGCAGGTCCAGGAGTCCGGCGAGGGTGGCGAGCACCATCACTCCGGCGCCCGCGGCGGGGGCCGGGATGTGCACGATGGGAGCGAGGTAGTCGGCCGTGCCCATGGCGATGACCGGGGGCACGATCATCACGACCAGCAGGGAGAGCACGAAGACGAGCCATCCGGCCAGCCGTCCCGCCATGGTCGACACCATGGCGTACTCGCCTCCCGCGCTCGGGATGAGGGTGCCCAGCTCCGAGTAGCAGAAGGCGACCGCGATGCAGAGCAGCGATCCGACGGCGATGGTGAGGGCGGTGTAGGTGCCGAGGCTGGAGAACAGGTCCGGTACGACCACGAAGAGCGTCGAAGCGGGCGTCACACAGGAGAGCGTGAGCAGCGTTCCGCCCACGACGCCGATGGAACGCTTGAGCTTCTGTGGAGTGGGGCCGGTCGCGGGGGCGAGCGCCTGGGGAGCGCTGAGCGTTTCGGTCATCGTGCGATTCCGATCAAAGGTGCGGTGTCTGAGCACGGGAGCGGTATCGCCTCCAGACGAGGACGTGGTGAGTGGTTTCGTCGCTCCCAGCGCGACATGCAATCCTGACGAGTTCCGCAGGTCAAGAGCTGTTCACCTACGGAATTCGTTGTTTTGGCGAGCAGATCTGACGGTTTGGCGTTAAGAATGCGTTATTCCGCTGAGGATCGGCGGGTACGGGAACCGCAGCCGGACCGGGTGGAAAGTTTCGCCCGTTCCAGATTCCGGAAGGGTGGGGGCACCCCGGAGTGCCACGGAGCATGGAGGGCCGCCGACGCGCACGCACGTGGCTGCGGGTGCGCGTCCATGGACTTGATGCCAGCCTGAAGGCATGGCTTGGGCGTCATGGACGACTCGTGGTGTGTTCTCCGGGCACGGCGGCGTGCTGACGGACGAGGCCGGCGTCCTGTCCGGGGATCTGACGGTTCACACGACCTGGGCCGATGACACGGCCCAGGTGACTGTGCAGTACACGGGTGCGATCGACTGGTTCACCATGTCGGGCAGCCCCGTGTCGTGCCGCTCGGAGGACGACAGCCGGCGCCTTCACGACGCGGTGGTGAAGTCCGTCCGGGAAGGAGCGGCTGCCACGGTTCCCAGGCCGCCGCCGGAGTAGCCGATGAGTGGACTGCTCATGGCCGGGCTGCTGCCCTAAGGTCTCCTGGATGAGCAGAGCGTTCAGCGGCTGGACAGAGCAAGCATTCGACCTGCTTCTGCAGTTGGAGGGGGCTCCTTCGCAGGAGGCGCGCGAGAGACGTCGAAAGGACCGGGAGCACCTGGTCCGTGAACCCATGATCGCGTTGTTGAACGAGGTGGCCGACGCGGACGGGGCGTACGAGGACTTCTCCGTCTGGGGGTTCCGCAAGGACCCGTGGTGGTGGCAGCACCAAGTGGCGGTGATCCGGATCGCGCGCAATGTCGAGATCGGCCTGCGCTTCGACCTCGACGGGCTCCGGATCAAGGGCGGCTGGACCTACCCGGACCCGGGGCAGATCCCGTTGTTCCGCAAGGCGGTTGCCGCGCAGGAGAGCGGCCCCGGGCTGGTGCGCGCCGTCGAGGCGCTGGAAGCGCGGGGGTACGCGGTCACCGGCGACCTGATGAAGCGCGTGCCACGCGGCCATGACGCCGGGCATCCCCGTGCCGACTGCCTCCGGTACCGCTCGATCTCCGCCGCCCGCCCCCTCGGCGGGGACTGCGCGCAGCACACGCCTGCGTTGGCCGGTGCCGTGCTCGCGGCGGCAGAGGAACTGGAGCCCCTCCTCTCGTGGCTCGCCGGACATGTGACCGTTCCCGGCCCCCGCCGGGCCGCGTAGCGCCACCTCGGCACACTGCCTGCGCATGCGTGCGGGGCGGGGCTCCATGCCCAACGGCCCGTCTCGGGACGGCAGGCCGGCGACGGATGGGCGCGGGTCGGGAGTTCCGGCTTTCCACGCATGCGGGACAACGGCCGGAAGGCGGTCCCTGACCGGCGGGTGCGGTCCTTCGCGAGCGGCCCTTGTTCCGGCCTCTCGCCACCCGTCGGTCCTGAACCGCCGTCCGCGCCGTTGCGCGTCAGTAGGCCCCGAACACGTTGTCGATCGAGCCGTACTTGGCGGCCGCGTAGTTGCAGGCCGCGGTGATGTTGGCGACCGGGTCGTAGCTGTCCAGCGACGTACCGGGCACGTGGTAGGCGCGGAACGTCGGGTCGATGATCTGGAGGAGACCCTTGGACGGGGTTCCGGCGGCGGCGTTCGAGTCCCAGTTGTTGACGGCCCGGGGGTTGCCGGAGGATTCACGCATGACGTTGCGGTGGATGCCGTCGTAGCTGCCGGGGATGCCACGCTCGGCCATGACGGCCAGCGACTTCTTGATCCAGCCGTCCAGATTGTTCGTGTACGTGGCGGGCTTGGCGGCCGGTGCGGCAGTGGTGGCCGTCGCCGGCACCGCGGCGCCGTTCACGGCGGATACGCCGGTGGAAACGCGAGACTCCGCCTCGGCGCCGATGGTCAGCTTCATGCCCGGACGAATCAGAGCGGGGTTGCCGCCGATCACGTCTCGATTGTCCTCGTACAGCTTCTGCCAGCCACCGCTGACGGAATGCCCCCGCGCGATCTTGGAAAGGGTGTCGCCCACGGTCACGGAATAGACGGTGGGCGCGGTCTTCCGGACGGATATTTCCTTGACGGCGGCGGACGGCGCCGCGGCCTTTTCGGCGGCGACCGCCTGGGCCGGCGCGGCCGAGGCGAAGCCCGCGCAGATCAGCGGAAGCACGAGAGCGGCCCCGCCCGTGGTCGCGGCGATGAAACCGCGGGTCAGCGAAGTGTGCTTGTGACGATTGGACTTACCCGTTGCGGGCATGGCGAATTCCTCTCCGTCGCCTACGAGGTGAGCTGTCGGGTTCAGACGGGAGATGTCTGGCTGCAGGCAACTGCGGCTTCACCCCGAGCCGTTCCGGATACCGGTTCGGCGGCCTACCTGGGTCCCCCGCTCCTGCCGTACGCGATCGGGTCGGTTTCTCGGACGGCGGCAGGATTCGGCGTTCCGTCCGGATTGACGGTGACCGTAGGCGAGAAACGCCGAATGGAACAAGCCCCTATTTTTTGATCACAATTCATTTGCAAGATCGAATCACGGAAAGGGCAGTAATCCACCTCACACCGCATTGCAAAATTTCCTTGCACAGAAGGGAACCGAGGCACGTGCCAAGCCCCCCTGAACCTTGAACGTGACTCACACCACGCAGTTCCTAAAAGGTGCATTTCGGGCATAGATCAAAGGCTGCAATTCGCACCAAGCCCCCCTTTGTTGACCAAGAGGGCGTATCTATCGAAATCGCCCATACAGGAACATTTGCCCAGTGATTCGCATGTTCTCGCTCCGGTGCACCGCCCCCTGGCCGATCGCACCCCGAAGGGCCGGCCGGCGGTCCACCCGTGTCACTCCCCCGCACGGCACAAGGCTTTGCCTTCCGCCCTCCGGCTCGCTATCGTTTCGACCGTCCTGTTGTCTCCGATAGAGGTGGACGTTGCGCATCTGAGGTTCGCGATCATCGCGCCGTACGACTCCGGTCGTACGCCCGTCACGCAGTAGCAGTGTTTTCCCCTGCCCGTGACCCCGCGTGGATGCGACCTCGGTGCATGAGCCGTCCCTCGATCTCTCGGACCGCCGCACCCTTCCCCTTTCGGTCGCTGCGTGGTGCTCGCATTCGAAGCCCCCATTCACCGCGCTCACGACTGCGAGGATCACCATGGCGACACCCACCGCCCCCAGCGCCTCCCTCACCTGCTCCGCCCTGTCCTTCCAGTGGCCGGACGGCACGACCGTCTTCGACGGGCTCTCCCTCGGTATCGGCCGCGGCCGCACCGGTCTCGTGGGCAACAACGGCGCGGGCAAGTCCACACTGCTGCGCCTGCTGGCCGGCCTGCTTCGCCCCTCCCAGGGCTCGGTGACCGTCGGCGGCAGCCTCGCCCACCTCCCTCAGAACATCACCCTCGACACCTCGCTGCGGGTGGACCAGGCCCTGGGCATCGCCGAGCGGCGCGACGCACTGCGCGCCATCGAGGCCGGGGATGTGGACGAGAAGCACTTCGAGACGATCGGTGACGACTGGGACGTGGAGGAACAAGCCCTCGCGACACTGGGCTCACTGGGGCTCGGGGACCTCGAACTGGACCGCACCGTGGGCCAGATGTCCGGCGGGGAGACCGTACTGCTGCGCCTGGCCGCACTGCTGCTGGAACAGCCTGATGTCCTCCTGCTCGACGAACCGACCAACAACCTCGATGTGTTCGCGCGCCGCAGGCTCTACGACGCCGTCGACAACTGGCGTTCCGGGGTGCTGGTCGTGGTCAGCCACGACATCGAACTGCTGGAGCGCGTGGACCGCATCGCCGAACTGCGTGCCGGATCCGTGAGCTGGTACGGCGGTGGCTGGTCCGCCTACCAGGAAGCCCTCAGCACCGGACAGGAGGCCGCCGGGCGGATGTTGCGGGCCGCCGAGGCCGACGTGCGCCGGCAGAAACGCGAACTGGAGGAAACCCATGTGAAACTGGCCCGCCGCCAGCGCCAAGGCAAGAAGGCGGAGGTGGACGGGGGCCTGCCGAAGATCCTCGCCGGCCGCCGCAAGCGGTCCGCGCAGGAGTCCGGGGGCAAGCTGCGCGGCCTCCACGAGGAGCGGTTGAGCGAGGCGCGCGAGCGTCGCGAGGAGGCCGCGGACGCGGTCCGCAACGACGCCGAGATCCGCGTGAGCCTCCCCCACACCGCCGTTCCCACCGGCCGCACCGTGCTGAGCCTGCACGAACTTCGCCCCCGGTTCGGCCGGCTGCTCCAGGGCAGCCTCCATGTGCACGGGCCCGAACGGATCGCACTCGTCGGCCGCAACGGCGCCGGCAAGACCACGCTGCTGCGCACCCTCACCGGCGAGCTGGCTCCGCTGTCCGGCGAGGCCAGGACATTCGTACCGCTGCGCTTCCTTCCCCAGCGGCTGGATGTGCTGGACGACGAGCTGAGCGTCGCGGCGAACGTGGCCCGCATGGCTCCCGGGGTCACCGACAACCACATCCGCTCCCAGCTCGCACGCTTCCTGTTCCAGGGGAAACGCGCGGAGCAGCCGGCGGGCACCCTCTCGGGCGGAGAACGCTTCCGTGCCGCGCTCGCGGCGACGATGCTCGCCGCACCGGCCCCGCAGTTGCTGATGCTGGACGAGCCGACCAACAACCTGGACATCGCCGGCGTGCGACAGCTGACCAGTGCGCTCCAGTCCTACGAGGGTGCGCTGCTGATCGCGGGCCACGACCTGCCGTTCCTGGAATCGGTCGGCATCACCCGCTGGCTGCTCGTCGGCGAGGAACTCCAGGACACCACGGCGGAGGAGGTGCGCGAGCTGCTCTCGACACCGGAAGCGGACTGAGCCGCCGCCGGGGGGCCCGCACCGGCGGGAACACGGCAGGACGCGGGCCCCCGGCGAAAGGAAGGCCCGCGCCCTGCCAGGGATCAGAGCCTGGCGATGATCTTGTTCATCTGCTCGATCTCGGCGGTCTGGGCGGTGACGACGGCGCCGGCGAGCTTCTTCGCGTCGGCGTTGCCGCCGTTCTTCCGCTCGGCCTCGGCCATGGTGACCGCGCCTTCGTGGTGGGCGATCATGAGCTGGGCGAACTTCTTGTCGAAGTCCTTGCCCTTGGCTGCTTCGAGGTCACTCATGTCCTTGTCCGACATCATCCCGGGCATCCCCGAACCGCCGTCCGAGCCGTGGTCCATGCCGGGCATGTCACCCATCGAGGACTCGGGCAGCGGCTTCCCCCAGGACGTCAGCCAGCCCTTCATGGTGTTGATCTCGGGATCCTGCGCCTTCTCGATCGCGGCGGCCAGTTCCTCGACCTCGGGGTCGGCGGCGCGGCCCTCGGCCAGCTTCGCCATTTCGACGGCCTGCTGGTGGTGCGGGATCATCTGCTGCGCGAACTTCACGTCCGCGGCGTTGAACGCACCGCCGGGGGTGGCCGACGCGGAAGCGCTGCCGGAGCCGTGGTCCGTTCCGGGCCTGGACGAACCGTCGGAGTCGGAGCCGTCGGAGGAGCCGCAGGCCACGAGTGTGAGCGCCAGTGCGGCGACGGCAGCGCCGGCCGCGAGGCCTCGGCGGCGGGCGGCGGAAGGCAGGGAGGAAGAAGACAGGGAAGCGGACATCACATGTTCTTTCCAGGTGATTGCGCCGCATCGGCGGCGCGCGAAACGGGCAGGAACCTCCGGCCGGCCCGGCCGGAGGGCCGGGAACCGGTGGACGCCTGTCACGTCCGCGCTACGCACACCTGGAGCAGTAGCTCTCTGCCGGCGGACGGCGGCCCCCGCCGGGCCGGCCCCCGCACCGCCCTGCGTGGCCTGCCGAGGACCCGCACGGCCAGGATCACGAGGCCCAGTGCCATGAGCAGCGGCAGCAGCCGGTCGCGGGCATGGGTGGATACGCACGACTCGCCGTTCCCGCCGGGCGCGGCGGCGTCCGCCCTGGCCATGCCGTGCTCTTCCGGCAGCGCCGTGTGTCCGGCAGCGGTCGCCGCGGTCATGGGCGGATGCGAGGTCGCGGCCATGGCGCCGTGGCAGCCCTCGGCAGCGCTCGCCGGGGCCCCGTGCATGAGGAACAGTCCGCACAGGACGGCACACAGCACGAGCAGCCGGGACGTTCCCGGTGTGCGCGTGCGCCTGCGATCCACGGCTGCCTCGGATTCCCGCTCGTACGAGTCCTGCGGTACGGGCCCGACGATACCCCCACAGGGTTTCCCCGTCCTGTCGCACCCCGCCCCTTCGCACGCCGCACTGCCCCGGCACCGTGCTCGGCCACCAGGCCCCGGAACTCCGCGCGGGTACGGACCGCGGTGGAACCCGCTCGGGCGGGGGCCCGGGTGGGAGAGAGCGATGAGGCCGAACGGCCGGCCATCGGGGCGGACGCCCCTTCGGGCAGGGGCTTCAGGCCGCCGGTCCGGCGTCGGCATCGGCCGCCTCCGGCTCCGCGAAGCTCGCTGCCGGTGCCGGCACCGAGGCCCACGCCACACGCAGGGCCCGGGGCCGCACACGTGGTCGGCGCCGGCCGAAGGGCCGCCTGCACACCTCCGGGACCGGGGTGGCTCACCGGCCGTTGCGGGCGCGGGTCCATGCGGCGTCGCGCAGCAGGCGCAGGCCGTTGAGGCCGACGACGACGGTGGACCCCTCGTGTCCGGCGACACCTAGCGGCAGCGGCAGCGTGCCGACGAGGTCCCAGACGACGAGCCCGGTGATGAAGACGGCCGCGACCACCAGGTTCTGCACCACGAGGCGGCGGCACCGGCGCGAGAGCGCCACGGCGGTGGGGACGGCGGCGAGTTCGTCGCGGACGACGACGGCGTCGGCGGTCTCCAGAGCGAGGTCGGAGCCGGCCCTGCCCATGGCGATGCCAGTGTGGGCGGCGGCCAGTGCCGGGGCGTCGTTGACGCCGTCCCCGACCACGAGGACCTTCTGCCCGGCGCTCTCCATCTCCTTGACGGCACGCACCTTGTCCTGCGGCATCAGACCGGCCCGGACGTCGCCGATCCCGACGTCGGCGCCCAGGCGTGCGGCGGCGCGGGGGTTGTCGCCGGTGACCAGGACCGGAGAGCTGCCGGTGAGGAGGGTGAGGCGGGTGACGGTGTCCTGGGCGTCGGCGCGCAGCCGGTCGGCGATGCCCAGAGCGCCGGCGGGCGTGCCGTCGAGGACGACCAGCACGGCGGTACGGCCGTCTTCCTCAAGCTCTGCGGCGAGTTCGGCGGCCGCTTCGTCCCGGCGGCCGTTCAGCAGACGGGCGGGGCTGCCGACGGCGACGGTGCGGCCGTCCACCGTCGCGGTGATGCCGGTGCCGGGGGCGGAGGTGAAGTCCTTCGCGGCGGGCAGGGTGAGACCGCGTGTCCGGGCGGCATCGGTGACGGCCCGCGCGAGGGGGTGCTCGCTGGGGTGCTCGGCAGCCGCCGCGAAGGTGAGCAGGGTGTCCGGTGTCAGGCCGGAGGCCGTCAGCGGGCGGATGTCGGTGACGCGTGGGGTGCCTTCGGTCAGGGTGCCGGTCTTGTCGAGGGCCACGGCGTCGATCTGTCCGAGGCGCTCCATCACGACGGCGGACTTGATCAGCACGCCGTGCCGTCCGGCATTGGCGATCGCGGAGAGCAGCGGCGGCATGGTGGCCAGGACCACGGCGCACGGCGATGCCACGATCATGAAGGTCATCGCCCGCAGCAGCGTCGGCTGCAGGTCCGCGCCGAGGGCGAGGGGCACGGTGAACAAGGCGAGGGTGGCCGCCACCATGCCGATCGAGTACCGCTGTTCGACCTTCTCGATGAACAACTGGGTGGGTGCCTTGGTCCCGGAGGCTTCCTCGACCATGGCCACGATCCGGGCGATCACCGAATCGGACGGGTCACGCTCCACCACGACGCGCAGTGCACCGGTGCCGTTGAGCGTCCCGGCGAAGACCTCGTCGCCCCGCTCCTTGGTCACGGGCAGCGGCTCGCCGGTGATGGTCGCCTGGTCGACCTCGCCGGTCCCGTCGAGGATCCGGCCGTCGGCGCCGACGCGCTCGCCGGGGCGCACCAGGATCACGTCCCCGACGCTCAACTGTCCGGTGGGCACCAACTCTTCGGCTCCGCCCTCGCCGAGGCGGGTCGCCGTGGTGGGCGCGAAGTCGAGCAGGCCGCGCACCGAATCGGCGGTCCGTGCGGTGGCGAACGCCTCCAGGGCGCCCGAGGTGGCGAAGATGACGATCAGCAGGGCGCCGTCCAGCACCTGCCCGATCGCCGCCGCTCCAAGGGCGGCGACCACCATCAGCAGATCCACGTCCAGCGTCTTGTCCTTGAGGGCCTTCAGCCCCTCCCACCCGGGCTCCCAGCCACCCGCGACGTACGTCAGCGCGTACAGCGGGCCCCACGCCCACCACGGCGCGCCGAGCAGGTGCGGGGGCAGTGCCGACAGGAACAGCCCCAGGGCGGCCGCGGCCCAGCGGGCTTCCGGAAGAGCCAGGATCCGGGTGCGCCGTCCGGCTGCGTCCGCGTCCTGCACCGGTTCGGCGGGCGAGGCCGGGCGGGTGAGGGTGAAAGACATGGGCGGTGATCCTTCACACGAGAAGGCGGAGTGCTTCGACCCTCACACCATACAGGATCACATGAACATTCATTCATGTGTTCACCTCCGTAGGATGAGGTCATGGGCCACGGAGCTGACGCGAACACTGCTGCCACCGCGCGCGAGCGCCTCGACGCCGTGGGGGCCGCCGATGTGGCGGCCACCCTGCAGGCTCTCGCCACCCCGTCCCGGCTCCGCATCCTCGCCCGGCTCCAGGAGGGTCCGTGCCCGGCGACGGAGCTCGCCGATGCGGTCGGCATGGAGCAGTCCGCCTGCTCCCACCAACTGCGGCTGCTGCGCAACCTCGGCCTGGTCACCGGAGAACGCCGGGGCCGCTCGGTGATCTACGCGCTGTACGACAACCACGTCGCCGAACTCCTCGACCAGGCCCTCTTCCACGTCGAGCACCTGCGCCTCGGCCTGCATGACACTCCCGCGGAAGAAGCGGCCGGAGCCGGCGGGACCGCGGCCTCCGGCAGGGCGGTGGCGAGCGGTGCGGCAGTGACGGCCGGTGAGGCGGTGGCCGCCACCCGCTGAAGCCGGGCAAGGAGCCGCCCGGGGCGCCCGGCCGACGGAACCCTCCGGCCGGGCACACCCGTCCACCCGGCCGGCGCCGGACGATCCGCCGCATCCCCCGGGCGTCCGCCAGGCGCCTGTCATGCCCGTTCACCGGGCGCGCCGGGCGTCCTCAGGGGGGTGCCCGTGCCACCGAGTGCGGAACCATTTCCCTCCGTCTACGCTCATATGTGGATCTGTGCCGCCAATGCTCGTGACTCGACAGGAAGCGAGATCCCCATGGAGCGGCTCAAGGCGTCGGGATTCGTCGGGGAACTCTCGGCGGAATTCCTCGGCACGATGATTCTCATCCTCTTCGGCTGCGGCGTGGTGGCCCAGGTCGTGGCCGGCGGAGCACTCACCGATCCGCCGGGGGGTCTCGGGAATCACGACAGCATCGCCTGGGCATGGGGCCTCGGAGTCACCCTGGGTATCTATGTGGCGGGCAGGCTGAGCGGAGCCCACCTCAATCCTGCCGTGACCCTTTCGCTCGCCGCCTTCAAGGATTTCCCCTGGAAGAAAGTGGCTCCCTACGCGCTGGCACAGCTCGCAGGGGCTTTCGTCGGGGCATTGGTGGTGCGTTGGAATTACACCGAGGCCCTGGCCAAGGCTGATCCCGGACACACCATCAAGACGCAATTCGTCTTCTCCACGCTGCCCGCCAACGGAAACCCCGCGCTCCCTGTCAGCGAATGGGGAGCGTTGCGGGACCAGGTCATCGGCACCGCCATTCTCGTGCTGCTGATCTTCGCGGTCACAGATCTTCTCAATACGCCACCGGGCGCCAATCTCAGCCCGTTCGTCGTGGGTCTCATCGTGGTGGCCATCGGTATGGCGTTCGGGACCAACGCCGGGTACGCCATCAATCCCGCTCGTGACTTCGGGCCCCGGCTCGCGAGTTTCCTCACCGGATACGGAGGGGCATGGCGGGACCAGTACGGGAACTTCTACTACTGGGTGCCGATCGTGGGCCCGCTCGCGGGCGGCCTGGTCGGCGCGTTCCTCTACAAGACCTTCATCGGCCGCTTCCTGCCCACCGCGGAACCGGAGCCGGAAGGCACCATCCCCACACCGCAGGAGCAGTGACGCCCGGTTCCTTCATCGAGCGCGGCCCCGGGAGAGGCGGCATGCCATGGCGGACTTCATCGGCGCGGTGGACCGGGGCACCACCAGCAGCCGCTTCATGATCTTCGATCACGACGGAAACGAAGTGGCCAGGCACCAGTTGGAGCACGAGCAGATCCTGCCCCGGCCCGGCTGGGTGGAGCACGACCCGGTGGAGATCTGGGAGCGCACCAACTCGGTCATGCAGAACGCTCTGCGCACCGGAGGTCTGAGCGCCACCGATCTCGACGCCATCGGGATCACCAACCAGTGTGAGACCACCGTCGTCTGGGATCCCCGCACCGGCCGCCCGTACTGCAACGCCATCGTGTGGCAGGACACCCGGACCGACTCGATCGTCAACGCCCTGGAGAGCGAGGACACGGCGAGGTCATCAGGCGCAAGGCGGGGCTGCCGCCCGGCCACCTGCTTCTCCGGCGGGAAGATCAAGTGGATCCTCGATCACGTCGACGGGGTCCGCGAGGCCGCGGAACGGGGCTACGCGGTGTTCGGGAACACGGACTGCTGAGTGTTGTGGAATCTCACCGGCGGTCCCGACGGCGGCATCCACCGCGCTGGGCGCCGCGTACGCGGCGGGGCTCGCCACCGGCTTCTGGCGCGACCAGGGCGAGTTGCGGGAGCACTGGCAGGTGTCGAAGCGGTGGGCCGCAGTGGAGCGAGGACCGGCGCGCCGAGGTATACGCCGACTGGAAGAGGGCGGTCGAGCGCACCCTCGACCGGGTGCGGGTGGAATGACACCGCGGTCCGGCGACCGCGCCGTACGGGCCTGCCCGGCCGGTACGGCGCGGCCGGGTCAGACCCCGGTGCGCAGTCCGGCCAGCAGCTGGTAGACGGTCTCGGTGCCCTGCCGGAGGGCATCCACCCCGATGTGTTCGTCGGTGCCGTGCATGCGCTTGAGCATGTCCCGGTTCACGGTGAACGGGTACATGCCGTAGACGGGTATGTTCTGCTCCCGGAACGGCACCGCGCTGGTGACCGCCTCGAACTGGCAGGCGGTGGCTCGTACTCCGGGGTGTGTCCGGCGTACGGCCGCCTGCCAGGCGCGGAAGACGTCCGTGTCGTAGCTGGAGTCGGGTGTGGCCAGATAGCCGCGCAGCCGGTCAAGGGCCTGCTGCTCGCTCTCGCCGGGATTGCCGACCACGGACAGCGTCGCCCGGTTGCCGACCAGTGAGCGCAGCTCGGCGACGATGCGGCCCGGGTCGTCGGCGCCCGGCAGGAAGGCGGCCCGGAACTCCGCGGTCGCCGTGCCCGGCACGATGCTCGGGTAGTAGCCGGACTGCGCGGAGGTGAAGGCGAGCGTGGTCCGCAGCATCGCGTTGTGCAGCTCCGGGGTCTCGCTGAGCCGTACCACCGCTTCGCCTGCCCTGTCGCGCCGCTGTTCCGTACGGGCGTCGAGCATCGCCCGGACGGCCTCGGCGAGCGGCCGGTCGGTGGTGGCCTCGGCGAGTTCGGCGAAGTACCGCCGGGACAGCGCGTTGGGGCGGATGTGGGCGCGCCAGTCCCCCAGTTGCTCCAGCACCTCGCCCAGCCTGATCACGGCCTGTCCGGTGAACGGCTTGGACGTGTGGGTGGCGTACGAGGAGGTCTCCAGCCGCAGCAGCAGGGAGCGCTTGTCGTTGCAGGTGAGCGAGGCGATCATGGGTGTCCTGCCGTCGCGCTGGTTGAGCACCCAGCCGCCCTCGGTGACGACCGTGCCCGCCTCGACCCTGCCGGGGTGTTCGGTGAGGAACCAGCGCACACCGTAGGGCCCCTGCTCCTCGTCGCAGTCGGACCAGAACACGATGTCGCGGTCGAAGACCGCGCCCTCGCGGACATGGCGCAGCAGGGCGGCGACGAAGGCGGCGTTGACGCCCTTCATGTCGAGCGAGCCGCGGCCGTACAGCTTGCCGTCCTTGATGTCGCCGGCGAAGGGGTCCGTCGTCCATGTGTCGCCGATGGCGGGGACGACATCGGAGTGGCCCAGCAGGACCAGTGGTTTCTTCCGGGCGGATCCGCGGCCGGGGACGCGGGCGAGGAAGTGGACGTTGCCCTCCTTGGGGGTGGGCACGATCTCGGTGGCGACCCCGGCCGCGCGGAAGATGCCCTGGAGCATGTGGGCGAGCGGCTGGGTGAGCGCTCCGTCGCCGGGGTTGCTGGTGTTCTGGCGGATCATGGCCACGGCGAGGCCGACGGGGTCGGTGGGATCCCCGTCGAAGGTGACGCCCTCCGCGGCGGGTGCGGGGGCGGCCGATGCCCTGGGTGCCGCCGACGCCACCGCGCCGAGGCCCAGCACCGTGCCCGCGACGGCCGTCGCCCCGGCGCCGAGCACGGAGCGGCGCGACGGCCGGGCCCCGGGGAGACCGTCCAGGCAGGCGGCGACGACCGCGGCCGGATTCTCCTGGTGGGCGTAGTGACCGCCCTCGACGGACAGCGTCGTGCACTCGGCGCGGGTCCAGTCGGCCCAGCGGCGCACGGTCACCTCGGGCACGTGCGGGTCCTCGGTGGCCCACACCGCGCGCAGCTCGACGTGCGGTACGGGAGTACGGCTGCCGTCGTAGCCCGCGGCCAGTCGCAGATCGGCGATGACGGGGGGCAGCAGCACCTCCTCGAACTCGGGGTCCGCCAGCAGCTCCGGGTCGGTCAGTCCGGTCCCGGTGACGAAGGCGCGGGCGTCCTCGACGGTCACCTCGCCGCCGTTGCCGTGGAAGTCACCGGGACACTGCCCGGCCACCGCGCACAGCCGCGCGACCGGCACCCCGGCGTCGAGCAGCCGGCAGCACGTCTCGTACGCGAGCAGCGCACCGAGGCTGACGCCGATCAGCACCAGTCGCCGCCCGCCCCGCAGCCCGCGTATCCCGGCCGCCACCGCGTCCGCGTAGGCGGCCATGTCGGTGACGGGCTCCTCGTCGATGCGGGTGCCCCGGCCGGGCGGTGTGATCAGCGCGAGTGCGGTGTCCTCGGGCAGCAGGCCCCGCCAGTTCGCGAAGGTCGAACCGTGCGCCCCGGTGGGTGCGAAGCAGACGGCGAGGGTCCCGGCCGGACCGTCCTGCGGCTTCTCCTCCGGCACGCTCAGCCATGGGACGTTCATGCCTGCTCCTCCTGCTGGGTCTCGCGGCACAGTGCGGCGATCGCGCTGACGGTGGGTGCGCCGAGGATGCGGCGCAGTGGTACGCGCCGGCCCGCCGTGCCCGCGAGCCGGTTGGCGAGCCGTACGGCGAGCAGGGAGTGGCCTCCCGCGTCGAAGAAGTTCTGGTCCGCCGACGCCGGTGGGGCGCCGAGCAGTTCCTGCCAGAGGGCCGCGACGGCCGCCTCGGTGGCGTCGGACGGGGCGAATCCGGCCGTGTGCTCCTGTCCGATGCTCTCCACGAGCGTGCGCAGGGCGGCGCGGTCGAGCTTGCCGTTGGTGCTCAGCGGGAGCCGTGGGACCTGCTGGATCCGGCCGGGCAGCATGTAGTCGGGCAGCCGGTCGCGCAGATACGCGCGCAGCGCGGCGGGGCCGGTCTCCTCGTCGGCGGTGACGCAGGCGACGATGCGTGTCTCACCGTCCTCGCTCTGCGCGTACGCCCCGGCGTCGGTGATGTCCGGCGCCTTGCGGAGCGTGGCCTCGATCTCCTCCAGTTCGACGCGGTAGCCGCGGACCTTGATCTGGTTGTCGGCGCGGCCGGTGATCTCCAGTACCGCGTCCGGCAGTTGGCGGCCCCGGTCGCCTGTGCGGTAGTGCAGGACTCCGGTGTCGTCCGTCGTGAAGCGGTCCTCGCCGTCACCGCCGAGGTAGCCGAGGGCGAGCGGTGGTCCGGAGACCCACACCTCGCCCGTCGCACCGGGGGGCAGCCGCCGGCCGAGCCGGTCGCGGACCGAGAGCGAGGCACCGGCGACGGGACTGCCGACGGGCACCCGTTCGGCGTCCGCGGGCAGCCGGGCGGTGTCGTAGGCGGCGACGTTGGAGGCGGTCTCCGTCATGCCGTACAGGTTGAGCAGCGTGGCGTCGGGCCAGACCTGGCGGAAGCGCAGGACCGTGTCCACCGGCAGGGTGTCGGCGCCGCTGGTGACCAGGACGGGCTGGTGTCCGCCCGTTCGTTTCGCACTCTCCTCCAGCAGCCCCGCGATCAGTTGCGGGGTCAGGAACAGGTGGGTGATCCGCTCCTGTTCGACGGCCGCGGCGAACAGCACCGGGTCGAGGAGCTCGTCGGTGCCGAGGACGACGGACGGGATGCCCTTGAGGAGTCCGCCCAGCAGCTCCCAGGGCGAGGCGACCAGGGCGAGCGACTTCTGGACGGCCAGCACCGCGTTCTCGGGGAACGGGTGGTCCTGCCACATCCATTCCAGCCGTCCGCGGACCGACCGCCGGCTGACGCGTACGCCCTTGGGGTTCCCGGTCGTGCCCGAGGTGTAGACGATGTGGAACAGCGCGTCCTCGTCCGGCTCCTGCTCGGGGGCCTGGTGCAGTGGGCCCTCGTCGAGGGGGGCGAGCGTGACACGAGGGGCGTCCAGGGTGGGGAACTGATCGAGTCCGGGCTCGGCCAGCACGCAGTGCGGTCCCGTCTCCTCCACCATCCGGCGCTGCCGTCGCACGGGTATCGCGGGATCGAGCCCGAGGTAGGCGGCGCCCGTCTTCAGTACGGCGAGGACTCCGGCGACGGCCGCGGGGCCGCGCTGGGCGGCGAGTGCCACCAGTGTGCCCGGTCCGGTGCCCTTGGCGGCGAGCCGGGCGGCCAGCCGGCCACTCCATTCGTCGAGTTCACGGTAGGTGAGACTGGTGCCGGTGTGGCGCAGGGCTACGGCCCGGGGGTGGGCCGCCACCTGCTCGGCGAAGCGTTCCAGCAGGGTCGGCGTCGTCATCGTTGATCGTCTCCGGGCAGCAGATCGAGGGAACGGATGGTGGTGTGCTCGGCACGCTCCGGGTCGGTGAGGGCCCGCAGTGCGATCAGCGTGGATTCCAGTACGTTGCGTGCGGCCGGGGCATCGAGCAGTTCCCGCTGGTAGGCGTATTGCAGCAGCAGGTGGCCGGGGCCGTGCGGCTGGACGTACAGCGCGCAGTCGTACTTGGTGTAGCCGGTGTCCAGTTCGACGAAGCGGAACCCGACGTCCGAGGCGGTGGCGGCGCGTGCCGGGTACGGCAGCATGTTGAGCATGGTCTGGAAGACCGGGGTCGCCGACGAGCTGCGCGAGGCGGCCGGCAGTCTTCGCAGCGTCCAGCCGAAGGGGTGCTCGGCCGCGGCGTACGCGTCGTACACGGTCTCCCGCACCTGTGCGGTGAACTCCGCGAGGGTCGCGGCCGGATCGAAGTGCAGCCGCAGCGGCAGCATGGCCAGCGTGAACGCCGGGACCTCGGCCGTCTCCGGCCGCTCCCGGCCCGCCATCGGCGCGCCCACGATCACCTCGTCGGCGTCGCTGTAGTAGCTCAGGGCCAGCGCGTACGCGGCCAGCAGTGGCACGAACGCGGTGGCGGAGGCGGACAGGGCGGTTTCGCGCAGCCGCTGGGACAGGTGCTCGTCGATGACCGCCTCGGTGATCTCGCCCCGGTAGGTGGGTGTGGCGGGCCGCGGTTTCTGTGCGATCTGCAGTGCCGGGAGTTCGCCCGCGAGCCGGCGAAGCCAGTACTCCCCCGCCTCGGCCACCTCCTCGGTGGCCAGCCGCGCCTCCACGTGGTCCAGGTAGCGGTCGTACCGGGTGGCGCGCTCCGGGTCGGGGCCGGCCGGCTGCTCCTCGTACAGTTCGGCGAACCGCTGGAACAGTACGGTGGCGCCCCAGCCGTCCAGGAGCAGTTCATGCATGGTGACCAGCAGCCGGTGCTGTCCGCCGGGCAGCCGGAACAGCTCGGTCCGCAGGGCCGGTCCGGCCAGGAGGTCGAAGGGCCTGGCGGCTTCCTCGGCGGCCACCGCGCGGAACTCCTCCGCGGTGATGTCCCGCGCCCGTGCGGGCAGCGGCACCTCCCAGTGCGGGTAGTGGTGCACCACTTCCTGCCCGCCCGGCTCGTCGGTCTCGGCGAACCGGGCGAGGAGGAGCGGATTCTCGCCGAGGAGCAGCTGCCAGGCCCGTGCCAGCCGCGCCACGTCCAGCGGCCCGTCCAGCTCCAGGGAGCCCTGGTAGCTGTAGTAGGGGCTGAGCGGGTCGAGCCGCCAGTGGAAGTAGACACCGGCCTGCTGCGGAGTGAGGGGCCGGGTCCGCGGAGCGTCCCAGGCGTGCTCCGGACGGCTGTCGGCCCTCTGCTGCCGGTGGCTGCCGAGTGCGGCGAGTGCGGCGGGGCTGCCGTCGCGCAGGACGTCGCGCAGGCCCGCGGCCGATCCCGTCGCGCGCAGGGCCGCGACCAGTCGCATGGCCAGCAGCGAGTCGCCGCCCAGCTCCAGGAACGAGTCGTTCCGGCCGACGCGTCCGGTGCCGAGGAGGTCGGCGACCAGGGCCGCGATCGCGGTCTCCGCCTCGCCGCGCGGTGGCGTGTACGGGCGGCGGTCGGGACGGCTGCGGCGCGGTGGTGCGGGGAGCGCCTTGTAGTCCGTCTTGCCGTTCCGGGTGAGCGGGAGGCGGGGCAGGACGACGAAGGTGTGCGGCACCATCGGCGCGGGGAGCCGTTCGGCCAGATGGGCGCGGAGTGATTCCTCCGCCACCTCGCCGCCGGAGGCCGTGACGTACGCGACGAGCCGGGGCGGTTGCGCGGCCACCGGGGTGTGGGCGCTCTCCCGGGCCACCAGGGCGCCGGTGTCGTCGGGGGTGTGGACGGTGACGGCGCAGGCGGAGATCGCGGGATGGCCGCCGAGCACCGCTTCGATCTCGGCGAGCTCCATCCGTACGCCGCCGAGCTTCACCTGCCGGTCGACCCGGCCCAGATACTCCAGCTGGCCGTCCGGCAGTACGCGTACGGCGTCCCCGGTGCGGTAGAGGCGCCCGCCGCCGCCGAAGGGGTCGGTGTAGAAGGCGCGTGCGGTGCGGTCCGGGTCTCCGAGGTAGCCGCGGCCCACGACGAGCCCCCCGACGAACAGCTCCCCGGTCTCCCCGTGCTCGCAGGCCTGCCACTCCCCCTCCTCGGCACGCAGCACGTACAGTTCGGCGTTTCCGACGGGCGAGCCGATCGGCAGATGGCGCACCCCGGCGGCCGGAGGGCCCAGTACGGCGTGGGTGACATCGTCCGAACACTCGGTGGGGCCATAGGCGTTGAGCAGTCCGATGCCCGGCATGGCGTCGTGCCACCGGCCGGCCAGGGCGGGCGGAAGCTCCTCGCCGGTGGCGATCATCCAGCGCAGCGCGCCGGGTCCGGTCCCGGCGCTCTCGTGGGCGTCGAGCAGGAAGCGGATCAGGGTGGGTACGGTCTCCAGCACCGTGGTGCCGTGTCCGCGCAGCCCCTCCAGCAGCAGCGCGCCGTCCTGCGCCTGTTCGTCGTCGAAGACCTGCACGCGGCCGCCGACGAGCAGCGGGGCGAGCATCTGCCAGACGGAGATGTCGAAGCCCAGGGGTGCGGTCTGGGCGAGCCGGTCGTCCGCGGTCAGCCCGAGGTCGTCGACCTTGGCCCACAGATGGTTGAGCATCCCCTGGTGCTCGACGATCGCGGCCTTGGGGCGGCCGGTCGAGCCGGAGGTGTAGAGGACGTACCGCACCTCGTCGGGGGCGGGCGGTGCCGTCCGGGTGTACGGAGGGTCCGCCGATCGGGGTGTCGCGGTGGGGACGTCGGCGGCCCGTGCCCCCTTGACCAGTTCGCCGCTGTGCTCCGGCCCGCCGGTGGTCAGCATGAGCACGGCGCCGCTGTCGGTGAGCAGGGACTCGACGCGGGCGGCGGGCCAGCCCGCGTCCACCGGGAGGTAGACGGCGCCCAGCAGCTCCAGCGCGAGGAAGGCCGTGACGACGTCGCCGCCGCGGCGGCCGCCGACCGCGACGATCTGTCCGCGCGAGACCCCGCCGGCCGCCAGCCCGGCGGCGGTGCGGCGCATACGGTCCGCCAACTCGCCGTATCCGATGGATGTTCCGCCGTCGTCGATCGCCGTGCGTTCCGGATGCGTGGCCGCGTGCCGCTCGACGTACGCGTGGACTCCTTCGCCCAGCTCGTACGGTTCGCTGCGGGTCAGCGCCGCGGCGAGGGCCCGCTCCCGTGCCCCGTCGGCCAGCGGGAGGACCGGATAGTGCTCGGGCAGGCCGGTCACCGGTCCCCCTTCTTCTCCGCCGTGACGAGCAGATACTCGACGGGCACGCCCGTGCCCCGTTCGTCGGTGGTGTGGAAGCCCTCGGTCATCTCGACCATCTCCGCCCGCAGTTCCTTCCAGCGCGAGGGCGGCGAGATGGTGTTCCTCGCCGCGATGCAGGGGCCGAAGCAGTTCTCGAAGAAGGTGACTAGGTCCTCGGCGGTGGCGAACGGGTAGAAGAGTTCCCGGCGTTCGGACGTGATCGTGAATCCGGGGCCGAAGAGTTCGCCGAGGTAGTCCGGGGAGCCCCAGAGCATGGGCTGTCCCTGGTGTCCGTTGGGCGAGGGGAAGTAGGCGGAGAGGATCTCCTGGAAGTGGGCGGTCCAGCTGCGTGCCGTCCAGTTGCACATGCCGATCCGGCCGCCGGGCCGAAGCACCCTGGCCATCTCGCCCGAGGAGGCGGCGTGGTCGGGTGCGAACTGGATCCCGTAGGTGGAGGTGACCAGGTCGAACGAGGCGTTGCCGAAGGGGAGTTCCTGCGCGTCGCCGCGGTGCAGCTCCACCTCGACACCGGCTTTCGCGAACCGCTCGCGCGCGTCGGGGAAGAACTCGTCGGTGAGGTCCAGCCCGGTGACGACGGAGCCGCGCAGGGCGGACAGCAGTGCGACGTTGCCGTTGCCGGTGGCGACGTCGAGGTGGCGGGTGGCCGGTTCGGGGGCGAGCCGCTCGACCAGCTCGTCGGCGCCGGGCCGCAGCAGGTCGGCGACGTGCCGGTACTCCCCGTACGACCACATGGTGCGGTTGATCTCCTGGACGTTCTGGTCGATCGTCATGCGGATCCCTCTTCAGAGTGTGAGCCGGGCGCCCAGACCGGCGGCTTCGGCGCGGGCGTGGATGCGGTCGGCGACGGCGACGTCGAGGATCGACATGCCGAACGGGTTGCTGATCACGATCTCGTCCCGGTCGCGGCGGCCCGGGTGGCGGCCGGCGAGCACATCGCCGAGGGTGCCGTCGACGCGGCGGGCACCGGGCTGCGCGGTGACCCCTTCCCGCGGTTCGCCGTCGGGGCCGAGCAGGGTGCCCGCCCGGTGCATCCGGCCCAGCAGCCGGCGCGGGTCGTCACGGACCAGGCTCCAGTCGTCGACGATCACCGTGCCGGCCGCGAGGACCGTCGCCTCGGTGAGGTCGTCCAGCGAGACATGGCAGACGAGCGCGCCCGGACACAGCCACTCCGGCTCGATGTAGCCCTGGGTCACCGTCGTCACGGGAACCACGAGTTCGGCGTCCCGCACCGCCTCCCGCGGGCCGTCGGCGAGCACCGTCTCGATGTCCGCGGCCCCGGGTAGCGAGGCGATGTACCGGGCGACGGACTTCGCGCGGTCGGGCGCAACGTCGTACAGCGCTATGCGGTCGAGGGTGGGAACGGTGCGCAGCAGCAGTGCCACGTGCGCCTGCGCGAGCGCGCCGCAGCCCAGGAGCGCGAGCTGACGTGGCTCCTCGACCGCCAGGTGGCGAACGGCGAGCGCCGTCACCGCCGCGGTGCGCATCGCGCTGATGTACGCGGCCTCCATCAGAGCGAGGGGGCGGGCGGTCTCCGGGTCGAGGAGCAGGGTGAAGCCCTGGGAGCGCGGTATGCCGCGTGCCGGGTTGCCGATCGAGGCGTTGATGGTCTTCATGCCGATGACCGGTGGCCTGCCGTCCTGGACCAGCGCGCCGGGCATGGCCAGCAGCCGGGCCGAGTCGCCCTGCGGGGTGGTCCAGCCGAGGTAGGCCTCCTCGGGGAGGACCGACTGTCCGGCGGAGTGCAGCGTGAGCGCCTCGGCCACCGCCGCCACGATGTCCACGTCGCGGGCCGCCTCGATGACGTCCGCGCGGGTCAGGTAACGGAAGTGGCTGTCGGGGTATTGCTCGAAGTCCATGGCGGGCGGGGCTCCTTGGCAAGAGGGTCGGTGATGGTGCCGGACAGGTGCGGGGGGGTCAGTCGCCGGTGCCGCGCGCTCCGCGCAGCATCGCGAAGGGGACGAGCGCGCCGAGCAGCAGGACGCAGGCGAGTGCGGCCCAGCCGGCCGTGCCGAGGGCGAGGACGACGCCGGTCATCAGCACCGGGCCCGCGACCCGGTTGGCGACGGTGCGGCTGGTGTTGAACAGCACCAGGTAGGCGCTGCGGGCCCGCTCCGGTGCCAGGTCGAAGGAGAGGGTCCACGAGGCGCCGACCTGGAGCAGTTCGGCGAACGTCAGAAGAACGACGGCGGCGCCGAGCACCAGCAGTGCTTCCCGCGCTCCGAAGCCGGGTGCGGCGGCGAAGGCGAGGGCTCCCAGGCTGAGCAGCAGGGACGCGGTCGCGTACGAATACCACGCCCGGCGCGTTGTGCTGTAGCAACGGTTGAGCGGGTACTGGAAGGCGATGCACAGCACGGTGTTGACGGCGTACAGGATGCCTACGTAGCGCTCCGGCACGTCCGTCTCGGTGACGAGCCACAGCGGGAAGGCCACATTGAGCACCGGCATCCAGAGCGACACCAGTGCGTTGTACGCGGTGAAGCCCAGCAGCCGGCGGTCCTTGAGCAGATCCGTGACACCGGCGCTCTCGACAGCGGTCGTGGCCTCCTCTCCCCGCGCGGTGGCGTACACCACGGCCACCGCCACATAGGCGAGTGCGCCGCCGATCAGCAGGGGCCGGAAGGCTCCGGGCGCCCCTGAGCCCAGGGCGAATCCGGCGATCAGCCCGCCCAGGCTGATGCCGAGGTTCACGACGGTGCGCTGCACGGCCATCACCTTCGCGCGCAGGCTCACGGGGGCTCGCGCCCCGACGTACGACTGCACGAGCGGGGGCGAGGACTGCTCGGTGACGGCGATGACGGCGACCACGAGGAGGAAGCTCCACCAGCCGTCCACCCAGAGGTAGCCGACGGTGGCCAGCGCGCGCAGCAGCATCACCCCGATCAGCACGGGCTTCGGGCCGAAGCGTCCGGCCAGCCGGGCGATGGGCACCGCGGCGGCGATGGCGACGGCTCCGCCGATCGTCAGGCCGGTGCCGACGGACGAGGTGCTGAGATGGGCGACCTTGACGAAGTAGATGGTCGAGACGGCGAGGAACAGTCCCGTGCCGGTCCACTCGATCAGCGTGGCGCCCTGGACCAGCGGCAGGAACTGCCGGTGGTCGGTTCCCGCCGGCCGCCGGTCGAGGGTGGTGCTCGTGCCCATGGTCAGTGCTCCTGGTGCTTTCGGTCGAAGAAGAGGCCTTCGCTGCGCAGTTGTTCCACGGCGGCGGTGATCTCCTTGACGATGCCCTGCTCGGTCGCCCAGTCGTCGGAGTAGAGGGTGTCGCGGTATTTGCCGCCGCCGTCGGCGGCCAGGCAGACGGCCAGCCGGTCGTCCGTGCGGCCGTTGTCCCCGTCGGCCAGCAGCGCGCGCACGGCACAGCCGCTGGATCCCCCGAGTACGAGCCCCACGTCCTCGGCGAGGATCCGGCAGACGGCCATCGCCTCGATGTCGTCGACGTGCACGGCACGGTCGTAGCTGTGCGGCCCTTTCAGAAAGGCCGAGGGACGGCTGGCTCCGATGCCCGGGATCAGCCGGCGTCCGGCGCTGCCCTCGACGGCCAGCGAGCCGCGTACGTCCACGGCGACCGCGGCGACGTCGGGCCGGTGCTCGCGCAGATGCGCGCTGATGCCGGCGAGGGTGCCGCCGGTGGAGACCGGTATGTACACCGTGCCGAGATCCGGTCCCGCCTGCGCGGTGATCTCGGGTCCGGTGGTGCGGCGGTGGATGTCGGGCGAGGCCCAGTTCTCGTACTGGTTGGGCCAGCGGTATCCGGGGTTCCGGTCGCACAGTTCACGCACCGTGCGCAGCCGGCTCAGCAGGTAGCCGCCCTGGCCGTCGGGTTCGTCGACGACGATCACCCGGGCGCCGAGGTCGGTGAGCATGGTGCGCGTGGCGTGCGGGGTCTTGAGATCGACCACCGCGAGGAAGACACAGCCTATGGAGGGCAGCAGCCGGGCCAGGGCCAGGCCGAGATTGCCGGAGGTGGACTCGACCACCACGGTGCCCGGTATGAGCGGCCGTTCTTCGTGCAGTGCCCGCAGCAGTCCGACGGCGCTGCGGTCCTTCACCGAGCCGGTGGGGCCGTGCTCCTCGAGCTTCAGTCCCAGACGCCGCACCCGGCCCCGGTGGGCGACGTCCAGGTGAAGTAACGGAGTCGTACGGAGGGCCCGTGCCAAGACGGGTTGGACACGCGGCACTGCTTCTCCCTGAACGATGTGTCGTTGACCTTTTCCATGGTTCGACCGCTCTGCCCCGCTGTGCGCACTCAGACCTTAGGCATCTGCCCCCCGGTGCACCACGCCCTTGCGCCGCGCATCTGCAACCAGTTGGCCAGAACAGCGCTTGACGCTTCTCCGATGCTTCCGGTGCCCTGCCGTCCGTCCCAGCACCGCCGCAGGTACGCCTCGGTGGCCGTCCGGGCGCGGGGCGCGGCCGGCAACACGAAATGGCTGGTTCGGTGCAGTGGGAGCCGTACGGCGGGGAACCGCTGCGCTCTGACCGGAGTGCGGGCGGAACGGTTCCTCCGGTATGCCGGCGGACCCTGCGTGGTGGCCGGGGTCTCCGTCCGGGGCGGCCGACGGCACGGAGGGCCGGATGGAGGCCGGCCGGGCCGTTGACGACGGGGCGAGCGCCGGCCGGGCCGGTCGTCACGCGGGAGCGGCGTTCCACGCCGGACACAGCGGTTCGTGTCGCCGTGCCCCCCGCGGCCGGCCCCAGGAGCGCGGGCAACCCCCGCACGGTCGGTGAACTCCCGTTCTGTGCGGGCGAATCCGGCATGCCCGCGCGGCGGGCATGCCGTGGGATCCGGCCCGGGGCGGCGGGCCGTCAGCAGATCCGCGGCAGCTGCTCCCCGACCGGCAGATCGACCACCCGTGTACCGCCGAGCCCGGTGCGGGCCACCACCATGCCCGGGTGGGCGTCCACCACCTCACCGATCACGGCCGCGTCCCGGCCCAGCGGGTGTGCGCGCATCGCGTCCAGGACCGCGTCGGCGTGTTCGCGCGGCACGAACGCGACCATCTTCCCTTCGTTGGCGACGTACATCGGGTCCAGGCCCAGGATGGCGCAGGCATTGGCCACCGGCTCGGGGACGGGGACGTCCCGCTCCTGGATGACGACGCCGGTGCCCGACGCCGCGGCGATCTCGTTGAGGGACGCGGCGAGCCCTCCGCGGGTGGGGTCGCGCAGTACGTGCAGATCCGGGGTGACCGCGAGCGCGGCCGCCACGAGTCCGCCCAGCGCCGCGCAGTCGCTCTCGATCCCGACCCCGAACTCCAGGCCCTCGCGCACGCTCATGATCGCGACGCCATGGACACCGATCGCCCCGCTGACGATCACGACGTCACCCGGGACGACGCGCTGCGGACGCAGATCGACGCCGGCCGGGATGAGGCCGATACCGGCGGTGTTGATGAAGATGCCGTCCCCGTGACCGGCTTCGACCACCTTGGTGTCCCCCGTAGCCACCTCCACGCCCGCGTTGCGCGCGGCGGCGCCGAATGCCTGGGCGACGCGGGCGACGACGGAGAGTTCGACGCCCTCCTCCAGGATGAACCCGCAGGACAGATAGGCGGCACGCGCTCCGCTCATGGCCAGGTCGTTGACGGTGCCGTTCACCGCGAGGTCGCCGATGCTGCCGCCGGGGAAGAACAGCGGCCGCACCACGAAGGAGTCCGTGGAGAAGGCCAGCCGGGCGCCGCCCAGCGACACGGACGCCGAATCACCCAGCTGCGCGAGCACCTCGCCTCCGAAGGCGGGGGCGAAGATGTGCTCGACCAGTTCGGCGGAGAGCGCGCCGCCGCCGCCGTGGCCCATCACGACGCGCGGGTGGTCCCGCAGGGGGGCCGGGCACGTCCATGCCGTGGGATCGAGCGGCGGGGCGCCGGGGACGGACGCCGCCGAAGCGTTGCCGGGGCTCGTCGCTCCGTCGCCGCGCGTGGGGGTCTCGACGGTCTCAGCCAACGGGGCTCGCCTCCAGGGGTGAGGTGTTCTTCATGTCCAGCCGCCGGTAGAGGTAGTACGCGGCGCAGGCGCCCTCGCTGGAGACCATGGTCGCTCCGAGCGGGGTGCGAGGGGTGCAGGCCGTGCCGAACGCCTCGCATTCGTGAGGCTTGAGCAGGCCCTGCAGGACCTCTCCGCTGCGGCACTGCGCGGGTTCACGGGTATCGATGCCGGTCACCGGGAAGCGGTACTCCGCGTCGTAGTCCCGATAGCGCGGGGAGAGCCGCCAGCCGCTGCCGGGGATGACGCCGATGCCGCGCCAGGCCCGGTCGGTCACCTCGAAGACGTCCTCCAGCATGGCCAGGGCGGCAGGGTTTCCCTCGGGGCGCACCGCGCGCGGGTAGGCGTTCTCCACCGTGTGTTCACCGCGTTCCAGTTGGGCCACGGTGCGGCGCACGCCTTCCAGGATGTCCAGCGGCTCGAATCCGGTCACCACGATCGGGACGCCGAACCGTTCGGCCAGTCCGGGATACTCGCCCATCCCCATCACGCTGCACACATGCCCTGCGGCGAGGAACGCCTGCACCCGGCAGGTGGGCGACCGCATGATCGCCTCGATCGCCGGTGGCACCCGGACGTGGGACACCAGCAGGCTGAAGTTGCGGATGCCGAGCCTGCGGGCCTGACAGACCGTCATCGCGTTGGGGGGCGCGGTGGTTTCGAAGCCGATTCCGAAGAACACGACCTCCCGGTCCGGGTTCTTCTGGGCGATCTTCAGCGCGTCGAGCGGGGAGTACACGACCCGTACGTCACCGCCCTCGCTGCGGACCCGGAAGAGGTCCTTGCCGGTGCCGGGCACGCGGAGCATGTCGCCGAAGGAGCAGAAGATCACCTCGGGGCGGGAGGCGATCGCGAGCGCCTTGTCGATGACTTCCAGAGGGGTGACGCACACCGGGCAGCCCGGTCCGTGGATCAGTTCCACCTGGTCCGGCAGCAGTTGATCGATGCCGTGCCGGATGATGGTGTGGGTCTGCCCGCCGCAGACCTCCATCAGCGCCCACGGCCTGGTCACGGTGGAGTGGATCTCGTCGAGCAGCCGCCGGGCCAGTCCGGGGTCCTGGAATTCGTCGATGTACTTCACTGCCGCGCCTCCCGCGATGCGTCGTCGGCGCCGGGCAGCGGCAGTCCGCCCGCCTCTGCCGCCATTTCCCAAGGGTCGCCGAACTCCTCCTGAAGCATGCCGAGCTGGGCGAACAACTCCAGTGTCTGCCGGGCCGATTCCTCGTCCAGCTTCTGCAGGGCGAACCCCACGTGGACGATGGCGTACTCACCGACCCGAAGGTCCGGCAGATACTCCAGGCATGCTTCCTTGACCACTCCGCCGAAGTCGACGGTGGCCATGCGGGTGCCGTCCCGTTCCTCGATTTCCAGTACTCTGCCGGGCACCGCCAGGCACATGGCTCCTCCTTGCTGTGGTTGATCGCCTGCCCGGCCCTGCCGGGACACGCCGTCAATGGGTGGCTGTGCTCCCCCGCGCCGCGTCGGTGCCGCCCGTGCGTGTCCGGGCGGCCACCATCACCTGCCCCAGGGCCAGTCCTCCGTCGTTCGGGGGTACCCGGTGGTGCCGCAGAACGGTGAAGCCGCGTCGGCGGAGCGTCCGGGCGCAGGCCGAGGAGAGCCGCGTATTGGCGAACACCCCGCCGGTCAGGGCCACGGTGTTCAGGCCGTACTGCTCACGCGCCAGCACGCAGGCGCTTCGGACGAGAGCGGCGACCGCCTCGTGGAAGCGTGCCGCGACGACCCCCGGCGCGGTATGTGCGCGCACGTCGTCGACCACCGCCGACAGTACGGGCGCGGGGTCGGCGATCAGCGCGCCCCCGGTGTCCGGTGCGGGAGCGCGCAGCGCGAAGCCGTATCCGGCGCAGTCGTCCCCGGCCGTCCCCAGCGCGGCGTTCTCGAGTTCGACGGCGGCCTGGGCCTCGTATCCGGCCCGGTGGCAGATGCCGGTCAGGGAGGAGACGGCGTCGAACAGCCGGCCCATGCTGGAGGTGGGGACGCAGTTGAGGTTCCGTTCCAACTGCCGGGCCAGTACGCCTTGTTCTCCGGGTTCACAGGCGGCCGTGCACGGCAGGTCCCGCGCCCAGCCGATGCCGGCCGCGTGCAGATGCGCCAGGGCCATGCGGTACGGGCGGTGTACGGCGGCGTCGCCGCCCGGCAGAGGGACGTACGCGAGATGCCCGAACCGGTGGTACCCGTCGTAGTCCGCCAGCAGGAACTCTCCGCCCCACACGGCCCCGTCGTCGCCGTAGCCGGTGCCGTCGAACGCGACGCCGATCACCCGGTGGCTGCCGTCCAGGCCGTGCTCGGCCATGGCCGAGGCAATGTGCGCGTGATGGTGCTGTACGCGTACGACGTGCCGTTCGCCGGCCAGACGGCGGGTCAACTGCCCCGAGCGGTACCCGGGATGCCGGTCGACGGCCAGGATCTCGGGCCGCACTCCGGTGATGGTCCCCAGCTGCTGTCCGGCGTGCTCGAAGGCCTGTTGTGTGGCGAGGTCGTCCATGTCGCCGATGTGGGCGGACAGCCAGGCTCTGCGTCCTTCCGCCAGGCACAGGGTGTTCTTCAGGTCGCCCCCCGCGGCAAGGACCGCCGGTACCGGGAAGGGCAGTTCGACGGGCCGGGGGGCATATCCGCGCGAGCGGCGTACGGTGAGCCGCTCCCCGTCGCAGACGCGTACGACCGAGTCGTCGCACGGTACCTGGATCGGGCGGTCGTGGATCAGCCAGGCGTCGGCCAGGCGGGCGAGCCGGGTGAGCGCCTCGGCGTCGTCGGTGACGATGGGCTCCCCGGCCACGTTGCCGCTGGTCATGACGAGCAGACGCGGCCCGGCTGGATCGCCGGGCAGACCGAGGAGCAGGTGGTGCAGAGGGGTGTAGGCAAGCATGACGCCGAGGTCGGGGCTGCCCGGGGCGACGTTGTCCGACGGTCTCGGGACGCCCGGCGCAAAGACCGCGCGGCTGCGGCGCCTCAGCAGGACGATCGGCCGGACGGCGCCGGTGAGCAGGGCCCGCTCCTCGGCGCCGATACGGACGAGGTGTGAGATGTCGCCGATGTTGTGGGCCATCAGGGCGAACGGCTTGTCGCCGCGGGCCTTGCGGCGGCGGAGTCCGGCCACGGCCCGGGAGTCGGTCGCGTCGCACGCGAGGTGGTAGCCGCCGATCCCCTTGACGGCCAGGATCGCCCCGTCGGCCAGGAGCCTGCGGGCCTCGGCGACCGGGTCCGCAGCGGTCACCCGCCGCGGGGCCCTGTCCGGGTCCGGGTGCGCCGCCAGCAGATCGAGGCGGGGGCCGCAGCGGTGGCAGGCGACGGGCTGGGCGTGGAAGCGGCGGTCCGCGGGGTCGGCGTATTCGCGGGCGCAGTCGGGGCACATGGGGAAGCGGGCCATGGTGGTGTGCGCGCGGTCGTACGGCAGATCCGTGACGATGGTGAAGCGCGGCCCGCAGTTGGTGCAGGTGATGAACGGGTGACGGTGGCGGCGGTCCGCGGGGTCGGCCAGCTCGGCCAGGCAGTCGGCGCAGGTGGCCGCGTCCGGGGGGACCAGGGTGCGTGAGGGGCCGCCGCTCCGGGAGGCGACGATGGTGAACCCGGCACCGCCCGCGGCGGGAACCTCGCGGTGCTCGACGGAATCGAGAACGGCCAAGGGCGGTGCGTCCGCGGCGATCCCTTCGCAGAACACGGCCACGGCGGCCGGTGGGCCCTCGACTTCCGCGACGACCCCGTCGGGGGTGTTGGTGACGTGCCCCGCCAGGCCCATCGCGAGGGCGCGTGTGTACAAGTAGGGCCGGAACCCGACGCCTTGGACCACACCCCGGACGACGATCCGGCGGCGCTGCGTCGGCTCACCCGTGGCCGGGCCGGACCGTTGCGCCGTCACGCGCGGTTCTGCGCCATGGCGCCGGACGCCTGCGGCACATCGCCCGGTCCACCCGGGTCGGCATGCGTATGGGGCCCGCCGTGAGGGGCCCCGCCCTGCTCCGCGTGTGCATGGGCGTGCGCGGAGTGGTGCTGCCGGGCCATGACGGGCCGGTGGACGGGGGCTCCGTTCGCGGCGCCCAGCGCCCGGTCGAGGAGTGCCCCGACGCCGTCACCGCGCCGGGCCGAGGTGAGGAGTACCTCCACACCGGGGTTGACCTGCTCGACGTGGGCACGGAAGGCGTCCTCGTCGAACTCCACGGCCTCGGCGATGTCCGTCTTGGTGATGAGTACCAGATGGGCCAGCCCGAAGGCGGTGGGGTACTTCAGCGGCTTGTCCTCGCCCTCGGTGACCGAGGCGAGGACGACCCTCAGCGTTTCGCCGAGGTCGTACGAGGCCGGGCAGACGAGGTTGCCGACGTTCTCCACGAAGAGGAGCCGGGCGTCCTCGGGCAGCCACCCGTCGAGGTGCCCGCCCAGCATCCGGGCCTCCAGGTGACAGAGTCCGTCGGTGAAGACCTGTTTGACCGGGGCGCCGGAACGGGCCAGTCGCACGGCGTCGTTCTCGGTGGCCAGGTCGGCGGTCAGCGCCGCGACGGGGATGCCCGTCTCCCGGGCCAGGACCAGTTCGCGTTCGAGCAGTGCCGTCTTCCCGCTGCCCGGGCTGGAGAGCAGGTTGACGACCGCGGTGCCGCGGGCGGCGAGTTCGGTACGCAGGCGGTGCGCGGTCGTGTCGTTCTTCGCGAGTACCGCCTGCTGCAGATCGACCACACGGCACATGGTTCAACGCTCCTCGTAGATCGGTTCACGGATATGTCTCTGCGCAGGCCCCTCGTCCCAGTGGACGTCGGCGATCTGCAGTTCGCGGCCCGAGAGCAGTTCCGCGGTGGCCTCGCCGCACAGCGGGCAGCAGAGCTGCGGCGGCATTCCGACCGCCCATTCGTCCGCACAGGGCACGCAGCGTGCTCTCGCCCGTACGGAGTCCACCACGAGCTCCGCGCCCTCCAGCACGGTTCCGGCACAGGCCAGTTCGAAGCAGAAATTCAGTGCGTCGGGGACCACTCCGGCCAGCTCGCCGACCTGGAGCCGGACGGATGTGACGGCAACGGCGCCGCCTGTCCGGGCTGCTTCTTCCACCTGGCCGACGACGGCCATGGCGATGGACATCTCGTGCATGGGTCTCCGTCCTGCCCGCGTCATTACACCGGGGAGTCGCGGCCCCGGCCGGACC
This sequence comes from Streptomyces sp. NPDC087845, assembly GCF_044742755.1. Classification (NCBI taxonomy): domain Bacteria; kingdom Bacillati; phylum Actinomycetota; class Actinomycetes; order Kitasatosporales; family Streptomycetaceae; genus Streptomyces; species Streptomyces sp. NPDC087845. The sequence goes on from NZ_JBIUVC010000008.1 coordinate 245,941, forward strand.
GGCTCGCCGACGCCGCACGGTACGTACGTCGTTCGGGGCAGCCCGGGGTCCGGTGGATCCGGATGCCGTCACATGCACCGCATCCGCACGTAGCGCTTGATGTCGGGCAGTACCTGGGCCACGAGTGCGGCAACGGCGGCGGCGACCGCGCCACCGATGATGATCTTCTTCATGACGGTGTTCGTCTCCTCAGTTGATGGCCGGGCCGGCCGTAGGCTGTGCGGTGGGGGCGGTCCGTTCCTCGTCCCGGACCAGGCGCAGGACCATGTTCACGGCCTCCGGGACGGCAGCGGCCACGGGATCGCTGAGGCCGATGCCTTCTTCGACGCGGGCGGGTTCGCATCCGACGACCAGCGTGCGTCCCGGGGGGATGCAGCCCGTCCCGGCACACAGGGTTTCGAGCAGGGTCAGTACCGCGTCGGGGGACATGCGGTGGCCGTCGAGCAGAGCTTCCTGCGGCTCGACGCGGCCGGGCCGGTCGGCCTCGATCAGGTACAGCGTTCCGGGATCACCGCCGCGTTCGGTGGCGTCGATCAGGACCAGCGTGTCGTATCCGTCGAGGAGCCGGTACGCGAGATGGACTCCGCGCACCCCGATGTCCACCGCTTCGACGTGACCGGGCAAGGGGGTGGACGACAGTCGCCGTACGGTCTCGACACCGAAGCCGTCGTCGCCGAGGAAGATGTTCCCCACGCCCGCGACCAGCGTCGTCGCTCTCCGCTCCGGGGGCGGCGTCATGCGTCCTCCAGAGGTGAGACCTCATCGGGCTGGAAGTACAGGAACCGGCCCTGTTCGCGCCGGATGTCGGCACCCGGGTCGCCCTCCACGGTGACCGCGAGGTGCACTCCCCCGTCCACGTCGTGCAGCACTGCCTCGACCAGTGCGCTGCGGCCCTGCAGAAAGAGGTCCTGGGCGTCGGTGCGGCGCAGGCCGGGTCGCAGCAGTACACGGCTGCCCGCGCCCACCGACCGGCCGTCCACCAGGATCCGGTCGCGCGCCGGATCGGCGCCGGCGTCGGAGGCCGGGTCCCACCACGGCCGGTCCGGCCGGATCAGGTCGTACCCGCCGGCCCCTTCCGGCACGTGCCGGAGCTCGTCCGGCGGAACCGCCGCAGGCGCACCCGGCTCGGTGACTTCCCGCAGCGCCCGCACCGCACCGTGGAGCCGTTCCAGGACCTCGGGGGGCATCGAGTCGGCCAGGTCGATGACCGCGGCCGCCCGGTCGTCCGTCCCCCGGGCCTCGCGCTTCTCCTGGTCCGTGAGGGCGGCCGTCCGCAGGGCGAGGATCTCGTCGATCTCCGTGGAGTCGTACAGCGCCCCGGGGCTCTCCGGGGCGATGGCCGGGTGGTCCTCAAGGATGATCGGGGACGAGAGCACCAGGTCCGCGCGGCCGGGCTCCCCGGCCAGTACGGGCCAGGTGTGCATGTTCCGGCAGCCCGCGACCGCGCCCTTGGCCCATTCCGGAGGGTCCGTCATCGACAGGAACGAGCCCGCGCCGAGGCCCAGGAGCAGGTGCGCTGCCACCAGCGACCGGGGCAGAGCGGCGTCGCGGTCGGCGTCGCCGGCGTCCGGCGTCCAGGTGCTGGTGTTCTCCACGACGGCGGTGAGCCGCATCGCCCGGTAGGGGCCGTCGAGTTCGGAGGCGGACAGCCGTACCGCGCCGCTGATCTCCTCGCAGCGGCGCACCAGGCGACCGACGGTCCGGCCGTCCTCGTCCCGGACGGTTTCGTGCTCCTCCCGTGCCGGGCGCGCGAAGGGGACGACGAGGCCGCCGCCGGTGAGCTCGGCCAGGGTGGCGAGCACTTCGACGCGCTCCTCCGCACCTTCGTCCCAGGGCACCAGGACCCGGTCGGTGAGGTGGAGTTCGGGGACGGTCTCGAAGGTGCCGTCCTCCCGGAGCCGCTGCACGGTGCGCCGCCGGGCGTGCAGGAACCGGACCTCGGCCGCCAGAACCGCGTCGGCCCTCGGTTCCATGAGGCACTCGGTGCGCTGGAAGTCGTGCTCTTCGGTGGCTGCCGCCCAGGCCGGTGGGACGAGCACGCCGAACTGCCAGCGGAGCCGGTTCTTGGCCGCCGACGCGCGGTACGGATACAGGACGTAGCCCTCGAAGAGGACGGCGTCGGCCACCCCACGGGCGGCGGCGAAACGGGATTCCAGCGCGGGAGTGAAGGCGGTCGCGGTCATTGCGCCGTCCTCTCGGCAAGCCCGGCGAGGCCGGCGTCGGCACGTCCGCGCTCCGGCGGCCGGAGGGCTGTGGTTCCGGCCGCGTCGAGAAGCGTCCGGACGGTCGCCTCCCAGGAGGGCAGTGCGTGCCGGGAGCGGAATTCGAGCAGCGCGTTCATGGTGTCGCGGGGGAGGCGGAGCCAGCCGCATCCGGGGAAGTGCTGGTCGACCATCTCCTTCCACACCGCCACCGGCATCCGGAAGGGAGCCTCCCGGTCCCAGGGCACCGGCTCGACCAGGAAGCCGCCGGAACCGGTGAAGGCGGTGCCGGAGAAGAGCATGAGGAGCGGCACCTCACCGTCCGTCAGCGCGTCCGCATACCGTGTCGCGGCGATCTCCAGGTCATAGGTGCAGGGCACGACGACGTCCGTCTCGGTCTCCCCCGTGAACGCCGGGACCATGACCGGGACCTGGGCGAACTGCACGGGCTGGAGGGTGCTGCCCCAGCGTGAGCGCTCTCCGAAGAGATCCGTCAGGCCTTTGGCCTCGGCCGTTTCGTAGCTGCGCCGGGCCGGCTCGATGCGGATCTGGCAGCGCAGCGCGAGTGCGTGCACCCGCGCTTCTCCGGACGCGGTGATGCGCAGCCGGAAGACGAGGGTGGGGCCGGCGGCGTACGGGTCGGCGCGCACGCCGGTGCAGGTGAAGGTGAAGTCCGTCATGGCCGTCGCTCCCGCGCGGCTGCCCCGGCCCGGCGTTCGATGTGTGCGAAGAACGCCTGGAGATCGGCACGGGCCTCGGCTCCGCCGTCGAAGCCCTGCCAGAGCAGGCGCATGCGCCCCACCAGCTCGTAGCAGATGTCGATCGGTACCAGATAGCACTCGGCCCGGCCCTCGGAGCGGCGCAACAGCAGTGCCTCCACGTCGGGTTCGAGCAGCTGGGAGAGACGGCTGCCGCCGAGGACGGTCTGCCAGGCCGATGGATCGAGTTCGCTCTCGGTGGCCCCGGCGGGGCTCGGGTAGAGCGCCACGAGCCGGTCCAGTGCGGCGTTGCGGAAGAAGAAGGCGACGCCGACCGGGATCTGCAGGAGCTCCCACGCGTTGTCGTCGAGACGGTGGTCGTGGTCGGCCAGGTAGCGGTCCGGGACGTTCCGGAACCGGCCGCGGGCGGCGCCGGGCCGGTCGAACAGCAGGGCGCACGGGGTGCAGGCGCACGCGAGTGAACGCTGCTCGGTGTCCACCACATGCCGGTGGTCGCCCTCGGCCACCGGGATCCCGCAGAGTTCGCAGCGCTCCTGGCGGGGTTCGCGCGGTGCCGCGAAGCGCCGCAGCCTGTGCATCCCCGAGGCAGGCGCGGGGCGTACGGCCCACGTCCCAGGCGCGCTCATGATGTCCTGGCCGGGGCCGGCCGGGCAGTTGCCACGCCCTGCGGCGGGCGGGTCTGGATCTGCAGGAGTGCGGGCTCCCGGTCGGCGGAGTCCGATTCCATCTCGACCGTGGTCACCTCCGGTGCGAAGCAGGCCAGGAGGTTCTCGACGGACTGCGGTGCCGCCGGTGCCCCGGTGCAGCCGCAGCCGCCCGCGGCGGCGGCCCGCAGGCGCAGGATGCCCGTGCTCTCGTCGAAGGCCACCACCTCGACGGGATCGCGGACGGCCGCGAGGGCCCGGCCGATGCGCGTGCCGGTGTCCTCGGGGTGCAGATCGTGCAGGACCAGCAGGCTCGACACCAGGTCGTCGCCCAGGAGTTCGTCCAGGGTGTCGCCCGTCTCGCGGCCCGGTGCCGCCCGGAGCCGGTCGAGGATGCGGGCCAGCCCGGCGCCGTAGAAGTCCATCAGGACCCGCACCAGTTCCTCGGCCGCCTCGGACGTGTTCCGGTCACCGGCTGCCGTCAGTTGCTCAAGCACCTCGTCGATGCGCTGCCCGGCCCGCTCCGCGCCAAAGGCGCCCGTGGCCGCGCTCATCCGCCCAGTCCGCTCAGCCCGGTGGGCACATGCATCTTCTGCACGGTCTTCCCCCCGCCGACGTACATGTGGACGCCGCACGGGAGACAGGGGTCGAAGCTGCGCACGGCGCGCATGATGTCGATGCCCTTGAAGTTCTCCGGCGGGTTCTCCTCGAAGATGGGCGTGTTCTGCACGGCGTCCTCGTAGGGCCCGGGAGTCCCGTAGGTGTCCCTGGTGCTGGCGTTCCACGGCGTCGGAGGGTAGGGGTGGTAGTTGGCGATCTTGCCGTCCCTGATCACCATGTGGTGCGAGAGCACGCCGCGTACGGCCTCGGTGAAACCGACACCGATGCTCTCGTCGGGGACGTCGAACTTCTCCCAGGTCTGCGTACGTCCGGCGCGGACCTCGGCCAGCCCCTTCTCGGCGCAGTGCAGCGCGATCGCGGCCGCGTACGCCTGGAAGTAGGTGCGGGCGCGGTTGCGCTCCAGCGCGTTGCTCCACTTCGGGATCTTCCACTCGAAGGTGGTCTCGGGCTTGGTCATCGTGCGCGGCAGGTTGATGACGACGCTGTGGCCGGTGGCCTTGACGTAGCCGACGTCGACGAGCCCGGAGAGCGCGGTGGACCAGAGCCGGGCGATGGGACCGCCGCCGGTGTCCAGGGCCAGATGGTCCTTGCCGTCGAACCAGCGCGGCGACATCACCCAGCTGTACTTGTCGTCGAAGTCCCGCTTCTGCGGCGCGGGGATCGTGTGCTGGTTCCACGGGTGGCGGGGGTCGACCGGGTTGCCGAGCGGGTCGTGGGTGACGAACTGCTCCCTGCCCTGCCAGTCGTCGTAGTACGAACTGCCCAGCAGGATCCGGATGCCGAGGTTGATCTCGGTCAGGTCGTTGGTGACCAGCTTGCCGTCCACGATCACACCGGGGGTGACGAACATCTTCCGTCCCCAGTCGCTCATGTTGGCGTACGTGAAGTCGCAGTGCTCGGGGTCGTTGAGCGCTCCCCAGCAGCCGAGCAGCACGCGCCGGCGGCCGACCTCTTCGTACCCGGGCAGGGCCTCGTAGAAGAAGTCGAACAGGTCGTCGTGCAGAGGCACGACCCGCTTCATGAACTCCACGTAGCGCATGAGGCGGCTGAGGTAGTCCGTGAAGAGCTGGACGGAGGCGACCGTGCCCACACCGCCCGGGTAGAGCGTGGAGGGGTGCACATGGCGCCCCTCCATCAGGCAGAACATCTCCCGCGTGTAGCGGCTCACCTGGAGCGCCTCGCGGTAGAACTCGCCCTCGATGGGGTTGAGCGACCGCATGATGTCGGCGATCGTGCGGTATCCGTGCTCCCCGGCGTGCGGCGCCTCGGTGCGCTCGGCGAGTTCCAGGACGCCGGGATTCGTCTCGCGGACCATCTTCTCGCAGTAGTCGACCCCGACCAGGTTCTCCTGGAAGATGTTGTGGTCGAACATGTACTCCGCGGACTCGCCGAGGTTGATGATCCACTCACCGAGGTGCGGCGGTTTCACTCCGTACGCCATGTTCTGCGCGTACACCGAGCACGTGGCGTGGTTGTCACCGCAGATCCCGCAGATGCGGCTGGTGATGAAGTGCGCGTCCCGCGGGTCCTTGCCCCGCATGAAGACGCTGTAGCCGCGGAAGACCGACGAGGTGCTGTAGCACTCCGCGACCCGCTTCTGCTTGAAATCGATCTTCGTGTGGATTCCGAGACTGCCCACGATCCGGGTGATCGGATCCCAGGCCATCTCCACCAGGCCACTGCCGTCGCCGGCCGCCTTCGTCGTCGGTGCCATCGTGTCTGCCGTAGCCCTTCTGAGAAGCGTGAGGTGGGGTCGTCACCGGGGGGGTGTGGAGTGTGATCGGTGTCCTGGGCGTGTTCACCACGGGGGCCGGTAGCCGGTGGTCAGCCGGCCCCTCTTGTGCCGCCACTTCGGTTCCTTGTCCACGGTCTTCGCCGTGATCGCCCGGAGCCTGCGGACGACCGTCCCGTACGCGCCGCTGGCGGTGCTGGAGAGCTTGGCACCCGGCGGTTCGTCCATGAACGGCATGAATTTGTCAGGAAAGCCCGGCATGGTGCAGGCGATACAGATGCCGCCGACGTTCGGACAGCCTCCGATGCCGTTCATCCAGCCGCGCTTGGGTACGTTGCACTTGACGACGGGGCCCCAGCAGCCGAGCTTGACCAGGCACTTGGGCGAGTCGTAGGTCGGGGCGAACTCACCCTGTTCGTAGTAGCCGGCCCGGTCGCACCCCTCGTGCACGGTGGCCCCGAACAGCCAGGTGGGACGGAGCTTGTCGTCCAGCGGAATCATCGGAGCGGATCCCGCCGCCTGGTACAGCAGATAGGTCAGGGTCTCCGAGAAGTTGTCCGGCTGGATCGGGCAGCCCGGCACGCACACGATCGGGATCCCGGCCTTCGACTTCCAGTCCCAGCCGAGATAGTCGGGCAGGCCCATCGCACCGGTCGGGTTGCCGGCCATCGCGTGGATACCGCCGTACGTGGCGCAGGTCCCGATGGCGACGACGGCCAGGGCCTTGGGCGCCAGCCGGTCGATCCATTCGCTGGTGGTGATCGGCTGGCCGGTCTCCGGATTGTCACCGAACCCGCACCAGTACCCCTCCGGCTTGATCGTCTCGTTCGGGATGGAACCCTCGACCACCAGGACGAAGGGATCGATCTCGCCGCGCTCGCCCTTGAAGAACCACTCGATGAACGTGTCCGCACCGCCCACGGGACCGCATTCGAAATCGATCAGCGGCCAGTGGACCTCGATCCTGGGCAGACCGGGCAGCGCACCGGTCACGATCTCTTCGATGCTCGGCTGCATCGCGGCGGTCAGAGCCACCGAGTCACCGTCACAGCTCAGCCCCGCGTTGATCCAGAGGATATGGATCGGGGACTCTTCTCCGGTGGCCGCAGCGGGTGCGTCCACGGCGTTCGACGTTGCTGCATCCATGAGGATGCCTCCCTGGGAAGAGACACACGAAGGCCGACACATCGACCTTCACTGTTCTTGGTAGCAAGCGTTCGGTGCGGAGACCTCGTGGTGCGCCGCCAGTGCGGTGACGCCGGGCCCCCGGGCGGGCCGATCCCCCGGAGAACCGCCGGCCGGGACCGGGACGGCGTGCGCCGGGCGGCCCGGCGCAGGTTCCTTGCGCACGAACGCGCGTCGCAGCGCGTGGTAGGACGACCGCGGATCGAAGAAGATCCGCCGCATCACGGCCAGCTCCTGCTCCCGGTGGTCGGCCAGCGGCCGGTGGGCCTCGTCCCGGTCCCGCACCGCCTTCTTCGCGGCGATCCGCGACAACGCCGCGGGCGACGCGGCGATCCGGGCCGCCAGCCGGGTGACCTCGCCCGCGAACGACGGCGCGTCACAGGCGATCGTCCGGTCGGCCAGGCCGAGCCGCACAGCGGCCTCGGCGCTCACCGGCAGCGCCCTGTCGGTGAGGCGTTCCGCCGCGGCGGCCCCCACCCTGCGCGGCAGCGTGTAGGTCCAGTACTCGGAGCCGTACAGCCCCATCAGGCGGTAGTGCGGGTTCAGCACCGCGCCCGATCTGCACCAGACCTCGTCCGCGGCCAGGGCGAGCATCGCCCCGCCCGCGGCCGCGTTGCCGCCCAAGGCGGAGACCACCAGGCGGTCGGTGGTGGTCAGCACGGCCTCCACAAAGTCGTCCATGGCGTTGATGTTGGCCCAGGACTCCTCGCCGGGATCGGCGGCGGCCTCGATGACATTGAGGTGGATGCCGTTGGAGAAGAAGTCCCGGCCGCCTCCCAGGACCAGCACCGAGGTGGGCCGTCGGCAGACCAGCCGGTAGGCGTCGAGCAGGCGTCGGCACTGCACCGTGCTCATCGCACCGCCGGGGAAGGAGAACGAGAGGAACCCGGCCTGCCCCTCCTCCCGGTAGCTGATGTCGCTCCAGCCGGGCTCGCGCCCTTCCTCGAACAAGGGCGCGGGGCACTCGGGCAGCGCGGGCAGGCGCCCGGCGAGCGCCGTCACGGCGGGCAGCTTGAACGTGGCGGGCCCTCCCGGCCGGCGACGGGGGCGAAGCTCGGGAATCCACACCGCGCCGTCGGTCGTCGCCCGGCAGACGGCCCCGGCCCTCACGGCCACCAGCTCGCCCGGCCCGCCCCGCAGTTCGTACTCCGGGTGCCCCCCGTGCAGAAACCATTCACCGCCGAGCAGTTCGTCCCGCACGCCGGGGTGCGAGTCGGCGGCTCGCAGCTTGCGCAGGACCGCTTCCGTGGAGTCCGACCCCCAGTCGATGCGGCGGTGCTCCTGCCGGAGGTACGGCCGCGTACGGATGCGCAGCTCCTCGTCCCCGCCGGTCTGTGCGCGGGGAACGTACGTACCGGACGAGAAGCGCTCGACGGCGAGGTGCACTGCCCGCAGCGCGGCGTCGGAGACCTCGTTGCGGTAGAGGTCGCTCTTGCCCACCGGTGGCACCGGAAAGGTGGCCGATGCCCAGATGGCCCCGGCATCCATTTCCTCGTCGGCCTGCAGAACGGTCACGCCCCAGGTGTCCGCGCCCTCGTCGATCGCCCAGTCGAGGGCGGAGGGACCGCGGTCGCCCGGCGGGCCCGGATGGACGACGAGGCAGGTGTGCGCTGCCCACACCTCCCGTGGGATGGCGGTCTTCAGCAACGGGGCCACCACCAGGTCGGGCGCGAACTCGCGCACGGCCCGCCGCAGCGACGCGTCGCGTGCGGACTCCTCCGGCAGAGCGAGTTCCACCGCCACGACGTGGCCACGGTCCCCCAGTTCAGCATGAACACGCTGAGTGAGGCTGTTGAACGCGCTCGCCACGAGCAGGATGTGCACGGCAGTCTCCCAACGCCGGGCGGATTCGGCTGCTTGCGATGGTGGGGCGCTGCGGGCGGCGCTCCACCGGCAACAGGCCGTCAAGTCACCCGAAAGCGAACACATCTGCGACCACTCAGTGGAACCCGGACACCCCACGCTCGACCAACGCCCGCGGACCGGCCGGCGGCAGGGTCGGAGCCGAGCCCGCATTCCGGGCCCAACTACGGCCCTCCGGCGCCCGATCGGGACCGGGCGGCACGGACTTCCCCGGCGGCCTGTTATCTTTGCGTGACTTCGCGACGCAACTCTCGGTCATGCTTTGGCCTTTGCTGCGACGGAGTCGGCGAGGGGGGAGCGTGTGGTCACCCTCTGGGCGCTTCCGTCCGATCAGCGGCCCAGGGCCTGAACCGGACCCGGGATGCGCATGCCTTGCACCGGCCGAGCCGAAGGCGTGGCAGCGGACGAGCAATGACCACTACATGTGTACGGGCACGGTCGTAGTCCGCGGCCGGCCCGGCCTGTCACGGCTGGACGGAATGACACAGCACAACGCATTCAGCAGAACGGCGCGCTCCGCCCGGACCGCGCGGGCCCGGGGCGCGGGACGCCGAAAACACTCGAAGCGGCCACGCCCACGCCTGCTGCGCGGCCCGGACTACCCACGCGCGGGCCGGCGCGGCTGGCGGAGATGGGTGCCCTCGTGGCGGTTGGCCCTGGGTTCGTTCCTGATGGTCACCGCAACGCTCGCGACCGTGGTGGGCATCGCCTACGCGCGTACGGACATCCCCAAGGACCTCAACGCGTTCGCCACGCAGCAGGACACCGTCTACTACTGGGCCGACGGCACGCCCATGGCCCGTACCGGCTGGGTGAGCCGCCAGGAGATGCCCCTGTCGAAGATTCCCGACGACGTCCGATGGGCCGTACTGGCGGCCGAGAACGCCGACTTCTACTCGGACCACGGCATATCGACGCAGGGCATCACCCGCGCGCTGTGGCGCACGGTCGGCGAGGGCGACACCCAGGGCGGCTCGACGATCACCCAGCAGTACGTCAAGAACGTCTACCTCTCGCAGGACCAGTCCTTCTCCCGCAAGTTCACCGAGATGCTGCTCGCGGTCAAACTCGACCGCCATGTGAGCAAGGACAAGATCCTTCAGGAGTACCTGAACACCAGCTGGTTCGGCCGTGGCACCTACGGTCTCCAACGCGCGGCCCAGGCCTACTACGGCAAGGAGGTCACCCAACTCGACGCCAGCGAGGGAGCGTTCCTCGCGTCCCTGCTCAAGGGCGCCTCGCTCTACGACCCCGCCGTCAACCCGCACAACCGCAAGCGTGCCGTCGCCCGGTGGAAGTGGACGCTGGACCGCATGGTGGAGATCGGCAGGCTGAGCCCGGCCGAGCGGGCCCGGTACACGGTCTTTCCCGATCCGAAGCCCCTGCACAAGCCGAACAGCACGGCCGGGCAGGACGGTTACCTCGTCCAGCTCGCCGAGTCGTACGCCAAGCGTGCCGGGCACATCTCCGACGCGCGCTTCGACCTCGGCGGCTACCAGATCTACACGACGTTCGAGAAGCCGCGGATGACCGCCCTCAGCCGGGCCGTGAAGGACGCGCGCGACACGCTCGATCCCAAGCAGCGCAAGACCGACCGCCACGTCCGGTTCGGTGCCGCGTCCGTTGCCCCGGACGGCCGGATCCTCGCCGTGTACGGCGGCCCGGACTTCGAACGGCAGGCCTTCAACGAGTCCAACGCCGGTACCGTGCCCGCCGGTTCGGCCTTCACCCCGTTCGTCTACGCCGCCGGCCTGGAGCACGGCATCGCGCCCCGGCGCAACGGCCCCCGGACCACCGTCACCCCCTCGACCGTGTACGACGGTGACGACGACATCCCGGTCATGACACCCGAGGGCCCCTACTGGGACCGCAGCGGCAAGATGGTCAAGGGCCGCAACGACGGCGACCACTCCTACGGCCGCATCAGCCTGCACGACGCCATGGCGAAGGGCGTGAACTCCCCGTTCCTCCAGCTCGGCATGGACGCGGGGCTGAAGCAGGTCCGCAGTACGGCCGAAGCATCCGGGCTGCTCCCGTCCAGCTTCGGCCCACCCGTTCCCGCGTTCTCGATGGGGAACTCCACGCCGAGCGCCATCCGCATGGCCGACGCGTACGGCATGTTCGCGGCCCACGGCATGCACACCGATCCGTACTCGGTACGGAAGGTCACCCGCAACGGCGAGCCGGTCCGGCTGAACCTGCCGCGGACGAAGCGCGCCGTGCGGTCCGCCGTCGCGGACGAGGTCACCGCGTCCCTCGCACGGCCCGACGGGAAGACCGGTGCCGGCTCGGCCCCACCGGTCGCCGCCAAGGCGGGAACCACCGAGGACGACACCGCGCGCTGGTACGTCGGATACGACCGGACCGCGTCCACGGCCGTCGTCGTGTACCGCATGGACCTGGCGAAGAGTCTGGCACCGCTGCCGCTCAAGGGACTGGGCGGCAGCTCGGCGGCCGGCCGAAAGCTCTCGTCCCGGATCTGGAACACATACACGGAAGCCATGACGAAGTGACAAAGACCAGAAAAAAATCCGCTGTTGACCGGATTCGGGCCCGCGCGACGCCCCGTGTCGTGCTCGGGCTCGCGGCATGCCTTGTCGTGTCGGGTTCCGCGGCGCTGATCCCGCTGGCGTCCGACGATGCGTCGGACAGCCGGACCCCGCGGGGCACGAGCACCGTCGCCGCGCCGACGCCCACCGCCCGGGAGCGCAGTGAGGGCGGCGGGAAGAGGACGGAGGAGGAGAAGTGGGACGGGAAGATCAGGATTCTGGGGGACGGCTCCACGTCCTACACGGGACCCCAGCCACACCGGTTGAAGGCCGAGCGGCTCAAGCCGGGTGAGAAGCCGCCGCAGTTCGTGGTGTTCTCCTGGGACGGCGCGCTCGAGGGCGACGATCGCATGTTCTCGCGGTTCCGCCGTGCGGCCAAGGAGAGCAACGCGCACATGACGTTCTTCCTCACCGGGATCTACCTGCTCCCGAAGGAGAAGAGCAACCTCTACGAGCCGCCGCAGCACAAGCCCGGAGCGGCCGCGATCTCGTACCCGACGCGTGAACACATCCGCATGACGCTGGAACAGCTCGGCGGCGCCTGGCGGGAGGGCAATGAGATCGGGTCCCATTTCAACGGTCACTTCTGCGACAAGAAGGGCGGTGGGGACTGGAGTACGAACGAGTGGATCAGCGAGATCAACCAGTTCTACTCCTTCGTGCAGAACTGGAAGACCAACACGGGCTTCACCGACCTCGATCCGCTGCCGTTCGACCCCACCCGCGAGGTCGTCGGCGGGCGGGCCCCCTGTCTCGAAGGCCAGAAGACCCTCCTGCCGGCGACCAAGCCCTTCGGATGGCGCTACGACGCGAGCTCCCCGGGGGACTTCCAGATCTGGCCCTCCAAGAAGAACGGTGTCTGGGACTTCCCGTTGCAGATGCTGCCGTTCCCCGGCAAGGACTTCCAGGTGCTGTCCATGGACTTCAACTTCCTCTACAACCAGTCGGAGGGCAACACCGAGGGCGACCCCGCGGAATACGGAAAATGGCGCAAGGAGGCGAAGGACTCGTACGTCGCCGGGTTCAACCGGGTGTTCCACGGCAGCCGGGCGCCGCTGTTCATCGGGAATCACTTCGAGGACTGGAACGGCGGGATCTACATGGATGCCGCCGAGGAGACGATGCGAGAGGTCTGCCCGCGCAAGGAGGTGCGCTGTGTCTCCTTCCGCGAACTGACCGACTGGCTCGACGCGCAGGACCCCAAGGTCCTCGCCCAGTGGCGAACGCTCGACCCCGCCCAGCCTCCGAACTGGAAGCAGTAGGCGGGGCATCGAGCCGGACGGGTTCGGCGCGCGGGCGTCCTCGGCGCCCGCGGTCAGCCCGCCTTCTTGACGAATTCCGTGGTGTACGTCTTGGCGAGGTCCACCTTCGCGTTCTTCAGGTTGGGGTTGAAGGCCTTCAGGACCCGCTCGACGGTGGCGGGGCCGTCCGCGGGCATGACGCCGTCCGTGGTGAACATGGGCAGGGTGCTCTTGATGGCCTTCGCGTAGAGAGCCTTTCCGCCGCCCTGGGCGTAGTCGGCGGGCATCTTCGCGGCGATCTCGTCGGCGCTGTGCGTGGACATCCACTTCAGCGTCCTGACGAAGGCGTTGGCCAGTTTCTGGACGGTGTCCTTGTGGCTGTCGACCCACTCGGTCTGCATGTAGAGGCTGGAGGACGGGTAGAGCCCGCCGAGCGCCTGCTTGGATCCTTCCGGGGTCCGCATGTCGATGAGGATCTTGCCGAGCTTCTTGTCCAGGACGGTGGCGACCGTCGGATCGGTGGTCATACCGCCCTGGATGGAACCCTGCTGAAGGGCGGAGATGAACGTCTGCCCCGCGCCGACGGCCACGGGCGTGAATTCGCTCGTCTTCACCCCGTTGCTCACCGCGAGGTACTTCGTGAGGAAGTCGGTCGAGGAGCCGAGCCCCGTCACACCGAGCTTCTTGCCCTTGAAGTCCTTCGCGGACCTGACGTCTCCCGCCGCCCGGTCGGAGACGATCTCGACCTCGCCGGGGGCCTGGGAGAACTGGACGACCGACTCGACCTGCTTGCCCTTCACCTGGAGGTCGAGGGTGTGGTCGTAGAAGCCCACCGTGCCCTGGACGTCGCCGGAGACCAGCGCCGTCTCGGCCTGGACGCCCGCGGGCTCGGTGAGGAGCTGGACCGATACCCCTTCGTCCTTGAAGTAGCCGAGCCGTTCGGTGAGCATCGCGGGCAGGTAGATGACCTTGTCCAGGCCCCCGACCATGATCTTGACCTTGTCGTTCTTGCCACCGGAGGCCGAGGTGGAGTCGCCGCCGCAGGCGGTCAGGCTGGTCAGGGCGAGTGCCCCGGCGACGGCGGCGGCCGAGATCCTGGTGGATGTGCGCATCTGATTCACGTCCTTGTGAAGAAGCATTCGGGGTGTGCGGATGGCGACGGGGGTCAGCGGGCGGTGTCCGCCTCGGCAGGCTTCCAGCGGAAGAGCCGCTTCTCGAGGAAGGTCAGCAGGCCTTCGGCCAGCAGCGCGACGATCGCGAGGATGACCATCGCGGCGTAGACACCGGCGGCGTTGAACGTGCCCTGGGAGGCGGCGACCAGTAGTCCGAGCCCCTTGGTGGCACCGATGTACTCACCGACGATGGCGCCGATGAGGGCGAAGCCGAAGCTCACATGCAGGCTGGTGAAGATCCACGACGTGGCCGAGGGGACGACCACCTGAAGGGTGACCTGCCGGTTGCTCGCGCCCAGGATGCGGGAGTTGGCGACGAGGTTGCGGTCGACCTCCCTGGCCCCCTGGAAGGCGTTGAAGAAGACGGGGAAGAACACCAGGACGACCGCGGAGGCGACCTTCGAGGCCGGGCCGAGGCCGAACCAGATGAGGAAGATCGGGGCGAGCACGATGCGCGGCAGGGCGTTGAGCACCTTGATGTACGGGCCGAGGACGTCGGCGGCGAACCGGACACGGCCCAGCGCGATTCCCAGCAGCACACCGGCGATCACACCGATGACCCAGCCGAGCAGCGCTTCGTGGAGCGTGTACCAGATCTGCTCCCACAGGGGCCCCTGGGCGGTGCCGTCGACGACCCAGGTGCGGATCTGGTCCCAGATCTTCGACGGCATGGAGAAGTTGAAGGGGTCGATGACCGCGGTACGGGCCAGCCACTCCCACAGCCCGATGACCGCGAGGAGCACCGCGACCCGGCTCCCGAGCACCAGGTACCTGCGGTTCCGGGCGGCCCGCACCCTGGCCCGGGTGCGTTCGGTCTTCGTGACGGCGGCGTTCGCCGTGAGGGTTTCAGGCGGCATCGAGGGCACCCCTCTCACGGGTGATGCGGACCTCTTCGCCGAGCGAGGACCAGATCTCCCGGTAGATCTCGACGAACCGGGGCTCCAGACGCACCTGTTCGACCTTGCGGGGGCGGGGCAGGTCGATCTCGAAGACCTCCTTGACCGTGGCCGGGCCCGCGGTCATGACCACGACCTTGTCGGCCAGCGCGATGGACTCCTCCAGGTCATGGGTGACGAAGACGACGGAGGAGCCGGTGCCGGCCCACAGCTCCAGCAGTTCGTCCGACATCAGGGCCCTGGTCTGCACATCGAGTGCGGAGAAGGGTTCGTCCATGAGCAGGATCTCGGGGTCGTTGACAAAGGTGGCCGCGAGGGCGACCCGCTTGCGCTGACCACCGGACAGCTGGTGGGGATACCGGTCCTCGAAGGTGGACAGCCCGACCCGGGCGAGCCACTGCCGGGCCCGTTCCTTCGCCTCGGATTTCGGCACGCCACGGAAGCGAGGACCCGCCATCACATTGGAGAGCACGGTCCGCCAGGGGAAAACCGCGTCCTGCTGGAAGACGAAGCCGACCTTGTCGCCGATGCCGCGCACCGGCTCGCCGCCCACCAGCACCTCCCCCTCGGTGGGCTCCTCCAGACCGCTCACCAGGGTCAGAGTGGTCGACTTGCCGCATCCGGTGGGACCGACGACGGCGACGAACTCACCGCGCCCGATGGTGAGGTCCAGATCCCTTACGGCGGTGTGGAGCGCCCCCGACGGAGTCCGGAACGCTTTGCTCGCCCCCCGCAGCTCGATGGCGGGGCTCGTATCGCTGTTCATGGAGCGGGACGCTAGGTGCGGCGCCCGGACGTGGGCACCCTTGCGCTCACAACTCCTGCTTCTGCCCATAACCCGCGGTTCTGCCCGTTCTGCTCACGCTGCGGCAACGAATGGGCCACGAGGACTGTTCATCGACGACGGCGGCGTTTACGTTGCGTTCACACAAGGACGAAACGGAGCATCAGGTTCCTGGCCGGCGGAAGGCAGAGGTCGAAGCACATGCGGATTCACTGGCCCCGCCGTGTCTTCGCCCAGGTCCTGCTCACCCAGGTAGCCATCACCACCGGCGTGATCATGCTCGTCACCGGGCTCTTCCTCGCGCCCCTGAGCCACCAGCTCGACGACCAGGCGATGCATCAGGCGTTGTCCATCGCCCAGACCACCGCCGCCGAACCCGGCCTGGTACGCAACCTGGCCGGCACCGACCCCAGCCCCACCGGACCGGTACAGGCCGAGGCGGAGCGGATCCGGCGGGCCACCGGGGCGCTCTACGTCGTGGTCATGGACACCCGCGGGGTTCGCTGGTCGCACACCGACACGGCGCAGATCAGCAGACACGTCTCGACCGATCCCAGCACGGCTCTGGGCGGGCGGGAGGTCATGCAGATCGACAACGGAACCCTGGGCCGCTCGGCACGCGCGAAGGTCCCCCTGCGCGACGGGGACGGGACCATCGTGGGTGCCGTCTCGGTCGGCATCGCCTACGACAGCGTCCATGAACGGCTGCTCGGGGCCATTCCCGGTCTGCTGCTCTACTCCGGGGCGGCGCTCGCCGTGGGCGTGCTGGCCGCCCTGGCCGTGTCGCGGCGGCTGCAGCGCGGCACCCATGGGCTGGCGTTCGCCGACATCTCCGCGCTGCTGGACGAGCGGGAGGCCATGCTGCACAGCATTCGCGAGGCCGTTCTCGCCCTCGACGCCCGGGGCCGGATCCGGTTGCTCAACGACGAGGCGCGGCGCCTGCTGGAGCTGGGCCAGGACGCCCTCGGGCGGCCGCTGGGCGAAGTGCTGCCGCCGGGCCGTACGACGGAGGTGCTGGCGGGACGGGTCGGGGGCGCCGACCTGATCACCGTCTGCAAGGGGCGCGTGCTGATCGCCAACCGCATGCCCACCGGTGACGGCGGAGCCGTCGTCACCCTGCGCGACCGTACCGAGCTGGAGCTGCTCGGCCGTGAGCTGGACTCCACGCACGGCCTGCTGGACGCGTTGCGCGCCCAGGACCACGAGCACGCGAACCGGCTGCACACCGTGCTCGGGCTGCTGGAACTCGGGAGGCACGAAGCCGCGGTGGAGTTCGTCGCGGAGGTGACCGATGGTCACCGGGCATCGGCGGAGCAGGTCGCCGAGCGCGTCAACGACCCGCTGCTGTCGGCGCTGCTGGTGGGCAAGTCGGCCATCGCGGCGGAGCGTGGCGCGTCCCTGCGCGTCTCGCCGAACACCCGGCTCCCGGACATGGTGGTGGACCCGCGCGATCTGGTGACGGTCCTCGGCAACCTCATCGACAACGCGCTGGACGTCGCTTCGCTCGTCGAGGTCGAACTGCTCGCCGAGGGGACCACCGCGGTCCTGCGGGTCAGCGACAACGGTCCCGGGATACCTCCCGGCATGCGCGAGCACATCTTCACCGAGGGCTGGTCCACCAAGGAGTCCCCCGCGCATCGTGGCCGCGGTCTGGGTCTGGCGCTGGTGCGCCGGCTGGCCGAGCGCTACGGTGGCGCGGCTCGCGTCACCGCCAGGGCCGGCGGCGGCGCGGTCTTCACCGTCGTTCTGCCCGAGGCACTCGGCGTCCGGACGCCGACCGGAGTGGGAGAGTTGCGATGATCGATGTCCTGGTGGTGGACGACGACTTCCGTGTTGCCGAGATCAACGCCGAGTACGTGGCCAGGGTTCCCGGCTTCCGCGTGGTCTCACGTGCGCACACCGCCGCGCAGGCGCTGGCCTTCCTGGAGCGCCACCACGTCGATCTCGTCCTTCTCGATCACTACCTTCCGGACGAGACGGGGCTGACCCTGGTGCGACGCATGCGCCAGCTCGGCCACCCGGCCGATGTGATCATGGTGACCGCGGCGCGTGATGTGTCGACCGTCCGGACGGCCATGCGGTACGGCGCCCTGCAGTACCTGGTCAAGCCGTTCAGCTTCACGGGTCTGCGGTCCAAGCTGGAGGGTTACGCAGCCCTGCGCCGGGCCCTCGACGGCGTGGGCGGCGGCCGGGGCGAGGCGGGACAGGAGCAGGTCGACCGGATATTCGGTGCCCTTCGCACCGCGGAGCCGGGCCCTGCGGCGGCTCTGCCCAAGGGCCACTCGGCGCCCACGGCCGACGTGATCCGCCATGTCCTGTCGGCCGCCGACGAGCCGTTGTCCGCCCACGAGGTGGCCACCCGGGCCGGGTTGAGCCGCTCCACCGCCCAGCGGTATCTCAAGTACCTGGAGGGCGCGGGCCGTATCAGCCTCAGCCTCAAGTACGGCGACACCGGCCGGCCGGAACACCGTTACGCATGGGCGAAGGAGGCAGAGGGGCGTACGGTGCCGTAGACGCCCGGCCGCGGCGCCGGCACACCGTCTCCCGCCCAGGTCGAAGGGACTGATGCATGAACCGATTCGGTACGAGGCCCCCGGCGCCGGTCCGCCGCGCTGCGGGGAACTCCGGCTCCGGGCCGCGGCGATGAGCCCGTCCGGCGCGGCGACCGTGGAGCTCACCGCCGCGGCCGCCGACCTGGTGCGCCGACTGCGCGCGGTCCACGGCCCGTTGATGTTCCACCAGTCGGGCGGCTGCTGCGACGGCAGCGCGCCCATGTGCTACCCGGCCGGTGAGTTCCGTACCGGCGGCTCGGACGTGCTGCTGGCCTCGCTGGACGTCGACGGGGTGGCGGAGGGTGTCCCGTTCTGGATGTCGAGGAGCCAGTACGAGGTGTGGGCGCACACCCGGCTGATCGTCGACGTGGTGGAGGGGCGGGGCAGCGGATTCTCTCTGGAGGCTCCGGAGGGGGTGCGTTTCCTGATCCGGTCCCGGCTCGTCGGCTCATGAGGCGGTGCGGCACAGCGGCGGTGTGCCGGAGCCGCGAGAACGATGCCTCCGGGGGCGAGGACAGCCTCTTCTTCGTCCCGCCGGGCGGCACGGCACCGCGACCGGTTCGCCTCCGTCGCCCGCCCCTCCTGGCTGAGGTCGAAGGTGGTGGTGGCACACTCCCCCGCCCAGGCCGTGGCGGGCCGTGTCAGGAGCGCGGTGCCGCAGGGGGCGAGCGCCAGGGCCGGTGCGCGGGCACGCGCTCTTCGGGACGGCGGAAGCATCGGGCTCCTCGGTCGGGTACGGGGTCGCGCCGCCGCCCGGCGCCAGAGCGATCACCTTGAGGTATCCATGCAACTGCATCAGGTTTCATGCCTGCTTCACGCCGGCGCAACACGGCGCGTCACGTGCGGCTGTCACGGGACGGAGCATCGCGAGACGGGCGGCCGGGGTCAGCCGGGCAACGGACCGGACCGCGGGCCGGGGCCTCGCGTGCGGTCGTGCCGGTCGAGCATCGCACGCCGGATCCCGGCGGCCGCGGCCCGTGCGTGGTCCGGTGCGGCGGCCCGGCCGGCGACCGAAGGAACGAAGCGATGCCCGAGCCGCCGGCAGTGCGTGCACGCGGTGTCCGTGGCGACGAGAGAGCCGTCCTCGCACCGCGGGTCGGAGCAGGACCCCGGCCACAGCAGCCGCTCGGCGACATCCGCGGCGCTCCACCGCTGACCGCCGTCCTCGTTCTTCTCGTGCAGGGCGTGGGACCAGCGGAGATTCCATCGGCGTTCGAGCCGTTCCCGGAGCTGGTCGGCGCTGCGCCGGGCCAGCTCGCGATGGATCAGTTCGAGAAGAGCGGGCGGGAAGCGGCGGCCGAGCGCCCGCGTCAGCGGCTGGGGAAGCGCCTGGAGGACGTATCCGACCGGGTCGCTCCCCGCCCTCTCCCGCCATTTCCGGCACGAACACCCGCCCTCGGGCGACAACGGTTCACGGCAACGGCCGCACAGACCGCGGCAGTCGAGGCAGAGACCGCCGTCGAGCCCGTCCAGATACGGTGCCGGGGCCCGGCCGCATTCACGGCAGCAGGCGGCGCACGGACCGCAGAGCTGTTCGTGGCCCGCCCTGGTCGTCCAGGGGCGCTGCTGGCAGCGGCAGCAGCGCCCGGTCGCGCAGTACTCGTGGTGAGCGGCGCCCGAATCGCGTCCGAGGGGCGGAAAAGACATGGCGGCGTTCTCCAGGTCCTTGGGGAGGTGCCATGCCCCGGCGCGAGGTCCGGTCAGGGGCCGTCACCCGTGCGGTCCGTGTCGTCTCGGACCGTTTCATCCCAGCGGTCCGGTCGTCCCCGGATGACGGTTTCGTGCCGCCGACTGTTCAGAGCGATCACTTTCTGCTCGTGAGGCCGGTCCGTATCAGCCCTGTTCTGGATCGCTACCGATCGTGTGCGATCGATACCCATGGGTGGGGAGTCCCGCGCATGCGCCGACGAGGGCCGGAGTCAGGGCTTGAGGCTGCTGACGACGTCGGCCGTGGCCGTCAGGCCGTTCTGGATGGTCGGCGCCATGCTCGTGCCCGCGAGGAAGAACCCGAGCATGGCGCAGACCAGTGCGTGCGAAATCTTCAGCCCCCCGTTGCGGAGGAAAACCACCGCGAGGATCAGCAGAAGCAGCACCAGTGAGATCGAAATGGCCATGGCCAACCTCCTCCGCCGCGCCGGAATGCGGCATTCGGCCGCCAGTGTGGCGTAGCGCAGAGGCCATCCGGCGGACTGGCATGTCCGCCATCCGGGTGTTGACTGGCTGTCACGCTCCGATGGGTGCGCCTGCTGCCGGCCGGCCGCCGAGCGGAGCCGCCTCGGCCCCGGCGTCCCTGTCATGGGTACGCAGGAAGTGTCCGAGCCCGGCCAGATCATCGGTGTTGAGGTGATCGACCCCGGCGGCCAGCAGCTCCGTCCATACGGCTTCCCGCTCCGGTCCCGCGATGTCCGGGGTGGCCCAGAAACGGACGCGTTGGCCGCCTCGATGGGCCGTCGCGACGAGCGAGCGCAGTTTCTCCCGCTCGGCCACGGGGAAGGGCCCCGCGCCCAGCCAGCTGAAGTTGTCGCTCCAGCTGTCGCTGATGAGCGGGATGAACGCGGCGGTGGCCGCGGTCCCGAGGTCGTCCGGCCGGCCGTCGTAGAAGGCGTATCGCGTGCGCTGCGCCTCCATCGGGGCGCGGGCGGCGCGGTCGCCGGAGATGACGGGTGTGATCGCGCCGGGCCGCACCCGGCCGTGGTGGTACGCCGTCAGCATCTGCCGGTACCGCTGGAGCTGCCGGTCCAGTTCGAGGTAGGCGGCCGCTCCGTCGGTCTTGATGTCTATCAGTAGCTGGACGGGTTCGCGGTAGCCGGGGTGGACCGCACCGTGGTTGGCCCGGACCCTGGCCAGCAGCGGGTCCAGGTAGAGCGAGGCGAGGGTTCGGGCGGGGTCGAGGTCGGTGGCCTCATGGGCGACCAGCAGCTCCCCGTCCACGAGGAAGATGTCCGCCTCGACGCTGGTGAAGCCGTGGGCGAGCGCGTCGTGGAGGGGGCGCGGGTGCAGGTAGTCGTTGTGCGCGTGGGCCCGGCGCAGCGGGCGCGGACGGTGGCGGCCCGCGGCGGGGGGTGCGGCGGGGGCCTCGGACGCGACGGCCGTCCGCGGGGACAGGACCGCGCCTGCGGCGACGGTGGCGAGCGCGGTGGTGACGACGCTTCGGCGGGTCGGGGACGCCATGTTTTCTCCTGGGAGCGAGG
The DNA here is from genome assembly GCF_044742755.1 of Streptomyces sp. NPDC087845. Taxonomy (NCBI): domain Bacteria; kingdom Bacillati; phylum Actinomycetota; class Actinomycetes; order Kitasatosporales; family Streptomycetaceae; genus Streptomyces; species Streptomyces sp. NPDC087845. The sequence goes on from NZ_JBIUVC010000008.1 coordinate 267,291, forward strand.
CGGATCGGATGGGCGGACGCGACCGAGTATGCGACGACAGCACCCGCAACGGGCAGGCACTTCACAAGAGTTGACCGGGTCGTCGTCCGCCCGTCGACTGCCGTTCCCCCGGCCCCCGGCCGGGCCCGGGACCGCCGGGCGGTGGTGGACGCCGGACGGGGTCGTCACTGCCGAGCGCGCGCCGTCGGCGCTGCGGCCCGCGGGCGGTACGCGCGAGTCTCCGGTGGCCGGCCGACGGACGATGGGCGATGGGCGTTGCGGAGGAAGGGCGGCACCTGCCTGCACCCGGCTCTGCCGCCTCCCCGGGGCGCCTTCCGTGCGCACGGCCGGCCCCTCCGGGAGCAGGCGGCACCGACCCGACCCACGCGACTGACAACCCGTCCGTCCGCTCACCACTCCCCCTCGGACACCTTAAACTTCCCTAATCTTCCCTTTCTCATGTACGTTAAAGGAAATGAAATGCCTGCGGGGCGGGCGGAAGCGCAGGTGGGGGCGACATGGTGCGGCAGCTCTACTACTCGGTGGACCAAGTGGCCGGCCTGCTGGGACTCCATGTCAGGACCGTGCGGGGCTATGTGCGGGACGGGCGGCTGAAAGCGACCCGGGTCGGCAGGCAGTACCGCGTCACCCGTGAGGATCTGGAGGCGTTCACCGGCATCCCCGCGCCGCCTCCCGCTCGCCGTACGCGCCATGCCGAGGTGTCCGGCATCGTGCAGATCGACGCGATCAGCCCCGAAGCGACCATCCGTCTGACCAACCTGGTCATGGCCGCCGCGCAGGGCCGGCACCACGAGCCGGGCCATGACCGACTGCGCGTGGAGGCCGTCTACGACGAGGAACGAGCCACCCTCAAGATCATCGTCCTGGGCGGCCTGGACACCACAGCGGACCTGCTGAAGATCATCAACACTCTGATCGAGGAACCGGAATGAGCAGCGCCTACACCTCCGAGGAACACAGCCCCATGCCTGACACGCTCCAGCACCTCGCAGGCACACCCGTCCTCGTCTGCGCGCAGGACGGCGCTCCGCTGCGCAACGAGCAGGACGCCCTCGACCTGATCGGCGAAGGGCTCGGGCACGACGCCGCCTGGGTCGCGGTTCCGGTCGGCCGGCTCACGGACGACTTCTTCTGGTTGCGGACCCGCGTCGCGGGCGGCATCGTCCAGAAGTTCGCCAACTACCGCCTGAAACTGGCCGTCGTCGGGGACATCTCCCGGCACACCGAGGCCGGCGGCGCCCTGCCGGACTTCGTCCGCGAGAGCAACCGGGGCACCCAGCTCTGGTTCCTGCCCGACATCGACGCCCTGCGCACACGGTTGGCACAGGTCTGACAGGGGCGTACAAGGGGGCGCCGCGCGAGCATGAGAGGCAGCCCCTTCCCGTGGCGTCCCAGTCATGGCCGCGTGTCTGCGGACGCGGACGGGCGAGGCACGATCGCCCTCGATGCACCGACGGTCACACACCCGGGACACCACCGTCCCGAGCCCTCGTCCTGGGTCAGCGATCGGAGCCGTCGGCGTCGATGAAGCCCATCGTCCGGTTCATCGCGATGGCGCTTGCGTTCGCCGGATGGTGGAAGGTGCGGACCTTGCGCGCTCCACGTGTTCGGGCGAAGGCCATGCCGTACGTCTTCATGGCGACGGAGACGCCGCGCCCCCGGTACGCGGCCCTCACCCCGGTCATCTCGTTGACGACGAACTCCCCGCGGTCGGAGGTCGCCGCCATGCCGATCCAGGCTTCGCCGTCCAGGGCGATCACGACACTCTGCGGATCGAAGGGAGGGACTTCCAGCCGGCACTCGGTGTATTCGTCGAACGAGTAGAACGCGCCCCGCTCCGGGATGTCGGCGGAGCACTCCTTGTTCAGCTCGTACAGGGCTCGGCGGTGCTCCGGTGTGTCTCCCAGTTCGGCGAGCGTGGTCAACCGGATGCCGGCGGCACTGCACCGGGTCACGTACGCCTCGAACCGCTCCGCGTCGAACGCGCTGACATCGAGTTCAAGCTCCACCCACCGACCGGCCATGCTGCCCCTCCCCCTGAATCCGCCGGACGCGGGATCGTCCCGGTGCCTCCATTGTCGGCCGCGGGGCGGGCATGCCCTCATCCGGCCGGGCTCAGTGCCTCTTCCGACGTGCCGTGCCCGGAGACTTCCTGCCAGCCGACGGTGCGGTCGCACCAGCGTTCCAGCAGCACCCGGTCGTGGCCGACTGCCAGCAGTCCTGCCCCGGACTCGCGTCGGTAGGACTCGACGACCGCGACCAGCGCGGCGGTCGTCGACGCGTCGAGCATGGCCGTCATCTCGTCGCAGATCAGCCAGCGCGGCCGCAGGACCAACGCCCGGGCCAGGCAGGCGCGCTGGAGCTGGCCGTCACTCACCTCGTGCGGACGCCGGTGCAGCAGTTCGGCGGTGAGGCCGACGTCCGGAGCCAGCTCGGCGACCCGGTCCGTCACCTCCGAGCGCCGGCCGGTCGCACGCAGCGGCTGGGCGATGAGTTCGCGCAGGCTGAGCCGGGGATCGGCGGAGAGCCGGGGCTGCTGGAAGACGACACCGACGGCGGTGCGCTGGGCCCGCGGGGCGCGGTGCCGCCAGCCCCGTACCGGTCGGCCGTCGAGAGTGACCGTTCCCGCGTCCGGGCGGTGCAGCAGGGCCGCGACCCTGGCCAGGGTCGATTTGCCGCAGCCGCTCGGGCCCAGCAGTCCGACGGCTTCCCCCGGTCGGATCGTCAGTGAGGCGTCGCGGACCACGGGATCGCGGGAGTCGTATCCGGCCGTGACACGGGTGAGTTCAAGCATGGGCGGACTCCTCCGCGGCTGTCCGCACACCGTGGTGGCAGGCGAGACGGCCGTCGAACGGGGGTGGGACGGAGCACTGTTCGTCGGCGCGGCCGCAACGGGCCGCGAACGCACAGCCGTCGGGGAGCGCTCCGAGTTCCGGCGGCATTCCGGGGACGGGTGCGAAGGCACGCTCCGGCAGGGCGTCGAGGAGTCCGCGGGCGTACGGGTGGCGCGGTCCCGGCTCCCCGAAGAACGGGCCGGCTTCGGCGAGTTCGACGATGCGGCCCGCGTACATCACGGCGACCCGGTCGGCGATCCGCTCGGCGGCCGCCAGGTCGTGGGTGATGATCAGCAGCGCCCGGCCTCCGTCGGTGTGCCTGCGCAGTTCGTCGACGGTCCGCTCGACCAGGTCGCGGTCGAGTCCGGTGGTCGGTTCGTCGGCCAGGAGCAGGGGTGCGTCGCCGATCAGGGCGAGCGCGGTCGCGGCGCGCTGGGCGAGGCCGCCGGAGAGTTCGTGCGGGTACCGGTCCAGGTGGCCGGCCGGGAACGCGGCACGCGCGGCGGCCTGCTCGGCCGCGGCGCGCAGGGCGGGCTTGCGGCTGCCGGTCAGCTCACGGAGGGTCTCCTCCAGTTGGGACCGTACGGTGCGAACCGGGGTGAGGTGGGCCGCGGGGCTCTGCGGTACGAGTCCGACGCGGCGTCCCCGTACCGTGCGGGCGAGGGTCCGTTCGTCGGCGGTGAGGAGATCGGTACCGTCACCGAGCACCGCCGACCCCGCGGTCCGAGCGTTTCCGGGGAGCAGGCCCAGCAGCGCGGAGGCGAGTACCGACTTGCCGCAGCCGCTCTCGCCGACCAGGGCCAGGCACTCCCCCGCCGCGAGGTCGAAGTGTGCGTCGCTGACGGCCGCGACATCACGCTCGCCGCGCATCCGGAAGCGGACGGAGAGGCCGCGGACGGAAAGGACCGGAGGCCGTGATTCCGATGTCTGCGGGTCCGGGGTCCGAGTGCTCGGCGTCTGCGGGTCCGAAGTCTGCGGGTTCGGGGTGCTCTTCACAGCATCAGCTCCGATCGGCGGCGCGGGTTGATCCTCTCCCGCCAGGCACCGGCAAGACCTGCCAGGGCGAGGGTCGGAATGATCAGGAACAGACCGGGGAAGAGCGTCGGCCACCAGTCCCCGGCGAGCAGCGAACCGCGCGCGGTCTGCACGAGGTTGCCGAGGCTCGCCTGGTGGGTGGGCAGTCCGAGCCCCAGGAAGGAGAGCGCGGACTCGTGCCACATGGCGTGCGGCACCATGAGTACCGCGGCAAGGCCCGCCTGCGGGAGGACCGCGGGCAGCAGATGCCGGACGACGACCCGGCCGCGCGAGGCGCCGCCGGAGATCGCCGCGTCGATGTACGGGCGCGAGCGCAGCGACAGGACCTCGGAGCGGACGATGCGGGCCGTCGAGAGCCAGTGGGTGAGGGCGACGGAGACGATCACCGGGCCGACGCCGGGCCGGAACATCGCGACGATGAAGATGCCGAGCAGCAGATGCGGGACGGAGGAGAAGGTGTCCACGAGCCGCATGACGATCCGGTCGGTCCAGCCCCCGAACGCGGCGGCGAGCGCACCGACGGCGGTCCCGATGACGGTGGCGGTGAGTCCGGCGACGATACCGACGAGCAGCGAGACGCGGAGCCCGTAGACGCAGCGCAGGAGCAGATCGCGGCCGACGTCGTCGGTGCCGAACGGGTGCTGCCAGGACGGTGGCCGGAGTTTGGCCGCGAGATCGACGGCCTGCTGGTCGAGCTGGGCCAGGGGCGGTACGAGCAGGATCGCGAGCAGCACCGCGGCGACGATCCCGGCGGAGCTGACCACCCGGATGCGGCGGGTGGTGCGGCGGGCGGGTCCGAGGACGAGTTCAGCCATCGAAGCCCACTCTCGGGTCGGCGATCGCGTACAGCAGATCGGAGAGGAGGTTGCCGAGGACGACCGCCGCGGTGGCGAGCACGGTGAGCGCCGCCAGCAGTGGGAAGTCGACGGAGGTGGCGGCCTGCACGGTGGCGGCGGCGATGCCGGGCCAGCTGAAGACCGTCTCGACGAGCAGGGCGCCGGTGATGAGCTCGGGAACGCGGGAGCCGATCAGGGTGAGCATCGGCAGCATCCCGGAGCGCAGGGCGTGGCCGAGCAGCACGGTGCGTTCGCGCAGTCCGCGGGCGCGGGCGCCGCGTACCGGGTCCTCGTCCAGTGCGTCGGCGACGCCCTGGCGTACGTAGAGGAAGAACCAGGGAAGTTGGGAGATCCCGAGCACGGCCGCGGGGAGCACCAGATGGGAGGCCACCTGCCCGAAGGTGACGGTGTCGCTCGCCGCGTCGGTGAGTCCGCCGGCCGGGAGCACATCGAGTTCGAGGGCGAAGAACCAGATGGCGAGCAGTCCGAGCCAGAAGGCCGGGGCGGCTTCGAGCGTGTACGCGGCGGAGCTGACGCACCGGTCGAGCAGGCCGCCCGGCCTGCGTGCGGCCAGCACACCGAGGCCCGTGCCCAGGACGACGGCGACGAGAAAAGCGCTCGCGGCCAGCAGCACGGACCAGCCCAGGCGTTCGCCGATGACGTCGGCGACCGGCTGGCGCATCACGCTGGAGTCGCCGAGGTCGCCGCTCAACGCGGAGGTCAGCCAGTTCCACCAGCGGGCCACGAGGGGCTGGTCGACACCGAGATTGGCTCGCAGCTGATCGAGGTTCTCCTGCGAGGCGGTGAGACCGGCCGTGCCCGCGTACGCCTTGACCGGGTCGAAGGGGGAGGCGGCGGCGACGGCGAACACGCCGAACGTCACGGCGGCCAGGACGGGGACGGCGAGGAGCACCCGCCGGCCCGCCATCCTGCCCATCGGCCCCCAGGGGAGGCGGTGGTTCACTTCTTCGGCGTCCAGTCCTCGACGTTCCACCACGGACCGGATGCCAGGCCGTGGTCGTGTGGTTCGACCTGGGTGGTGAGGGCGCCGAAACGGTCCTTCACGACGTAGAGGTGGTCGATGTGGGTGAGGAAGGTGTAGCCGGGGTTCTTCACCAGTTCGCGCTGGACGGTGTCGTAGGCGGCCTTGCGTGCGGCCTTGCCGCCGCTCCTGCGTCCCGCTTCGAGGGCCTGGTCGACGGCCTTGTTGTCGTACCAGGCCATGTTGTTGAATCCGTCGCCCGCGAGCGAGGACTTCAGCAGGGTGTACTGGTCGAAGTCGGGGTCGGCGGGCGAACCGCCGCCCGCGAGGACCGCGTCCTGCTTCATCCGGGGCTCGATGACCTCCCAGGTCCCGGCCTCGGTGGTGATGTCGATGCCGGCCTTCTTGGCGTCGGAGGCGTAGGCGAGTGCGTGGTCCTGGCGGAGCTTGTCCCCGGTGAGGTACCAGAGCGGGAACGCGGCGCGCACGCCGTCCTTGCTGCGGATGCCGTCCTTGCCCGGCTTCCACCCGGCGTCGTCGAGGATCTTCTGCGCGGCGGTCAGGTCGTGGGCGCGTTCGGTGCCCTTGGTGAACCACTCGCTGTCGGTGGGGACGGGCCCGTAGGCGGCCCTGCCCTCGCCGTTGAGTATGGAGTCGACCATGGCCTGCCGGTCGACGGCGACGTCGAGGGCGCGCCGGATCGCGGTGTCGCCCGCGACCTTGTTGTGGGTGGGCAGGGTCACGGTGCGGTAGTCGTACGTGGTGGCGGCGTACGTCCGCGTTCCGCTGTCGCGTGCGAAGCCCTTGGCAAGGTTGGGCGGCAGGATCGCGCCGTCGAGCTCGCCGGAGCGCAGCCGGGTGGCGCGTACGTCGTCGTCCTTGATGATCGCCATGGTGAACCTCTTCACCTTCGGCGCGCCGCCCCAGTAGTCGGGGTTGGCCCTGAAGCTGAGCTTCTCGCCCTTGGACCACTTGGTGAGGAGGTACGGTCCGGTGCCGATGGGACGGGTGGTGAAGGCGCCGGTGTTGACGTCCTGCCGGCCCGCGACGTGTTCGGGGGCGATGGGCAGAACGGTGCGCTGGGCGAAGGGTGCGTAGGGGTACTTGAGCGTGAAGACAACCGTGTCGTCGCCGGACGCCTCGACGCTCCGCACCGCGTCGAGTTCGGTGCGGGAGGCGTTGTTGGTCTTCTCGTCCAGGATGGTGCGGTAGGTGAAGACGACGTCCTTGGCGCCGAACGGCTTCCCGTCGCTGAACTTCACGCCCCGGCGGAGTTTGTACGTGTACGTCAGTCCGTCGGCGCTCACCTCGGGCAGCGCGGTGGCGAGCGCGGGCCGCAGTTTCATGTGCGCGTCGAGGGCGAGCAGCCCGTCGAAGATCTTGGAGTTGCCGTCCTTGCCGTAGCCCAGCAGCGGGCTGAGGCTGTCGGGCTCGTAGGCGATTCCGACCACCGCCGAGTCCCCCGCACCCGAACCGGAGTCGCCGCCCGAGCCACCCGGCTGTGAGCAGGCTGCCGCGGTCAACGACAGCACGGTCGCCAGTGTCACGGCGACCGCTCCCCGTATCGATCGGCCCGTCATACTCTGCACATCCCTTATTGAAGATCGACTGTTATTGCGAACTGATCGCAATTAAACAACAGGTAAAGGGATGCCCGGTACCACGCCGGACGACCGGAACAAGGGAGCGGAGGTGCGCGTCCACGCATCTCCGCTCCCAAGTCCCGCAGCGCCGCAGGCCGTTCGTTCTCCTCTCCTACGGCGCGGGCAGTTCGGCCAGCCCGGCAATCACCTCGCGATGGTGCCCGGCCGTCCCGTACGCGATCGAGTCGGCCTTGGCTCGCTTGAGATACAGGTGCGCCGGATGCTCCCAGGTCATGCCGATGCCGCCGTGCAGCTGAATGCACTCCTCCGCCGCGCGCACCGCTGCCTTCGAGCAGTACGCCTGGGCCACGGCCACCGCCAACGGCGTGTCGGGGCTGCCGGTCGCGAGGGCGTCCGCGGCGTTGCGCGCCGCGGCGCGGGCCGACACCACGTCCAGCCAGATGTGCGCCATGCGGTGTTTGAGGGCCTGGAACGAGCCGACCGGCCGGTTGAACTGGTGCCGTTCCCGGGTGTAGCGGACCGTCTCGGTCAGGCACCACTCGGCGATTCCGAGCTGCTCGGAGGCGAGCAGTCCGGCGCCCGTCAGCAGCCCCCGGCGTACGGCGGAGACCGCGGACGCGCCGTCGGCCAGGCGGGTTCCGGCGGCCCCGGCGAGGGTGGCGGTGGCGAGCGGACGGGTCAGGTCGAGCGGGACGAGGGGGGCGACGGTGACCCCTGCGGCGGCGGTCTCCACCGCGTACAGGCCATCGGTCGTGGGCACCAGCAGCACATCGGCCGCGGACGCGTCGGCGACCCCGGTCACGGTCCCCTCCAGCGCGCCGGCCACGACGCCGGCCGGTTGGGCCGCGCCGGGCTCCGGGGCGGAGAACGGCACGGCGAGGACCGCGGACTTCCGCCCGGCGGCGAGGTCGCCGAGGAGTTCGGCGACCGGTCCGTCCTGTGCTCCCAGCGCCAGAAGCGTCTCGGTGGCGACGACCGCGCTGGTCAGGTACGGCGCGGGGGCGACGCTGCGACCCAGTTCCTCCAGCACCACGGCGGCCTCGCGGTGGCCTGCGCCCTGCCCGCCCAGTTCCTCCGGCACCAGCAGTCCGGCGGCGCCGATGCCGGCGGCGAGGGCCTTCCAGAGCTGCGGATCGTACGGCGTGCCGGACTCGACGCGGGCGAGCACCGCCGTCGCGTCGCACCGGTCGGCGAGCAGCGAACGCACGGCTGCCCGCAGATCCTCCTCGGTCTGCGAGTACAGCAGATCGGGCGCCTGGGTCTCTTCGGTCGGTACGGTCATCGGGCCAGGTCCTTCCAGGGGACGTCCTTGTCGTCGCGCGGCTCGGCGGGCAGGCCGAGGACGCGCTCGGCGACGATGTTGAGCAGCACCTCGCTGGTGCCGCCCTCGATGGAGTTGCCCCTGGAGCGGAGATAGCGGTATCCGGCGTCACGTCCGGTGAAGTCGACGAACTCCGGGCGGCGCATGGTCCAGTCGCCGTACAGCAGACCTTCCTCGCCGAGGAGTTCGACTTCCAGGCCGCTGATCTCCTGGTTGAGGCGGGCGAAGGCGAGCTTCATGCCGGAGCCCTCGGGGCCGGGCTGTCCGGCGACGAGTTGCTGGCGCAGCCGGGTGCCGGTGAGCCTGGCGACCTCGGCCTCGACCCAGAGGGTCAACAGGCGCTGGTGGAGGTCGTGGGTCCGCAGTTCGGGGCGTTCGCGCCAGGTGCGGGCGACCGGTGCGATCATGCCGCCCTCGCGCGGGACGCGTGCCCCGCCGATGGAGACCCGCTCGTTCATCAAGGTGGTCCGGGCCACTTTCCAGCCCTCGCCCACCGGGCCGAGACGCCTGCTGTCCGGGATGCGTACGCCGGTCAGGAAGACCTCGTTGAACTCGGCCTCGCCGGTGATCTGGCGCAGCGGCCTGACCTCGACGCCGGGGTCGGTCATGTCGCAGATGAAGTAGCTGATGCCGCGGTGCTTGGGCTGGTCCGGGTCGGTGCGGGCGATGAGGATCGCCCAGCGGGCCAGATGGGCGCTGGACGTCCAGACCTTCTGTCCGTCGACCACCCATTCCTCGCCGTCGGGGACGGCGCGGGTGCCGAGGGCCGCGAGGTCGGAGCCGGCGCCCGGTTCGCTGAAGAGCTGGCACCAGACCTCCTCGCCGACCCACAACGGCCGCAGGAAGCGCTGCTTCTGTTCGTCGGTGCCGTAGCCGAGGATGGTGGGCGCGGCCATGCCGAGGCCGATGCCGATCCGGCGCGGGTCGTTGTCGGGAGCACCCGCGGCGGCGAGTTCGGCGTCGACGGCGGACTGCAGGGTGCGCGGCGCGTCGAGGCCACCGAGGCCGAGCGGATAGTGCACCCAGGCGAGTCCGGCGTCGAAGCGGGCCTTGAGGAAGTCGGTGCGGTCGGTGGTGGCCGGGGGGTGTGCGGCCAGCAGGTCCTGGGTGCGGCGGCGGAGTTCGGCCGCGTCGGGGGTGGTCATCGGGCGGCTCCTGCCGGGAGGACGACGATCCGGCCGGTGCTGGCGCCGTCGGCGACCCGCTGGACGGCGGCCGCGGCCCCGGCCAGTGGGGCCCGCTCGCTGACCAGCGGCTTGATGACGCCCTGCGCCGAGAGACGGGTGAGTTCGTCGTGGCAGGCACGCACGGCCGCCGGGTCCTGGGTGTTGTACAGGCCCCAGTGGAGCCCGGCGATCGAGTAGTTCTTGACAAGGGCGTGGTTCAGCGCCGGAGCGGGGATGGCGCCGCTCGCGAATCCGACGACGATCACCCGGCCCTCGAAGGCGATGCACTTGACTGACGCGGCGTACGCGTCGCCGCCGACCGGGTCGTACACAACGTCGGCGCCGCGTCCGCCGGTGGCTTCCTTGACGGCGGCGACGATGTTCTCGCTGCGGCGGTCGACGACCAGGTCGCAGCCGAGCTCACTGGCGGCCTCGGCCTTCTCGGGGCCTCCCACGACGCCGATGACGGTGGCTCCGGCGGCCTTGCCCAGCTGGACGGCCGCGCTGCCGACACCACCGGCCGCCGCATGGACCAGGAGTGTCTCGCCCGCCTGGAGGTGCGCCCGGCGGTGCAGGCCGAACCAGCCGGTCTGGTAGCCGATGTGCAGGGCGGCCGCCTCGGCGTCGTCGAGCGCCTCCGGGGCGGACAGCAGGGCCGCCTCGTCCGCGACGACGTATTCGGCGAGTCCCCCGTCCGGCAGGGCGGGGGTGGCCAGGACCCGCCGCCCGTCCGGTGTCCGGCCGCAGATCTCCACGCCGGGGGTGAACGGCAGTGGTGGCTGCACCTGGTACTGGCCGCGGCAGAGCAGCGCGTCGGGGAAATTGACGTTCGCCGCGAGCACCTCGATGAGCACCTGCCCGTCGCCGGGCGTGGGCCGGTCGGTCTCTTCGAGCCGCATCACCTCGCTCGGCTCGCCGTTCCGGTGCACTCGCCATGCCTGCATGAGGGGCCTCCACAACACTGTCGGCATTACCACTGCTCCGGCGCATACTAAGCGGTCGCTTGCCCCTCTGGGAACAACCTGCCGCGCCGGTTTCGGCCGGGGCGTACAGGGACGCGCCCGGTCCGGCCCGAAGCGGTTCGGGCCGGACCGGGCGTGAGACCGGTGGAGTCGGCGGGCGGCGCCCCGGCCGTGATTCGCCGGGCGGCCCTCAGCCCTGCCCGGCCACCACTTCGGCGATCTGCGGCGCCGCCGACCCCGCGCTCCAGACGAGGCGAACGGCGTCGGCCGTACTGTCCCCACCGGACACCACGGTGTACGGGCCGTCGAGCGCACCGATGGTCCGCCACTCCCCATCGGCGCCCCGCAGCTGGATGTCGGCGCGGCCCGCGGCCCCGGCCGGCTGGAGAACGGTGACGGAGCGAACAGGACGCCCGGCGGCGAGCCCCACCTCCAGCGACTCCCCGACCTCCGGGGCACGGGCCGCCCGGTAGACGGTGCCGGGGTCTCCGTCGGACGCCGCCCGCAGCGTGGATCCGGTCGCGGCGGGCGGTCCGCCCGTCACCGCGCCGTCCTCGGTGGCGACGCCGAACTCCCGTACGACGAGCCAGTTGTCCTGGCCCGCGGTCGCCCGCGCCCGCACATAGCGGGCCTTCGTTCCGGCGGGCGCGGTCGTGGTGACGTCCGGCTTCCCGGAGAAGGCGGTGAGCTGCTGCCAGCTCTGCCCGTCGGCCGAGTACTCGAGCACCCCTTCGTGGAGGTAGTCCTCGGTGCTGCCGGGCTTGGCCATGGCGAGGGTGATGTCGCCGATGTCCCGCGCCCGGCCCAGGTCCACGGTGATCCCGTCACCGGCGGCGGGCGCCCCGTCGCTCCAGAAGTAGGTGGAGTCGTCACCGTCCAGCATCCGCGCGAGCGTGTTGCTCTGGTACGTGCCCAGGCTGGTCGACGCGGAGGGCCGCCCGTTCACCCCGAGGATCCGGTCGTGCTCGGCGTTCGCCGCGTCGATGAACCGGTCCAGCACCCCGTCCCCGACGACGACCGGCACCTTGCGGCCGTCGAGGCCGGTGTACATGAAGGACTTCGCCGCGGCGACCTGCGCGGGCAGCTGCTGCCGGAGTTCCCAGGCCCGCGCTCCCTTTCCGGCGCGGGCCGCCTCGACCATGCGCAGGGCGGTACGGGCGGCAGTGGCCCAGGACTCGGTGGCGTCCAGCCAGGGGCCGGAGTCGGCGATGAAGCCGCGGTCCGGGAGGTGGCCGCGCAACCGGTCGGGGGCGGAGCCGAGCGCACTGAGCACCGCGGTGAGCCGCGCGGCGTCACCGGATGTCCAGTAGTCGGCGAACTCCGCCGCCAGTTCGGGGGCCTGGTCCTTGTTGAGGGCCGAGCTGTAGTTGACGTCGGCGAAGGCCCGCAGCGCCTTCTCGGTACGGGGGTCTCCGCCCGCGTACTCCTTCAGTCCCGCGCCCCATGAGGTGCGGGGGTCGTACGCGGCGTCGTTCCAGGCGTAGTCGGAAACGGTGTGGAGCGCGATCTTCGAGGCGTACGGCTGGATCATCGGGTTGGCGGTGATCCCCGCCAGCTCGCCGGGCAGCCCCTTCTCCCGCCCGTTGAACGGCCCGAGCAGCAATCGGTCGGTCGCGTAGTCGTTGACCGGGTAGTTGTCCCAGGTCAGGATCGGGTGGTCGAAGACCGCGCGGGCGGCCTGGGCCTGTGCGACGGTCATCGTCGGCGCGACGACTCCGACCCCGGTCCATTCGACGAGGACATCGGGGTCGAGCTGCTCGGCCAGCGCCTTCTTGTACGGCGACGCGGCGACGTCGTAGTACTCGGTGGGGACCATCTGGAGCGGCTGGGCGCCCGGGTGGGTGGAGATGAACTCCTTGTTCACCCGGTTGAGCAGATGGGCCTGCGCCGCACCCGCCGCACCGCCGCCGGTCCCCCACTTCGCCTTGTCCTCGGCGCAGTTCCAGTCGGTGTAGCTGATGTCGTCGAGCGGTACGGCGAAGGTCCGTACGCCGATGTCCCAGATCGTCTGGAACTTGTCCACCAGCGCCTTGGCGTCGGCGTCCGAGCTGTAGCAGACGGAGAGGCCGGGCGAGAGCGCGTAGGTGAACTTCACGTGCCGCTGGACGGCGCGGTCGGTGAGCTCCTTGATCTGGGCCAACCGGTCGGCGGGGTAGGCGTCGCGCCACTTCGCGCGCAGATACGGGTCGTCCTTCGGCGAGTACACGTAGATGTTCATCTTGTGCTCGCCGTAGTAGTCGAGCTGGTCGAGCCGGGCCTCGTGCGACCACGGGGTGCCGTAGAAGCCCTCGATGACGCCGCGCAGGGCGGTGCCGGGCCAGTCCCGTACGGCGAGTCCGGCGACCTGGGTGCCCGGATGCTTCGCCCCCGGCAGGACTTGACGCAGGGTCTGCGCGGCGTAGTACGTGCCGGTGGTGTCCTTGCCGGCGAGGACGATGCGCCCGGCGCCGACACCGAGGACATAGCCGTCGGCGGGCAGCGCTGACGGGCCGTCGAGGTGCTGGGCGGCGAGCGCGGCGGAGTCGCCGACATGGACGGTGAGCCCGCTCCTGCCGGGTCTGTCGCTGCGCACGACGCGCTGCGCGCCGGCCCTGCGCAGCGCGGTCTCCACCACCTTCAGGGACGGCTCGTCGGAGACCGGGCCCGCCACCAGGGTGACGGTGGGGCTGATGGTGATCCGGTCGGGCCGGCTCTTCACCGACTGCGGGGTCGGCGTGATGGCGGGCGTTCTCCGCCCCTCGGCGGCTTTCGCCGCCGGGCCGGCGGTCCGGGTGGTGTCGGCTGCCTGGGCGGGCGGCGCGGCGGTCAGCAGACCGGCTGCGAGCAGGGTCGCCGCCATACCGAACGCGGTGAGACGGGGTGGGCGAGGCGTCACAGGTCCTCCATTGATCACTCAGGTCACCGGAGTCGCACAACACAACAACACTGAATTCAACATCGTGTCGCTTACATGTCAATGGTCTGGACAACATCAACACGTGGACCTGCGGTTTTGCCTTCAGAAGCGATACCCACGCATGCGCGACGGAGAACATCCGTGCGCTCCACTCGGGCGAGAAATACCCCCTGGGGTATAAGTGTTAATCTGGAGAACAGATACCCCCCGGGGTAACCCGAATCGGAAGGAGCCGTGTCATGTTCTTCGTCGACACCTTGGAGACGGCGGGCCTCGGCAATCGCAGCTATCTGGCGGGCGGCCGGCGGACCGCCGTGGTCGTGGATCCGCCGCGCGACATCGACCGGGTCATATCGGCGGCCGCCCTGCGCGGTGTGCGGATCGCCGTGGTGGTGGAGACGCATCTGCACAACGACTACGTGTCCGGCGGCCTGGAACTGGCGCGCGTCACCGGGGCCCGGTACCTGGTGCCGGCCGCGGCGGAGGTCTCCTTCACCCGGGTTCCGGTGGCCGACGGCGACACCGCACCGGTCGACGACGGCCTCGTCCTGCGCGCGCTCGCCACTCCCGGGCACACCCCGCACCACACGTCGTACGTGCTGGAGGAGCACGGTCGCGCCGTCGCCGCCTTCACCGGGGGCTCACTGCTGATCGGCGGTGTGGGGCGGCCGGACCTGGTGGAGCCGCGGCTCACCGCCGCACTGGCCCGCGCCCAGCACGCCTCCGCACACCGGCTCGCCGACGAGCTCGAAGACGCCGTTCCCGTGCTGCCGACGCATGGCTTCGGCAGCTTCTGCTCCTCCTCGCAGACCGGGGGAACGGCGACGACCATCGGCGACGCGCGCAAGCACAACGACGCACTGGTCAAGGACGTGGACACCTTCGTCGCCGAGCTGCTCGCCGGTCTCGACGACGTACCCGCCTACTACGCGCACATGGGACCGGCCAACGCGGCGGGCCCCGGTCCGCTCGATCTGACCCCGCCCGGCACGGCCGACGCCGAGGAGATCTCCCGGCGGCTGGCCGCGGGCGAGTGGGTGGTGGATCTGCGCAGCCGGGTGGCGTTCGCCGAGGGCCATGTCGCCGGATCGTTCAATTTCGAGGGCGAGGGACAGCTCGCGACCTACCTGGCCTGGCTGATCCCGTGGGGGAAGCCGGTCACCCTGCTGTCGAGCACGGCCGACGAAGTCGCGCGGGCGCAGCGGGAGTTGTCGCGCGTCGGCATGGGCCGGCCGGTGGCCGCGGCCACCGGCGGCCCCGAGGACTGGGTACGCGAGCCGGCGGATCTGCGGTCCTTCCGCAGGTCCGACTTCGCGGGCCTGGCGGCCGCTCGGGCGCTCGGCGAGGACCTCGTGGTCCTCGATGTGCGCAGGGACGCCGAACACGGCGTCGGCGCCATCACGGGGGCGGTGCACATCCCGGTCCACGAATTGCCCCGACGGCTGGCCGAGGTGCCGCCGGGCGTCGTGTGGGTGCACTGCGCGGGCGGGATGCGGGCGGCGATCGCCGCGTCGGTGCTGGATGCGGCGGGACGCGAGGTGGTGGCCGTCGACGACGGCTTCGATGCGGCGGCAGCGGCGGGCCTGAGCCTGGCCGTCCCCGCTCCCACGTCCTCCCCCGCGTCCGCGGCCTGACCGCACGGCACCCTCACCCGCACCCGCACCCGCACCCGCACCCGCACCCGCACCCGAGGATCGTTCTCCATGTCCTTCCTGATGTCCTTCTTCCGACGCGGCCCCGGCCGCGTGACCCCGGCCGAGGCCGCCCGGCGGGTCGCCGACGGCACGGCGGTTCTGCTCGACGTACGTGAATCGTCCGAGTGGCACGCCGGGCACGCCCCGGATGCGATCCACCTGCCGCTGTCCCGGCTCGCCGGGGGTGCGTCGCTGCCGGACTCGGCGGCGGGCCGTCAGGTGGTGGTGATCTGCCGCTCCGGCAACCGGTCCCGGCAGGCGGCCCGGATGGTCGCCGACCGCGGCTCGCGGACCGTCGACGTCGTGGGCGGCATGACCGCGTGGGCCGCCGAGGGGCTGCCCGTGCGCGACCGGCGCGGGGCGGCGGGAACCGTCGCATGAGCACGCTGATCCTGGCGCTGGCCGCCGGGGCGGTGGTGGGTCTGGCGCTCGGCGGGCTGGGGGGCGGCGGAAGCGTACTCGCCGTTCCCGCCCTGATCTACCTGCTCGGCTTCACCCCGGCCGCCGCCACCACGGCCGGCCTGCTCATCGTCATCGCCACATCCCTCACCGGGCTGGTCGCCCATGCCGGGGAGGGCAGGGTCCGCTGGCGGACCGGCGGGCTCTTCGCCGCGGCCGGAATCGTTCCGGCCGCGGTCGCCGGGGCCCTGTCCGCGCGGATTCCGTCCGGGGTGCTCACGGCGGCGTTCGCCGGGCTCGCGGTGGTCGCCGCGGTACGGATGCTCCGCCCCCGGACCGGGCCGGCGCCGCAGGACACCGTGTCCGCCGGGCGGGCCGCGCGGGCGGGCGCCGGGCTCGGCGCCGTGACCGGGTTCCTCGGCGTGGGCGGCGGGTTTCTCGCGGTGCCCACGCTGGTCACCGTGGTGGCCGTCCCGATGAGCGAGGCGGTCGGTACCAGCCTGCTGGTCATCACGGTGAACTCCACGGCCGCTCTGGTCACCCGCCTCGCCACACCGACCGCGCTGGACTGGGCGGTGATCGCCCCGTTCACGGCGACGGCGGTGCTCGGGGCCTGGGACGGGCGGCGCCTGGCCGCGAAGGTGTCCACCGCGGCGCTGCAGCGGATCTTCGGCGCGGCGCTGCTGGCCGTGGCCGTGTTCATGCTCGTCGACGCCGTCGTGTGAGCCGCGGCGTCGCCCCCGGCCCTGCCCCTGCCCCCGCCCGGCTCCTGGCTCAGGCCAGCGAGAGAAAGAGCTTCTCCAGTCGCGCCCGCATCTGGTCGCGGTCCGCCGGCTCGGCGCCGCCGTCGGCCATGCAGTGCTGCAGGCCCGTCGCGATGATCGCGAAACCGGCCCGGTCGAGCGCCCGGGACACGGCCGCCATCTGCGTGATGACGTCCTCGCAGTCCCGGCCCTCCTCGATCATCTTGATGATCCCGGCGAGCTGGCCCTGAGCGCGGCGAAGGCGGTTGAGAACCGATTTCAGTTCGTCGGCCGCCAAGTCGAGTTCCACAACATCCTCCTCCTGATACCCCGAGGGGTATTCTAACCTGAATGGGGAAGGAGAGGCCGAGTCCCTCCTCATCCCCGGTGAACGAAAGGAAACACTTCTCGTGACCAGCCCCGTCTCCCTCTCCCCGGCCCAGGCCGCGGCCCGTCTCGCGGAGTTCACCGTCATCGATGTGCGAGCCCCTGGCGAATACGCCTCCGGGCACGTTCCCGGTGCCCTGAACATCCCGCTGGACCGCCTCCACGAGGCCGTGCCCGCCCTGAAGTCCGCCGCGGCCCGCGGTTCACTCCTCGTGGTGTGTGCCTCCGGCGTCCGCTCCACCCGGGCCTGCGACATCCTCGCGGCGGCCGACATCGACGCCGTGACCCTGTCCGGCGGCACCTCCGCCTGGGAGGGCGAGGGCCGCGATCTCGACCGCCCGGCCGGGGGCCGGGCAACCTGGCCGATGGATCGCCAGGTCCGGCTCGCCGCGGGTTCGCTGGTGGTCGCCGGCCTGCTGGCCGGGGTGCGCTTCCCGGCCGCGCGCTGGCTCGCCGCGGGCATCGGATCCGGGCTCGTCGTCTCCGCCGTGACCAACACGTGCGGGATGGCGGCGGCCCTGTCGAAGCTTCCGTACAACCGCGCCCCGCACTCCGCCGCGAACCTGGACGCGACGCTGGACGCCCTCCAGAGCTGACGCGCGCCGCAACGGGAGGAGCCGGTCGCGCACCCCGCGCGACCGGCTCCTCCCGTTGCGGGAACGGCTCAGACCTCGTCCCGGACCAGAGCGAGCAGCCGGTCCAGTACCCGCGGTCCCCCGGCACGCAGCCCGTCGTGTTCGTACTCGTCGGTCACCCAGGTGCGCAGCCCGCGGATCGCCGCCGCCGTGCGCAGCGCGTGACCGGTGTCGACGTACATGTCGTCGTGGTAGACGGCGGCGGCGACCGGCACCTCGTTGGCGGCCAGGCGGTCGAGGTCGTACAGGGGCGCCCAGTCGGTGCGGGAGGCCAGCAGCTCGGCGGTCTCGCGCAGCGGGCGCAGTGCCGGGTCGACCTCGAAGTGCCAGGGGTGGATGCTCTCACCGGTGAAGAGCACCGGTCCGTCGCCCTTGAGCGCGGCGGCCGCGTCGAACTGCGGGAATTCGGCGCGGACCCGCTCGGCGGCCCATCCGGTGGGCCGCCCGCCCTGGCCGTAGATCGCCTCGTGCATCAGCGCGTACAGCGGATGTCCGGCGAACGAGCTCGCCGTGCGCATGGCCTCCTGGAACGTGTCGGAGAGTTCGGTGCCGAGCGGCGTACGGACGAAGGCGTTCTCCAGCAGGTAGTGCAGTTGGTGGCTGCCGGTGCCGCTGCCCAGCAGGATGCCGAGGGACTGGAAGCCCTCGGGCGTCAGCCGGTGGCCCGCGCTTTCCGGGCGGTGCTCCGCGAGGTGAGCGGTGATCTCGCGGGCACGCTCGACGTCCTGCGGGTAGCGGGCGTAGTGGGCGGCGACCTTGCGTTCGATCCGCGGGTAGGCGGCCCGGTAGACGTCGTCCGCGTGTGCGTCGAGCGAGGGCAGCCCACCGGTGACGAGGACGGCCCTGAGCCCTTCGGGGGCGGCCGACAGATAGCGGACCGCGCAGAAGCCGCCGAAGGACTGGCCGAGCACCGTCCACGGTTCGCCCCCGGTCAGCCGCGGACGGATCAGCTCGCAGTCGCGCACGATGGCGTCGGACCGGAAGTGGGCCAGGTAGCCGGCCTGCTCGCGCGGACCGCCGCGCAGCGGCAGGGTCTGGCGGTTGGCCGGGGTGGACAGGCCGGTGCCGCGCTGGTCGAGGAGCAGTACCCGGAACTCCTGCACGGCCCGTCCCAGCCATGCCTCCGTGCCGATGAAGCGCCGGGCGCCGAAGCCGGGGCCGCCCTCAAGATAGACGAGCCAGGGCAGCTCCTCGCCGGCCCTGCCGCTCGCCACGGCCTCCCTGCCGAAGACCTCGATCTGTTCACCGCCCGGATCGGTGTGATCGAGCGGGACCGTGAAATAGCGGTCGGTGAAGACGATGCCGGGGTGCCGGTAGCTGCTCACAAGGTGCTCCTGAATCAGATGTGCCGCGGACAGTTCAGCACACGGCCGTGACACGGACAGTCGCGGCCCGTGTGCGGCACGCCCGGAGGCCTCCTACCGTGCAGGCATGATCCGGTTCGAGCAGGTCGGCAAGGTCTACCCGGACGGGACGAGCGCGGTCGACGGACTCTCCTTCGACGTGGCCGAGGGGGAACTGGTCACCCTCGTCGGACCGTCCGGCTGCGGCAAGACCACCACGATGATGATGGTGAACCGGCTGATCGAGCCGTCGTCGGGCCGGATCCTGGTCGACGGCCGGGACATCTCCGGCGTCGACCCGGTGCGGCTGCGCCGCCGGATCGGGTACGTCATCCAGCAGGTGGGCCTCTTCCCCCACCGCACGGTCCTGGACAACACCGCGACCGTTCCCGCGCTGATCGGCTGGAAGCGGGCCAGGGCCCGGGAGCGGGCGGCCGAGCTGCTGGATCTGGTGGGCCTCGACCCGGGGACGTACGGCTCCCGCTACCCCGCGCAGCTCTCCGGAGGCCAGCGCCAACGGGTGGGCGTGGCGAGGGCGTTGGCCGCCGATCCGCCGGTGCTGCTGATGGACGAGCCGTTCGGTGCGGTCGACCCGGTGGTGCGGGAGCGGCTGCAGAACGAATTCCTGAGCCTGCAGCGGACGGTCAGGAAGACGGTCCTGATGGTCACCCATGACATCGAGGAGGCGGTCCGGATGGGCGACCGCATCGCGGTGTACGGGGCCGGGCGCATCGAGCAGTTCGACAGTCCGGGGGCGGTGCTCGGGTCTCCCGCCACCCCGTACGTGGCACGGTTCGTCGGTGCCGACCGGGGTCTGAAGCGCCTTTCGGTCACCGCGATCGAGCCCGACGATCTGGAGGAGCCGCCGGTAGCCCGGCTGGACGAACCGGTCCGGTCGGCGGCGGCGCGGCTGAGCGGTGCGGGTGCCCGCTGGGCGGTGGTGCTGAACGGTGAGGGCGATCTGCACGGCTGGGTGTCGGCGGACGCGTTGCGGATCGCCGGGGAGCACGGCACGGTCGGCGAACTGGCCCGCCGGATGGACGCCTGGGTGCCGGTCGGCGCCTCGCTGAAGCGGGCGTTCAGCGAGATGCTCCAGCACGACGCGGGGTGGGTCGCGGTGCTGGACGGGTCACGGTTCCTCGGCGTGCTGACCCCGGCCAAACTCCACGAGGCGCTGCGCCGCTCGGTGGACGCGGACGCACGGGGGGTGGGACGGGACGAGGTGCAGTTCGACTCGGTGTCCGACGCGTAGGACGCGCTCGTGGGCGCGCCCCGGCCGGTCGGGACACATCGTTGTACGCACGCCCCGACTCCCCGTTCAGCAATCAGCCGGCGCGACGTCCGCTGGACATGTACCAAGCGGGGTACGCGGAGATCGCCGACAAGATCCGCGAGACCGAGCAGTTCGACGACCCGGAACAGTGGCGATTCGACTGGGAGCAGTCCTACACGCGCGACCAATGGCTGGACCTGCTCCCCACTACCGGCGGCCTCACCCAACTTCGTCCCGGTCAGCTGGCCGAGATACTGGGCGCGGTCGGCCATGCCATCGACGCTCTGGGTGGCCGCTTCACGATGCACTACACCACTCTGGCGACCACCGCCGTACGCGCCGGCACCCCTTGATCCGTTGCCGCACGGTCGCGCGGGCCCGCGCACGTCACTCGTCCTCGGAAACGCCCGGATCACGCAGCGGGCGCAGGCCCCGGGCAGCTCGGGGAGTTGGAAGGATTACCGGCCGAGCATGTCGATGTGATGCCGCACGAACGGCGAGAGGCGGGCCACGTCCTCATCGCGGACGTCCAGGCTGTCCGCACGCAACTGTTTCACCGCGGCGTCCATGCCCCGGTGGGCCGACGGCGGCGGTCCCGCCGTGGCGCCGGGCCGGAACGCGCAGGCCACCAGGGGTTCGGTGGCCTCCTCCCCCGCGACCAGCGCGGCGAGCATCCGTACGGCCGCCGCACCGAGCTTGCTGCGGGGGATGTCGAACCCGGTGGGCTCGGGGTCGTCCGAGAGATCTGCGGGCGGGCTGCCGAGCAGTGCCAGCGAGGCGTCGCGCGGACAGTCGATGTGCGCTTCGGTGACGGCCCGGCGCAGGGCGCGCCAGGCGCCTCCGGTGTCGGTCTCCTCGGCGACGAACGCGGTGGCGCCGTCGGCGAGCCAGCGCCGCAGCCGTTCGGGCGTGGCCTGCGAGACCCCGGCGAGCCGTGCGACCTCGGCCTGGCGCGGGCGGGCCGTGCGGCCCGCCGGTGCGGGTGAACGGCCGGGCCCGGCCCGCTTCCCGGGTTCCTCCACCATGGCTCCTCACATCAGGTAATGCGCATTAGCAATGCGCATTGACGAGTACCGTGAGGGCCGGTCGGACTCTCGTCAAGAGGTCGGGCACCACTTCTTCTCCACGCGAGAACACCCTCGTCGGCGCACCGTCCGCCCTCGTACGGTGTGATCAACCATTCCCACGGTGCTCACTCACCCCGCGAAGAAGGCGGTCCCGCATGTCCCTGTTCGATCTGCCCCTCGACGAGCTGCGCGACTACCGCAGCCGGTCGGTGGAGCCGGAGGACTTCGACGCGTTCTGGTCGAAGACCCTCGCCGAGGCCGGGTCCCACGACCTCGACGCCCGGTTCGAGCTGCGTACGGGCACGGGACTCGCGACCGTCGACGTGTACGACGTGACGTTCGCGGGCTTCGGCGGGCATCCGGTCAAGGGCTGGTTCGTGCTCCCCGCCGGCACCACGGAACCGCTGCCGGTGGTCGTGGAGTTCATCGGCTACGGCGGCGGGCGGGGCCTGGCCCACACCCATCTGCTCTGGGCGTCGGCCGGTTTCGCCCACTTCGTGATGGACACCCGGGGCCAGGGCAGCGGCTGGCTCGTCGGGGACACCGCCGACCCGGTGGGCAGCGCACCTTCGTACCCCGGTTTCACGACCCGCGGTATCGAGGACCCGCACGCGTTCTACTACCGGCGGGTGTTCACCGACGCGGTGCGTGCGGTGGAGGCGGCACGCTCGCATCCGCTGACCGACGCGGCGCGCACCGCCGCCGTCGGGGAGAGCCAGGGCGGCGGCATCACGCTCGCTGTCGGCGGCCTGATACCCGATCTCGCGGCGATCGCACCGGACGTCCCGTTCCTGTGCGACTTTCCGCGCGCGCTCACCGTCACCGACCGGAACCCGTACCGCGAGGTGGGCAACTACCTCAAGACGCACCGGAACCGGGCCGAGCGGGCGAGGGCCACGCTGTCCTACTTCGACGGGGTCCACTTCGCCGCACGCGGACGGGCACCGGCACTGTTCTCGACGGCGCTGGAGGACATGACCTGCCCGCCCTCGACCGTCTTCGCCGCCTTCAACGCCTATGCCCACCGGGACAAGGCCATCGAGGTGTACGACTTCAATGATCACGAGGGCGGCGGGCCCTTCCAGCAGGCCGTGCAGCTGGGCTGGTTGCCCGGAAAGCTGCGGGGCTGATCCGCGGGGCAGCCCTCAGCGGCGCGGGACGAGGCCCTTGGACTCCAGGTAGGTGCGTGCCACGTCCTCGGGCAGCCGTCGCCAGCTGTCGACCTGCTTGTCGAGCCGGGCCAGGTCGGCGGTGGTGAGCACGGTGTTGAGCCTGCCCAGCGCCCTGCGCACGCCCTCGCCGCCCGCGCGGGACCGGTTGACGACGGGGACGAGGTAGTCGGCGTTCTGCAGGTGCTTGTCGTCGGCGAGCAGGACGAGGCCGAAGGAGTCGAGGGTGGCGTCGGTGGTGGTGGTCAGGACCATCTGGTCCTGACCGCTCTGCACGGCCTTCTTGGCCTGGGTGGTGCCGACCCCCTTGGGGTCCACGGCCGTGATGCGGATGCCGTACGTCTTCTTCAGCCCGGGCGCGCAGTAGGGACGCTGTACGCATTCGTCGCCGGCGGCCAGGCGTACGGGCAGCTTCGACCGGCCCAGGTCGCCGAGCGTCCGCAGGTGGTGCTCCGCCGCGTACGCGGCGGCGACCGCGAAGGCGTTCTGGTCGACGGCGCGCCCGGGGTCGAGGACGGTGAGGCCGCGGGGTGCGGCGAGGGAGCGCAGGGCCTTCATGGTGGTGGCGAGGTCGGGCGAGCCGACGGGGGCCGCGTCGCCACCGTTCTTCTTGGCGTTCAGCCAGTCGGCGAAGGTGGCGGCGTACTCCGGTACGACGTCGATCTGGCCGCTCTCCAGCGCCGGTTCGTAGATCTCGCGGTTGCCCACGGAGATGATCTCCGTGGAGTAGCCGGCCCGGCCCAGCAGGGCCGCGTACATCTGGGCGAGGAGATCGCTCTCGGTGAAACCCGCGGAGCCGATGGTGAGATGCTTGCTGTCGCCCGGCGGCGCGGTGACCTCGCCCCGGTCCTCCAGGGAGGGCCCGGTGAAGCAGGCGGCCGCAAGCAGGAGCACCGCCAGTACGGGGAGTGCTCTGCGCGGACTCATCCGGGTTCCTCGCCGCGGAACCGTTCGGGGGCGAGCCGTCGCCCCGCTTCGAAGAGCCCTTCGACGATCAGGGCGAAGGCGGCGACGAGGACCGCCCCGGCGACCACCTGCGCCGTGGAGGCGAGGTTGAAGCCCGCGGTGATGATGCGGCCGAGTCCCCCACCGCCCGCCAGCGCCGCGAGGGTGGCGGTCGCGACGAGTTGGACGGCGGCGATCCGTACACCGGTGAGGATCAGCGGCAGGGCGAGCGGCACCTCGACGCCCAGCATCAGCTGTCGGCCCGTCATGCCCATCCCCCTGGCCGCCCGTACGACATCGCGGTCGACCTCGCGCATACCGACGTAGGCATTGGTGAGCAGCGGCGGGACGGCGAAGAGCACGAGCGCGACGACGGTCGGCCACTCGCCGTGCCCGCCGAGCGGAGTGAGGAGCAGCAGCACCAGCACGGCGAAGGTGGGGACGGCACGGCCGATGTTGGAGATGTTGACGGCCAGCGCGCCGCCCCTGCCGAGATGGCCGAGGACCAGGGCGACGGGCAGCGCGATCAGGCAGCTGATCAGCAGGCAGACCGCGGTGAGGAACAGATGCTGGCCGAGGCGGTTCCAGATGCCGTCGTCGCCGGACCAGTGCGCCGCGGTCGTGAGCCAGGACCAGGCGTCGGCAAGGGTGTTCACGACTGCCTCCGGGTCCAGGGGGTCAGGATGCGTTGCACGAGAAGGAGCAGCAGGTCGGCGGCGACGGCGATGACGACGCACAGGACGGATGCGGTGAGCACCTGGGCCTTGAAGTACGTGTTCATCCCGGAGTAGATGAGATTGCCGAGCCCGCCGTGGCCGACGATCGCGCCGACCGTGACCAGGGAGACCGCGGAGACGGTCGCGATGCGCAGTCCGGCCATGGCTGCGGGCAGGGCGAGGGGAAGCTCCACGGCCAGGAGCAGCCGTACGGGGCCGTACCCCATACCGCGTGCGGCCTGCCTGGTCTCCTCGGGCACAGCGCGCAGTCCGGCGAGGATGTTCCGTACGAGGAGGGTGAGCGAGTACAGGACGAGACCGGCGACGACGAGCGAGGCGGAGAGGCCGTACACCGGCAGCAGCAGCGAGAACATGGCGAGCGACGGCACGGTGTAGAGGATCGTCGTGACACCGAGGACGGGGCCCGCCGCCCAGCGGCGGTGGCGCGCCGCGAGGGCGAGGGGAACGGCGAGGACCAGCCCGATGAGTACGGAGACGGCGGTGAGCTGAAGGTGCTGGACCACGGCGTCCCAGAGAATCCCGCGACGGCTGGTCAGATAGGCGCCGCAGAGCCACTCGTTGCGCGCGAGGCAGTCGTCGGGAGGCGCGGTCACCCGTCCATTGGAGCGCGGGGGCCGGGCGGACGCGCGTCCTGATCGACCGTCCGGGGGGGCGGCAGGGTTCCGTCCGCGCGTGGCGCGGCGCGGGCGCGACCGGCGCGGCAGGACTCCGGCACGCGCGGTCCGCCGAGCCAAGGGCTGTCCCGTAGTCCCTGGTGGATCGGCGTGCGGCGTCGGATGCGGTGCATCGCAAGGCGGAGGGACGCCCGAAATACTGGACGTGTTCAGGTGTTCCGGCAACGCGGCGAGGTGCCGTAGCTGTCGTCGCACGCCCGCCAGGGACTACGGGACAGCCCTTAGGCGAGCGCCGCCGAGGCGTCGGGGCGTTCGACCTTCCTCACCGTGATGTCGTCGGGCCCGAGCCGGCGTCCGTCGGCCGCGTAGACCTCCAGTGCCCGGGGCGTACGGCCGTGGCGCAGGTCGATCATCTCCGAGTGCGGTTCGCCGGGATCGAAGAAGTGACCCTCGCCCCACTGCCGCAGTGCCACGATGACCGGGAAGAGGTCCCTGCCCTTGGCCGTCAGCACGTACTCCTGGTGGGCACCGCCGTCGGCCGCCGGAACCATGTCGAGGATCCCGCCCGCGACCAGCTCGCGCAGCCGCGCCGCGAGGATGTTCTTCGCCACGCCCAGGCTGCGCTGGAACTCCCCGAAACGGCGGCTGCCGTCGAACGCGTCACGGACGATCAGGAGCGACCACCAGTCACCGATCGCGTCGACCGAGCGAGCCACGGGGCAGTCGCTGTCGTCGAGGCGTGTCCGCTTGACCATGCCGTTCTCCTTCGCACCTTCGGTTGCAACATGCTACCAGGTGGCACTACGGTCCGTTCGGTAGCAACTTGCAACCATATCGATCGAAGGGCACCCGTGACCGGCAGCGAGAGAACGATCAGGACCGACGACTCGAGCGGGGAAACGCCCGCGCGCACCTTGTCCGGACGCACCACGCTGCTGTTCGCGGTCGCGTCCGGAGTGGCGGTGGCCAATGTCTACTTCGCGCAACCCCTTCTGGTCACCCTGGGCCACGACTTCCGGATCAGTGCGGCGACCGTCGGCATCGTCGTCACCCTCACCCAGATCGGATACGGCCTCGGGCTGTTCCTGCTCGTACCCCTGGGCGATCTGGTCGACCGGCGGAGCCTCGTCGTGACTCAGCTGGCGCTTCTCGCGGCCGCACTCGTCGCCACCGGTACGGCGGCCACCGCGCCGGTCCTGCTGACCGCCCTGGCCGCGGTGGGCTTTCTCGCCGTGGTGACCCAGACGCTCGTGGCCTTCGCGGCATCGCTGGCCGCCCCGGACCGGCGCGGCCGCGCGGTCGGCCTGGTCACCAGCGGAATCGTCATCGGAATCCTGCTCGCCCGCACGGTCTCCGGTGCGCTGGCCGACCTCGCGGGCTGGCGGTCGGTCTACCTCGCCTCGGCGGCCCTGACCCTCGCGCTCACCGTGGCCCTGTACCGGGTGCTGCCCCGACGGTCGACGCCGCCCACCTCCATGCGGTACGTGCAGCTCCTGCGTTCGACGCTCACGCTGTTCGCCGAGGAACGCGTACTGCGTGTCCGCGCCCTGCTCGCCCTGCTGATCTTCGCCGCCTTCAGTACCCTGTGGAGCTGCGTCGCGCTCCCGCTGAGCGATCCCCCGCTGTCGCTGTCGCACACCGCGATCGGAGCGTTCGGCCTCGCGGGGGCCGCGGGCGCGCTCGCGGCGGCTCCGGCGGGGCGCCTGCACGACCGCGGTCTCGCCGGGTGGACGACCGGCACGGCACTGGCCCTGCTCACCGTGTCGTGGCTCCCGCTCGCCCTCACCCGGCAGTCGCTGTGGGCGCTGGCGATCGGTGCGGTCGTCCTCGACCTCGCCGTCCAGGCCGTCCATGTGACCAACCAGAGCCTGATCTACGCGGTGCGTCCCGACGCGGGAAGCCGTCTGATCGGCGGCTACATGGTCTTCTACTCGGTCGGCAGCGCCACGGGCGCCCTCGCTTCGACGACCGTCTACGCGATGGCCGGCTGGGGTGCGGTGTGCGTCCTCGGCGCCGCGATCAGCGCACTCGCGTTCCTCGTGTGGGCGGTGACCCGCGGGGGCACGGCCGGAGCGTCCGCAGCTTCCGGCGGATGACGGGCGCCGACCGCGCCTGCACGGCGGGCCCGGGGGATCGACGGGCGTCATCGACGCGGGCCGGACCGGGAGGCGGAGCCCGGACCGTCGTACCTGGTCCCGGGGTCGGGCGGTCCCGAGGACAACTTCACCATCCGCAACCGCCGTTCACGGCCCGGAACCCGACACAGCTCGCCGCGATGCCGAGGGGCGCGGACGGCATCCCGGCCCGGAGCACCGCTGGCGGTGTCCCCGGACTCGCACGGCCGCGGCCCGGGGAAGGTGCGGCGGGCGTCCGGTCCGTGCCTCCCCCGGGCGGTCGTCAGTGCGGCTCGGGCGCCGGTTCCAGGACGAAGACCGGAATCTGCCGATCGGTCTTGAGCTGGTAGTCGGCGTAGTCGGGGAACGCCTCGACCGCGCGCTGCCACCAGGCGGCCTTCTCCTCGCCGGTGACCTCACGGGCGTTCATGTCCTGGCGGACGGGGCCGTCCTGCAGTTCCACCCGGGGGTCGGCCACGAGGTTGTGGTACCAGACGGGGTGCTTGGGGGCGCCGCCCTGCGAGGCGACCACGGCGTACGCGCCGTTGTGCTCGACCCTCATGAGCGGGGTCTTGCGGATCTTGCCGCTCCTGGCACCGCGGGTGGTCAGGATGATGACCGGCAGGTCCCGCATCGTGGTCCCCTCCGTACCGCCGGAGCCCTCGAACAGCTCGACCTGATCGCGAACCCACTGCGCGGGGCTCGGCTCGTACTCGCCCTTGAGAGGCATGGCATCTGTCCCATCGTCGACATGCGGATACTCGGTGGCCGGACACACGGGCCTGCGGGCGTCCGTGCGTCCGGCTGCGAGAACTCTTTCATCCTCGCGCCCGCCCTGGGCCCGGATGGATCCGCGTGTCATGGCGACCGCGGGACCG
The DNA here is from genome assembly GCF_044742755.1 of Streptomyces sp. NPDC087845. Taxonomy (NCBI): domain Bacteria; kingdom Bacillati; phylum Actinomycetota; class Actinomycetes; order Kitasatosporales; family Streptomycetaceae; genus Streptomyces; species Streptomyces sp. NPDC087845. The sequence goes on from NZ_JBIUVC010000008.1 coordinate 294,925, forward strand.
GGTCAGGGGTGCGGCGGGCTCAGCCGCAGTTGCAGCATCGCCTCGAACCGTGCCTCCGGGTCGTCGAGATCGATGTCTGCTACCACGGCCAGCCGCTTGAGCCGGTAGCGGAAGGTGTTGGGGTGGATGTGTACGGCGGCAGCGGCGGCGGCCACATCGCCGAAGGTGCTCAGCCATGCCTCCAGTGTGTCCGTGAGGGCGGTGTGGTGCTGGGCGTCGTAGGCGCGCAGCCGGACGACCGGGCCGTCGGGGAGGTCTTCCTCGGCGGCGATCCGGTCCGTCAGTTCCTCCAGCAGCGAGGCCGCGTAGACGTCCGACAGCCGCGCGGACCGCCGCTGCGAGCGGCCGGAGCCGAGAACCCGCAACGCCCGGTCCGCGTCGGCGCGGGAGCGACGCAGCTCGGCCGGGCGGGCGGCGAGCCGGCCGATGCCGATGACGGCGGGCACCCGGTTGCCTATGCGCCCGAGGAACGCCTCGGCCACCCGTAACGCGTGCTCGTCCGAACTCGTGGGCAGCACGGCGTAGGTGACACCCCCGAGCGAGGCCGCGGCGGTACGGGGATGGACGGCGGCCAGGTGGAGGGCGAGTGCCTCGGCGATGCGGTGGCCCGCGGCCACCCGGTCGGGTGCCGACTGCTCACCGGTCACGGCGAGTGCCAGTACGCAGGCGGGCTGCGCGGACAGGCCCAGCCGTACCGCGGCCTGCGGGGCGTGCGTGCCGCCCTCCAGGACCGTGGCGAGCAGATCCGCCCGCAACCGGCGTTCGATGTCCTCGCCCGTGCGGTGGCGCAGGAGATGCAGGGCGGCCACCTTCGCCGCCTCGTGCAGGGCCTGCGTACGGTCCTCGCTCAGCGGTCCGTCGACCACGACCCAGATCGAGCCGAGGATCTCGCCGCCCGCGCGGACGGCGATCGCGACCCGGGGCTTGTCGGAGATACCCGCCACATAGACGGGTTCCTCCTTGCGGTAGAGGGCCTGGAAGGCGCCGTGCTGCTCCAGGGCGCGCAGCTTCTCCGCGGGCACCTGCCGGTCGAGAATGGTGGCGATCCTGGCGTCGTCGCCCTCGTCCTGACGGCTGGAGAAGGCCAGCACCCGCCCGCCGCGGTCTTCCACGGTGACCGGACCGTCGAGCAGCCCGGCGGTCGCGTTGGCCAGTGCGAACAGGTCGCCGGCGAGCGGCTCGGCGCCGTCGGCCTCGTCGGGGCCGCCCACCGTGCCCAGTTCGTCGGCCGCGAGCAGCGACCGCAGCAGCGCGGCCACCTGGGCCCAGGACGCGCCCTGGGTCAGGCCCAGTACCGTCACGCCGGTGCGCGCGGCCGCCTCGGACACGGCTCCGTCCACCGGCACCGGCGACCGGACTATCACGGCCGCCGCGCCGAGCCCGGCGGCCCGGTCGACCAGGGCGGCGACCGGCTCGGCGCCGTACACACCGACGCCGAGCACGACCGCTCCGGGCAGCCTGGCCGGTTCGTCCAGGGGGTCCTGGATGAGCACTCCGGTGACGGTGCGGGCCGGGTCGGCTTCCCCGGCCACCACTTCGATCAGCGTCGATCCCAGATCGTTGAGGATCCGGCCGAGCACGGCTCGCGGCTGCTCCGTCATCCTCACAAGGTAGTTGATCGGAGTTCGTCCACCGCCACTGCCGCCACCTGCCCGATCACCCGGTCCGCGCGGGGATCGCGCAGGCCGGGCCTGTCGGACCGGGTGAAGACGGCCACCGCCCAGCGTCCGACGCCGGGGTCCTCGACGACCCCGGCCTCGTTGCGCCAGCCCGGCAGCGTCCCGGTCTTGCCGGCGACGCGGTAGCTGTCGTCGAAGCCGGACGTCAGCCGGTGCGGCCAGATCTGCTGAGACATCACGGCCCGTACCTCGGCGCAGGCTTCGGCGGGGCCCGCCTCGTCGCGCCAGATCCCGGCCAGCAGTTCGGCGATGTCGCGGGCCGTTCCCCGGGTGGTGCGTTCGGGGACGCACACCGACAGTTCCAGGATCTTCTCCGGCCCCTGCGCGGCCAGTTCCGCCATCCTCTTGTGGGCCTCGACCTCGGTGGTCACACCGAGATCGGCGAAGAGCGACCCGGTCAGGGCCAGGCAGCCGCCGATCAAGTGGGTCCGTTCCCGGCCCAGTTCGGCGAGCATCCCGTTGACCGTGTCGAGTCCGACCCGGTCCAGCACGACATCGGTGGCGGCGTTGTCGCTCATCGTCATCATCATGTGGACCAGGTCGCGCAGGCTCATCTCGATCGGGTCGGCGCAGCCGGAGGTGCCGATGCCGCCGTCGCGGTAGTGCTGGTCCACCGCGTGGCGTTCGGTCCTTTCCAGCCGTCCGGCCGCGGCCTCTCGGGCGTAGGCCAGCGCGATCGGGATCTTGAGGACGGAGGCGAGGCAGACCGGTTCGTCCGCCGCGACGCCGATCGTGCGGTCGCCGTCGATCTCGCGGGCGAAGAAGAACCCCTGGACCCCGGCCTCGTCGAACGCCGCCCGGATCCGCGTCTCTGCGGTGCCTGACCGAAAGGTCGTCATCGGCTGATCCATTCCGTCGATTCGGTCACCTCGGCCAGCTGCCCGGGAACCGGCGAGAGTCCGAGACCCGGGGCGCGGGGAACGTCGAGATGGCCGTCCTTCAGCACGAACGGTTCGGTGATGTCGGTCCGGTAGTACCGGTCGGAGGCCGAGGTGTCGCCGGGCAGCGTGAAGCCGGGCAGCGCGGCAAGAGCGACGTTGGCGGCCCGGCCGAGGCCGGTCTCCAGCATCCCGCCGCACCAGACCGGCACGCCGTGTGCGGCGCACACGTCGTGGATCCGCCGGGCCTCCAGATAGCCGCCGACCCGCCCCGGCTTGATGTTGACGACCGAACAGGCGCCCATCGCGATGGCATCGGCCGCCGAACGGGCGGAGACGATGGATTCGTCCAGGCAGATGGGGGTGCGCACCCGCTCGGCCAGGGCCGCGTGGCCCCGGATGTCCTCCTCGTCCAGGGGCTGTTCGATCAGCAGCAGCCCGTACGGGTCGAGCCGGGCCAGCTGTGCGGCGTCGGCGAGGGTGTACGCGGTGTTGGCGTCCACCTGGAGCAGCACTCCGTCGCCGAAGCGTTCCCGGACCGCGCGCACGGGTTCCACGTCCCAGCCGGGCTCGATCTTCAGCTTGATCCGCAGATAGCCCTCGGACAGATAGCCCTCGACGGCGTCGAGGAGCTCGGGGATCGAGTCCATGATGCCGACCGACACCCCGGCCGGCACCCGCTCGGCCGTCGCCCCCAGCCACTGGCCCATCGACAGGTCGTGGGCGCGCAGCCAGGCGTCCAGCACCGCGGTCTCCAGTGCGGCCTTGGCCATCCGGTGGCCCTTGAACGCCGCCAGTGCCGGGGCGACCGCCCAGGGGTCGAGCGCCGGCAGGGCGGTGAGCGCGGGCACGAGATGGCTCCGCAGGACGTCCGCCGCGCTCTCGGTGTACTCCGAGGAGTACAGCGGATCGGCCATGGTGACGCATTCGCCGTAGCCCTCGTGGTGCTCGGTCTCGACCCTGACCAGCAGGATCTCCCGTTTGGTCATGGTGGCGAAGGAGGTTCGGAAGGGTGCGACCAGTGGCATCGCGATCCGGCGCAGTTCCACACCGACGAGCTTCATGCCTGCCTCTCCTGACGTTTGTCGATCACGTACCAGCCGTCCCGGGTGAATCCGGTGACGGTGTGCCCCTCGGCCATCAGGCCGCCGAGTACCTCGCGCAGTTCGTACCGCCACGCGCGGGCCAGGGGCGGGTCGGCGCGGCGCAGTGCCTCGATCTCCGCGGGGATCCGGACCAGGACGGTGTCGCCGTCCCGGCGCCCGACGGCGGGGCAGCCGTCGGGCTTGGCGTCCAGACCGACCACGGCGTGTGCGCCCGCGCTGTCGACCGTGACGATGCGGGGCATGCCCGCGGCGGCTCCGACGGCGTGTTCGCCGACCAGTTCCCAGTGGACCAGCAACCGGTCCGTCTCGGTCCCGGCATTGACCTCGTCCTGCATCGCCCCGTAGAAGTCGGCCAGGTACTCGCTCGGCACCGCGCCCAGCTTGGCCAGGTTGAAATACGCGTTGCGGCTGATCAGCGGGTCGAAGGTCCAGGTGACCGCGGTGATGCCACGGGCCAGGGCCCAGGCCCGCTGATGGAGTTTGACCGCGTAGCCGACGTTGCGGCCCCGGACGGTGCCGTCCACCCCCGCGATGTGCGAGTGCAGTCCGGCGGTGGCCAGGAAGCCCAGGCAGAATCCGACCATCCGGCCGTCCTGGTGGACCCCGACGACGTAGCTGCCGGAGTGGGCGAAGACCCGCAGCAGTTCGGGGGTGATCAGCGGGTTGCCGGGATCGGGCCGCCAGACCCGGTCCAGCACCCGGCAGGCCTCCCGCATCTCGTCCAGCCCGTGCAGCTCCGAGACGGTCACGCCCGCGCGGCGCGCGGCCAGGTCCGCGGCGGCGGCCGCCCGGGCCGCCTCGGTGCCGGTCACGATCTCACCCCGCCGGCGGCGGCCGGCGGCTCGCGCACGAGGGAGGCCGCCAGGGCGGCCACCAGCGCCGCGCGGCGGGGCAGTTCGGCGACGAGCACGTGCTCGTCGTCCGCGTGCGCCCCGCCGCCGACGGCCCCGAGGCCGTCCAGTGTGGGCGTGCCCGCCCCGGCGGTGAGGTTGCCGTCGGATCCGCCGCCGACCGCCACGCCGCGCAGGGCGCCGAAGCCCAGTTCCGCGTAGTGGTTCCGGGCGAGTCCGAACAGCTCCGCCGACGCGCTCGCCTGGAGCGGCGGCCGGTCGGGGCCGCCGGAGAGCTTGACCGAGGCACCCGCGAGGACCGGTGCCAGACCCCGCACGGCGCGGTCCACCCGCTCCTGCTCGGCGGCAGTCTCCACCCGCACGTCGACCAGCAGCCGGGCCGCGTCGGGCACCGTGTTGCGCGTGGTGCCGGAGGAGGCCACGGTCGGTGTCACCGTGGTGCCGGTCGCCGGATCGGCGAGGGTGGACAACGCGAGCACCTGGTGGGCCAGTTCGGTGGTCGTGTTGACGCCGCGGTGCGGTTCGAGTCCGGCGTGCGCCGCGCGTCCGCCGATGTTCAGCTCGTAGCCGGACACGCCCTTGCGCGCGGTCTTCAGCGCGCCGCCCTCGCTCGCCTCCAGGACGAGTACGGCCCGGGTGCGGCGGGCCTCGTCCTCGATCAGGGTGCGTGACGTCGGGGAGCCGATCTCCTCGTCGCCGGTGAGCAGGACCGACACCCCGTCCAGGTCGTCGAGGACCGACAGCGCGTGGAACAGCTGCACCACGCCCGCCTTCATGTCGAAGCAGCCGGGTCCGGTCAGCCGCCCCCCGGCCACCTCGAAGGGGTGGCCGGCCAAGGAGCCCACCGGCCACACCGTGTCGAAGTGGCCGAGCAGCAGCACCCGGTCGCCGGAGCCGAAGCGCCAGCGCAGAGCGGGCCGTCCCGAGCCGTCGAGCCACTCGGGTGCCGAGCCGGTCAGCCGGGTACCGAGCCCGGCGACGACCCGGGCGCAGTCGGCCACGGCGGCCAGGTCCTCGCTGGGCGACTCCACGCGGACCAGCGCCTCGATGTCGGCCAGCAGTACCGGCAGCCTGGCCTCCAGCGCGGCGGCGATCGCGGTCACGTCAGCCCACCTTGGGGGTGGCGCGGCCACCGTGGTGGATGTAGGGCGTGCCGTCGGCGAGGGTGTAGAACACGACGGGGATCCAGAGCTTTATCCCCGGCCTCTGCACCACGAACAGCCCCGGCTCGACCGGGTGCAGCTCGTACTCCTGCTCCGTGTCGGAGATCAGTTCGGCGAGCGGTCCGGTGATCCGGTCGAGCATCACCAGGCCGCCGTCCCGCTCCACGATCTCCATCCTGCTGGAGAGCCGCCGGTAGACGCCGACGTAGTCGGCGGGGTCCACCGCCACCGGCTCCGTCGCCGGCTGGATCGTGGTGCGCATCGTCACGCCGGCCAGCTCCTGGACGATCTCCGCGAACACCTCCCGGTAGAGGCTCGCGGTGTCGCCGCCGTTGGTGAGCAGGCAGACCGCCAGATCGGCCTCGGGCAGCACCCGCAGGAACGCGCTCTGCCCGATCGTGCCGCCGTCGTGTCCGTACACCCGCTGCCCGTCCCAGGTGTCGAGGAACCAGCCCAGTCCCCAGGCGTTGCCGAGGAGGGACGGGTCGGGGAGTTCGACCTGCGGGGTCTGCATGGCGGTGGCGCCCTCGGCCGAGAGGATCTTGGTGCCGTCCTCGGTGACGCCGTTGTCGAGGTGCAGCCGGGCGAACTTCAGTACCTCGCGCGGCGTCGAGCAGATCAGTCCGGCCGGTCCGGCCGAACGCATCAGCCCCCACGTCGGGGCCTGCGCCGGCGGGTCCCCCAGGTGCCCGATGGCGGCGCGGAATCGCAGTGCCTCCTCCGGCAGGGTCACGGTGTGCGTCAGGCCGAGCGGACGGAACAGACGCTCCCGCATCAGCTCGTCCCACTGGACGCCGGTGACGACTTCCAGTACCCGGCCGAGGAGAGTGAAGCCCGCGTTGCAGTACGACATGGTGGCGCCGAGCGGGTGGTTGGGGGTGGCCTCGCCGAGCTGTGCGACAAACTTCTCCAGGCAGTCGTCGCCCCGGCCGGTGTCGGTGAAGAGGTCACCGTCGATCCCGCTGGTGTGGTCCAGGAGGTGACGGAGCGTCACGCCCTGCGTCAGCTCCTCGTCCGCGAGCCGCAGTTCGGGGAGTACGGAGACGAGGGGCGCGTCCAGTTCGAGCAGGCCCTCGTCGACCAGGGCCATGGCGACCGTCGTGGTCCACACCTTGGAGATCGAGCCGATCTGGAAGAGGGTGTCGGTGGTGGTCTCGATCCCGGCCTCGGTGTTGGCCAGGCCGACGGCGGCCTCGGCGATCAGTTCACCGCGGTGCAGGATGCCGAGGTTGGCGCCGGGGACGGAGTGCCGGTCGGCCAGCTCGGCGAGTCGGGCGGTCCAGCGGGCGGACAGGGCGGTGGTGTCGGTCATGTCGGGCTCCCATTCCGTTTTCGTTCAACTGATTCAGCGGATTCGGCGGTTTCAGCGGTCGGTGTGTGTCGTGACCCATTCGATCAGCCGGCGGGAGTAGTCCTCCCGGTGCGAGGGCCGGCCGTCCAGGAGGAACAGGTGCGAGCTGCCGGGGTACACGACCAGCCGGGCCGGCACGTCCCGGGTGCGCAGCGCGTGGAACCACTGTTCGGCCTGGCCGACCGGGCAGGTGTCGTCGGCGCCGCCGTGCAGGATCAGGGTGGGCGCGCGCACCGCGCCGGCGTGGCTGATCGGCGAGAGCTCCGTCAGCCGTTCCGGGTCGCCGATCTCGAAGTCGGCGATCAGGTGTCCTTCCTCGGAGGTGCCGGCCATGCTCCTCAGATCGACCAGGATGCCGCCCGGTACGGCGGCGGCGAAAACGTCGCTGCGGGCGGAGAGCCAGCAGGTCAGATATCCGCCGTAGCTGTAGCCGGTGAGCGCGATCCGTTCCGGGTCGACGAGCCCCTCGGCGACGAGGGCGGCGACCGGTTGCAGGACGTCCTGCTCGTCCGTCTCGCCCCAGGTGCCCACGGCGGCCGTGTAGAACGCCTCGCCGTAGCCGTCGCTGGCGCGGACGTTGAGCGTCAGGATCGTCCAGCCCCGCGAGGCCAGCTCCTGGTGGTAGAGGTGGACCGGATCGGAGTGCGGGGCCCAGGCGTTGTGCGGTCCGCCGTGCACGTCCACCAGCAGCGGCCCGCCCTCGGGCGCCCCGGCGGCACGGGTGATCATGCCGTGCACCACCGTCCCGTCCGAGATGGTGAACTCGCGTTCGGTGACCGGGTGGAGGGCGATCTCGGGCAGCGACCGGGCCATGTGGCCGGTGAGTCGCGCGGGCTGTCGCCCGGCCGACGGCTCGCGCGGTCCCGCGGACGTCCAGGCGTCCAGATCGAGCAGGGCGATCTCGGCGAAGTTCGACGCGTCGGAGACCACCACCGCCGCTCGCCCGGCCTTCGTGGCGACCGAGCAGCCGCTGACCCCGGTGCCCGCGGGCAGCGGGGACGCACTGATTCCGGCCGCGTCCACCCGGTACAGCCGTGTGGCGCCCCGGTCGCGGGCGCAGAACACGATGGCATCACCGTGGAACTGCGGCAGCGCTCCCGGGTAACCCGGGCCGCCGGGCAGGACGTTGCGGTCCAGAGCGGCGCTGAGCGACACCGGCGCCGATCCGTCCAGGGGCTGGCGCAGCAGCTCCAGGTGGCCGACGCCGAATGCGGGCCGGCCGACGACGAGCAGCGCGGATCCGTCGGGGAACCAGCTCACCGGACCGGCGAGACCGTCGGCGGGGCCGATCCGGCGGGGCTCGGGCGCGTCGTCCCCGACCCCTACGACATGGGCGGCCGAGGTCCCGAGCACCGCCGCGTCCGGGCCGCTCTGCGCCGGGTAGGCGAGCTGCGTGCCGTCGGGCGACCAGGTGGGCGGGCCGGCGTGCCGGTCGCCCTCCGTGACCCGGCGGACCTCGCCGGACTCCACGTCCACCACGAACAGCTGGGTCCGGACGGATCCGATCAGGCCCGCCCCGTCCGCCTTCCAGCCGAGGGCGTCGATGACGACGGGGGCGGCGGCGTCGCGCCGGGTCTCGGGGGCCGAGTACGCGATCCGCGTTCCGTCCGGACTCCACACCGGTGTCCCGGCCCCCGCCGGGCACCGGGCGGGCGTGGTGAGCGGCATGGCCTCTCCCCCGTCGACGGACAGCAGATGCAGCTGCCCCACGCGCAGGAACGCCAGTCGCGTACCGTCCGGGGACCAGCGCGGCGCGGTGTCCGCGGGACCGTGGGTGAGCCGCCGGGCCGGACCGCCCCCGCCGCGCACCTCCCAGATGGACCGCACCACACGGTCGTTCTCGGCGTCCTGGGTGGACAGTGTGTAGGCGACACGTTCGCCGTCGGGGGAGAGTGCAGGATCACCGGGGATCTCGAACCGGTACAGGTCGTCGATCGTCAGCGGTCGGGTCATGATGCCTCCTCGGCGAGGGCAAGGGTGGGTACGCAGGAGATCAGGTTCCGGGTCGTCGGGTGCTCCGGGCGCTCCAGCACCCGTTCGGTGGGGCCGCATTCGACGAGGTGTCCGCCGTCCATCACGGCGACCTGGTCGGACAGGTACCGGACGACCGCGAGGTTGTGGGAGATGAAGAGCATCGCGAAGCCCAGCTCGCGCTGGAGCCCGCGCAGCAGGTTGAGCACCGCACCCTGGACGGAGACGTCCAGGGCCGAGGTGATCTCGTCCGCGATCAGCACGGCCGGCCGGGCGGCCAGGGCCCTTGCCAGGGCCACCCGTTGGCGCTGGCCGCCCGAGAGCGCGTCCGGGGTGAGTACGGCCCGCGCGGGGTCGATGCCGACGAGCTCCAGGTAGCGGGCCACCTCCGCGTCACGTGCGGCGCGGCGTTCGCGGGCCGGTGCCCTGCGGACGGGTGCCTCGTGCGAGCCGGTTTCGCGGGGCAGCGCTTCGGCGACCGACGCGCCGATGGTCATGCGCGGGTCGAGCGAGGCGTACGGGTTCTGGAACACCAGCTGCACCCGGCTGCGTCCGCGCCGTCGGGCGGCCTCGCCGCCGGCGACCAGTACACGCCCGCAGTGCACCGGTGCCAGGCCGACGACGGCCTTCCCGAGGGTCGACTTGCCCGACCCGGACCCGCCCACCAGTCCGGTGACCGTTCCCTCCGGCACCAGCAGGTCGACATTCTCCACCGCGGTGAAGCGGCCGTAGCGCACGGTGATCCCCCGCAGCTCCAGTGAACTCATGACGTTGCCTCCGCTCCGTGCGAGGTGGCTTCGACGGGGGCGCCGACCGTCACCGCGTCCACCGGGTACCAGCAGGCGACCTTGCGGCCCGGTCCGAGGTCGGCCAGCGCGGGAGCCTCGCCGCGGCAGCGTTCCCGGGCGCGTTCGCAGCGCGGCGCGAAGGGGCATCCCGGGCCGGTCTCCCCCGGTTCCGGGGGCCGGCCGGGGATGGTCGCCAGTTCCGTGCCTGGATCCGTGGCCATGGTCGGGACGGCCCCCACCAGCGCCCGGGTGTACGGGTGGGCCGCGCCGCCGGCCAGTTGGGCGACCGGGAGGTCCTCGACGATCAGGCCGCCGTACATCACGAGGACCCGTTCGCAGACCTGGGCGACGACGGCGAGGTCGTGGGAGATCAGCAGCAGTGCGGCGCCGGATTCCTCGCGCACCTCGGCGAGCAGGTCGAGGACCTGCTGCTGGACGGCCACGTCGAGCGCCGTGGTCGGCTCGTCGGCGATGATCAGCTTCGGCTCCCCCATCAGGCCCATCGCGATGACGGCCCGCTGCCGCATTCCTCCGGAGTATTCGTGCGGCCGCTGCCGGGCGCGCCGTTCCGGCGTGGGGATGCGGACGGCGCGGAGCCGGTCGACGGCGCGGTCGGTGGCCTGTGCGCGGCTCGCCCCGAGGTGCACCTCGGCCACCTCGGCGAGCTGGCGGCCCACCCGCAGGGCCGGGTTGAGCGAGGCCATCGGGTCCTGGAAGACCATGGCCAGTTCGGTGCCCAGGGGCGGTTCCGCCCGCAGGTCGTGGCCGTCGAAGCGGAGCGTCGCCGCGGAGACCTGTCCCAGGTGCGGGACCAGATCCGCCAGGGCCAGCGCGCTCAGGCTCTTGCCGGAACCCGATTCGCCGACCAGGCCGACGGCCTCGCCCACGGCGATGTCCAAGTCGATCCCGCGTACGGCCTGCCGCCCGCCGGGGAACGTCACCCGCAGGTCGCGTGCCCGGACCAGGGCCCCGCCGGCGCCGTCGGCGGCCGCTTCGTCCTGCGCCCTCGACCGCTCCGGCGGCGTCGGCTCCGGTGCCTGCGGCGCCCGTCGGCCACCGGCCTGCGCGAGCACCTCACCGACCAGAGCGAACATCAGCCCCGTCAGGACCACGGCCGCGCCGGGCGCCAGTGCCGCGGCCGGATTCACATAGATCCGGTTCAACTGCTCGTTGAGCAGCCGCCCCCAGTCGTATTCGGGCGGCTGTACGCCCAGTCCGAGGAACGAGAGGCCGGAGAAGGCGACGATGATGCTGCCCGCGGCCTGGGTGGCGAACAGTACCGACGGCTCGACGATGTTGGGGAGCAGATGGCGTACCACCAGCTTGAACCGGCCCACGCCGAGGATGCGGGCCGCGGCGACGTAGTCGGAGCCGGCGATCGACGCCGTCAGGTTCTGCACCAGCCGTGCCATGGGCGGGACCATGGCCAGCCCCACGGCGAACACCGCCCCGGTGCTTCCCACACCGAGGATCGTGGCGAGGAAGAGCAGGAACAGCAGCCCGGGGAAGGCGACGAGTACGCCGACGGTCGCGATGATGAGCCGGCGAAGGCGTCGGCCCACCACCGCCGGTGCCACACCGAGCAGCAGCCCGCCGCCGACCCCGATCAGGGCAGCCAGCAGGGTCAGCCGCAGGGTCAGCCGGGTCGCGACCACCACTCGCGCGGCGATGTCGCGGCCGAGCTGGTCGGTGCCCAGCAGGTGGGCGGCGCTGCTGCCCTGGTTGATCGCGTCCGTGTCGACCCGTGCGGCCCGATCGCCGAGCAGGACCGGCCCGAACACGGCGACCAGCGCCACCAGCAGGCATGCGGTCAGCGCGGTGATGCCGATCGGCGTTCTGAGCGTGCGCCCGAGACGGTGCCGGAGCGAGGTGTCCTGCTTCTGATGAGGCATCGTCAACTCCCGCGGACGGTGGACTGGGGGTCGGCGACGGCCACGGCCACGTCGACGGCGAAGGTGATCAGCAGTGCGGCCGCCCCGTAGACCAGTACGACGCCCTGGACCAGCGGATAGTCCTTCTCGGTGATCGCCTGGACGATCGTCGTGCCGAGGCCGGGCCAGGCGAAGACGTTCTCGACCAGTACGGTGCCGGCGAGCAGCGAACTGAACAGCAGGCCGCCCAGGGTGAGCGAGGAGGTGAGCAGGTTGGGCAGCGCATGGCGCAGATAGCGCAGCCGGGCCGGGAGCCGCTTCGCCCGCGCGGTCCGCATGTAGTCCTCGCCCAGCACCCGCAGGGTCTCGACCCGCACGATGCGCGACAGGGTCGCCGCCGGGACGACGGTGAGTGCCAGCACCGGCAGTACGTAGGAGTCCGGGCCGCCCTGCGACGCCACCGGGAAGACCGGCCACGCCACCGCGAACGCCGCGATCAGGCCGACCGCCAGCAGGAACTCGGGCACCGCGCCCAGAAATCCGGTGACGCCGGTGAAGGCGAGCTCGCCACGCCGTCTGCGTCCGTCCTTGGTCAGCACAGCAGCCGTCATCCCGACCGGGATGGCGAGCAGCAGGATCAGCGCGAAGGCGGGGACGGCGATCTGCAGGGTCGCCGGGAGCCGGCTGGAGATGATCTCGGAGACGGGCATCTGGGCGCCGATGGAGTCACCGAGCCGCCCCTGGAAGAGGTGGCCGACGAAATCGCCGTACTGCTTCAGCAGCGGCTGGTCCAGGCCGAGCGAGTGCCTGCGGGCGGCGATCAGCGCCGGGTCGGCGGCGGTGCCGAGCGACGAGCGCACCGGGTCGCCGGGGATCAGATGGATCATCGCGAACGCGGCCGTGACCAGCGCCGCCAGCGACACCACCAGCCGCCAGGCGCGACGCAGGGCGAAGCCGGCCCAGGGACTGCGCACCGTCGCACCCAGGGAGTTCAGGGTGATCGTCGCCATCAGCCGGCGCTCCGCCGCAGCGTGCTGGGGACGATACCGGCACCGTCCACCTGGAAGGTGATGCCCTTTCCGTAGTAGCGGATGGGCCTGCTGACGATCGGCACGATGTCGATGTGCTTGACCAGGGCGGCATCGGCCGCTTCCCACAGGGCGCAGCCCGAGGCGCCGGGCTCCGCCGCGGCCTGCGCGGCGAGGCGGTGGTAGTCGGGGTTGTCGATCGAGCCGAAGTTGTTGCCCTTCGGCGGCGGCGGCCCGTCGTAGAACTGGGTCAGCTGGTCCGGGAGCGTGACTCCGATGGGCGCCCAGGCCACGTCCCAGTCGCCGCCGCTGAGGGTGCTGAGGATGCTCGATGAGCCGGTGGGTTTCGCGGACGCCTTCACACCGAAGGACGTCCACTGCTGTACGGCGAGTTCGACCGCCGAGGCGACCTGCGGGCCCTGATTGGTCGGGTAGCTGAGCCCGACGGCGAGCGGTTTGCCGTCCTTGGCCCAGGTGCCGCCGCTCTTCGCCCAGCCGGCCGCGGTGAGTGCGGCGGCGGCCTGCCCGGTGTCATGGGCGGGCAGGTTCCCGGTCACCGTGTCGCCGGTACAGGGAGTGGGGGCGGTCTCGCCGATGCCGGTGGCGGGCTTGCCCTTCCCGCCGGTGGCGACGTTGGCGAGCTGCTTCAGGTCCAGTACGGAGACCAGCGCCCTGCGTACGGCCGGGTCGGCGGCCGGACGGCCGGCGGCCTGGTTGAACAGGAACTGCCCGGACAGCGCCTCGGAGCTCTCGTTCTTCACCTTGGCCGCGTCCAGCCGGTCCTGATCGGCGCCGTTGATCACGGCCCCGTTGATCTGCCCGGCCATCAGGAGGTTGGCCGCGGTCGACTCGTTGGCGACCACCTTGAAGACGAGCTTGCCGGGGAGGTCCGTGGCGTGGGATCCGCCGGGCCCCCAGGTGTACTTGTCCCGTTTGACGTACGTGTAGTGGTCGCCCGGAACCGCTTCGGTCAGCCGGTACGGTCCGCTCGCGGCAGTGGCCTTGGCCAGCGCGGCCGGTGATGCCAGGCTCTTCTTGCAGAGCAGCGGCAGCAGCCGGGACATCTCCACGATGAACGGCGCGGGCTTCGTCGTGGTGACGGTGACGGTCCGGCTCGCCCTGTCGGCCTTCGCCACGGCGGTGACGGGGACGGAGAGCCCCAGCAACGGCGACTGGTTCTTCGGATCGGCGATGTGGTTGTACTCGGCGGCCACATCGTCCGCGGTGAGCGGCGATCCGTCCTCGCAGGTCACCCCGGATCGGATGGTGAACTGTGCGGAGGTGGCCGTGGCGGACCATTTCTCGGCCACACCGGATACGACCTTGCCGTCGGCCGCGACGTGCACGAGCGTGTCGTACGCGAAGGAGTTCATCGACAGTGCGGTGCTGGCCAGCGCGGTCGTGGGGCTGAGAGTGCCCGGATCGGCGGCCACGGCGAACACCACCGCCGACCCGCCGGCGTCGTTGGCGGCCGAGCCGCCACCGCACGCGGCCGCGGTGGCGACCACGCCCAGGACCGTGGCCATCGCAGCCGCGGACCGGGTCCCTCGCCTCGTTCTGCTTCTCGTCTCCGAGCCTGCGGTGCTGGCCATGGTCACCTCCGAGGGAGCGGCACGCCGCCGCCGAGTGAGGGAACCTTAGGCAGCCGTGCAGCGGGGCCGAATGGTGGCGCCGCACGAAAAACCGTTTCGCCGACGGTGCGCCGCGACGAAGACGAACACCAGGGTGCGAGGGCATGAACAGTCCGGTCGGGCGGAGCGAAAACCCGTTCGCGACGGAACCGGGCGCCTGGCAGCCTGTGGCGCATGACTGCCCAGTACCAAGTGCGCGCCCACTTCGATGCCGAGACGATGGTGGTCTACCAGGCCTATTCACCGGCGGTCGCCGATCCGTCCCTGCGGGCGAAACGGTTCGTGACGCCGTTCTCCTTCAACCGGATGACCTGGATCAAACCGTCGTTCCGGTGGCTCATGCACCGCAGCAACTGGGCGCAGAAGCCGGGGCAGGAGCGCATCCTGGCGGTACGGATCACCCGTGCCGGATGGGAGGAGGCTCTCTCCCAGGCCGTGCTGACGACGGCCGACCCGGCGGCCGTCGGCCGGGCTCCCGTACACGTCCAGTGGGATCCCGAACGCTCGCTGCGCGGGGCGGCCCTCAATCACTACAGCATCCAGGTCGGAATCGGACGCGGGCTGATCCGCACCTTCGCGGAGGACTGGGTCGTCGACCTCACCGACGTCACCCCGCAAGTCCGCAAGATCGCGGCACTCAAGCAGGGCGGCCGGTCCGCGCAGGCCCAGCGGCTGCTGCCGCCCGAGCGGATCTACCCGGTGCCGAGGGCCCTCGCGAAGAATCTCCTCATCGACGGATGAGCGCCGGACCCTGCACCGGCCCCGGCTCGTTCACTCGGCCGATGCGCCGCCCGGTCGCGGTGACTCCGGAACCAGGGGGTGTCGAAGGGCGGCTGCCGAGTGCGGGAGCGGCGGGTCGGTGAGCAAACGGTGGACATACTCGGCGGTGGAGCCGTCGACGCGGCTCCACTCGCGAGTTCGCCATCGGCGAGCACCTGCTTCCGCTCTTCCGGCAGGCGCGAGGGCCGCTACAGCGGCAGTGACAGCTGCGGCGGTGGCTCGGTGAGGAGTTCCAGCAGCCAGCGGGCGCTCTCCTCCTCGCCCGCCGTGCCGGACGTACCGGGAAAGAGGCGTCCCCAGGAGACGGCCCGGCCGATCGCTCCCAGCCGCCACGCCAGACTCACCGCGCGCCGCAGTTCCGCCTTCGTCCGGCCGTTGCCCTCCCACGGCTCCAGGTAGGCGTCCTGCAACCGGGGCAGCGTCTCGGGCCCGAACCGCTCGCTGGCCTGACGGGCGGGAACCAGAAAGCTGCAGAAGGGATGGGCGACGGCCGCGTCGCCCCAGTCGAAGAAGGTGAAACGGCCCGGCTCGGGCGCGAAGAGCTGACCGTCGTGCAGATCGGAGTGGTCGAGGGTGTCGGCGATGCCCGCGCCCTCAAGCTCCTCGCACCACTCCGCGAGGCGCGGCCGGAGCGCGCGCAACGCCTTGAGGCCGGCGGGTTCCAGCACGGTGTTCCCGTCCACCATCCGGTCGAGGGTCCCGGGGAGCGCGGCCGTGCGGGCGCCGGGGACACCGAGCAGTTCGATCTGCTCGGTGTACGGCAGGAGTTCTCGTTGCATTCCGGCGTACTGGCGCAGTGGCTCCTCCCAGGCGCGTGGATCGACCGGGCCGCGGGCGGAGTCGAGTACGTCCCTGAAGAGCGCGCCGCCGTCCGGGAGCAGCGACCAGCCGCGGCCGGCGTCGACGGCGAGGGGCTTCAACACGTACGCGGGCACCCAGCGGGACAACGCCTCGGTCAGGCCCGCCTCGAAGGCGCTGGCAGGCGGGTTGGCCTTGAACCAGACGGCGTCGCGTCCCCCGACGGACATCCGTACCAGCACGGACCACGGCCGGAGCCTCACCTTCCGTGGCCCCGTTTCACGCAGTCCGTGAGCGGCGAGCCCGCGCTCCGCCCATCCGAGTGCTTCCTCCCGCCAGGTTTCCTGCTCCCAGGGCGTCAGCGCGTTCGGGTACTGCCCCCGGTCCACGATGTCCGGCGCGTCACGTTGCATCGCGCCATCCCATCACCGTGGCCGGCCGACCTCCACCTGGTTTATGCGGTACGTGCGACGACGGCGATGTCGCTGCTCCCCGCAGTCAACGCCCCGACCTGGAGGGGAGACCGGCACCGGAATCACCACCTCCACCGCGCCCCGCGGCTGTTGACCGGCTGTCCGCAGATCCGCTCCCCGGTTGTGCTCCGGCCGGAGGCGCAACCTCCTTCGCGTCCTCGGTGGTGATCAATACCTCAGGCATGTGCGGGAGGCATATGTGAAGATCTGGCCATGAGTACATCTTCGCAGTCGCCGGCCGACAGGCTTCAGACGGACCGGCCGCACTCGGCACGCGTATGGAACTACCTGCTGGGCGGCAAGGACAACTACACCGTCGACCATCAGATGGGCGACATGATTCTCAAGACGTTTCCGGACTTCGCCGACATCGCCCGGCTTCAGCGAGCCTTTCTGGCCCGCGCCGTGCGCTTCCTGACCGCGGAGGCGGGCATCCGTCAATTCCTCGACATAGGCACGGGCCTGCCCACGGCCGACAACACGCACGAGGTCGCCCAGCGGGTGGCCCCGGAGTCGAGGATCGTGTACGTCGACAACGACCCGCTCGTCCTGACCCATGCCCGTGCTCTGCTCGCCAGCACCCCCGAGGGCGCGTGCGCGTACATCGACGCCGATGTGAGGGACGTCGACGCGATCCTTGCCGAAGCAGCCAGGACACTGGACTTCAGCCGGCCGATCGGGCTGACCATGCTCGGGATCATGGGCCAGCTCCCCGATGAGGACGACCCGTGGTCGCTGGTCGACCGGCTGCTGGACGCACTCCCCTCGGGAAGTTACCTGGCCCTCAGCGACGGCACGAACACGAGTGAATCGCTGAACCTGGCCGTTGCCTCCTACAACGCCAATTCGGCCAGCTCGTACCATCTGCGCAGCCCGGAACGGATCGCCGACTTCTTCCACGGCCTGGAGTTGGTGGAGCCGGGCGTCGTCCGGACGTCGACCTGGCGCCCCGACCCCGCCCAGAGCCCGGCGGACGCCCAGCAGGGGCACGCGGTGAGCGGCATCGGCCTCAAGGTCTGAAACGCCGGGGTCCCCCGGACGCCGAGGCCATGTGGTCCATGCCCTCGGCCCCGGAGGACCAGGGGGCCGGAACGGGTGTCGGAGCGCACCGACGCCCCAAGCGGGCAACGGGCTTGCACCCGAGGGGAGTTCTACCGGCGTTCGAGCGAGCCCCGGACGAAGGCCGCCTGGCCTGCGTGCTGCAGGTCGTCCGCGATGACGCTGATCAGGCGGACCCCGAGGGTGACGGGCGGCGACCACGCCTCGTCGACGACGCGGTTCAGTGCCCTGCCGTCGAGTCCGCCGAGGAAATCGAGGGTCTGTTCATGGACGTCGTCGTAGTAGCCGAGCAGGAGTTCGGGTGAGCCCACCTGCACGGCCGCGACGTCCGCATGGCTGTGTCCGTACCCGGTGGCATTCTTCTCGAAGGGCAGGTCGAAGCGGGAGGCCCAGTCCCGGGTGAACCAGACCTGCTCGATGCCGGCCGCATCGGAGACGTGGTCGTCCTGAATTCGGGTGAGGTGCCACACGAGCCAGGCGATCGTGTTCGCCCCGGCGTCGAGGCGGGCATGGAGGTCGGTGGGTGACAGCCCCTCGACCGCCGAGTGCACCGCCTCCTGGACGCGGTTGAACGCGTCCGTCACAAGGTCAACGCTGTTCATGCCCCCACGATCCCCGTTCTTCCGCCCCTCTCCTGCCATCGACACGCGCCGCACCCCGACGTGTCGTGCGGTCATCGCCCTTGACGCGCGGGGCAATTCGGCGTCCCCGGTAGAATGGAGCCATGCTTTGACGCCTGCCCGGAATCCGGGCACCCCCCGAACTCCTTCGTACCTGAGCGAACCCGATTCCGACGAAGGAGAAGAACCGACATGAGCACGTCGAACCCCATCGACGTCCCCGAGGCGTTCGCCGCGTTGTACGACCGGCACAGCGGCGCATCCGGCCGTGCCTGGATCACCGCACTGCCGGGGCTGGCCGCGGAGTTCCTGGACCGTTGGACGCTGCGGCCGGACGGCCCTCCGGGGCATGGCATGGCCTCACTCGTACTGCCTGTGACCCGCGCCGACGGCGCACTCGCGGTGCTGAAGCTCCAGCAGGTCACCGAGGACAACATCGACGCCGCACCGGGCCTGCGCGCCTGGAACGGCAACGGAGTGGTGCACCTGCTCGACCACGACCCGGACACCGGCACCATGCTGCTGGAACGGCTGGACGCGGCCCGGCCGCTGTCGTCGGTGGCCGACGACAGCGCCGCCTTGCAGATCCTGGCCGAGCTGATGGCCCGCCTGGTCGCGGTACCCGCGCCACAGGGCTTCCGGCACCTGGCCGACATCGCCGCGGCCATGCTCGACGAAGTACCCCGTGCCGTGCCGGGTCTGCGCAATCCCGCCGAGCAGCGGCTGGTGCGCACCTGCGCGGCCGCGGTCGCCGAACTGATCGGCGAACCCGGCGACCGCTTGCTGCACTGGGACCTGCACTACGACAACATCCTCGCCGGGCAGCGGGAACCCTGGCTGGCCATCGACCCCGAACCCCTGGCCGGCGACCCCGGGTTCGAGCTGCTGCCCGCGATGGACAACCGCTGGCAGGAGGTCGTGGCGACCGGCGACGTGACACGCGCGGTGCTCCGCCGCTTCGACCTGCTGACCGAGGTACTCGGCCTGGACCGGCAACGGGCGACGGGCTGGACGCTCGGTCGCGTCCTCCAGAACGCGCTGTGGGACATCGAGGACGGCAGGACCGCACTGGAGCCGGCCCAGGTCGCCATCGCCACAGCCTTGTTGAACCGCTAGGGCGCGGAACCGGCCGGGGCCGGCCGGTGGTCCTCACCGGCGCCCGGCCGGAGGCACCGGAAACCCTCGATTTCCCTCATGCACCGTCGGGGGCCGGTCGATGGCAGGGCCACCGGGACCTTCCGGGGCCTGCCTCTCGCGATTCCGTTCAGGCCGCGGGTGCCGGGGCCTCGGCCGTTCCGAGGTGGTCGGCGCCCGAGCGCACGGCCCATACGAAGACGCCGAGGGACACGGCCCCGACCGCCACGGAGTCGTACGGTGCCGGCAGGCGCCCCGAACCGCCGAAGGTACCGAGCCAGGACAGTACGGTCAGCGCGGACAGATGGACGACCAGCCAGGCACCGTGGCGCAACTGGGCACGTACCGAAGGCCCTTCGGCACGACGCTGCTGGAACAGGAACAGCGGGACACCGAGCAGAACGAGCGGCAGGGCGAGCCGCAGGTCGTGCCAGCCCGACCAGAAGACGAACTCGGCGGCCACGACGAAACTGACCGGCGCGATCCAGCGCACCCCCGGCACCTCGCCCGCCCTCCGCGGCACTCCGCTCCCGCGCTCGTGTGCCCGGAACACGGCGACGGCGACGGCCGAAGCCGCGTAGGTCAGCAGATACATGTCGCCCATCACACTCACGATGTCCTGCCAGCCGCCGAAGGGCAGCATGAAGACGACGATGACGGCGAGGTTGAGCACCAGTGCCCGGTGCGCCATGCCGGAACGGGCATCGATCCGCATGAAGAAGCGGGGCAGCAGTCCGTTCTTCGCCAGGGCGTACGTGTGCCGGGCATCGATCGCCACCCCCACATAGGCCGAACCACCGGGAGAGATCACCGCGTCCGCGTAGAGCAGCGTGGCCAGCCAGTGCAGATTGAGCACCAGGGCGAGCTGCCCGAACGGCGACTCGAAGTCGACTCCCTGCCAGCCGTCGCCGAGCAGGGACTCGGGCACCGTGAACAGGAACGCCAGTTGGAGCCCGAGGTAGACCAGCACAGCGAGGCCGATTCCGGTGAGGACGGCGGCCGGCACGTTACGGCGCGGGTTGCGGGCCTCCCCCGAGAAGTCGAGCGGGGCCTGGAACCCGTTGACGGAGTAGACGATGCCTCCACCGGCGAGAGCGGTCAGACATGCCGCGTAGCCGTACGGTGCGAAGCCGCCGTGGTCGGTGAGACGCCCGGAGTGCGTGCCCGAGAGGAACAGCGCGACGACCGTGACGACGGGGACGACGACCTTGAACACCGACACCAGGTTGTTCAGCCGGGCGAACATCCGCACGGCGAACCAGTTGAGCGCGGTCAACAGGACACTCAGCCCGACGGCCACACCGAGGCCCGAGGCACTGAGCCTTCCGCCCGTGTGCAGCCCCGGCAGATAGTGCGCGGCGTACTGCATGATCGCGCTGATCTCCGCCGCCGTCCCGCCGACCGACAGCAGGACGGACCAGCCGATCACCGTGCCGACCAGCCGCCCGCTCGCGTACAACGGCCAGCGCACGGTGCCGCCGCCCTCCGGACGGGTGGCCCCGAGTTCCACCATGACGAGGGCGACCAGGCCGCACAGCGCGCCGGCCGCGATCCAGGACAGCAGAGCGGCGGGGCCGGCGGTCCGGGCGGCGTACATGGCCGCGAACAGCCAGCCCGACCCCAGGATGTTGGAGAAGCCGATCGCGGTCAGGCCCCAGAATCCGAGCTCCTTGCGGAGCCGACGCTCCTCGGCCAGCACGGCCGGGGTGGCGAGGGACTCCGCCGGCTGGTTCCGCGGCACGTGGCACGTCTCCCTCGGATGGTCCGGGACATACGGGGGCCAAGCGTGCCACGTGTGACGGCGGGAACCACCGGAGGATTGCCGCGCGCTGCGCGGATACGGGCGATACGGGTGAGTGTCCTGCAGCCATGGGGCGCACCCCCCGCAGGCGGCCGGGGGTGGGCAGCGACCGGGGCGGTCGGACGCCCCGGCGGTCAGCCGGCCAGGTCCGCGATCCGGGCCAGCCGGTGCAAGGAGTCCGTCAGCGCCGCGCGGTCATAGGTGCTGGTGGTGACGAGCACCTCGTCCGCACCGGTCTCCTCGATGGCCGATTCGAGCGCTGCGGACACGTCCTCCTCCGTGCCATGGAGGTGACCGCGCAATCCGCTCTCGTAGAAACCGCGTTCCTTCTCCGTCATGGTCAGTGCCTCGACCCGCTCGGCGGGGGCGAGCGGCGGGAACACGCCGTGCGCCCGGGAGTACGCCATGGCCCAGGCTTCCGGGATCAGGAGGCGCCGGGCCTCCTCCGAGGACCCCGCCGGCGCGATCGTGCCCGACACGACCACATAGGGCCGCGAGGCCCAGGACGAGGGACGGAACTCCCCGCGATAGCGGTCGATCGCCCGCAGCAGTTCCTCCCGGCCGCGGAGGTCCCCGACGACCAGTGGCAGCCCGGCCGCCGCCGCGATGCCCGCCCCCTCACCGACGGCCAGCACGAACGGGGGGACCCGCAGTCCCTCGGCGGGGCGGGCATGGACCTGCGGGTGGGCGCTCTGCGTGCCGTCCAGCCAGCCGAGCAGCTCGGTGAGCTGCCCGGCAAACCCCTCAGCCGCCGACTTGTCCCGGCCGAGTGCCTTGCGGACACCGCCGGTGAAGCCCACCGAGCGCCCGAGGCCCATGTCGATCCGGCCGGGGAAGAGGGACTCCAGGACACCGAACTGCTCGGCCACCACCAGCGGTTGGTGATTGGGCAGCATCACACCGCCCGTACCGACCCGAATGGTGGAGGTCGCCGCCGCGACCGCCGCGGCCAGTACGGTCGGTGCCGACCCGGCGACACCGGGCACTCCGTGATGCTCGGACACCCAGAACCGGTGGTACCCGAGCGCCTCGGCCTCCTGGGCGAGGCGCACGGTGTCACGCAGCGCTTCCGGGCCGTCATGCCCCTCGCGGGTGCGGGAGCGGTCGAGTACGGAAAACCGGGTGGATGCGATCACGGAGCTCACGCCCTTGTTCAACGCGCGGCCCGCGCCAGGATTCCCCGGCCGTGGACAAAACCGGCGTAGGCGGCCCCTGAACGGCGGCGCTCAGGGGCCGGCTGCGGCGGCGCGCCCATGGCGCCGGCGTGAAACGGCCGGGGCATGCGGTTGCCGCCCGGCTCGACCGCCCCGCGGGGGCGACTACTCCATGGGGTAGATGTCCCCGCTCGCCATGCCGCTGACCTGGTCGCTCTCCGCTTCGATCCTGCGGGCCTTGTCCTTCAGGCGCTGGCGTTCCTTGGGGTCGGTGGTGCGCTCGGCGGCGTCCTGGAGGTCCTTCGCCTTGGCGCGCATTTCCTTTATGCGACCGCGGTATTCCTCTGACTCGCTCATGATCACTCCTTGGATCTGTGGGCGGAGCGGACTCCGCCACGGAACCAGGTTTTCCGGTACACCGCACTCCGGGCAGTTACCCACCGTTACGCATGCGGCAACGGAGGGCCATCCGTCAGCCCGGCGTCCCGCGCGGCCAGAGCCGCTCGGACACGGTTGCCCACCTCCAGAGTAGTCAGGATGCGACTCACATGAGCCTTCACGGTGCTCTCGCTCATGCGGAGCCCGTCGGCGATCTCCGCATTGGTGGCGCCCTCGGCCAGCAGCGCCAGCACATCCCTCTCCCGCGGTGTCAGGCGCCCCACCCTCCCCCGGGCAGCGGCGGCGCCCGGCCGGGCGCCGCGGTGGTAGCGGTCGATCAGCCGTCGGGCTGCCGACGGATGCAGCATCGCCGATCCGGCGGCCACGACATGCACGGCCCGCAGAATCTCCGCGGGGTCCGAGTCCTTGAGCAGAAACCCGTCGGCGCCCGCCGCCAGCGACTCGTACACGTATTCGTCCAGGTCGAAGGTGGTCAGCGTGATGATGCGCGGCGGGTGGGGCAGCAGGCGCAGCCGTTCGACCGCCGCGATGCCGTCCAGCCTGGGCATCCGTATGTCCATGAGGGCTACATCCACTCGGTGCGCGGCAGCCGCCGCCACCGCCTGGAGACCGTCGGCCGCCTGAGCGACGACCTCGACGCCGGAGTCGGTCGCCAGCAGGTCGGTCAGGGCCAGTCGGACCAGGGCGTCGTCGTCGACCACCATCGTTCTGATCACCGCGCTCACCACCGGGCCCCCGTCCGGAACCATCCGCTGCGTCTCTCGGACCGCGCCACCGGCATCTTTCCGGTCTCCTTCTGCACCGGCATTCCGCGAGCGCCGTTCGGCGTCCGCCCCGTGTTCCCGCCCTGTGCGTGCAAGGGCAGCCGGGCCGCAAGCCGCCACCCGCCGTCCGTCCCCGGGCCGTGGTCGAGGCGGCCGTGCAGCCCGGCCACTCGGTCGGCGAGGCCGATCAGCCCGAAGCCCTGGCGGGCCTCCCCCTCGGTACGCGGTTCGGGACCGGCGGAAGGGTGGTTGACCAGCTCCACCTCGGTGGCGGGCGCACCGTAGTGCACCCTCAGCCGAACGGCCGAACCGGGTGCGTGTGTACGGGCATTGGTGAGACCTTCCTGAACGAGCCGGTGCACCACCATCAGGTGAGTGGCGGGCGCGGTGTCCGGATCGCCGGTCACCTCGGCCGCCACCTCCTGGCCGGTCGCCCCTACCTCGTCGAGGAGTTGGTACAGGTTCCGGATCGCGTGAGCCGGGGCCTTCCTCCGACCCGAGCCCTCCCGGACGTCGGTGCCCATGTCGTCCTCCGCGCGCAAGGCGCCCAGCACATCCCGCAGATCGTCCAGCGCCTGCGTGGAGGTGGCACGCAGCAGGGCGATGCGCTCGCCGGTCTGCGGCGGCAGCGATTCCGACCGCAACGCCAGCACCCCGGTGTGCAGCGCCAGCAGGCTCAGCCGATGGGCCAGCACATCATGCATGTCGGCCGCGATCCGGGCCCGTTCGGCCGACCTGGCCTGTTGGGCACGGAGTTCCGCCTGTTCGCCCAGTGAGTCGATCAGGCGTCGGCGGCTGTGCCACCACAGCCCCGCCGTCAGAGCCATCGCGCACAGCAGTCCGGCGCCGTACACCGGAGTGACGCCCCCGCTCAGCGGCGCGGCGCACACCCACGGGAGCACCCCCGCGACCGCCCCGGCCACCGCTGCAAGACGGACCCGCCCCTGGGCGGACAGGTGGAAGGTCATCACCGTCACGGGTTCGTACGCGCCCTGCGCGATCAGCGCCACCAGCGCGACACCCAGCACCGGGAGTGGGCCGCGCCAGCGCAGTGGCAGGACCAGCGCGGCCAGGACGGCCGCCACCGGCCCGACGGCCGGCGGTTGCATACCGAGGCGGGCCTTTACCACCCCCTGGACAACCAGCAGCAGCACCGCGCCGGAAAGCAACCACTCGGTCCATACCGGACCCCGATGAGGGTATTCGCGTTCCACCGGCCGATCGTAGGCAGCCCCGGCACCCGGGCCCATCGGTCTCTGGTCGCGTTCGCCCCCTACTTCGGTGGGGGTTCCGTACGCCTTGTTGATGACATCCGTATGGGTTCGCCCGGATACAACGGCCGATTCCCGGAGATCCCCCGATGCCTAGCGTCGCCGGTATGACTTCATGGCCCCGCTTCACCGACACCCGGCTCTTCGTCACCGAGGCCGTACGCGGCTTCCGTATCACCGGCGCGGT
This sequence comes from Streptomyces sp. NPDC087845, assembly GCF_044742755.1. Classification (NCBI taxonomy): domain Bacteria; kingdom Bacillati; phylum Actinomycetota; class Actinomycetes; order Kitasatosporales; family Streptomycetaceae; genus Streptomyces; species Streptomyces sp. NPDC087845. The sequence goes on from NZ_JBIUVC010000008.1 coordinate 319,682, forward strand.
GGCACCCAGCAGCCGCCGACTCGCCGCCGCGCTCTGCGCACCCGCCGCCGAGCGGGCCGGACAACCGCTGGACGTGCTGGAGGTGGGCGCCGGCACCGGCCCCGTCACCCGCTTTCTGCTGCCCTTGCTCGCACCCGGCAGCTCGTTGGACGTGGTCGAAGCGAACCCGCGCTTCGCGGCGGTCCTGCGGAACATCGTCCATGAGGGGCAGCCGGACAGCGGAGGGTTCGCAACGCCCTCCCCTTCGCGTTCCCGGCCCCGCGTCCGCCGTCCCGACCGGCTCCGGAGCCCGGTTCGGGCCCAAGTCCACGAGACCCCTGTCGAACACCTGGCCACGCGGAAGTCCTACGACGTGATCGTCTCCGGTCTGCCCTTCACCAACTTCGCCCCGGACCTGGTCGCCTCGCTGATGGACCGCTACCTGGAACTGCTCCGCCCGGGCGGGTCGTTGACGTACTTCGCGTACGTCGGTACGGCCCGCGCCCGCAGACTGGTGGCCCCCGCCGCCGAAGTCGCCCGGCACCGGGCGGTGGAGGCCGTACTCGCCGAATGCCGGCTGCGCGGGGCGTCGGAGGGACGCACCGTGTGGGCCAACATTCCACCGGCCCGCGTATGGCGCCTGTACTCGACACCCTCTCCCGCCCACACGCCCGCCGCGCAGAACGAGCGATCGGCCGCTGCTCGTCCGGGCGCCGGCTGACCCTTCAGCCCCGGGTCCGCCGCCGGGGACACCGGGACGCGCACCCGCCCGCCCAGCGGAGGTCCGCGGCCAGGAAGCCGAGTCCGATACCCAGCATCCAGGAGTCCTTGGCCAGCGGGATGCCGTTCTGGGTGGGCCGCAGGCTGCCGGGCTCCCGCATTCCCGGCACCCGCAGGTAGAGGCCGAGCAGGCCGCTGGAGAACCCTGTCAGTGCCAGTCCGGCCAGCCGGGTCGGCACGAAGGGGGTGAGCAGGGTTCCGCCGACCGCGATCTCCGACCAGGCGAGCAGCCGGGTGAATCGTCCGGCTTCGATCTTCTTCAGGAACGGGTAGGCGATACAGGCCATGCCGTGCACGCCCTGGGCCGTCTCGTCGTCCGCCTTCAGCTTGCCCAGGCCGGAGTTCAGGATGAACGCACCGACGGCCAGGCGAGGGGCCACATCACGTGGTTCGAGCGTCGTCATGGGAGCCTCCGTCGTTCTGGTACTCGGCCCCCCGTCGAGCTTAACCAGAAGGCGTCGGCGGCGCTTCGCAGGGCGTCCGGCCACGCCCTCGGCGGTCCGGCCTCCCGTCGCCGCCGCCGCGTTGCCCGTCACCGTGACCGGCTGACCCCGGTCCGTCGTCTTCGAGGTGGTGTTCAAGCAGCTTACGAAGCGTGGTGAGGAGCGGTATTCGGGCAGAGCGCATCCGGAGACTCCCCTGGGATCAACAGCATCGGAGTGACGTACGAGCCGCGTGCCAGGATGTAAGCGATTGCTACGAATCCACGAGAGCTTCCCCCACGTTTCTGTCCATTACTACGGCCAGAGCCCGCGGAGCATCAGTAACCGCTCACGCCCTCGGGGCGCCGCGGAGGGAGATGGCAGCGCCGAATCGCTTGCGGTCGTGCGACTCGGCGGAAGTCGATGTCAGGTAGTTTTGGCCGGATGACGACGTATTACCGGAACGAGCAAGCGGCAAAGGACCAGCCGGCGCTGATGCCCGTGCGGTCCCAGGACGTGGACGAGGGCTACCGGCTCGTCGGCCCGGGCGGCGCCCTGACGGCCGTGGTGGAACACGTGCAGTGGGTCGACAACCACCCGGCCGGCCCGGACACGCATGTGGTCGTCTCGTTCGAGGACGGCTCCGACGTCGAGTTCCCGTTCGACGTTCCTCTCACCGTCGTCTGGCACGACGAGCGGCGCCCGGTTCTCCGGCCCGGTCTCGCCGCGGTCGCCCCCGCCTCGTGGGGCAGGCCGCTCGGCAGATGACGCATGGAGCCGAGGACCCGGCGCCGGTCCGACGCGCGTGCGCGGAAAACACGCTTGCCGTGTGGTCATGCGCGCGGATTCCCTGCCCCGGTGAGAAACCTTCGAATCGAACAGCCGGAGAGTGACGCCGCTCTCAAGGACTGGCAGCACGTCCACAACGTGATCATCCCCACCGCGCCCTTGTCCCTGGACGAAGTCCGTGAGTGCGCTCGGCGGAACCACTTGGAGGTCGCGTATCTCGACGGCGTCCTGGTGGGGTGCTCGACCGTGCGTCCGCCGACGAGTGCCGCGGATTCCGGGCCGACGACCGCCACAGTGATCGCCCGCGTGCTCGCCCCTCACCGCCGGCAGGGCTTCGGCGCGGAGCTCTACGCGCGAGGACCGGAGCGAGCGCGGGCGTCCGGCGCCGACATGATCGAGACGGTCGTCCTCTCCTGCAGCGCCGACGGGCTTCGGTTCGCACTGGCGCACGGGTTCGTCGAGGTCGAGAGGTACCTGCTGCCCGACGACAGCATCCCCTGGGTCGAGCTGCGACTGCCCTGACCGGCCCGGCAGCCCCAGCCGCACCGCACACCCGCGGCCGGGGCGGGGGCGGCTCGACACCGGCCTCCTGCACGGGGCCACCGCCCCCTGGCGCGAAGGCCACAACTCACCTGACGTAGAGTCACGGGACGTCGCGACGAGCGATGTTCGACTTCCGTTGACCGCGGAGCAACCTCGGACACGCGAGCACCGTCTTGATCTACAGCAAGGCGGTTCGCCGCAAGTGACAAGCCCCCACTACGAGTACCCGGGGCCGATCACCAGTCGACTATGCACTGAATGTATACATGAAGAGAATAGTCGCTCTGCCATCGGTCCGGCTACGCGCGAAAGGCTCCCATGCACAGCAAGGCACTGGCGCCCGAGTACCAAGGCGCCCTCACCAAGATGTCGGTGAACTCCTCTCTCACGGATGTACTGGCAGAAGGAGTACGTCACTTGCGGGAAGCCGAACTCACCGGGTCGCAACAGGAAGTGGCACGGTGCGGGCTGGCAGTGGCCGAAGCACATCGCAGGCTCGGCAACGTGAAGGACGCGGATCAGGCGTGGAAGGCCAGTTACCGGGCGGCCCGCTCGGCCGGCGACCAGGGGGCGATGGCCTGGGCCCTGTGGAGCGGCGGGACACTCGCCCGGCAACGTGGCGAACTCCGGCTCGCCTTCAGGCTGTTGGGGCTCGCGGCCGACATGGGGAAACGCGGCGGGGACATCGTTGCCCGTGGCTACTCCCTCGCCGGTCTTGCCGAGACCGGGCGAATACAGGGCGACTACCGGACCGTTGCGGCTCTGCACGAACAGCTGCTCGCCGAGGCGCGCGCCCGCGGCGAGGCACGCCACACCGTGTGGGCCCTGGAGGGCATCGCACAGATCCACCGCAACACCGGATCGCTCGACAGCGCCCTGGCCATGTTCGAGGAGGCGGCCGAACTGGCCGGGAACGCGGACGACCGGCGCGGCCGGGCGTGGGCCCTGCGGGGCATGGCGGACATCGTCTCCCTGCGGGACGACGACCCGGAGCGCGCACTGACCCTGCTCTCGGAAGCCGAACTCACGTGCCGTGAGATGAAGTTGTCCAGTGCGCTCGCGTACAACCACAAGATGCGCGCCAACGTGTTCTTCCGCGCCGGCCGATACGAGGAGGCGCGCGAGGTCTACGAGGAGGCGCTCGCCGAGTTCCGCGCCATGACCGAACCCCGGGGTGAGGCGCTGGCCCGGCTCGGTCTCGTCAAGTCGCTGGCCCGGCTGGGCCGCGACCTCGACGAGACCGCCGCCGACCTGGACGAACTGCGCCGCACCCTCAGCCGGATCGGGCTGCTCAACGCCCGGGACATGGTGGACAAGGCATACGCCGAACTCGGTGTGGCACCGGTCCGCGGACGGACGCACGAGGAAAGCGGGCGGCGATGACACCAGCGTCCGCAACCCGGCAGGCCCCGGCACCGCAGATCCTCGCCCGTTGCCGGGACCTCGTACGCCCGGCGCTCGTGCAGGCCGTGCAGCGTCTGCACCCGTGGCACACGGAAATGGCCGCCTTCTCCCTCGGGTGGGTCGCGGCGGACGGCAGTCCCGTCCCGGGCTCGCAGGGCAAGGGCGTACGCCAGGCCCTCGCGCTGCTCGGCGCCGAAGCCGCCGGAGCACCCGCGGAGGAGGCTGTCGTCGGCGCGGTCGCCGTCGAACTGATCCATGTCTTCTCCCTCCTCCACGACGACATCATGGACGGCGACGAGACCCGCAGGCAGCGCGCCACCGTCTGGAAGGAGTACGGAACCGGCCCCGCGATCCTGGCGGGCGACGCGCTCTTCGCACTGGCTGTACAGACGCTGGCCGAGGCGCCCGGTGTCCACGGCGCGACGGCGGTGCGGCATCTCGCCGCAACGCTGACCGACCTGGTGCGCGGTCAGGCCGAGGACCTGCTCTTCGAGACCCGGCCCTGGACCGGGCCCGAAGCGGTGAGCCCGCAGGAGTACCGGTCGATGGCCGAGCACAAGACGGGCGCGCTGCTCGGCTGCGCGGCGGGGCTGGGCGGAGTGCTGGCCGGAGCCCCGGCCTCGACCGTCGACGCCCTCGCCGGGGCCGGGCGGCATCTCGGCGTGGCGTTCCAGGCCGTGGACGACCTTCTCGGAATCTGGGGAGATCCGGAGGTCACGGGAAAACCCGTGCACGGCGATCTGCGCCGGCTGAAGAAGACGTACCCCGTGCTCGCGGCCCTGGCCGCCGGCCACCCCGCCGCCCGGCGCCTCGCCTCACTTCTCGGCACCGGCGATCCGCTCGATGCCGCCGGCGCCCGGCGGGCAGCCGATCTCGTCGAGGAAGCCGGTGGTCGCTCCGCGACCCTGGCCGAGGCGCAACAGCACCTGGACAGCGCGCGTCGCAGCCTGGAAAGCGTTCCGTTGGCCCCGGCCGCGCTCGGTGACATCCTCGCGCTGCTCCCGTTCTTCGTGGACCGCACCATGTGACCCGGCGCTGGGCCCCGGCCTCTCCCCCGGATGTCCCGTCGGGGGGGGGGGGGGGGGGGGGGGGCCCCCCCCCCCCCCCCCGCCCCCCCCCCCCCCCCCCCCCCCCCCCCCCGCCCCCCCCCCCCCCCCCCCCCCCACCACCCCCCCCCCACG